>JBPOHT010000021.1:0-12182 GCA_052035235.1 Pseudomonadota bacterium | reverse complement strand
AGCCCGAGGTCGCCAGGTAGAGCGACGCCGGGCAGCCCAATCCTCCGGCGCCGACGACCAGCGCGTGCGCGGCGCGCAGGCGCTCCTGCCCGTCGATGCCGAACTCCTCGAGGAGGATGTGGCGGCTGTAGCGCAGCAGCGCGGAATCGTCCAACGCCCGACCTTCCCTCGTGAGGCGCGGCGCGCCGGGCCCGGCTCAGGTGCCCGGCTTGGCGTTCTCGGCGACGGTCTTCGGCGGCTGGCCCTTCACGGGCTCGCCCTTCAGGTGCGCGATCGCCTGCTGCAGCTGGAAGTCGTCCTTCGAGCCGAGCTCGATCGGCTTGGGCTGCTCCGCCGGCGCCGCCGGTTGCGCCGCGGGCTTCTCGGGCGTCGCGGGCTTGGGCGCGTCTGCGCCGCCCTTGCCGTCGGAGAGGTGGCGCTGGAGGTCGGCCTCGCGCACGCGCACCTGCGACGAGCCCGGCTCCTCGACGATGATGTCCGGGGTGATGCCCTTGGCCTGGATCGAGCGCCCGCTCGGCGTGAAGTAGCGCGCCGTGGTGAGCTTGATCGCGGTGCTGTTGCCCAGCGGCATGATGGTCTGCACCGAGCCCTTGCCGAAGCTCTTGGAGCCCACCACCACCGCGCGCTTCTGGTCCTGCAGCGCGCCAGCCACGATCTCGGAGGCCGAGGCCGAGCCGCCGTTGATCATCACGATGATCGGTGCGCCGTTGAGCAGGTCACCCGGCTTGGCGGTGAAGTCGCGGGCGCTGGCCAGCTCGCGGCCCTTGATGCTGACCACCGAGCCCTTCTCGAGGAAGGCGTCGCTGACCTTGACCGCGGCATCGAGCACGCCGCCCGGGTTGTTGCGCAGGTCCAGCACCAGGCCCTTGAGCGCGCCACCGTTGTCCTTCTTCAGCTTTTCCATCTCGCGTTCCAGCGCGGCGCCGGTCTCGGTGGTGAAGCTGCTGATGCGCAGGTAGCCCATGCCGGGCTCCAGCATCTTGCTCTTGACGCTGGCCACCTTGATCTCGGCGCGCACCAGGTCGACGATCACCGGCGCATTGGCGCCCTCGCGGGCGATGGTGAGTTGCACCTTGGTGCCCGGCTCGCCGCGCATCTTGTCGACCGCCTCGGCCAGGCTCAGGCCCTTCACCGAGACCTCGTCGATCTTGATGATCAGGTCGCCCGGCTGGATGCCGGCCTTGAAGGCCGGCGTGTCGTCGATCGGCGACACCACGCGCACGAAGCCGTTCTGCATCTGCACTTCGATGCCCAGCCCGCCGAACTTGCCGGTGGTGCTGATGTTGATGTCCTTGAATTCCTTCTCGTCCAGGTAGGCTGAGTGCGGATCCAGGCCGGTGAGCATGCCGCGCACCGCATTTTCCAGCAGCGTCTTGTCGTCCACCGGCTCGACGTAGTCGCTCTTCACCCGGTTGAGGATCTCGACGAAGGTCTGCAGGTCACGGAAGGGCAGGGCTTCGGTCTTGGCGGTGGCCTTGTCGGCCAGCACGCCCTGGGTCAGCGTGATGCCGGTGCCAATGGCGATGCCGGCCGCGAGCACCAGCGGCGTGCGATAGGTCTTGAGCATGGTTCGGAAAGGGGTTTTCAAGCGTGGAGATGACGATAGCATATCGGCCAGGGGCCGCTGTTCAGCGGCTCAGCCACAGTTTCGGGTCCATGGCCATGGTGCCCTTGCGGACCTCGAAATAGACGCCCGGCTGGTCGTGTCCGCCGGTGGTACCGGCCTGGGCGATGACCTCGCCGGCGCGGACCAGGTCGCCGGCGCTGTGCGCCACCCCCTGGTTGTGGCCGTAGAGGGTGAAATAGCCGCCCTCGTGCTCCAGGATCACGATCAGGCCGTAGCGCTGCATCCAGCCGGTGTAGACCACCCGGCCGGCGGAGACGGCCCGCACCGGGGCGCCGGCGTCGGCACCGATCCAGTTACCGTTCCATGACAGGCGCCCACCCGCCTTGGGCTGGCCGTAGCTGGCCAGCAGCGGCCCGCGCACCGGCCAGGCCAGCTTGCCCTTCTGGCTGGGGAAGGGACGGTCGCTGAATTGCTCCGGCCCGCGGGGCGCTTCCGGCTCCTGCTCGGGCTTGGGGCGGGAAGGCGGCTTGGCCGCCGCCTCGCGCAGTGCGCGCTGGATGGCTTCCAGGGTGCGCTGCACCTCGCGTTCGGTGTCGCGCAGCTGGTTCAGCTGGCTTTCCTGGTTGCCGAGCTTGAGCTGCAGCTGCGAGAGCTGCGTGGATCGGTTCTGGCGCAGGCCGCGCTGGCGTGCCAGCGCGGCCTGCTGCTCGGCGCGCAACGCCGCCAGGGTCGCCGCTTCGTCGTCCAGCTTGTCGCGCAGGGCGCGGAGCTTGTCGGCGTGGGCCAGCATGCTGCGCATGCGGCTGGCGCGGGAACGGGCCAGGTAGTCGTAATAGGTGACCATGCGGTCCACCTGCTGCACGTCGCTGAGGTTCAGCAGCAGCCGCGCCGCCGGGTTCTGGCCGATCATGTAGGCCGCCCGAACCTGGGCCGCCAGGGCCTTCTTCTGCCCCTCCAGCTCCCGCTCGGACTCGTCCAGCTCCGCCTGGGCGCGCCGCACCCGGGCCAGCTGGGTCATTTCCTTGCGCCGCAGCAGGCCGATCTCGGTCTGGGCCACCGTGATCTTCTTCTCCACGGTCTCCACGTCGCGGCGCAGGGCGTCCTCGCGGCTCTTGTTGCCCTCGATTTGCCCCTGCAGCTCCTGGATGCGCCCCCGGACCTCCTCCAGACGGCGGTCGCTGGGCGCGGCGCTGTCGCCGTCCGGATCGTCCCCGGCGAGGGCGATGGCCGGCAACAGCAGGGCGAGGGCGAGGAAGGCGCGGATCATGCGATAATGATAGGACCTAGAAGCACCCGACCGAAATGGCCTTGAAGCGGTAGATATGGACCAGCTGATCACTTTCGTGCAAAACCACCCCGGGCTGTTCGTCGCCCTGGCCGTGGTCGTTCTCCTCATCGTCGCCAACGAAGTCCACGGCAACCTGGCCGGCGGCAAGCGCCTGACCGCCCTGGAAGCGGTGCGCTTCATCAACGACAAGGACCCGCTGATCATCGACCTGCGCACCGCAGCCGACTTCAAGCGCGGCCACCTGCTCAATGCCGTCAACGCGCCCTTCGCCAAGTTCGACGAGTACGCTGGGCAGTTCCGTGACAAGAGCCGGCCGGTACTGCTGTACTGCGCGCTTGGCACCATGGGCAGCGCCATCGCCGATAAACTGCGCAAGCAGGGCTACGCCGAGGTCTACCCGATGCGCGGCGGCATCAACGGCTGGTTGATGAGCAGCCTGCCGGTGACGGTGAAGTAGCCATGAAGCCGGTGCGCATGTACACCACGCGGGTCTGCCCGTTCTGCGTGATGGCCAAGCGGCTACTGAGCTCCAAGGGCGTCACCTACGAAGAAATCCGTGTCGACGAAAGCCCTGGCGTGCGCGAGGAAATGATGCGCATCAGCGGCCGCCGCACGGTGCCGCAGATTTTCGTCGGCGAGACCCATGTCGGCGGCTTCGACGACTTGTCCGCCCTCGACCACGCGGGCAAACTCGACCCGCTACTCAAAGATTCCAACCCATGACCGAACAAACCACCCCGAACGCCGCTGCTGGCGCCGCCGACGCCGCTCCCGCGCGCCAGGTGCTGCTGCAGAAGATCTACCTCAAGGACGCTTCGCTGGAGGTGCCGCTGGCGCCCGACGTCTTCACCCGCCAGTGGCAGCCGCAGCTGGACGTGCAGGTGAACACCGAGCTCAAGACGCTGCCGCAGGACCACTTCCAGCTGATGCTGTCGGTCACCGTCACCGCCAAGCTGGGCGAGGACGTGGCCTTCCTGGCCGAAGTCCATCAGGCCGGCGTGTTCATCGTGCGCGGTTTCGACAACCCGGCCGAGAAGCATGCCGTGCTCGGCGCCTTCTGTCCGGGCCAGGTCTTCCCCTTCGCGCGCGATGCGATCGCCGACCTGGTGCAGCGCGGTGGCTTCCCGCAGCTGCTGCTGCAGCCGATCAACTTCGAAGCGCTCTACGTCGAGCACCAGCAGAAGGCCGCGGCCGGACGCGCACAGGCGGACACGAATGGCGCCGCCCTCGCCACCCACTGAGGGGTCGGAACCGCACGGGCCGATCACCGTCCTCGGTGCCGGCTCCTTCGGTACCGCCCTGGCGGTGCATCTCGCGCGCCGCGGCTCCGAGACCTTCCTCTGGGGCCGCAACGCCGACAAGATGGCGGTCATGGAGGCGGCGCGCGAGAACGCGCAGTACCTCCCGGGCTGCCACTTCCCGGCTCGGATGACCGCCGTGTCCGATCTCGCCGCCGCCGTGCGCGAGAGCGAAGACCTGCTGATCTCCACCCCCAGCTACGCCCTGCGCGAGACGCTGGAGAGCCTCAAGCCGCTGCTGCGGCCCGGCCAGGGCATCGCCTGTGCCTGCAAGGGCCTGGAACCCAACACCGGCCGCCTGGTGCACGAGGTGATCCTCGACGTGGTCGGCGCGCACTATCCCATCGCCGTGATCTCCGGCCCCACCTTCGCCAAGGAGCTGGGCATCGGCCTGCCGACGGCGGTGACCATCGCCGCGCAGGACGAGGAGTTCGCCCGCCGCATGGTCGGCCGACTGCACGGTGACGGCTTCCGCGCCTATTCGTCGGAGGATTTCGCCGGGGTCGAGATCGGCGGCGCCGCCAAGAACGTGATGGCGATCGGCGTCGGCATCGCCGACGGCCTCAACCTGGGCGCCAACACCCGCGCCGGCATGATCACCCGCGCCCTGGCCGAGATGATGCGCCTGGGCAAGGCCCTGGGCGGCAAGCCCGAGACCCTGATGGGCCTGGCCGGCATGGGCGACCTGGTGCTGACCTGCACCGACAACCAGTCGCGCAACCGCCGCATGGGCCTGCTGCTGGCCCAGGGCAAGACCGTGCCCGAGGCGATCCAGGAGATCCAGCAGGTGGTGGAAGGCGTGCGCGCCGCCCCCGAAGTGGCGCGCCTGGCGCGCCGGCTGGGCGTGGAGATGCCGATCACCGAGGCGATCAACGCCGTCATCCAGGGTGAGATCACCCCGGTTCAGGCGGTGATGCAGCTGGCCACGCGGCCGGCGCGGGCGGAGTTGGAGTAACCCCCTGTGCCTTTCCCCTCGCCCGCTTGCGGGTGATACGCCGCGCTTTGGCGATGACTAAATGTCATCGCCTGCGGCGGATCACGGGCGGCCATGGATGGCCGCCCTGGGGCTCAATCGAGTGGCTGCAGTCTCGCCATGGACGGCGCCCCTCAACAGGGGCATGAGTCGTCAGACCTCTTTCGCGCCCTCAAAATTCATCTGCCGCCAGGCCTCGAACACCGCGATCGACGCCGCATTGGACAGGTTCAGGCTGCGGTTGTCCGGGCGCATCGGCAGGTAGATGCGCTGCTCCTCCGGCAGTTCCTCGATCAGCTCCTGCGGCAGCCCGCGCGACTCCGGGCCCAGCAGCAGTACGTCGTCCTGCCGGTAGGCCACCTTGTCGTAGCGTTGCCGGCCGCGCGTGGTGAAGGCCAGCAGGCGCGAGTCGGGCAGGGCGGTGCGGAAGGCCGCCCAGTCGGCGTGGTGGCGGATGTCCACGAACTCCGCGTAGTCCAGCCCCGCCCGGCGCAGCGAGGCGTCGTCGGTGCGGAAGCCCAGCGGGTGGATCAGGTGCAGCCGGGCGCCGCTGTTGGCGCAGAGGCGAATCAGGTTGCCGGTATTCGGGGGAATCTCCGGCTGGTACAGGGCCAGGTTGATCATGTCGCCCGCGGCTCCCCGCAGGACCAGCAGGTTTCGAAGTTCACCGGGGAGGCCTCGCCGCAGGCGCAGCGCCACTCGGCATGGGAATGGCGGCGGTGCTCGTACTGCCGCAGCAGGGTCTGCGCCTGGGGGCGGTCGCGTTCATCCTGCAGGACCAGCTTCGGGTAGACGTCGGCGCCCAGCTCACCGCGCCCGCTCCACAGGCCGCTGCCCAGCACGCTGCAGGCGATCCCATGCGCGGCCAGGTACTCCCGCAGGATTTCGGCCTCGATCGGGTCGGCGGCGAGGTAGAGTGTCTCCATGGGTACCGTTGAGTGTGGTCGGACTTGATTGACAGCTTTCGAAGCGGCGCCTAAGCTGCTGACGCTACATGATATTCGAGGTTGGGGGAAAGTCATGAAACTGTCTCACGTCGCTGCCGCTGCCATTCTCGCCCTGAGTGCCAACCTGGCGCAGGCCGATGAGTACCGCGAAGACGCCGGCACCACGCCGTCCGCTGCCGCCATGGCGGCCGATCTGATTCTCGTTCGTCCGCTGAGCGCCGTCGCCACGGTGCTGGGCGTAGGCCTGTTCGTGCTGAACCTGCCGTTGTCGATCGTGCAGGGCGAGCCGCCCTCCGCACCGGCGCAGCGCTGGATCGTGGAGCCGGCGCGCTACACCTTCTCGCGCCCGCTGGGCCAGATGGAATAAGTCCATCGCATCTGCATGAAAAAGCCGCCGGTGATCCGGCGGCTTTTTTGTTTCTGTTTCCCTCGCTCTATTTGCTGATGATGCATTGGCAGAGCTGAGATGCATGGACGAGGGAGCTCTCGCCATGCAGGGGCGCCGCTTGTCTTCCTCTCCCGCTGGCGGGAGAGGATTGAGGTGAGGGTGGTGCAGCGGCGGTTACGCACTCCGCTACTGATTGAAGCTTCCACCTCCACCTCGGCAACGGCTCCATACCCTCGCCCAAGCCTCTCCCGTCAGCGGGAGAGGGAGCTCAGCGAGCTAGCGGATCACCTTGCCATCAGCGTCCAGCACGGTGACCTCGCCCCAATCCAGCTTGCGCACCCCGGCCTCGATCTTCTCCAGGTCGCCCACGATCAGCCAGGTCAGGGCCTGCGGCTGCACCAGGCGCTGCGCCGCGGCGTTGACCGCGCCGGTGTCCAGGGCCTCGACCTTGCCGACCAGGTCGTTCCAGTAGCTGTCGGGCAGGCCGAATTTCAGCAACGTGCCGTAGGACATCGCGATCTCGCCGGAGGTCTCGTTGGCGCCCGGCAGGCGGCGCACGGTCCGGTCCTGCGCGTCGCGCACTTCCTTCTCCTGCAGCGGCCGCTTGCCGATCAGTTCCTGGTACTCGCGCAGCAGCTCCTTGAGCGAATCCACGGTCTTGTCGGTCTGCACCGGCGCGCGCAGGGCGAACGGCCGCTGTGCCTGTGTCGCCATCACCTCGCTACGCACACCGTAGCTCCAGTGCTTGTCCTCGCGCAGGTTGAGATTGGTGCGCGACAGGAAGTCGCCGCCGAAGGCATCCGCCGCCAGGCGCATGGCGATGTCGTCCGGGTCGCGCAGCGGCGGCGCCAGCTGCGCGGCCAGGATGTAGGACTGCTGGCTGCCGCTGCGGTTGATCAGGAACACGCGCGGCTTCTGCGGCAGCGGCACCTCGGCAAGCTGCTTCTGCGGCGCCGGCTCCGCCGGGCTCTTCCAGGCGCCCAGGTGCTGCTCCAGCAGCGGCCGGATGCGGGCCTCGCTGGTGTCGCCCACCACCAGCAGCGTGGCGCGGTCCGGGCGCATCCAGCGCGCGTAGAACGCTCGCAGGTCGGCCACCGACAGCTTTGCCAGCTGGTCCTCGTTGCCCAGGCCGCTGAGCGGGCCGGAGTAGGCGTGTCCCTCGCCGTAGATCAGGCGCGGATAGATGCGGGCGGCGATGCCGGCCGGCTGCGCCTTCTCCTGCTGCACGGCGGCGATGATCTGCTGGCGGATACGGTCCAGCTCCTTCTGCGGGAATACCGGGTGCAGCAGCACGTCGGCGAACAGCTCCAGGGATTCCGGCAGGCGCCCGCTCAGGGCGTTGAGCGACACCAGGAAGCTGTCGAGGTCGGCCATCGCCGCCAGCTCCGCACCCAGGGTCTCCTTGCGTGCCGCGATCTGCAGCGCGTCGCGAGTCGGCGTGCCCTCGTCCAGCATCTCCAGCATCAGCCTCGCGGTGCCCGGCGTGCCGCCCAGGTCCGCCGCATAGCCGGCGTCCACCAGCAGGCTCAACTGCACCACCGGCGCGCTGGGGTACTCCGCCAGCGCCACCTTCAGGCCATTGGACAGCGTGAAATGCTGCAGCGGCGGCAGGCGCAGGTCCGGCGCATCGCCGCGCACCGGCATCTTCGAGCGATCGGCGCCGGATTCGGCGGTGCTGTACTCGGGGAAGGGCTCTACGGTCAGCGTGAAGACGCCGTCGTCCAGCCAGGCGCGCGCGGCGCGCTGCACGTCGGCCGGGGTGGCACGGCGGATGCGGTCGGCCTCTTCCGCCAGCGCGTCCGGCGAGCCGCAGTAGACCTGGTAGGTGGCCAGCACGCCGGACTTTCCGGCGCGGCCGTCGATCTGCTCCAGGCCGCGCACGCGTGCAGCAAAGTAACGCGTTTTCGCGCGCTGCAGTTCCACCGGCGTCGGGCCGGTCTGCAGGAAGCGCTTCAGCTCCTCCTCCATCACCCGGTCCACCACCGCGGCATCGCCGCCTGGCTGCACGTAGGCGTCCAGCGTCATCGGTGAGGCGATCTCGAACGGATAGCTGGCGCTGGATACGGACGTGGCCGTGCGGTCGCGATAGACCAGGCGCTGGTACAGGCGGCTGGTGCGGCCGTCGGCCAGGATGCCGCCGGCCAGGTTCAGCAGCGTGGCGTCGGGGTCGCACAGGCCCGGCGTGTTCCAGACCTTGATGATGCGCGGCTGCGGCACGCGGTCCTGCAGCACACTGCGCTTGGCACCCTGGCGCTTGGCCGGCCAGGCGTCGATTCGCTCGCGCACCGGGCCTGAAGGAATGTCGCCGAAGTACAGCTGCACCTTCTTCAGCACCTCCGCCGGCTCGATGTCGCCGGCCACCACCAGGGTGGCGTTGGCGGCGCCGTAGTGCGCGCGGAACCAGCTCTTCACGTCGTCCAGCGTCGCCGCGTTGAGGTCCTTCTCCGAGCCGATGGTGGTCCAGGAATAGGGGTGGCCCGGCGGGTAGATCGAGCGGGTGATGACATCCCAGACCCGGCCGTAGGGCTGGTTCTCGCCCTGGCGCTTTTCGTTGAGTACCACGCCGCGCTGCTCGTCGAGCTTGGCCTGGTCCACCGCGCCCAGCAGGTGGCCCATGCGGTCCGATTCCAGCCACAGCACGCGGTCCAGGGCCGGCGTCGGCACGTTCTGGAAGTAATTGGTGCGGTCCATCCAGGTGGTGCCGTTGATCTTGGTGGCACCGGCTTCCGCCAGCGGGCGGAAGAACTCGTCGTTGTGGTTTTCCGAGCCGTTGAACATCAGGTGCTCGAACAGGTGGGCGAAACCCTGGCGGCCGGCCGGCTCGTCCTTGCTGCCGACGTGGTACCAGACATTCACGGCGACCAGCGGTGCCTTGTGGTCCTCGTGGAGGATCAGCGTCAGGCCATTGGGCAGGATATGCTTCTCATAGGGAATGCGCAGGTCCGGGAAGGCCGGCTGTGCGGGGGCGGCGGCGATGGCATGACCCTGCGACAGCAGCAGGCCCAGCGCGATGGATAGCGCCTTTCTCATTGGTTGGGGTCCCCTGGAACTCTTCTGGAAAATCTGCGGACGGTTATAGCGTGACCGCTTCATCGACACCACAGCGGGCGGCGGGTTCCCCGGCAATCCTGCTGCCGGACGGCCTGCTGCGCGGCGCCCGGCAGCTATCGTCGCCGAACCAGGACCCGAGGCCGGACGCTGACGACGTCAGCCTGCTGGTGATCCACAACATCTCGCTGCCGCCGGACCGCTTCGGCGGCCCCTGGATCGACGCGCTGTTCACCAACACTCTGGACCCCAAGGCCCACCCCTACTTCGAGACCATCCACACCCTGCGCGTCTCGTCGCACCTGTGCATCTTCCGCGACGGCCGCGTCACCCAGTACGTGCCTTTCGGCCGCCGCGCCTGGCATGCCGGGGTGTCCAGCTTCGAGGGGCGCGAGCGCTGCAACGACTTCTCCATCGGCATCGAGATGGAGGGCTGCGACAGCAAGCCCTTCACCGCGAAGCAGTACGCCCGCCTGGCGCGGGTCACGCAGGCCTTGCTGGCCGCCTACCCCCGACTGACGCCCCAGCGCATCACCGGCCACTCCGATATCGCCCCCGGCCGCAAGACCGACCCCGGCCCCTGTTTCGACTGGACGAGATACCGCGGCGCGCTCACAGGTAAAGTAGGCGCATGAACCTCATCGGCATCCTCATCGCGCTGCTGCTGGAGCGCCTGCTCGGGCAACTGCCCGGCTGGGGGCGACCGTTGCTGTTCCTCGGCTACGTGCGGGCGCTGATGGCCGCGCTGCCGTTCCCGACACTGTGGCGCTCGCCGGTGGCGCTGCCGCTGCTGCTGGTGCCGCCGCTGCTGCTGATCTGGTGGCTGTCGGAGCTGTTCTCGCACCCCCTGGCCGAGCTGGCCTGGTCGTCCCTGGTGCTGCTGCTGTGCCTGGGGCCGCGCGACCTCGCCGAGGACGTGCACCGCCTGGTCGAGGCCCGTGACGCCGGCGACGGCGAACTGGCCACCCAGCTTGCCGCCGCGCTGCAGCGAGGCCCGCAGCCGGACGCCGGTCATCGCTCACTGCTCGGTGCCCTGTTCATCCAGTCGCACGAGCGTCTGTTCGCCGTGCTGCTGTGGTTCTTCGCGCTGGGCCCGGTCGGCGCCGTGCTGTACCGCTGCCTCAGCCGCCTGCCGCGCATCCTGCGCGAGACCGTGCCCGACAGCCCCGCCACGCGCCTGGCCGACCTGTTGCACGGCGCCTGCGCCTGGTTGCCCGCGCGCATCACCGCGCTGCTCTACGGCATGGCCGGCAGCCTCGACGACGCCATGCAGACCTGGCGCCAGCTGCTGGCCGAGCCCCAGCACGGCTGGCGCTCCCACACCTGGGCCGTGCTGGCCGAGGTGTCCAGCGCCTCCATGCGCGCCGAGGAGCCTGACGGCCGCGTCGTGGTGCCGGCCTCGCTGCAGGCCAGCCTCGATGAAGTGCTGCGCATGCAGACCCGCGCACTGCTGATCCTGCTCGCCTTCTTTGCCCTGTTCGCCACCGGCAGCATGTTCTGATGAAACCATTCTCCGCGGTTGTGCTGCTGGCCCTTTCCTCTGTCCTGCCGGTCCAGGCCGCCGAGCGCATCGTCACGCTGGCACCGCACCTGGCCGAGCTGGTCTGCGCCGCCGGTGCCTGCGACAAGCTGGTGGGCGTGGCCCGCTACACCGACGAGCCCGGCGCCCGCGGCAAGCCGGTGGTCGGCGATGCCTTCACCGTGAATATCGAAGCCCTGCTGGCGTTGCGCCCGGACCTGGTGCTGGCCTGGGGCGGCGGCACCTCGCCGCAGTTCATCCAGCGCCTGCAGGCCGTCGGTATCCCGGTGCGCTGGGTCAGCGTGCGCAAGCTCGACGACGTCGGATCCGCCGTGCAGCAACTCGGCGTGCTGCTGGACACCCGCCCGGCCGCCGACAAGGCCGCCGCCGCCTACCGCAAGCGCCTGTCCGGCCTGCGCGAGCAGTACCGCGGCCGTGCGCCGCTGAAGGTCTTCTACCAGATCGAAGTGAGCCCGATGTTCACGCTCAACGACAGCAGCCCGATCAGCGAGGCCATCACCCTCTGCGGCGGCGTCAACGCCTTCGCCGGCAGCCGCAAGCTGGCGGGTCCGGTGAACGTGGAATCCGTGCTCGCCGCGAGCCCGGACGTGATCGTCTTCGGCAAGCAGGACATGCCGCAGAAGATCCGCGACTTCTGGAAGAAGTGGCCGCTGGTGCGCGCCGTGGCGCACAAGCAGCTCTACGAGATCGACGCCAGCACGCTGACGCGCCAGTCGCCGAAGGTGCTGGATGGCGTCCAGGAGCTGTGCAAGGTGCTGGATACGGCGCGGCCGGTGTACCTGGATCTGCCGAAGAACTGAGTTGTCCCTATCCCCTAGAGGATAGTAGGGCGGAAAAGCGAAGCGCATCCCGCCATTCGCGGAAGGCGGAATACGTTTTGCTTCGCCTAGAGGCACCTGCTTCTGATCCCGCGCTACGTGAACTGGCTTTTCCCCGAACCGCTCATGCCGAGTGCCGCGAAGCGGCGTATCGAGGCACGCACTGCTGCTACTCCCTCTCCCCGCTTGCGGGGAGAGGGTGGGGGTGAGGGGCGCGCGCTTTCAGTTAGAAGCGGCAGCAGGGATGCCGGCGACTACGCCGGTCAGGAGCTGTTGATCTCTGGAGGTTTATTTCGCCTAAGGGCGAGTTACTTC
>JBPOHT010000006.1:0-94537 GCA_052035235.1 Pseudomonadota bacterium | reverse complement strand
GTTCCGCCAGGAACGCCGGGTCGCCCTTCAGGCGCTCATAGGCGTCGGAGAGCTGCCGCAGCGGCGACATCAGGGTTTCGGCGACGAACTGTCCGCCATAGGGGCCGTAGTGGCCTTTCTTATCGGGGAAGTCATAAGCCATGACGGGATCCGCGGCGCGAGGCGCGCTCACAGCTCCCCGGAGGAGGCAGGCAGGAAGCGGAGAAGCTGGTTGCGCAAGCTCTCGTCCTGCTGGAAGGCTCCGCTGAGGCTGCTGGTCAGCATGGACGCCGCCTGCTTCTCCACGCCGCGCATCAGCATGCACATGTGCCGCGCCTCGACGACCACCGCCACGCCGCGCGCTCCCGTGACCTGCTCGATGCAGCGGGCGATCTGCTCCGTCAGGTTCTCCTGGATCTGCAGGCGGCGCGCAAACACGTCGACGATGCGTGGGATCTTGGACAGGCCGATGACCTTGCCGGACGGCAGGTAGGCGACATGGACCTTGCCGAAGAACGGCAGGATGTGGTGCTCGCACAAAGAGTAGAACTCGATGTTCTTGACCAGCACCATGTCCCGGCTCGCGGACTGGAAGATGGCCCCGTTGACCAGCGAATCGATGTCCTCGCGGTAGCCACGGGTCAGGAAGTCGAAGGCCTTGGCCGCACGGTTCGGGGTGCCCACCAATCCCTCACGGCTCACGTCCTCCCCGATGCCGAGCATGAGCTCCCGGTACAGGCCGGCGAGCCGGTGCTCCTCGGCGGCAGCGACGTCCCCCTCCGGCCCGGCGGCTTCGAAATCATCGGCTACAGCAGGCAGGGAGCGAAGATCGTCCATGGCAGTTTCCTATACAATAGATGAACAGCTTCATGCTACAACGCTTCCTGTTCAATAGCTATACAAATCGCGATCCCATCGTCCTGAAGGTTGCCTCGATGAAAAGCACCGCCCCAAAGACCTCCGCCCCGCCCAGCGAAGACGCCTACCGCATCGCGGTGGTTTCCCGGCTGACCGGGATGCCGGTTCCGACGATCCGAATGTGGGAGCGCCGGTACGGCGTGGTGACGCCCGCCCGCAGCACTGGCAACGGGCGCCTGTATTCCCGCAGCGACATTGACCGCCTGATGCTGCTGAAGGCGGCTGTGGACGCGGGGCATGCGATCGGCACCGTTGCCTCGCTGGGCGACGACCAGATTCGAGCCCGTCTCGCGGGCGCTCCGCCCCGCCTGCCGCCCCAGGCCCGCGCGAGCTGCCGGATAGGGGTCGAGGGCGGGGCGCTGCTGGACCGTCTGCGCCTGGCCTGGAGCGAGCGGACTGACATCGAGCTGCTGGCGGCATCGGGCGACGAGGGGGCGGGCGCCGAGTCGCTGGATGCCCTGATCGTCGAGATTGCCACGCTTGCGCCGCCCTCCCTCAAGGCCCTGCGGCAACGGAGGTCGGCCCTGCGGCCGGCCCTGACGGTGGTGGTGTACGGCTTCGGCACCCGGCAGGCGTTGGCACGGCTGGACGAAGAGGGGGTCATCGCGCTGGGTATGCCGGCCGATCCGGCCCACCTGGCGAGGATTTGCCTGCTGGGGATCGCCTATGCGGAGTCCCCGCGTGGCAGCGTGGAGCAGTTGCTGCTCCAGCCTGCCGGCCCGCGTCGCTACGACGCCCAGTTCCTCGCCACCATGACGCGCCGGCCCATCGCCATGCGCTGCGAGTGTCCCAGCCACCTTTCCGACCTGCTGGTCAAGCTCAACGCCTTCGAGCAATACAGCCTGGAATGCGAGAGTGCCGAGATGGCGGATGCCTCGGTCCACGCGCTGCTGTACTCCGCGGCCGCACATTGCCGCGAGGTGATGGAGCATGCGCTCGAGCGGGTGCTGGTGCACGAAGGCTTGCAGGCCCCGTCAGGCGGCCAGGAACCCGCCTGACGGCGTCATGCGCCGGGCAAAAAAAGGCCGGCAATGCCGGCCCAGGGCGGTTGATCGTGTCGGGGACGCCTGGGAATGAGCGGGAAAGCGTCGGATCAACCACGCCTGCAGTATGGCGCTAGAATCTAGCCATGTAAAGCTTTGGTATAGATTTAAGCTTCAAAAAATGTATACAAAACCTGTCTAGGGCGATACAGTCTCCTGTATCGCGATGTCCTAGAGGGTGCCAATGACTTACGTGTTGATCACGGGTGCGAGCGGGGGTATCGGCCAGGCCGTGGCCCGGCTGGGCGCCGCACGCGGCCTGGAGCCCATCTGCGTGGGCCGCTCTGCTGAGCGCCTGGCGGGCCTGTTTCCCGGGTTTCGCCAGATCGAGGCCGATGCCGCCAGCGAAGAGGGGGTCGAGGGGGTCTTCGCGAGCCTGGAGGCTGCCGATCTCGTCCCTGGGGCGCTCGTCCACTGCATCGGCTCATCGCAGGTCGGCTCGCTGGAGCGCGCCCGCGCCGGGGACCTGGCCGAGGCGCTGCGGATCAATCTGCACTCCGCCTTCCTGATGAGCCGGCGATATGTCGGGCTGATGCGACGGCGAGCGTCGCCCGGTAGCGTCGTGCTGTTTTCCTCCGTGGTGGCGCGCATCGGAGTGGCCCAGCATGAACTGATCGCGGCGGCCAAGGCGGCCATCGAAGGCTTTGCACTCTCCGCGGCGGCGAGCCATGCCGCCTTGGGAATTCGCTTCAACGTGATTGCACCCGGCATCACCGAGACGCCGCTGACGCAGAAGATCCTGGCCGGCGATGCCGGGCGAGCCGCGGCGGAGCGGCAGTATCCGCTGGGGGGCATCAATCACGCCGACGATGTCGCCGAGGCTGCGCTCTGGCTGGCCTCATCTCAGTCGCGCCGTGTCACGGGGCAGGTCGTCGGCGTCGACGGCGGCTTTTCCAGAATTCGCCCACTGGTGCGCTGAACGCCATGTACGAGACCTTACTCAACAAACACATCGATGTGCAGCGTCCCATACAGGAATGCTTTCGCTACCTGCTGGATTTCTCGACCGCCGAGCAATGGGATCCTGGAGTGCGCCGGGCGCAGAAGCTCACCCCAGGCCCCGTGGGCCTGGGGTCGGAGTTCCGGGTAACGCTGTCTGGGCTGGGCGGCGGCACGGTGATGCAATACCGTCTGACCGGCCTGCGGAGCGGCGAATCCCTGCACCTGACGGGCGTGGGCGGTGGCGTCCTGGCTGAGGACTCGATCAGCTTGCTGTCGCTGGCTGCCGGCCGTACGCGCATCAGCTATGCCGCGCGCCTGCGGATGCCGGGGCTCGGAGCCCTGTCGGGTCGCTTGTTGCAGCCGTTCCTCACGCGGCTGGGCCGTCGCGCCATGGCCGGTCTCAAGATGGCTCTCGACGGGGACGCGCCCGTCACAGCCGGCGCGTCAGCGCCCACCTTCTCGCAGCGCTTGCTGTTGCCTGCGGCGATCGGCTTCACCGAGCGCGGCTACCTGGCGATGCCGCGCAAGGCCCACAGCCGCTTCATGGACGGCAAGACCGTGCTCATCACGGGCCCGACCAGCGGCATCGGCCTGGCCGCCGCCTGCGAGATTGCCCGGCTTGGTGCGCGGCTGATCCTGGTGGGGAGGGATTCGCGCCGGCTCGAGGCTGCCGCGGAAGCCATCGAGGACTTCGCCGGCCTGCCGAGCGGCTTGCGCCTGATCGAGGCCGACCTGGCCGAGGGCGCGCAGTTGGACCGCGCGGCGGGAGAGATCCTGTCCCTCGAGCCTCGCCTGGATGTCCTGGTCAACAATGCCGGCGTGCTGCTCGATCGCTACGAGCGGACGCCCGAGGGGTGGGAGCGGTCCATGGCCACCAACCTGCTCGCGCCGCTGCGGCTGACGCGCGCCCTCATGCCGCTCCTGAGCCGCTCGCAAGGACGCGTGATCAACGTTTCTTCCGGAGGGCAGTACCTGCAGTCCCTGAGCCGAGACTATCCGCGGGCCGAACCTGCCCGCCATGACGGCGTCAGGGCCTACGCCGAGGCCAAGCGGGCCCTGGTCGCCGCCACCGCCAGCCTCGCGCGGCGCCATCCCGACGTCGCCTTCCATGCCATGCATCCCGGATGGGTCGCGACGCCTGGGGTTGCCCGCTCGCTTCCGCGCTTCGAGCGCGTGATGAAGCGGTACCTGCGTGATTCCCGCATGGGCGCGGACACGATCGTCTGGCTGGCATCGGAGGATGCCGCTCGCCTGGGCACCGGACATTTCTGGCTGGACCGCCGCGTGCAGCCCAGGGATGTGCTTCCGACGACCGTGGTTTCCCCGGCGCGCGAGCACGCCCTCATGCTGAGCCTGGACTCGCTCTGCGAGCCCGCGAATGGATAACGGATGCCGGCGGCCCGGCCGTCAGGCTGGGCTCCGCCTCTTCGGTCAGACAAAGAAGTCCTGGTTCTCCCCGCCCAGCAGCGCATTGCCGAAGTTGCGGGCGAACGGAACCGGATGATTGGCGATGTGCGCGCGCGCCACGTGCAGGTCCAGGAAGCGCTGCTGGATTTCGCTACCGCTGTAGACCGACCGGCCGCCCGCCACGGAGAAGAGGCTGTCGATGACCGACAGGCATTTCTCGATCACGATCGAAGCCTGGTAGCGGAACTTGATCCGGTCGAGCATCGAGACCTCCTGGCCGGCCGAGGTCTGGTCCAGGAGTTGCCGGAGGTTGCGGTACATCACCACCTCCACCTCGTCCAGGCAGTTCGCGGCTTCGGCGATGCGCCGTTGTGTATCCACGTCGGCCGCGAGCTTGGTGGGGTCGTTCGACGCAGGACCCTGAACGGCGCGGATGTATAGGTCCAGCGCCGCCTTGGCGGCGCCAATCGCCGCACAGGAAACCGTGCGTACGAACAGCTGCCCCCAGGGTATGCGGTACATCGGGTGGCTCTCGGGCGTTACGCCGGGGTTGGTGAGCCGGAAGCCATCGGACTGGCGGTGGGTGCGATGGTCGGGCACGAAGGCATCCTGCACCACGACGTCGTTGCTTCCCGTGCCCTCCAGGCCCATGGAGCGCCAGGTGTCCTCCACCCGGTAATCCGATCTCGGGACCAGGAAGGTCCGGTACCCCTCGCCGGGGACGATGGCGCCAAGCAGTGCCCAGGAGCAGTGGTCGCTGCCGCTGGACCAGGCCCAGCGCCCACTGAGGCGGAAGCCGCTTTCGGCGATTGTCACGCGGCCGACCGGGGCATATGCCGATGAAACCAGCGTGTCGGGGTCGGCGCCGAACACTTCGTCCTGCGCGCGGCGGTCCATCAGCGCGATCTGGAAGGGATGCACGGCGATGATGCCGCCCGCCCAGGCGGTGGACATGCAGGCTTCGCCCAGCATTACCTGCAGGCGGAAGAACTCGGCGGGCGGCAGCTCCATGCCCCCGAGCCGGTGGGGCAGCAAGGCGCGGAAGAATCCGATGGCCTTGAGGTCCGCGATGGTCTCATCCGGCAGGCGCCGCAGTGCCTTGGCCTGCGGTGCGCGCGCCCTCACGGCGGGCAGCAGATCCCGCATGTGCTGCTCGAGAATGGCGGCATGGGGTGCGGAAGAGTGCGGGCTGCTCAAGGTCATGGCCTGGCTCCGGGCTGGCGGTCTGTTCAGAGGGGGCTGTCGGCGGCAGAGGGCAGGGCCTGGATGCGCAACTGCTCCAGGCCACGCCGCACCCAGGACTTGATCGTCCCCAGGGGTGCGCGGAGGATGCGGGCACCTTCGGCGTGGGAGTGGCCGGCATAGCAGGTCAGCAGGATGCTGGCCCGCACTTGCGGAGCCAATGCGGCGAGCGGCGCCTCCAGGCGGCGGAGCGCCAGGGCCATGTCCGCTTCACGCTCCAGGTCCGAGTCACCGCCCGTGTGTTCGGCCATGAAGGACTCCAGGTCGTCCATGCCGTCCTCGGGCACCTGCTTGCGCAGCGCATCAATGCCCTGGTTGCGGGCCAGCGTGGCCAGCCATGCGATGGCAGCCCCCCGCGCGGGATCGTAGGTCGCGGCCTTCTGCCAGATCTTGATGAAGCAGTCCTGCAGGGCGTCCTCTGCGAGGTCGCGGCGCCCCAGTTTGCGCATCAGCAGGCCCAGAAGGATCGGGCTTGCGCCATCGTAGAGCCGGCGAAAGGCGCGGGCATCGCCGCGGCCGGTGGCCAGGATGAGTTCGGCCAGCAAGTCGGGGTCCGCCACGGGTCCGGGCGACGCTCCAGGCACGTCGGCCGGCGGAGCGGCCCGTGAGGCGCCGGCAGCCTGCCGTGAGTGTCTGTCCATGATTTGTTCATAGGGCGACCCGGAGGCGGGGCGCGCCCGGCGCGCCGGGCGGCTGGACATCCTCCGGCGCGAGCGGGAGTCGATGGCGCCGAGGCCGGCGGGCGCTGGGGGCAAATCCGTAAGATGGGTCACGGCAAGGCCTGAAATGGAATGGCGCGTACATGTTATGTATATATTTTTATATACACAATATGTTCCAAGTGCCAGGCCGGGGTTGCCAGGCGGGGCCCTTCGCTTTACGGCTCTCCCGGCGCCGTGGCATTCGTGCCCGGTCCTGGTGCAGGCCAGTGCTGGGGCACGCGTATCAGCTTGGCGGGGTCATAACCCCAGCTCGTGATCAGGGCCGAATAGCGGCGGTAATCCGCCTCCGGCATGTCGGGGCTGCGACTCATCAGCCAGACGAAATCACGCCGGCTGCGGCCGATGATCGTCACCGAGTAGTCCGGCTCCAGGTGGGAGATCCGGAACTCCAGGCCCAGCGGAAGCCAGCGGACGAAGCGCATCGCCCACAGGGCATTCCCGGTTCCTGCCTGGACGTGTCCTGCGGGGCGGGAGATTTTCTCCGGAGCCTCGAAGCCGCCGGGCCTGCGGCGATAAGTCGTGCTGACGATCCCGCCCTCCAGCGCGTAGCTTTCGACGGCATTGTGCGCATCGCGGTCGATGCTGGGGGGAATGTGGGCGATCACGTACCAGTCGCCCATGAATCGGGGCAGGTCCACCGAGGGCACGAGCGGCACCTCGACGGGCGAGGCCGAGGCTGCCGCGCAGCAGCCCAGCAGCAGGGCTGCGAGAAATCCGCTCAAGCCTTTGTTCATGCGCGCGCTCCAGTGATCGTCACTGCAGATACGTACCAACCGGTGCGATGGATGAGGCGGGCAGCCGGCAGGCCGAACTAGGCCAGGGCGCGGAGGCGGTCCGCCAGCCAGGCGCCGACCAGCATCGACGCGAGCAGCAGCAGGGCGGAGGGGTCCGCCAGCGCGGCCCCGGCGAGGGCTGGGCCAGGGCAATAGCCGCCGATGCCCCAGCCGACACCGAAAAGCGCGGCGCCCGCCAGCAGGCGGAGGTCCACCTGGGCGCCGGCGGGGGCGGAAAAGGACGCCGCAGCGAAGGGCCGGCCGCGACGGCGCATCAGCCAGAAGCCGGGCAGGGTGATCGACAGTGCCCCCGACATCACCCAGAGCAGCATCGGATTCCACGGTTGGCTCAGGTCCAGAAAGCCCAGGACGTTGGCCGGCGACGCCATGCCGGAGAGCAGGAGCCCCGCGCCGAAGAGCAGGCCGCTGGCGGCCCCGGCAACAATGCCCAGCCTGGACGCGCTCATTCCAGGATCCCCAGCAGCGTCGCCGTGAGCACGCCGCTCGACATGAAGACCGCGACAGCGACCCCGGAACGACGGCTCAATCTTGCAAGGCCGCAGACGCCGTGGCCGCTGGTGCAGCCGTTGCCCAGGCGTGTTCCTGCCCCTACCAGGACTCCCGCGACCATGATCGTCAGCGCCGGGGCCGCCCCGTCGACCGAGGGTGCCTGGGGCGCGGGCGCGCCCAGCCAAAGGGCCAGCCAGGCACCTGCGGCGAGGCCGGCCAGGAAGGCCAGTCGCCAGGGGCGTTCGCCGCCCCACAGCGCGCCGTAGGCAATGCCGCTGGCGCCGGCAATGCGCCCGAGGGTCGAGTAGAGCAGCAGCGCGGCGATTCCGATCAGCATGCCGCCAGCAAGGGGTTGGATCATGGACATCCTCCTGATGCTGCGTATACTATACCCCCTACCGTATAAAGGAAACCCGCAGATGACGGACTGGAACGAGGACAAGGCAAGCCTGTTGGCGCGGCTGCGCCGCATCGAAGGCCAGGTGCGGGGGGTGTCCGCGATGATCGAGGCGGAGCAGGACTGCGAGAAGGTGGTCCAGCAGTTCGCTGCCGTGCGCAAGGCCATGGATCGCGCTTTCTTCGACCTGATGTCCTGCGTGACGCGCCGTGAACTCGACGAACTGGGCCTGGCCTCGGGTGAGGCCAGGGAGCGCCTGGCGAAAGTGACTCAACTGCTGGCGCGCTATGGCTGAACTGGGCGTCCTGCTGGGAGCCTTGACGGGACTGGTGCTGGGCCTGACGGGGGCGGGCGGTTCAGTCATCGCCGTGCCCCTGCTGGTGCTCGGCTTCGGCTGGCCCGTAACCCAGGCGGCGCCGGTGGCGCTGCTTGCGGTATTCGTTGCGGCGGCATTTGGCACCGTGGTGGCCTGGGATGCGGCCTACGTCCGTTACCGGGCCGCAGCACTGATGTCGCTGGCGGCGTTGCCGATGGCTCCACTGGGCATGCGCCTGGCCGGACAGGTGTCCGGCGATGCGCTGATGCTGGGATTCTGCGCGATTCTCGTGGTGGTGGCGGCACGGCTGCTGCTGCAGGCGCGGCAGCGCCCGTCCGAGGCGTCCGTGGTGCGCGCGGCGGTGGCGGGTGATGGGCAATCCCACGGGGGACCTCTGTGTCGTCTTGATCCAATCACCCGCAGGATCGCCTGGTCCTGTCCCTGCGCCCTGCTGCTGGCCGCCGTGGGGGCCGCCAGCGGCATGCTGTCGGGCATGTTCGGCGTGGGTGGGGGATTCGTCATCGTGCCGGCGTTGCGTACGGCGACCCCGCTATCGATCCACTCGGCCGTGGCGACATCCTTGCTCGCGATCTCCCTGACCAGCGCGTCCACCCTGCTGATCGGCACCGCTGCAGGGCACGCCATCGACTGGCGAGCCGGCGCTCCCTTCGTCATCGGCAGTCTCGCGGGCATGTACGCCGGACGGCGCTTGGCCCCGAGATTCGCCGGCGCGATGCTCCAACAACTCTTTGCAGTGTCCATGCTGCTGCTCGCCGGCCTCATGGCCTGGCGCGCCGCCTGAAGGAGGCAACATGCTGTTCCGGCAATTCTTCGATACGGCTTCCAGCACCTACACCTACCTGCTGGCCAGCGGCCGAGGCCGCGAGGCGGTCATCATCGATCCGGTGAAGGAGAATGTTGCGCAGTATCTCCAGGCAATCGAGCAACTGGATCTGAGGCTCGTCCGCGCGATCGACACGCATACGCATGCGGATCATGTGACCGGCCTGGGGGACCTGCGGGATGCGACCTCCTGCGTCACGCTCATGGGGGCGCAGAGCAAGGCGTCCTGCGTCTCGCAACAGGTCCAGGATGGCGACACCATCCGGATCGAGCAGCTCCAGCTGAGGTCTCTGTACACCCCCGGCCATACGGATGAATCCTTCAGCTTCCTGCTCGAGGCAGGTGGCCCCGGTGTCGTGTTCACCGGTGACGTGCTGCTGATCCGCGGCACGGGACGCACGGATTTCCAGGGAGGCGATCCTGGCCGCTCCTGGGATTCCATCCACGACAAGCTACTGAGCCTGGACGACGACACCCTGGTCTATCCCGCCCATGACTATCGCGGCTGGACCGTCTCGACCATCGGCGAGGAGCGACGTTTCAATCCGCGCCTCGCCGGCAAGGGCCGAGACGAATACATCGCCCTCATGCGGGGCCTGCGGTTGCCGGACCCGAGGATGATGGACATTGCGATCCCGGCCAACCTGGCCTGCGGGAAAACCTGAACCGCCGGGTCACGGCC
The DNA here is from genome assembly GCA_052035235.1 of Pseudomonadota bacterium. GTDB lineage: Bacteria > Pseudomonadota > Gammaproteobacteria > Nevskiales > Nevskiaceae > Solimonas_A. The sequence continues at coordinate 84,763 of JBPOHT010000006.1, read as the reverse complement.
CTGCGAGGGAAGTGACTTCCGGCGCCCTCTGGAAGGTCTTGAGCGCGCCGGGCGTGTGTTGCGGCATCGCCCACCCGCCAGCCTCGTTGCGAGATCGTGGCGCGGACCGCCAGCAACAAGCTGGTCAGCTCCAGCCGCGGCTTGCCGCTCTAGCGCCGCCTTGCGATCAGGATTCAGCAGCAGGCTCGTGGGTGGCGGGTGTGGCCTTGCGCCGGCCCACCTTCACACGGGAAGACGGGGCCTGGCCGGAATCCGATCGAATGGAGCCAGTCCGCTGGCGTCGATGGCCTCGGCGATGCTATGGGCCGCCTCGGCGCAAACCACCATGCGCTCATGACCGGCCGCTTCCACCCGGATACTGTCGGGGCTTACCCGCGTCAGCCGCAAGGACACGCCGCCGTGGCAGTCAAAGACCGTCAAAGTTGCCAGGGGTCCCGGCGTTTCTTGCCAGCGGTGCCAGAATGGCCTGAACATCAACGGCAGGCCTTCCGCGATTCGCGCAAAGGACTGCCCGAACTCCTGCCGCTCGCGATAACTGAAGCCCGCATTGCCATCCAAGCCTCCCATGGATACTCCCCCCGGTTTTCCATCCGGTTGCTGGCCTTGGTTACGGCCGGCGAAGCGGGCCGGATGCACGGCCTGATCGGGCGGCCGCGCCGAAGGCGCTCGCCTGCCCCCGCCCTCGGGCACAGGGCCTGGGCGAAGCTGTGCGGATTCTTGTTCCTGGCCCAGGCGGCCGTGACGATCGCGGCGGCGCAGGGGCGTCAGGATGGCGGTGATCCGGTCACGTTGGCGCCCATCGAGGTACGGGCTCGGGATGCCGGGCCGGATGGCTTCATGGCCGCCGTGTCCATATCGAGCATCGAGGGCAGCCAGCTGGAGGACGCTGGCGTATCCAGCGTGCTGCAGTTGCCCTCGCTGGCGCCGGGCATGAGTGCCATGGCCGCCAATCCGCGGCTGACCTCGGTTTCGATCCGGGGGCTTGGATCCAACCCCTTCAACGATGGCATCGAGAGCAGCGTCGGGATCTTCATCGACGACGTCTACGTGGCCCGCCAGAGCTACGCCATCTTCGATTTCGTCGATATTGATCGCGTCGAGGTGCTGCGGGGTCCCCAGGGTGTCGTGTTCGGTAAGAACACCACGGCCGGCGCCGTGCACATCCTGACCCGGGCACCATCCTTCTCGCCCGACGCCGGCATCGAGGCCTCCTACGGCCGCTTCGGCGATCGCCAACTGAGGGGCCATGTCGGTGGCGCCCTGGTCGAGGATCGGCTGGCGGGGCGGATTGCGGGTTATGTCAGCCAGCGAGAGGGGCTGGTCGAGAATCTGCACGACGGGCGCAAGCTCAATGATCGCCACCGGCAGGGCGCGCGGGCGCAACTGCTCTGGACGCCCGATCCCGACTGGTCCGGGCGCCTGATCGCCGAAACGGCCGAGGTCGACGAGGTTTGCTGCTACTTCGCCTTCGCCGCCCCCATACGCCCCGCGGTCACCGCCCGCGATGAGTACATGGAATACCAGCGGGCATCCTCGAACCCGTCGGACTACGTGGCCGACATCGACGCGGACATCTATACCCGGCTCGGCCAGAATGCGTTGACCGCCCGGCTGGACCACCGCTGGTCGCCGGAGGTGACGATCAGCAGCATCTCGGCCTGGCGCGACTGGCACTTTGCGCCGATGAATGACGACGCGACCTCCCTGCGCCTGGTTACGGGTGGCCTGCGCAACGAGCACGATCAGCTCAGCCAGGAGGTGCGAATCCAGCGGCGCGGCGAGCGGTCGGGCGCCACCGCCGGCCTGCTGCTGCTGCGCCAGCACCTGGCCGGACGCGAGGATGCGTTGCTGGGGGAGGATCTCGCGGCCTGGGTGTTCGGCGGCTTGCTGCGTGAGCAGCTGCCCTTTGCCACGCGCAGCAACAGCGGCCTGCTGCTGGACGCGCTGATCCCGCCGCAGACACTGGCGGGGATGACCGTGCGTACACCCTATCGCCAGCGTGCCGACAGTGCCTCGGCATACGGATCGATCGCCTGGAAGTGGACCGACCGGATCGAGACCCAGGCGGGATTGCGCTATACCCACGAGCGCAAGACGGCGACCGTCAGCCGCTCGCGGCAGGGCGGCAACCCTCAGGCAAGTCCGCTATTTGCGCTGAATGCGCTCACGCCACTGGGCGAGCTGCTGGGCGTGGATTTCCGGGGGCTCACCTTCGAGGGGCTGCTGGACCAAGTCGCCGGTGGCGAGTTCCAGCGCAGTGACCGCTATGGAGAGGGCGATATCTCCGGCGGCCTCAGCGCGACCTACCGGCTGACGCAGAACTGGATGACCTATGTTTCCGCGCAACGGGGCGTAAAGGGTGGAGGTATCAACCTGGGTGTGACCGGCGAAACCGTGAAGCCGACGTTCAAACCGGAGCAGGCGACTTCATTCGAGGTCGGCCTCAAGGGGCGCTTTCCGGCGCGAGGCTTGTCCCTGGCGGCGGCCGTGTACGACACCCGCGTGCGGGACTACCAGGCCCTGACCTTCGACGAAGACGCGACCTTCCTCCCCAACCCCCGCATGACCAACCTGCTCAACATCGGCCGGGTTCGTTTGCAGGGCGTGGAATTGGAAGCGGGCATGGATCTGGGGACGTCCTGGTTCCTGCGCCTGGCGGCAGCCTACAACCGCGCGATCACCGAGGAATTCACCAATGCCCCTGACGAGGACACGCGCAGTAATACGCGCGACCTCAGCGGCCAGCAGCTCTACAACGCCCCGCGCTGGACCCTGGCAGCCAACCTGATGTACCGCCAGCCCCTGCAGGGCTCGCTGGAGTTCCGAGGCGGGATCGATCACTACCTCCGGAGTGCAACCTTCGGGACGGTCGAGCACGGGCGTGCGAGTCATATCGAGGGGTACGGCATCACGGGAGCACGCGCTGCTATCGGCGACACGGTACAGGGCTGGGAGTTCGCATTATGGATACGCAACCTGTTTGACGAGGAATACGTCACGGCCACGCAGCCCATCTATGGGGTGGGAGACTACGGAGCGATCGCCGGTGATCCCCGGGTCTGGGGGATCACGGCGCAGTGGCAGTTCTGACGCCGGAAGGTACGGACAAGAGCTCTTGTTCCACGCGATTGCCGCCGACCTGCTTCGCGCGATACATGGCCTCGTCGGCTCGGTCGAGGGCGGCGTCGATCTTCATTTCGCCGGGATGTACGACCGCAATCCCGATGCTGGCGGTCCTGCCGATGCGTTGGCCGTCCGCATCGACGAAAGTGCTTGCGCAGGCCTCGCGAATGCGTTCAGCAGCCTCCAGGCCTGCGTCGGGGGACGATGAGGAGAACAGGCAGACGAACTCCTCGCCGCCATGACGCGCCACCAGGTCGCCCTGGCGCACGGCGAAGCGGAGCGCCTCGGCGAAACGCTGCAGCAGCCGGTCCCCCGTGCTGTGGCCGTGGGTGTCGTTGACGGACTTGAATCGATCCATGTCGATCAGGATGACGTAGCAGCTGGCGTGATCCCGGCGGGCCGCGGACAGGTATTTTCCCGCGCGGCGGCGCAGACCTGAGCGGTTCAGCACGCCGGTCAGCGCGTCGAAGTCCGCGGCGTTGGCCAGGCGATTGGCCAGACGTTCACCGACCATCAGCAGTACGGAGATGTTCCAGATCAGGCCGATGATCAACATCAGCAGGGTCGCCAGCGCCAGCTTACTACCGCCTCCGACGAAGTTGGCGCCCTGGATTTCACCCTCCCAGACGCCGTAGGCCCGCAGCGCCAGGGCGGCGCACATCGCGAGTTGGGCGCCCATCGCGACGCGGCGCATGTCCAGGTGTTCGCTCCTCTGCGCCGAACGGCCCTGGAAGAAGCAGGCCAATGCAAGGCCCATGATCAGCAGGGAGCTAGCGTGGACCCTGTGAGGCGGGTGATCGGCAAACCACGGTATGGCGGAGAACAGCAAGCCCATCGCGAGGGGAAGGGTGACCAGCCATGCCCACTCGATCTGCTGTCCGGCGAAGCGACGAAGCCCGAGCCACATCAGGACGTAGCCCATTGCCAGCAGCGCATTGCCCAGTCCGATCATAAGGACCGGCAGCAGCACGGTCTGCAGGCCTACCATCAGGCTGCCGGCGGCACACGCCAGATTGGACGCCGCCCAGAAGGCCACGGCCGACTCATGGCGCTGGCGCAGCCAAACCCGCCACTGGAGCAAGCCAAAGGCGAGATAGGAGGCAACCACGACCAGGAGCAGTGTGAGGAGATCCAGCTTCACGGCAGTGACCCAAGATTCATCAGAGATTGCCGAAAATCTGCCAGGCGATATCGGGATGTCATCCTAGGACATTTCCCGCGCCAGTGGCGCCAGTCAGATCCTGCGGAGAGTTCTGCGCTGCTCTGGGTCACTCCCCTCAGAGTTCCCTCCATGCAAGCAGGAAGTGATGTTGGGCACCCTGCGGTCTCGCCCCCCCCTCCCAATCCTCCGAATTTCCTCCGTTCTTCGGCTGCCTTCTGTGAATAAATGAGAGAACCCAACAGTTTCGAGACGAGCTCACCCATGGACCACTCCCGCGCAAAATTCCCCGCATCGGGCAGCCGGCAGACTGCGCATCGCTCCTTCGTCGTGCAACTGAGTGAGGCTCAACCCGTGCGGGCAGACAACCCCGTCTGCGGTCGTGTGGAGAACGTGGCGACGGGTGAGCATGCCCATTTCGACACCCTCCAGGAGCTGGATGCGTTCCTGCGACGGAGTGCCGGGCAAGCCCTCTGAGAGCGAGCCGACCCAGGGATGTAACACGCTGTAGAATCAGGCGGACTACCCAGGGGCTCACATCGGTCGCCGATGAGCGAAGCATCCGTCATCCGCTTTGGCCCGTTCTGCCTTCTCGGCCGACATGGGCCTTTGATGCGCAACGACCAGGAGATCAAGCTCCAGCGCAAGGCGCTTGCCGTCCTCTGGACGCTTGCCAGTCACCCCGGCGAGCCCGTGACGCGTTCAGTCCTGATGGACGCAGTCTGGCCCGGGGCGGTCGTTGTGGACGACGTCCTCAGCTACCAGATCAAGGCGCTTCGCCAGGCCATCGAGGATGACCCCCGGCATCCAAGGTACATCCTCACGGCCCATCGCATAGGGTTCCGATTTGTCGTTCCGGGCCCTCCCGTCGCCGCGGTTCCAGACAGCCAGATCGTCGGTCGTGATGCCGAAGTCCAAACCCTGCTGGCCAGCCATGCAGCGGTCAGCCAGGGCCGGCGCCAGGTCATATTCCTTTGTGGTGAAGCGGGCATTGGCAAGACAGCCCTGCTGGACGAATTCATCTCCCGGCTGCGTGCCCAGTCACCGGCCGCCCGCATCTACCGGGGGCATTGCCTGGAAGTGACCGGTGAAAGCGAAGCGTATCAACCGATACTCGACGTCCTGGACCAGGGGGTTCGCAGTACGGAGGGTGAGGCGCTGATCGAGGAACTGCGCCGCGGTGCCCCGTCCTGGCTGCGCCAGCTGCCCCGATTCCTGACGCCGGAAGAGCTGGAGCGATTGCAGCGCGTCACCGTCGGCACTCCGCCAGAGCGGCAGCGCCGCGAGCTGGCCGAAGCGCTCGAAGCCTATACCGCGGCACATCCGCTGGTGCTGATCATCGAAGACCTGCATTGGAGTGACGCCTCCACGGTTGCGCTGCTTGGCCTGTTGGCGCAGCGAGATGAAGCTGCAAGACTGCTGGTCATCTGTTCGTGCCGGCCGGTGGAAACCATCATTGCCCAGCATCCGGCCCGTGCCCTGCAGTTGACCCTGACGGCGCGAGGGAGGGCGCAACCCCTATACCTGGACCCGCTGAAGGCCGAGGACGCGCGTCGCATCATCCAGCGCCAGATGGGGGATGCCAGCGCTGACTTGAGCGAGGCCATTCTCCAGCGCGGCGGCGGCCATCCGCTTTTCCTGATTCACCTGACTCAGTACCTGTGCCAGCGTGCGCTCGAAAGCGGGAGCCCCCCGGCCTTGGATGACAAGGTCCCACCGCTGCTGCGCGAACTGATTGATCTCCAGCTTTCGCAGCTCACGGTCAGCGAGCAACTGCTGCTGGAGATCGGCGCCATCGCCGGCCAGGAATTCGCCGCCGCCGGCATTGCGGCCGCCAGCGGAATCGCGATCGAAGCGGTGGAAGAGGCCCTGGAGTCCATTGCGCAACGCGGGCTCTTCGTTCGGGAGCATGGCCTGGCGATCTGGCCGGACGGCACCGTCAGCGGTCGCTTCAGTTTCAAGCATGCCTTGTATGTGCAGGCCTTGCGGCAGCGTCCCGGAGGCTCTCGGGTCGCGCGCCTGCATCGGCGGCTGGCCGAGCGGCTGGAGGCGGCCTACGCCGGCCGCAGCGCCGAGATTGCCACTGATCTTGCGCGGCACTACGAATCCGGTGGCCTGCTTGCCAGGGCCGCGGAATGCTGCATTCAGACAGCCCAGAATGCACTGGACCGCTTGGCATCGCACGAGGCTCGGGAGCAGGTCGCCCGCGGCCTGGCCCTGCTGGCCTCATTGAGCCCGGACTTGGAGCGCCACCGCACGGAACTGCGCCTGCGAGTCGTTGGCAGCTATTGCCTGCAACTCGAGAGTGGGTTTGTCCCCGAGGGGGGCTATGACCACCGCGATCGTATCGACGCGCTGATCGAACTGGTGGGGGATGATCCGGCGCGCATTCACGCTGTCGAGGTGCAGTGGCTTGCGCGTCACTTCAACCTGGAATTCGAGCGGGCCATCGCCATGGCCGAAAGCCTGCGCGATTTTGGCCGAGCCGCCCGGATGGCCAGCCTGGAATGTGCTGGCCTTGGCTGGGCAGCGCACAGTCTCCACTGCCTCGGTCGGCATGAGCAGGCAGATCGATGTGCCGTGGAGGCATATCGGCTGGCCTTTCAGGGAGCCGAGAGCGCGAGCATCCTCCCTAGGGCTCTTGCCAGTGCGGTTAGCATCTACTCACTCACTCGCTCCATTCTGGGATTCCCCGAGCAGGGGCTGGCATTGGCCGAGCAGATTTGTGCCGTCACTGACCGGCAAGAGAACCCCTACACGCGATGCATGGTGACCAGTGCCTCGCTGGGAATGGCGCTCGAGTTCACCGGCGACCATCTGCGGCAACTGAAGACCGCCTCGGATACGCTGGATTTGGCCCGTCACTGCGGCCATATGGAAGGGCAGCGTTGGGCCAGCCTGTTCCTTGGATCGGCACAGTCTCGCTGCGGAGATCCGGAAGCCGGGTTGCGTACGTTGCTGCCGGTACTCGACGAGATGAGGCGACGGGGGTTGGTTATCCAGGTGCCGCTAGGGTTGGTCAATGCCGCGCGGGCCTGGTCCATGCTGGGCGAACACGCGCGCGCCCTGGAAACCGCCGAACAAGCCCTTCAGCTGATCCGCCAGCGCGGTCACAGACCCTGGGAGCCAGAGGCCCTGCGGGCCGTCGGCGAGTTGCAGTTGGCCACCCGGCCACGAGCGATCGCCGCCGCGATGGTCCCGATTTGGGAGGCGCTGGAGCTCTCGCGGGCGCGCAAGGCGCTGTCGCTGGAACTGCGTGCCGCCACCAGCCTGTCGCGGCTCCTGAATCGCCAGGGAAAGGTGGACGAAGCGCTCGCGTTACTGCAACCCGTTCTGGAGCGGTTCACCGAAGGCGCCGATCTGCGAGATCAGCGCGAAGCGCGCGAGCTGATCGTTTCCATGCAGGGGTAGCAAATACTGCCGGGAGGGGCGCCTCAACGTCTCTGACGAGCATCTCCATGGGCTCATGGCGATGATTATCGCTCGCGTCACGGCAACACCAGCACCGGCGTGCAAGCCACCGTGAGCACGCAAAGCGCGGGCGTCTGCGGCTTGCTGGCCAACCACCCCGGCACGGGCGATACCGGCGAGGCGCGCTTCTTGGCCGCCCGGCAAGTGAGCACCACGCTCACGGTCAACGCCCCCACGGCAGCCACCTCGGCCTGCGATGCCTACCTCAACCGATCCAACGTCAAGATCACCGACCTGCGCGCCTCGCCCGGCGGCCAGACGGTGCGTGGTGACGCCAGCCGCTTCAATGTGATCTACGGCAGTGGCTTCGCCGATACCATCACCGGAGGCAACGCCGGCAACTGCATCGACGGCGGTGCGGGCATGGATCGCCTAACGGCGGGCAGCGGTGACAACTGGCTCTACGGTGGCGAGGGCAACGACACGCTTACTCCGGGCACCGGCAGTACCGCGATGGATGGTGGTGCCGGCACCGACAAGTGCGGCAAGACCAGTGGCCGCGCGACAGCCAGCTACGCGAGCTGCGAATCGAACTGAGTCTGTCCGTTTCGCCATGACACTCCTTGGTCACCTTGCGTCCATCAGCGACAGGTGATTGTTTCCCTCGATCCCTGGCCCCCCGGGGATCGAGGGTCTTTTTGAACACGTTGTTGCGGGATGTCGACCGAGCGGAGAAGCAAATCACCATGAAAGGGATTGCAGAAGGCAGGGGGAGTGAAGTGAGCTTCCATGCAAGCAAGACTGTGTTGGCGCACGCTGTCTGGGCGTTCGGCATCGGGCTGATGCCGGGCGTGGTGCTGGCGCAGGCCGATGCGCCGCGCGCCAGCCTGACGATCAATGTGCGCGAGGAGGCGGATCTCGGCAGTCTGATCGTGGCGGTACTGGACAGGGGCGATCCGGTGACGGTGCTGGAAGAGCAGGGCGATTTCGTGCGCCTGCGCACCCGCGGCGGCACTGAGGGCTTCCTCAAGCACAAGTACCTGCTCGACTACCGGCCAGGCCGGCCGGTGACCCAGCCGGCGCCGGCGGTGACGGCTGCCCCGGTGGAGCTCTACCGCTCGCCGTACCCGGCTGAGCCGCTGGTGGGCCATGGCTCCCGAGCACCGCGCTCGGCCGTCCCGCCGCCACCGATGACTTTCCTGACCACCGGAGCGGGCTCTGGCCTGCAACTGACCTTCGGTGCCGGCTCGCTGCTGGTGTCGCAGGACCGGGAAGATCTGCGCCGCGACTTGGCCAGGGAGGGTTATGGCGGCCAGGTGGACAAGCTCGATCGCGCCGCGCCGGCCGCGTTCCTGCGTGTCGGTTACGGGATGGGTGGCCCGTGGCAGGTTGAGGTGGCGGTGAGCTACCTGGACGACGTGGACGTGTACCTGGAGTCGGCGGCGCTGACGCCGATCACCCTGGCGCAGTCCGTGGAGGACCATGCGCCGGCAACCGGATTCGCCATCGCACCCACCATCGCTCACCGCTGGCAGTGGCCGGGGCAGGCGCTGACCCTGCGTGCCGGCGGTTACTTTTCGCTGGGCAATGAGACTCATGTGAGGCTCAACGGCCGACCGCTGGCGGTGGACTACCAGACGCACAGCTGGATGGCGGGGCTGGCTTGGGAAACGCAGTGGGGCTCCGGCGTCTGGGGCGGCCTGGACCTGCAGGTGATGGACCTCAACGAGCCGGTCGGGCTGGTGGCCATGACGCTGCGCTGGGGAAGCTGAGCGGTAATGACACTAGGCACTCCTGACGGCTCACCTGGGCGGTGCGGTAACCCCTAGAATTGCTGGCAGCTGTAACGGAATCGGTTCATGCCCTCTCAGTTCGGTACCCACCGGCTTTATCCTTGGTCCGTCGTCGGCGTGCTGTTGCTGACCTCAATGCTGTCGTTCCTCGATCGGCAGATCCTGAGCCTGCTGGTTGTGCCGCTACGAGCGGAGTTCCTGCTCACCGACACGCAGATGGGTTTGCTGCTCGGCGGCGCCTTCGCGCTGGCCTATTCGCTGGCTGGCTTTCCGCTGGCCTGGGTCGCCGATCGCGGACACCGGCGCAATCTGATCATCGCAGGGCTGATGTTCTGGAGCCTGGCGGCTGCTGCGACGGCGCTGGCCCGGGACTTCGGCGACCTGTTGCTGGCGCGTGCGGCCCTGGCTGTTGGCGAGGCGGCACTGGCGCCCGCGGCGTATTCGCTCATCGCCAGCTATTTTCCGCCCAGCCAGGCTGCTCGTGCGACCAGCGTCTATGGGCTGGGCGTCTATCTTGGAGTCGGGGTCGCGGTGTTACTGGGCGGCCTGTTGCTGCGCATGGTGGAGTGGGGCGTGGGTTGGACCCTGCCGTGGATCGGTGCGGTGCGCCCATGGCAGATGGCGCTGCTGATGCTGGGCGCGATAGGGCCGATCATGGCGCTGCTGTTACTGACAGTGCGGGAGCCACCGCGCACCGCGCCGCAGACGACGACCGGCGCGGCCGACTGGCGGCTGCTGGACGGCCGTTGGCCTGCGCTGCTGCTGTTGACCGCTGGCTTCTCGCTCATGGCCCTGTCGGGGTATGCCTCTTCGGCTCGGCTGCCGAGTTACTTCGTGCGTACGCATGGCTGGTCAGTGGGTAGCTTCGGGGTGGTCTACGGCGGGATCGTGGTGCTGTTCGGCGGTGCCGGCGTCCTGTTTGGCGGCTGGCTGGCGGACCGCTGGAGCGCCGCCGGCCGTCGCGATTCGGCGCTACGCGTGGGCTTGATCGGCGCGGTGGGCAGCACTCTTTTCGGGCTATGGTTCCTGCTGCCGGTGGACAGCCGCATCGCCGCCGCACTCATTGCGCCGGCCGCCTTTGCGCAGGCCATGCCTGCCGGCGTCTGGGCAGCGGCGCTGCGGCGCCTGGTGCCAGCCCCAATGCTGGCGCGTGCCACGGCGCTGGTATTGCTGGCCGCGACGCTGGGTGGCCTGGGCCTGGGGCCAACGCTGGTGGGCTGGCTCAGTCATCGCTTGCCCGGCGGTGCTGGCCTGGCGTTGCCGCTGCTGGTGGTTTGCGCCACTGCGCAGGTATTGGCGGTGCTTGCGCTGCTGGCAGCCCGCCGTCCCTTCTTGCGTGTCACGGCTGACAGATAAAAGGACTCCAAGGTGCAGCTGCAAAGACCAAGTCCGCAGCAGGCGAGACGACCGCTCCCGCAATGGTAGGAGTCGGTGCGGCCGCGTTGGTCGGGAGTTATCGCGCCGTACTTGCGATCATCGGTTAGTGAGAGCGCGGAGTGGTCGAGCGCACTATTCCCATGTTGCCCCTGCGATGAAGGCTTAGCGTAGGCGAGTTGGAAAGAGTACTAGCCGATCGGCTAATTGTTAGGGCCGAACCTGGCGCTGGATACTGCGCGCGCTACCCAGCGGGAGTCCGCCTTGAGCCGTGGAATGGATGTGGAAGAAGAGCCACTTGAACTCGCGTTGCGAGCGGAAGTACTCCGTCATGGAGACGGATGCATACTCCTGATCGGGGGGCGGCCGTATGCGGTTGATGCGCAAACCGCCATCCGCCTTGCATGGGACCTTTGCGTCATGTTTCAGGAAGCCCGGCTGGTGGATGTCGAGTCGTCCCCTTTGTAACCCCAGCCGGCCTGAGCACTCCGGGCGTCATTGGGCATGGTCGTCTCAGGTTCGGGGTCCATCGGCTGTAATTGGGATGCTGGACCTGGAGCAGGGTGCCGCCTTCGGGTCTTGTGCGCCCTGAATCGAAAAGCCCTCCGAACTTACTCCGGTCCTTGGGTGGTGGCCTGAAGACAATAGCTTCGCTGATCGGACCCGAGTTGGGCTAACCATGATCATTCCCGCACAAGGATGTTGGTCAGATACAGGCCGGCTTCCTGGCGCACCCGCGACCAGGCCGTGCTGATCGAGGCCGCCGTCGTCTGGAACACCAGGCCCACGCGATCTTTGGCGCTCGGCAGCGTGAGGATCATCGCCACCAGGTCCGGGATCAGGACCACCTGGCGGGCCTTCTTGGACTTGGTGCGCAGCTGCGGCAGGGTGGCCATGCCGAACCCGTCCGAGAAGATATCAATGCGGTCCCAGGTGAGTTACGCCATCTCGCTGCGGCGCATGGCGGTGCAGATCGCCATCTCGATGATGATGCCGATGGGGATGCGATCCTGGCCGCCGACCGACGTCTCGTAGACATGGGCCGCCTGGATCAGCTTCTCGTACTCGTCGGGCGCCAGCCGGCGTTCCCGCGCCGGCGTCGGCTTGGGCATCATCCCCGGGCGCACCGGCTGATCGAAGCCGTAACCCCAGGGGCCGCCCGCCAGGATGTACACGCGCCGGACGATGGCCAGCTCGGCGCGGATGGAGCCGTCCGAGGCGCCCTGGGTACGCCGGCGCCGGATGTAGGCGGTGATGTGCCGCGGCTCGACCTGGACGGCCAGCATGCCGGAGAGCTCCGGCTGCTTGTCGATGATGTACTGGCAGCGCTCGCGCTCCCGGCGCCTGGACTCGGCGCTGGCGCGCTTGTCCGCGATCTCGGTGATGAATTCCTTCAGGAGGGCGGCGACGCCCAGCTTTTCGACCGACCTCCGGTGCTCGATGCCGTCGTCGTCGGCGGCGATCCGCAACGTGCGGAGCCACTCTTCGGCGTCGAGCCTGGTCGAATGGGTCTGGCTGTAGGCCTTGCCGCGGATGGTGATCCGGGCCCGGTAGCGGTCCTTGGCGCGCCGCTCGATAACGCCTTCACTGTTTCGCACTGCCATGCACTCCGTAAAGGAGTGCGGTATCCGCGTCAAAAAACCTTGAAGCCCATGAGCCGTACTTCGGGCTTAGAACTCGCAACCCGTGCCGATCTCGGAGAAGCCCTGGCGGGTATCAGAGGGGCGTTGCGGGGTTCTTGTCCTAGTTCTTGTCCTGGAGTGGATTATGGGCCGCTTGTGCGGCCTAGATTCCCCTGGAGCTTCTAGGAAACTTCAGTAAAATCAATATCTTGCTTGGTGGCCGGGGACGGAATCGAACCGCCGACACGGGGATTTTCAATCCCCTGCTCTACCGACTGAGCTACCCGGCCGAGCAAGATGTAAGTACCACTGAACCCGCTGCATTGCGCGGCGAGGGCGCGTATTAAAGCGGGGCGAGGTGGGGGAGTCAAGCAAAACAGGGAGCTGCAGGGGTTTTGCCTGGCCTGAGGTCAAAATTTGACCAACTCTTTCGCCCCGTGCCCCTCCCCTGTAGAGGAGAGGGGACAATTGGCCGGTTTATTCGCTCTTGGCGGGAGGCGGGGTGAAGCCCGTCTGCGTCAGGTCGCCGCCGCCGAAGAAGAACTTCTCCATTTCGTCGGCCAGGAACTTGCGCGACTGGGCGTCGGCCAGGGCCAGGCGGTATTCGTTGATCAGGCGGGTCTGGTGGGCGAGCCAGTCGGCCCAGGCCTGCTTGGAGACCTCGTCGTAGATGCGCTTGCCGAGCGGGCCGGGGTAGGGCGGGCGGTCCAGGCCTTCGGCTTCGGTGCCGAGCTTTACGCAGTGGATGGTTCGGGACATTTTTCGTTCTCGGTCAGGCCGGCCTTCCGGCGCGCGTCCAGCAGTTTGCGGATCGGCGCGGGCAGGCCCTTGGTGGGGTCGTCCATTTTAATCCAGGCGAGCTCCGCGGTTTCGCGCAGCGTGCTGGCAGGCCCTGCGCGCAGGCGCAAGGGGCGCAGCTCCAGGTCGAAATGGCTGAAGGCGTGGTGCAGCGGCGGCAGCGCCTGCGCGGGGCCGGGTTCCAGGGCGTAGCGCTCGCGGCAGGCGGTAGCGGGGTCCAGTCCCTCGTCCAGCAGCGGCGGGCACCACAGGCCGCCCCAGATGCCGGCGGGCGGGCGGCGCTCCAGCAGCAGTTCACCTCGCCCGTTCTCGATCAGCAGCACCTGCGTGACGCGCTCCGGCCGCTCCTGCTTCGGCTTGGGCTTGGCGCCAGGAATCTGCGCGGTGAGGCCGGCGATGCGTGCGCCGCAGTCCTGCGTCAGGGGGCAGATGGCGCAGGCCGGTTTGCGCGTGCTGCAGAGGCTGGCACCCAGGTCCATGATGGCCTGCGTGTAGTCGGCCATGCGCGTCTGCGGCAGCAGGCTCTCCGAGACTTTCCACAGCTTCTTCTGCACGGCCGGTGCGCCGGGCCAGCCTTCGACGGCGGCGTGGCGCGAGAGCACGCGCCGCACGTTGCCGTCGAGGATCGCATGGCGGTCGCCATGGGCCTGGGACAGGATGGCGCCGGCGGTGGAGCGGCCGATGCCGGGCAGTGCCTGCATGGCTTCGATGTCGCGCGGGAATTCGCCGCCGTGCTCGTTGACCACGGCCTGCGCGCAGCGGTGCAGGTTGCGCGCGCGGGCGTAGTAGCCCAGCCCTGCCCACAGGGCCAGCACGTCGTCCACCGGTGCGGCAGCGAGTGATGCCACGTCCGGGAAGCGCTGCAGGAAGCGCTCGAAGTAGGGAATGACCGTGGTGACCTGCGTCTGCTGCAGCATGATCTCGGACAGCCACACGCGGTAGGGCGTGCGCGGATGCTGCCAGGGCAGGTCGTGCCGGCCATGGACGTCGAACCAGGTCAGCAGGCGCTCGGCGAAGGGCGCGAGCGCCGCGGTCTTCTTAGCGGGCGGCATGAGACGGCCCCCGTTCGCGCTGAGCCTGTCGAAGTGCAGACGGCTTCAGGTGATGGCCGCGGCGGGAAATCCGTTCATGCTTCGACGGGCTCGGCACGAACGGATTTCCGGGACCTTGCTGGGGATGACCTGGCAGGAGGCTCACTTGGCCGGCGCAGCCTCCGCGGGCTTCTGCTCGGCGGGGGTGGCCGGTTCGGCAGGGGCCGGCGCGGGCGCGGCTTCCTGCTTTTTCTTCTTGCCGAACAGCAGGTCGCCGAGCTTGTTGTTGAGCTCCTGCTTGAGCTCCTGCTTGTCGAGCTGCTTGCCGTCCTTCTCGGTCTGGATGCCCAGCTTCTCGCCGAGCTTGGCCTTGAGCTTGTCTTCCTCGCCCTTGAGGTTTTCGCGCAGCTTTTCGGTGGCCTGCTGCTGCAGCGCCGCCTTGAGGTCCAGCGAGACCTTGGGCTTGTACATGTTTCCGCTGAGGCGGATGGGAATCATGATGCCCTTGAGCTGCTCCAGGCCCTTGCCCTCCTGGCCGGTGATGGTGTTCACGATGGTCGGCTTGGCCAGGTAGTTGATGGTCTCGTTGACCAAGTCCACCTGGCCCTCGCCGTTGACGCGGAACAAGGGGCTTGCGGCATCCAGCAGGTCGCTCTTCAGCACGCCGTTGATGATCTTGGCGGTGGCGGTGAACACGGTGAAGTCGGTCACCGGCTGCTCGGTCTCGGCGTAGTTCATGTTGCCGGCCAGCGTGGCCTTGGCCTTGCGCACGGTCTGCGCCAGGTTGAAGCCCTTCACGGCGCCGTTCTCGACGCGAAAGGACAGGTCGCCGTTGAGGGCCTTCTTGAACTCGCCGTAGGTGTTGCCGCGGCTGTTCAGGCTGACGTCAAAGTTTCCCAGTCCGCTCACCGGGTCCTTGCCGATCAGGTCCTTCAGGAAGGGCGCCGCCTGCAGTGCGGACAACTGCGTCTTGATGGCGTAGCCCGGCTCGTTTCCCGCCGTCATGCTGTTGCTCAGGCTGACCTTGCCGCCGTAGAGCTGGGCGGAGATGTTCTGCGCCTGCGTGGCGCCCGGGGCACCGCTGAGCTTGAGGCTGACGTTGCTCAGCTTCAGGCCGTTGATCGTCAGCTTGCCGATGTCCAGCGTGCCGTTGGCGTTGAGCTTCTGCAGGGCTTCGGTGGGCAGCGGCTGGTCGTCGAACTTCTTGTCGCCGGCGGCGGCCACCGGCTTTTCCTGGCCCGGCTTCTTCGGCGGCAGGTAACGATCGGCGTTGATCTCATCAATCTTCAGCGCCATCTCCATGGCCTTGGCCTTGAAGTCGCGCAGGCCGAACATGCCCTGCATCGTGGTCTGGTCGAGCTTGAAGTTCAGCTGGTCGAAGTGCGCGGACGTGAACGTGCCGGAGTAGTTGGCGGCCAGGCTCACGCTCTTCAGCGCCTCGGGATCGGCCGTCTCCAGCTTGATGCCGAGCTGGTTCATCAGTGGCCGCGGATTGAAGGCCGCGATGCTGATGGGGCCGTGTAGGCGCGGCGTGCCGCCTTCGCCCAGGCCTTCGCCGCGGATGCTGGTCTTCAGGTCCAGCCCGGCCACGGCCAGGGCGCCCTTGTCGAAGGCCATGGTGCCCTTGGCGCCGTCATAGGAGAAGTCGCCGCTGAGCTTGAGCGGCTGCTTGCCGCCCGGCACGCCCTGGCCCGCCACGGTGCCGGTGAAGACCAGGCCCTTGGCGTTGTAGAGCTTCTGCCCGTAGTCGGCCAGCAGCTGCGCCGCCAGCTCGGTGTCGGCGTCGAAGCCCATGCCCTGGCCCTTGAGCTTGAGCTTGAGGTTCTCGGTGCCCACCAGCTTCTTGGCCATGTCCACGGTGGCGGCGCCGACCAGTTCGAGATCGGCATTGGCGTCCTTGCCGCCGGCGACCTGCTTGCCGGCAGCCTTGAGCTTCAGCACCAGGCCGCTGAGCTTGAGCAGCGAGGTTTCGGCCTGGTAGTCCACGGTGGTCTTCAGGTCCAGGTCGGCGGTGGCGGCGGGCGCGCTGGCGATGGCGGTGAAGCCCAGCGCCAGGTCGAAGGGCTTGCCCGGCGACAGCGTGCCGGTTTCCAGGCGCAGCTTGTCGATCTGGTAGCTCTTGCCGCTGCGGGCGTCGCTGTACTTGGCGGAGGAGTCGCTGATCTCGATGCCGCTGATGTCCAGCGACTTCATGTCGAAGCCGCCGCCCTGGTCCTCGGGCTTCTTCTCTTCCTCGGGCTTTTCCTTGGCCAGGTCCGCCCAGTTGTTCTTGCCGTCCTTGTCCACCTGCAGGTTCAGGCGCAGGCCGGAGAGCTTCACGGTGCTGACCTCCACCTTGCGGTCGAAAAGCAGCGGGAAGAGCTTCACGCCGACGTCGGCCTCGCCCACCTGGGCGAAGGGCTCGTTGCCGAAGCCTGGTGCGTTGCCCAGCACCACGCCCTTGGCGCTGGCCTTGAGCCAGGGGAAGACCTTGAGGCCGATCTCGCCCAGCTGCAGGTCACGCCCAGTCTGCTCCTTGACCTTGGCCGCGATGGTGTCGCGGTAGTCGTTGGGGTCGAACAGCGTCGCGGCCGCGGTCAGGGCGCCCGCCAGCAGCAGGATCACCACGCCAACGCCGATAAGCAGGTATTTCAGGGGCTTGTTCATGACTCGTCCGTGATTATTTATCGAACAATTGTTGTTTGTATGATGAAATTTCTCGATCAACCGCCACCGATCGCCTGCACGATCTCCAGGCGGTCGCCGTCGGCCAGCCAGGTATCGGCGTAGGAGGAGCGCGGCACGATGTCACCGTTGCGCTCCACGGCCAGGCGCTTGCCGGCCAGCTGCAGGCGCTCCACCAGTTGCGCCACCGAGCAGGGCGGGGGCTGGATTTGGACTTCGCCATTGATGTGGAGGTTCATGGGGGGATTCTATCGTGGGCGGCGCGGAAGCCCGCGCTCGGGATGCGACACGGATTCCTTGTCTCTTCGTGCCCGGGGTAGTGACTCCACAGGCGATGGTCTAAACTGGTGGCCCCGTGCGGGTGTAGTTCAATGGTAGAACTGCAGCTTCCCAAGCTGCTAGCGTGGGTTCGATTCCCATCACCCGCTCCAATTTTCCGCCGCGTCCTGCCCATGACCATTCCGACCGATCCGCTGATCATCGCGGGCAAAACCTACCGTTCCCGCCTGCTGGTGGGCTCCGGCAAGTACAAAGACCTGGAACAGACCCGCGAGGCCACCGAGGCCAGCGGTGCCGAGATCATCACGGTGGCGATCCGGCGCACCAACATCGGCCAGAACAAGGGTGAGCCCAACCTGCTCGACGTGGTGCCGCCCAGCCGCTACACGATCCTGCCGAACACGGCCGGTTGCTACACCGCCGACGATGCCGTGCGCACCTGCCGACTGGCGCGTGAGTTGCTGGACGGCCACAAGCTGGTGAAGCTGGAAGTGCTGGGCGACCAGAAGACCCTGTATCCGGACGTGGTCGCCACGCTGCAGGCGGCCGAGACGCTGGTGAAGGAGGGCTTCGACGTCATGGTCTATACCAGCGACGATCCCATCCTGTGCAAGCGCCTGGAGGAGATCGGCTGTGTCGCGGTGATGCCGCTGGCCGCGCCGATCGGCTCGGGGCTGGGCATCCAGAACCGCTACAACCTGCTGACCATCATCGAGAACGCCAAGGTGCCGATTATCGTCGACGCCGGCGTGGGCACGGCCTCCGACGCAGCCATCGCCATGGAGCTGGGCTGCGACGGCGTGCTGATGAACACCGCTATCGCCGAGGCCAAGAATCCGGTGCTGATGGCCTCGGCCATGCGCAAGGCCATCGAGGCTGGCCGCGAGGCGCGGCTGGCGGGGCGCATGCCGCGCCGCCGCTATGCCAGCGCGTCTTCGCCGCTGGAAGGCATCATCTAGCCGGCAGACAGTGCCCTGGTCCGTTCCCTCGCCCGCTTGCGGGAGAGGGGCCGGGGAGGGGGTGCTGTAAAGCGAGCGTCTTGTGACCCAGAAGGATTTGCCAGAAACCCTCTCCCCCAACCCCTTTCCCGCAAGCGGGCGAGGGGAGATTGAGCACCTGCGCCGCATCCGTTCCTTCGTGCGCCGCGAGGGCCGCATGACGGACGGGCAGGAACGCTCGCTGGCGGAGCAGTGGCCGCGCTACGGCATCGAGCCCACGGCCCAGCCGCTGGACCTGGCCGCCGTCTTCGGGCGCCGTGCGCCGGTGATGTTCGAGATCGGCTTTGGTGCCGGCGACCACCTGCTGGCGCGCGCCGCTGCGGAGCCCGGCTGGGATTTCATCGGCGTGGAAGTGCACCGCCCCGGTGTCGGCCGCGTGCTGAACCGCGCGGCCCTTGCCGGCCTGGCGAACCTGCGCGTGGCCAGCCATGACGCCGTGGAGTTGCTGCGCGACGGCATTCCCGACGCCAGCCTGGACCAGGTGGTGATCCAGTTCCCCGATCCCTGGCACAAGACGCGCCACCACAAGCGCCGCCTGGTGCAGCCGGAATTCGCGCAGCTGCTGGTGCAGAAGCTGAAGCAGGGTGGTGAGCTGCAGCTGGCCACGGATTGGGCGCCGTATGCGGAGCACATGCTGGAAGTGCTGAACGTCGCCCCGGGGCTGCGCAACCGCGCGGCCGATGGCCGCTATGTGCCGATGCCCGCCACGCGCCTGAAGACGCGCTTCGAGGCCCGTGGCGAGCGTTTGGGGCACGAGGTCTTCGACCTGTCGTTCGAGCGCAGCTGAGCCGAGCCTCATGCACGCGCGACCCTGGCGGCGATGCCCGCCAGGGCGCCTCCCGGGGTAATAAATCCAGCCCGGACTCCCAGCTTCCGGTGTTTTCCCCTATGCTCCCGGGACCCGCGGCGGTATCGGTTTGAAGCTCAAGAGGCAGCATGTCCGCGAAACACCCCATCATCGGCGTCACCGGCTCCAGCGGTGCGGGCACCAGTACGGCCACGCGCGTGATGGAGGGTATTTTCGATCAGCTGGGCTTGCGTCCGGCACTGATCGAGGGTGACGCCTTCCACGCCTATGACCGTGCCCAGGTGCGGCAGTCACTGGAGCGTGCGCGCATCCGCGGCGAGAATTTCTCGCTGTTCGGCCCGGCCGCCAACCTGCTGGACCGCCTGGAGTCTTCGCTGCGCGAGTACGCCGGCAGCGGCACCGGCTGGACGCGGCACTACCTGCATACCGATGCCGAGGCGACCGAGGCCGGCCAGCAGCCGGGCACCTTCACTCCCTGGGAGCGCCTGCCGGCGGATACCGATGTGCTGTTCTACGAGGGCCTGCACGGCGGCTACGTCGGCGAGGACTGCAATGTTGCTGGCTGCATGGACCTGTTGATCGGCGTGACGCCGGTGATCAACCTGGAGTGGATCCAGAAGATCAGCCGCGATACCGCCGAGCGCGGTTATCGCCCTGAGGAAGTGACCGGCACGATCCTGCGCCGTCTGCCGGACTACGTGAACTACATTACCCCGCAGTTCTCGCGCACCGACATCAACTTCCAGCGTGTGCCGCTGGTGGACACCAGCAATCCCTTCGTGGTGCGCGAGATTCCGCAGCCGGAAGAGACGCTGTTCGTGGTGCACTTCAATGAGAACTCGCGCGTCCAGTCGGACTTCGAGTTCCTCAAGCGCGAGCTGCCGGGCACGTTCCGCAGCCACGAGCAGACGCTGGTGGTGCCGGGTCCCCTGCAGGCACAGGCGATGGAACTGATCCTGCGTCCGGCTATCGAACAACTGGCACGCCGCCGTGCCGAGGCCTTGCGCAGCGCCGCCTGAAGCGCGGCGCGCGGGCCGCAGCCTGCCGTTTCCCCACGCATCTCCAACAGGGCATCGCATGAAGAAGAACCCGCTTGGCCGCACCGGCCTGGACGTCACCGAAATCTGCCTGGGCACCATGACCTGGGGCGAGCAGAACACCGAGGCGCAGGCCCACGAACAGATGGACTATGCGGTGGCGCAGGGCATCAACTTCTTCGACGCCGCCGAGATGTATCCGGTGCCGCCCAAGCCGGAGACGCAGGGCCGCACGGAGGAATACATCGGCAGCTGGCTGCGCAAGACCGGCAAGCGCCAGGAGCTGATCCTGGCGACCAAGGTGACCGGCCCGGGCCTGTTCCCCTACCTGCGTGGTGGCACGAAGCTGGACCGCGAATCCGTGCTCAGCGCCTGCGAGGACAACCTGCGGCGCCTTGGCACCGACTACATCGACCTCTACCAGATCCACTGGCCGCAGCGCCCTACCAACTACTTCGGCAAGCTCGGCTATGAGCACCACGGCGAGGAAGGTGGCGTGCCTCTGGAGGAGACGCTGGATGCGCTGGGCGAGCTGGTGAAGCAGGGCAAGGTGCGCTTCACCGGCATCTCCAACGAGACGCCCTGGGGCCTGTCCGAGTACCTGCGCCTGTCGCGCGAGAAGGGCCTGCCGCGTGTCGCCAGCATCCAGAATCCCTACAGCCTGCTCAACCGCAGCTTCGAGGTCGGCCTGGCGGAGTTCAGCATCCGCGAGGAGGTGAGCCTGCTGGCCTACTCGCCGCTGGCCTTCGGCGTGCTCAGCGGCAAGTACCTGCATGGTGCGCTGCCGCCCGATGGCCGCATCACGCTGTTCTCGCGCTTCACGCGCTACACCAAGGAGCAGGTGGAGCTGGCCACGCGCGAGTATGTGGCCCTGGCGCAGAAACACGGCCTGGACCCGGCGCAGATGGCGCTGGCCTATGTGCGTACGCGGCCGTTCATGACCTCCACGATCATCGGCGCCACCACGATGGAGCAGTTGCGCAGCAATATCGCCAGTGCGGACGTGAAGCTGGGCAAGGATGTGATGAGGGGGATCGAGGAGATCCACGGGCGGTTCACGATTCCGGCGCCTTGAATTTTGCGCTCGCTCGTATTGCCTTATGGACCGTTCATCCGAGTGCCGCGTGGCGATGTATCGAAGGGCGCGCGCGCCTCGATACGCTGCGCTACTTGGCATGAACGGGTGGGTGAGTGACGGATAGTCACCAACAGCTCTGCTTGAAGAGTTTCCCTGCTTTCAGCCGCTTGCCCGCTCTCTCTCGCGCTGCGCCTTGAACCGCCCGGCCAAGAGGCGTAAAACAAAGTCACTCCCATCTGCGATGAATGCAGGAGGCGGTCATGGCGGAGTGGCTACGCGAGATGTCTGTCGGCCAGTGGTTCCAGACCGACGGTGAACCGTTCGAGATCGTCGGTCTCGATGTGACGGCCGAGGTGGTGCTGGTGCAACACTTCGACGGCACGCTCGAGGAGGTCGACTTCGACGCCTGGACGGAGCTGGCCGCCCGGCCCTGTGCGCCGCCCGAGGATTACTCCGGCGCGCTGGATATCGGCCGCGACGACTATGGCGGCAATGAGGAAGCCCTGGCTTCCGGGCGCTGGGACAACCCGGCGGACTTCATCGACCAGATGAATCTCTGACAGGCTCGGCCATGGGCGTGTTCTCCGGACTCTTCACCCCCGCGCTGCCGCCGGCCTTCGAATATCCGCTGGACGATGGCCTGCGCGTGATGCTGCGGCCGATCCGGCGCGAGGATGCGCCCAGGCTGCAGGAAGGCTTCCAGCGGCTGTCGCAGCTGGCGCGTCGCCGCCGTTTCCTGGACCAGGTGGACCCTCTTTCCGAGCAACAACTCAAGGCCTTCACCTCCACAGACGACGCGAACCATGTCGCCTGGGGCGCGCTGAACCTGGAGAAGCCGGAGGAGCCGGGCATCGGCGTGGCGCGCTACGTGCGCCTGGCGGACAACCCGAAGGCGGCGGACGTGGCCATCGTCATCGCCGACGAGTACCAGGGGCGCGGCACCGGCTTCGTGCTGCAGGCCTGCCTGCACTTGTCTGCGCACCGCGCCGGCATCCGCAGCTTCTACTACGACGTGCTCTCCGACAACGAGCGCATCATCAAGCACCTCAAGCTGATGGGCGCCGAGCATGCCGGGCGCGCCGACAATATCGACCGCCTGCGCCTGCCGGTCTACAGCCGCGCCTGGGACGTGCCCGACGGCAATGAGATCGGCCGGCGTTTCGCCGAGGTGTTCAGGAAGCTGCGTTCGGTTTCGCCAGCCGCCGGTTGAGTTGCAGCAGGATCCACAGCGCCGGCAGGCCCAGCGCCGAAGTGTAGAAGAAGAAGCCGGTGAAGCCGATCTGGTCCACGACCCAGCCCGAGCCACCGCCCAGCAGCTTGCCGGGCAGCGTGAACAGCGAGCTGAACAGCGCGTACTGCGTCGCGGTGTAGGCGGTGTTGGTGAGCCCCGACAGATAGGCGATGAAGGCCGAGCCGGCGAGGCCGGCGGCGAGGTTGTCGGCGCTGATCACCAGGGCCAGGCCCTCGATGCTCGGCTGGCCGTGGATCGCCAGGGCGGCGAAGCAGAGATTGCTGAGGATCACGGCGATGCCGCCGATTACCAGCGCCCGCAAGGCGCCCCAGCGCGCCACGGCCAGGCCGCCGAGGAAGGCGCCGAGGATCGACATCACCACGCCATAGCCCTTGGCGATGGCGGCGATCTGCTTCAGCGTGTAGCCCAGGCTGAGATAGAAGGGGTTGGCCATCACGCCCATGGTGATGTCGGTGAGGCGGAACAGGCCGACGAAGCACAGGATCAGGAGTCCCAGCTTGAGGCCATTGCGCTGGAAGAAGTCGATGCAGGGGCAGACTACGGCACCGACGAACCAGGCGCCAGCGTGGCGCAGACCTTCCGGCCAGTGGCGGCGCTGCTCGATGAAGCGCGTCACACGCTCTTCCTGCAGCAAGGTGTCGCGGCTGATCTTCTGCTCCGGCTCGGCAATCAGCAGGGTGGTCAGCAGGCCCACGCCGACCAGCGCGGCCATGGTGAGGTAGGCGACGTTCCAGCTCTGCTCGGCGGCCAGGTACAGCGCGCCGGCGCCGGCCACGATCAGGGCGATGCGGTAGCCCAGCTGGTAGGCGGCGGACATGTTGCCCTGCATCGCCGGCTCGGCCGCCTCGATGCGCCAGGCGTCGATCGCAATGTCCTGCGTGGCGGAGGAGAAGGCCACCAATAGGGCGAAGCCGATCATGCTGCGCAGCTGCGTCGTCGGGTCGTGCAGCGCCAGGCCGGCGAGGCCGCAGGCCAGGCCGACCTGTGCCAGCAGCATCCAGCTGCGGCGGCGACCGAGCAGGCGCGTGAGCCCCGGCAGCGGCAGGCGGTCCACCACCGGCGCCCAGAAGAACTTGATGGAGTAGGTGATGCCCACCCAGCTCAGCATGCCGATGGTGGCGCGCTCGATGCCGGCCTGGGCCAGCCAGGCGGACAGCGTGGAGAACACCAGCAGGAACGGCAGGCCCGCGGAGAAGCCCAGGAACAGCATGCTGGCCACCCGGGGGTGGCCGTACATGCGCAGGGAGTCGAGCCAGCCGCGCGGCGCGGCTGCTTCAGAGGTCATAGTCGAGCGTCAGCGGCGCGTGGTCGGAGAAGCGCTCGGCCTTGTACACCGCGCCTTTCTTCAGCTTGTCCTTCAGGCCTGGGGTGACGATCTGGTAGTCGATGCGCCAACCCACGTTGTTGGCCCAGGCCTGGCCGCGGTTGCTCCACCAGGTGTAGGCATCGCCCTCCTGCTCGGGGTAGAGCGTGCGGTAGCCGTCCACCCAACCCACCGGACCGAGGACCAGGTCCATCCATTCGCGCTCGTGTGGCAGGAAGCCCGAGTTCTTCTGGTTGGAGCGCCAGTTCTTCAGGTCGATGTTGCGGTGGGCGATATTCCAGTCGCCGCAGATGATGTATTGGCGCCCGCTGCCCATCCACTCGCGCATGCGCGGCAGGAAGAACTCCAGGAAGCGGTCCTTGCTGGCCTGGCGCTCCGGACCGGACGAGCCGGAGGGCAGGTACAGCGAGACCACGGACAGGTCGCCAAAGCGCATCTCGAGGTAGCGCCCCTCGGCGTCGAACTCCTCGTTGCCCAGGGTGCTCAGCACGGCATCCGGCTTGCGGCGGGAATAGATCGCCACCCCGGAGTAGCCCTTGCGCAGGGCGCTGTTGAACTCTACGTGCCAGCCCTCGGGGCTGAACAACGGGTCGGTCAGGTCCTCGGGCTGGGCCTTGGTCTCCTGCACGCACAGGATGTCGGCCTGCTGCAGCGGCAGCCAGCCGAACAGGTTCTTACGGGCGGCGGAGCGGATGCCGTTGGCATTCAGCGAGATGACTCTCAAGGCGGTCTTCCGGGGGTTAGAATGTGCCGCCGTAGTGTCCCTGAAAGCGGGGGCGGGCACTAGGGCAAGGGGGATCCGCCGTTCATCCGCGCCGCAGGCGCGTCCGGCGCGTGGAGCCGAACCCTTCAGGTCCCGCTCAGTTCACAGATACCAACATCGCTCCCATGCACGCCTACCAGTCCGCCTTCCTCAAGCTGGCCCTCGAACACGAGGTGCTCAAGTTCGGCTCCTTCACGCTGAAGTCCGGGCGTACCAGCCCCTATTTCTTCAACCTGGGCAAGATCTCCAGCGGCGCAGCCATGCGCGAACTGGGCAAGGCCTACGCCCAGGCGTTGCAGGACGCCGGGATCGGCTACGACATGCTGTTCGGCCCGGCCTACAAGGGCATCCCACTGGTCACGGCCGTGGCGCTGGCGCTGGCGGAGCAGGGTCAGGACATTCCCTATGCCTACAACCGCAAGGAAGCCAAGGACCATGGCGAGGGCGGTACCCTGGTCGGCGCCGCGCCCAAGGGCCGCGTGGTGATCGTGGATGACGTGCTCACCGCTGGCACCGCGCTGCGTGAGGCGGTGCGCCTGCTGCGTGCCGCCGGCGCCGAGCCGGTGGCCGCGGTGATCGCCCTGGACCGGCAGGAGAAGGGGCCGACGGGCGCCTCCGCCGTGCAGGAGATGGAGCGCGATTCCGGCATCCGCGTGCTGCCGCTGGTCAATGTCCGCACGTTGCTGGACTACCTCAGCGGCGGGGCCGCGGATCAGTCCACCATCGATGCCATCCGGACGTATCAGGCGCAGTACGGGGTTTAGATTTACACTCGAAAGTAGTAAGAGGAGAGGGTTCGCCCATGATCAAGATTGCCGGTGGCGCCATGATTGCCGCCCTGCTGGTGAGCGTGGCGCTGCCTGTGGCGGCGCAGCAGCAAGTGCAGCAGAAGCCAAAGAAGATCCAGTGCTGGACGGACGCACAGGGCAACCGCGCTTGCGGCGATCATGTGCCGCCGGAGTACGCCAGGCAGGAGCGCAAGACGATCGACAACCAAGGGCGCACGATCGGCACTCACGAGCGCGAGAAGACCCCCGAAGAGATTGCCGCCGAGGAGAGGGCAGCAGCGGATGCGGCGGCGGAAAAAGTCAAGGTCGAGAAACAACTGGCCTATGATAGGTTCCTTACCGACAGCTATTCCAGCGTCAAGGACCTGGAACGTGCGCGCAACGAGCGGCTGGCGACCCTGGATGGACGTGTCAACTTGGCCAATCAGGCTGTGGTGGCTTCCGAAAAATCGAGGGATGAGTTGCGGAGGCGTATCGATGGGCTGCTCAAGAAGAGCCGTCCGGTGGATGTGCCGCAGAAACAATTGCGCGAGGCGGAGAAAGGCCTGCGCGACAATCGTGCGGCGATCAGCCAGATGCAGAAGGACCGCGAGCATGTCTGCGCGGACTTCCTGCGTGACATCCGGCGCTATCAGGAGCTGACGATGGGCAGTTCCGCTTACGGCAGCGAATGCCCGGTGCCGGGTTCGCCCGCGCTGGCTCAGGTCATCGAGAGGCCCCAGGCCTCCACGTCGTCCAAGAAGAAGGGCGACAAGAAAAAGAAGAAGGAATAAGCCTGGGTAAAGCCGGCGGCCATGGCACCGGTGGCGTTCTCGCCCTAGCCCCGGATCAGCGTGCCGATGCCCGCATCGGTGAACAGCTCCAGCAGCACGGAGTGATCGACGCGGCCGTCGATGATGTGGGCCGACTTCACGCCGCTGTTCACCGCATCCAGCGCGTAGCGCACCTTGGGAACCATGCCGCCATAGATGGTGCCGTCCAGGATCAGGTCTTCCACCTGTGGCACGGTCAGGCCGGTGAGAATCTTCTCCTCCTTGTCCAGCACGCCGGGGGCATTGGTGAGGAAGATGATCTTCTCCGCCTGCAGCACCGCCGCGATCTTGCCGGCAGCGACGTCGGCGTTGATGTTGTAGGCCTCGCCGTTTTCACCCACGCCCACCGGTGCGATCACCGGGATGAAGCCACCGGACTCCAGGTGGGTGATGATGCGAGGGTCGATCTTCTCGACCTCGCCGACCTGGCCGATGTCCTGGCCGCTCTTGAGCAGCATCTTGCGCGCACGGATCAATGAGCCGTCCTTGCCGGTCAGGCCCACGGCGCGGCCGCCCTGCTGGTTGAGCGCGCTGACCACGGCCTTGTTGACCAGGCCGCCGAGCATCATCTCGACCACGTCCATGGTCTCTTCGTCGGTGACGCGCATGCCCTCGACGAACTCGCTCTTCTTGCCCAGGCGTTCCAGGTGCGAGCCGATCTGCGGGCCGGCGCCGTGCACCACCACCGGGTTCATGCCCACCAGCTTCATCAGCACGATATCGCGCGCGAAGGAGGCGATCATCGCGTCGTCCTTCATCGCGTTGCCGCCGTACTTGACCACGATGGTCTTGCCGGCAAAACGGCGGATGTAAGGCAGCGCCTCGGTGAGGACGCGGGCGATGTTGTGGGCGTTGATCAGGTCGATGGGCATGGGGGGACTCACTGCTTGCCGGTGCTGCCGAAGCCGCCCGTGCCGCGGGCGGTGGCGTGGAAGTCATTGACGGTTTCGAAGGCGGCGCGCACTACCGGCAGGAACACCAGCTGTGCGATGCGCTCGCCCGGGTTGATGGTGAAGCTGTCCTTGCCGCGGTTCCAGCAGGACACCATCAGTTCGCCCTGGTAGTCCGAGTCGATCAGGCCCACGAGGTTGCCCAGCACGATGCCGTGCTTGTGGCCCAGGCCGGAGCGCGGAAGGATCACGGCGGCAAGCGCAGGGTCGGCGATGTAGATCGCCAGGCCGGTTTTCAGCAGTGTGGTGTCGCCGGGATTCAGGGTCAGCGGCGTGTCGAGCACGGCGCGCAGGTCGAGGCCGGCGGAGCCGTCGGTGGCGTAGGCCGGCAAGGGGAGTTCCGACCCGACGCGCGGGTCGAGGATCTTGATCTGGATCGTATGCATGTCAGGCGTTGGCGGTGTAGCGGTCGGCGATCAGCCGCGCGAGATCGCGGGCGAGGTCGTTCTTGTGGGCGGGCGCCAGGTCCTGGCCGCCGCCCTTCCAATACAGGCTGAGCTGGTTGTCGTCACGGTCGAAGGCCTTGCCGTTGCCGACCAGGTTGGCGGCGATCAGGTTGAGCTGCTTGCGCTCGAGCTTGCCGCGGGCGTGCTCTTCCAGCTTCTCGGTCTCGGCAGCGAAGCCGACGATGAAGAGCCCGGGGTTCTCGGCGCGCAGCGTCGCGAGGATGTCCGGGTTCTTCACCAGCTGCAGCTCCATCGAGTCGGATGACTTTTTGATCTTCTGCTCGGCGACCGTGTCCATGCGGTAGTCGGCCACCGCGGCGGCGCCCACGAACAGCTGCGCGCCGATCACGGCGGCGCGGGAGGCCTCCAGCATCTCGGCCGCGGTCTCCACGGACACGCGCTGCACGCCACCGGGGGCATCCAGCTGCGTCGGGCCGCTGATCAGGGTGACGTTGGCGCCCAGGCGCGCCAGCGCGGCGGCCACGGCGTAACCCATCTTGCCGGAGGAGCGGTTGGTGATGAAGCGCACCGGGTCGATCGCCTCGCGCGTCGGGCCGGCGGTGACCACGGCCTTGACGCCGCGCAGCGGGCCGTCGCCGAACAGGCGGGTGACGGCCTCGCGGATGTCCAGCGGCTCGCTCATGCGGCCTTCGCCAGTCTCGCCGCAGGCCTGGAAGCCGGCGCCGGGGCCGACGGTGCGGATGCCGCGCTCGCGCAGCGTCGCCAGGTTGGCCTGGGTGGCGGGGTTGGCCCACATCAGCCGGTTCATCGCAGGGGCGACCAGGATCGGGCGATCCGTGGCCAGGCACAGCGTGGTCAGCAGGTCGTTGGCCATGCCGGCGGCCAGGCGCGCCATGAAATCCGCGCTGGCGGGCGCCACGACGATGGCGTCGGGCCAGCGTGCCAGCTCGATATGCCCCATGGCGGCCTCGGCGGCCGGGTCGAACAGCTCGGTGCGGACCTCGCGGCCCGACAGGGCCTGGAAGGTCAGCGGGCGCACGAACTCGGTGGCGGAGGCGGTCATGGCCACCTGCACCTCGGCCCCCGCGTCCATCAGGCGGCGCACGAGGTCGGCCGCCTTGTAGGCGGCAATGCCACCGGTCACCCCCAGGAGGATGCGGCGTCCGTCGAGCCTTGGTTCATTCGTCTGCATCGCAATATTCTATCCCCATCAAACAGGGGGCGACGCCGCATGGCGATCACGGATTGGCCGGAGGGCGAGCGCCCCCGGGAGAAGGCATTGGCGCAGGGGGCGGCCAGCCTGTCGGACGCCGAGTTGCTGGCGATCTTCCTGCGCACCGGCCTGCCCGGCACCAGCGCGGTGGACCTGGCGCGGGAGCTGCTGAACCGCTTCGGCGGCCTGCGCGGCCTGCTGAAGGCCTCGCGGGAGGAGTTCTGCACCGGCCGCGGCCTGGGCGATGCCAAGTACATCCAGCTACAGGCCTGCGTGGAGATGGCCCGGCGGTATCTGGCTGAGGAGCTGAAGGCCAAGCCGGCGCTGAGCAGCCCGCAGGGCGCCCGCGACTACCTGGTGGCGCGCCTGCGCGACCTGGACCGGGAGGTCTTCGGGGCCTTGTTCCTGGACGCCCAGCACCAGGTGCTGGCCTTCGAGGAACTGGCCCGGGGGACCCTGGATTCGGCGGCGGTGTACCCGCGCGAGGTGCTGAAGGCGGCGCTGCGGCACAACGCGGCGGCGGTGATCTTTGCGCATAACCACCCGTCTGGCGTCTCGGAGCCCAGTGCGGCGGACCGGGCGCTGACCGACCGGCTCAAGGCGGTGCTGGGGCAGGTGGATATCCGGGTGCTGGATCACTTCGTGATCGGGGAGGGGCGGCCGGCTTCGTTTGCGGAACGTGGCTGGCTCTGAGGGGGCGCGGCGGTGCCGGCGACGACGCCGGTCAGGTGCGGTTGATCCCTGGAGGTTTATTTCGCCTAAGGGCGAGTTACTTCTCTTTGCTTGTCCACCAACAGTAGGCGCCTCTAGGCGAAGAGAAGTAACCAAGAGAAAGGACACCCTCCATCCGCGGCCCCGCTTTAGCGGGGCAACCTGCCTGGTGGACGAGTGCGACGGGTCGGGCCCACAGGCCATCCATGGCCTGAGGCCCCTCGGCCGGACATCCTGTCCGGCTCGACCCTGCACTCGGCCACCAGGCAGGCGCTACTGGAAGGGGGCCGAACGTCAAAAGCATTCGCTGCGCTCACCAAGCCTTTAGAAGCCTAGGCGCAGTCGCGTTACCCCTGCGCCGCCTGCTTGTGCAGGTTCGCATCCACCACCGTCAGCGCCGTCATGTTGACGATGCGGCGTACGGTCGTGGAGGGCGTGAGGATGTTCACCGGCGCGGCGCAGCCCAGCAGCATCGGGCCGATGGCGACGTTGCCGCCGGCGGTGGTCTTCAGCAGGTTGTAGGCGATGTTGGCGGCGTCCAGGTTGGGCAGCACCAGCAGGTTGGCGTCGCCGTGCAGCGTGGAGCTGGGCAGGATCTCCTTGCGGTGGACCTCGCTCAGGGCGCAGTCGCCGTGCATCTCGCCGTCCACTTCCATGTCCGGGGCCTGCTCGCGCAGCAGTGCCAGGGTCTGGCGCATCTTCAGGGCGGAGGGCGAGTCGCTACTGCCGAAGTTGGAGTGCGACAGCAGTGCCACCTTGGGCTTGATGCCGAAGCGGCAGACTTCCTCGGCGGCCATGCGCGTGATCTCGGCCAGCTGGTCGGCCGTGGGGTCCAGGTTCACGTGCGTGTCCACCAGGAACAGCTGGCGGTTGGGCAGGATCAGCGCGTTCATCGCGGCGTAGACGCTGTGGCCGGGTTTCTTGCCCAGCACGCGGTCGATGTACTGCAGGTGGCGCGCGGTGGTGCTGATGGTGCCGCAGATCATGCCGTCACCCTCGCCCTTGCGCAGCAACATGGCGGCGATCAGCGTGGTGCGGCGGCGCATCTCCAGGCGGGCGTACTGCTCGGTGACGCCGCGGCGCTCCATCAGGTGCAGGTATTCCTGCCAGTACTCGCGGTAGCGCGGGTCGTGCTCGGTGTTGACCACCGTCAGGTGCTCGCCCAGCTTCAGGCGCAGACCGTAGCGCTTGATGCGCTCCTCGATCACGCCAGGGCGGCCGACCAGCACCGGGCGGGCCAGCTTGTCGTCCACGATGATCTGCACGGCACGCAGCACGCGCTCGTCCTCGCCCTCGGCGAAGATGATGCGCGAGCGCTCCGGCGCCACCTTGCGCGCGGCGGCGTACACCGGCTTCATCATCGTGCCGCTCTGGTACACGAACTGCTGCAGTTGCTGGCGGTAGGCGTCCATGTCCGCGATGGGCCGCGTGGCCACGCCGGAGTCCGCCGCCGCCTGTGCCACGGCCGGCGCGATCTGCACGATCAGGCGCGGGTCGAAGGGCTTGGGGATCAGGTACTCGGGGCCGAAGGACAGGTCCTCGATGCCGTAGGCGCTGGCGACGATGTCGCTCTGCTCACGCCGCGCCAGCGCCGCGATGGCGTGGACGGTGGCGATCTCCATCTCGCGCGTGATGGTGGTGGCGCCGGCATCCAGCGCGCCGCGGAAGATGAAGGGGAAGCACAGGACGTTGTTGACCTGGTTCGGGTAGTCGGTGCGGCCGGTGGCGATGATGGCGTCGTCGCGCACCGCCTTGACCTCCTCCGGCAGGATTTCCGGCGTGGGGTTGGCCAGCGCGAAGATCAGCGGCTTGGGGGCCATGGTCTTGACCATGTCCTGCTTCAGCACACCGGCGGCGGACAGGCCCAGGAAGATGTCGGCGCCGGGGATCACTTCGGCCAGCGTGCGCTTGTCGGTGGCTTGGGCGAAGCGGGCCTTGTCCGGGTCCATCAGTTCGGTGCGGCCCTGGTAGACCACGCCGGCCAGGTCGGTCAGCCAGATATTCTCGATCGGCAGGCCCAGGTCCACCAGCAGGTCCACGCAGGCCAGGGCCGCGGCGCCGGCGCCGCTGACCACCAGCTTGACCGCCTTGATGTCCTTGCCGACCACCTGCAGGCCGTTGAGCAGGGCGGCGCCGACGATGATGGCGGTGCCGTGCTGGTCATCGTGGAACACCGGGATCTTCATGCGGGCGCGCAGCTTGCGCTCGATCTCGAAGCATTCCGGGGCCTTGATGTCCTCCAGGTTGATGCCGCCGAAGGTCGGCTCCAGGGCCGCGATGATCTCCACCAGCTTGTCCGGGTCGCGCTGGTCCAGCTCGATGTCGAACACATCGATGCCGGCGAACTTCTTGAACAGGACCGCCTTGCCCTCCATCACCGGCTTGGCCGCCAGGGGGCCGATGGCGCCCAGTCCCAGCACGGCGGTGCCGTTGGTGACCACGGCCACCAGGTTGCCGCGGGCGGTGTAGCGGGAGGCGGTATTGGGATCGGCGGCGATCTCTTCGCAGGCGAAGGCGACGCCAGGGGAGTAGGCCAGGGCCAGGTCGCGCTGGTTGCTCAGCTGCTTGGTGGCGGTGACGGACAGCTTTCCGGGCACCGGAAACTCGTGGTATTCGAGGGCGGCGCGGCGCAGTTCTTCTCTGATTTTCATGGGGGACGCGGTCAACGCTGGGGCGCGGCGGCGGCCTGGAAACGGCCGGGGCGGCGCAGGGGGATCAGGACCCCTATAGAGTATCCCGAAGCGGTTGGCCCCGGCTTTGGCCGGGCGGACGCTCCCCGGCGCGGGCCGGGACGCGGGGATCGGGGGCCTTGCCTTGCCGCGTGGCTGCTGGCACAATCGCGCCCCTTCTGCATGGCCTGTGGCCGTGTAAATTCTCTTTGACCAAGGTTTTGTGTCATGTCCAAAGTCTGTCAGGTGACCGGTAAGCGCCCGATGACGGGTAACACCGTCTCGCACGCCAACAACAAGCGTCGTCGCCGCTTCGAGCCGAATCTGCACTCGCACCGCTTCTGGCTCGAGTCCGAGAAGCGCTTCGTGGCGCTCCGCGTGTCCACCAAGGGCATGCGCATCATTGACAAGAAGGGCGTCGAGGCCATCGTGGCCGACCTGCGCGCCCGCGGCGAGAAGGTGTAAGCCATGGCGAAGAAAAAAGAAGTAGAGAAGGTCAAGCTCGTGTCCACCGCTGGCACCGGCTACTACTACACGACCAAGAAGAACCGCAAGAACACGCCGGACAAGTTCGAGTTCAACAAGTACGACCCGATCGTTCGCAAGCACGTGGCCTTCAAGGAAGCGAAGATCAAGTAAAGAAATTTCGCACCTGGCCAAGCGAAGCCGGCCAGCAGCGAAATTTCGTGTTCCAGTGGGCCGCCCTTGAGGCGGCCCTACTGTTTTCTGGATCGAGCTTCTGCGGCCTCAAGGCCGCCATCAATCGCCGCCCCCTGGGCGGCGTTCCCGTTTCCGGCAGCCAAAAGCCCAAACCGTCACGCCCTGGCCGTAATATTCCCCCATGCCCCCGGACCTGCCGCCGCCCGATCTCCACGATGACGCCGACGCCGATGCGCGCCCGCATCATCATCATCTGGAGCAGGCCCGCGCGCAGGTGATCCAGCTGCTGTCGCGCCAGTCGGTGGAGAAGGAGCTGCTGCTGCGCTCGGAGGGGCGCAACAGCGATGTGGTGGCGCAACTGGTGGCGCGCCAGCACCAGACGGCCCTCGAGCAGCGCCTGTCGCATTTCCACCCGGCGGACATCGCCTTCGTGCTGGAGGCCCTGGCGCCGGAGGCGCGGGACCTGGCCTGGACGCTGGTGCGGCCGGCGCGGCGCGGGGCGGTGCTGCTGGAGACCTCGGACACGGTGCGCCGGGCGCTGGTGCTGAACATGCCGCCCGAGGAAGTGGTGGCCCTGGCCGGTTCACTGGACACCGACGACCTGGCGGACCTGGTTTCCTCCCTGCCCGAGGAGGCCCGCCAGCAGGTGCTGGAGCGCCTGGACAGCGCCGACCAAGCCGAGGTGCGCTCGATGCTCTCGTTCCCGGAGGGCACGGCAGGTTCGATGATGGACCTGGACTTCATCGCGGTGCGCGAGGACACCACCCTGGAGGCGGTGCAGCGCCTGCTGCGGCGGCGCAAGCTGCTGCCGGCGCATACCAACCAGCTGTTCGTGGTGGACCGCGGCAACCAGCTGCGCGGCCTGCTGCCGCTGGCCAAGCTGCTGCTGGGCGACCCGGAGGGGCTGGTGTCGGAGGTCATGAACCCCCGGCCGGTCTATTTCTACACCGACGACCCCTCGCGCGAGGCGGTAGCGGCCTTCGAGAAGTACGACCTGATCTCGGCCCCGGTGCTGAACCTGCACCGGCAGGTGGTAGGCCGGGTGACGGTGGATGCCGTGCTGGACGAGGTCCGCGAGCGGGCCCAGACAGAAGGCCTGCGCCAGGTGGGCCTGTCGGAGGAGGACGAGGACCTGTTTGCCCCGGTGGTGGCCAGCGCCAAGCGCCGCTGGCCCTGGCTGGCCATCAACCTGGCCACGGCCTTCTTCGCCTCGCGGGTGATCGGCGCCTTCGAGTCGATCATCGCCACCCTGGTGGCCCTGGCGGCACTGATGCCGATCGTCGCCAGCATCGGCGGTAACACCGGCAACCAGTCGGCCGCCCTGGTGATCCGCGGCCTTGCCCTGGGCCAGCTCAGCGGGGACCAGCTGCGCCGCATCCTGCGCCGCGAACTGTCGATCAGCGCCCTGAACGGGGCGCTCTGGGGCGGCGTGCTGGCCCTGTCCACGCTGCTGCTCTACCACCAGCTGGCGCTGGCGGTGGTGATCGCGGTGGCCCTGATGCTCAACATGTGCGTGGCCGCCCTGGTGGGTGTGCTGGCGCCGGTGCTGCTGCACCGTCTGGGCCGCGACCCGGCGATGGGCTCCAGCATCATCCTGACGGCTACTACCGACAGCATGGGCTTCTTCATTTTCCTGGGCCTGGCGGCGATGTTCCTGGTCTGAACGGCCCGAGGGCCTGTCATCCCTTCCCCGGTCGCTGCGACGCCCTGCGCCAAAACGGTCCCGCCCTCCGGGTGCCCCCGTATTTGCCGCCATGCGGTGTTGGTCGTCGGTTACTTGGAACCACCAAGCTCCCTCCGCGCGCCGTGCCTGGCGGCAAATACGGGGGCATCGCAACGACCGGGGAAGGGATGGCAGGCCCTAGTGCGGCCAAAGCCGCCGGTGCGCTAACAGCTGTCACACGCCATGCCTTAAAGTGCGCGATCCCATGACCGAAAATACCCAAGTCGTCCCCGAGCTGAGCCGCGCCATGATCGGCGCCGGCCAGCTGTTCCACGCCCGCGGCTGGGTTCCGGCCACCGGCGGCAACTTCTCGGGCCGCCTGGGGCCCGAGCGCATGCTGATCACCGCCTCCGGCTGCCACAAGGGCGAGCTGACCGAGGCCGATTTCCTGGTGGCGGACCTGGCAGGCCAGCCGATCGGCAGCAGCCGCAAGGCCTCCTACGAGACCCTGCTGCACTGCCAGCTGTACCGGCACGACCCGGCCATCGGCGGGGCGCTGCATACCCATTCGGTGGCCAATACCCTGCTATCGCGCCGTTTCGAGCGCATCCGGCTGGCCGGCTATGAGCTGCTCAAGCTGCTGCCGGGGATCAAGACGCACGATGCCGCTGTCGAAGTGCCGGTGTTCGAGAATGACCAGGACATCGCCCGGCTTGCGGCGCGCGTGGATGCCCATATGAAGCAGGATCCGGCCACGCCGGCCTATGTCATTGCCGGCCACGGCCTGTATGCCTGGGGTGCCACGGTGGCCGAGGCGCGCTGGCGCGTCGAGGCCCTGGAATTCATGTTCGAGTGCGAGCTGCGGTCGCAGCTCCTGAAGTGAGGAGAAGTACCATGACCACCCTGACGATCTACGCCGACAGCGATGCACAGCAGCCGCTGCAGACGCTGACGCGTTTCGAGGATATCCGCGATGCCCTGGCCGGCATCGGCGTGGAGTTCGAGCGCTGGGACGCCTCCAAGCCGCTGAAGCCGGAAGACGGCGCCGAGGAAGTGATCGCCGCCTACCAGGACGCGATCGAGAAGCTCAACAAGAAGTACGGCTTCGTCACCATCGACGTGGTGGCGATGCACCCGGAGAACCCGCAGGCCGAGGCCGCGCGCGGCAAGTTCCTGGCCGAGCACACGCACGACGATTTCGAGACCCGCTTCTTCGTCGACGGCTCCGGCATGTTCTACATCCGCTCCGGCGGCAAGGTGTACATGACCGAATGCACCCGCGGCGACCTGATCAACCTGCCGGCCAACACCACGCACTGGTTCGACATGGGCCCGAAGCCCTTCTTCAAGGCGATCCGCTTCTTCCGTATTTCGGAAGGCTGGGTCGGCAAGTTCACCGGCGACACCATCGCGGATCGCTTCCCGCGCTTCGAACGCGCAGCGTAGGCCGCCGCTGTCTCTCGATTCCCTCTCCTGCTGGCGGGAGAGGGGTAGGGTGAGGGTGGTGCGTTGGCGGTTACGCACCTCGCTACTCACGGAGAGCACCACCCTCACCCCAGCCCTCTCCCGCCAGCGGGAGAGGGAGAAGAAGACGCAACCATGATCAAGGCAATCGTTACCGACATCGAAGGCACCACCTCTTCGATCGACTTCGTGCATCAATCGCTGTTTCCCTACGCCCGGCAGCACATGCGTGCCTTCCTGCGCGCGCAAGCCGGCAACGACGCGGTGCAGCGAGAGCTGGCCGAGGTGGAGCGCCAGGCAAACCGTGACCTGTCGCTGGACGAGGCGGCGGACGTACTGGAGCAGTGGATCGCGGAAGACCGCAAGTACACGCCGCTGAAGGCCCTGCAGGGCATGATCTGGCGCCAGGGCTACGAGGCCGGCGAGCTCAAGGGCCACGTCTACCCGGATACGCCGGAAGCGCTGCGCCGCTGGCAGGGCGAGGGGCGCAAGCTCTACGTCTACTCCTCGGGCTCCGAGGAGGCGCAGCGCCTGATCTTCGGCTACAGCGACGCGGGCGACCTGACGCCGCTGTTCTCGGGTTATTTCGACACGCGCATCGGCGGCAAGCGTGAGGCGGCGTCCTACCGCAACATCCTCAAGCACATCGGCCTGCCGGGCGATCAGGTGCTGTTCCTGTCCGACATCGGCGAAGAGCTGGATGCAGCGCAGGCCGCGGGCATGAAGACCTGCCAGCTGCTGCGCGACGAGCGTACCAAGCCGGCGGCTCACCCGCAGGTGGGTAAGCTCACCGACGTCTCGGTGTAAGGAAACCTCGTCATGCCGGCGAAAACCGGCATCCAGTCCCGGATATCCGTGCAGGCCCATCTGCGCCCTGATGCCTGCCGGGTTGGTCTCAGGGGGACTGGACTCCGGCTTTCGCCGGAGTGACGGTTATGCTTGATCGACCCTCGGCATGGGCCCGTTCATGCTTCGACAGGCTCAGCACGAACGGACCGGAGAGAGTAGTTTCTATGCCTTGGGCAGGCGATCTGCCCAGCCGGCGGACGGGTCGCCGATCACCGCGAACAGCGGGTTCAGCAGCGATTCCTTCTGGTTGTAGCGCAGGGGCTGCAGGCCCGGCATGACCAGCACCTGGGCGCCAGCCTGTTCGGCCACGCACTGGCCGGCGGCGGTGTCCCATTCGCTGGTCGGGCCGGTGCGCGGATAGAGGTCGGCCACACCGTCGGCCACCAGGCAGAACTTCAGCGAGGAGCCGCGGCTGACGGCGTCGTGCTCCGGCATCTTTTCCAGGAAAGCCTCCAGCGCGGCGTCACGGTGCGACTTGCTGACCACCAAGGCCGGGCGGGCCGGCGACTTGCGGGTGCGGATGGCGGTCTTCTGGCCGTTTTCCAGGCGCCAGGCCCCGAGGCCCTGCGCGGCGATCCAGCTGGTCTTCAGCACCGGGCCGTGCACCACGCCCAGCACCGCCACGCCGTTGTCGACCAGGGCGATATTCACGGTGAACTCGCCATTGCGCTTGATGAATTCCTTGGTGCCGTCGAGCGGATCCACCAGCCAGTAGCGTGACCACTGGCGACGCGTTTCGTAGGGGATGTCGGCGTCTTCCTCAGACAGCACCGGGATGTCCGGCGCCAGCGCCTTGAGGCCGGCGACGATGTGATGGTGCGCGGCGAGATCGGCCTGGGTCAGCGGCGAGTCGTCGTCCTTGGTGGTGACGGCGATATCCGACTCGTAGACGGTCAGGATCTTCTCTCCGGCCCCGAGAGCGATGGCCAACACCTGGTCCAGGGTTTCCTGCGATACCTTCACGTGACGCCTCCTAGGAATCAGGCGGGTATCATAAGCCCCTGATGAGCGAGAACCTCCTTCAAGTGGACTGGTCGCGGGCCGATTGGGTCATCCTGGACATGGATGGCACGATCCTGGACCTGGCCTACGACAACTACTTCTGGCGCGAGCTGATTCCGGAGCGCTATGCCTGGGCCCGGGGGCTGAGCCTGGAAGATGCGCGGGCCGAACTGCTGCCGCGCTTCGTCGAGGTGCAGCACACGCTGCCCTGGTATTGCACGGACTACTGGAGCGGCATCACCGGCCTGGACGTGGCGGGGCTGAAGCGCGAGATCCGCCAGCACATCCGGGCGCTGGAAGGCGCCGAGGACTTCCTGCGGCACGTGCGCGACTCCGGCCGCCAGCTGTGGCTGGCGACCAATGCCCATCGCGACAGCTGGACGCTGAAGATGGAAGAGACCGGCCTGGGGCACTACTTCCATCACATCGTCAGCTCCCACGACTATGGGGCGCCCAAGGAGGATCCGCTGTTCTGGCAGCGCTTCCTGGCCGACAAGCCCTTCGAGCCTGAGCGGGCGATGTTCGTGGATGACAGCCTGCCGGTGCTGCAGGCGGCGCGTCGCTTCGGCGTGGGCCAGGTGGTGGGCCTGCGGCATCCCGATTCCACGCAGCCGAGCCGTGCCGATTTCGACTGGCATCCGGCGGCGGACCGCATCGAGCAGCTGATTCCGCGCTGAGACGGGGCAGGTCGCCCGGACGCAGTCCAGGAGACGCACGGTGCAGGTGGTCCCGGATTTCATCCGGGCTACAGGCCGGTCGGCAGCAAAGAAAAAGGCCCGCATGGCGGGCCTTTTCGTGTCTCTTGCTGCTGACCTACATCGTGCTCGGCGCCGGCGGCACCGAGGTCGGCACCAGGCCGCCCTGCGAGGGGCTGGCGATCTGCTCGTGCGGGCGCGATTCCAGCCAGGTGCGCACGCGCTGCGCATCGGCGAAGCGGGTGAGTTTGCCGTTCGAATCGAGGAACACCATGATCACCGGGCGATCCTGGATGCGCGCCTGCATCACCAGGCAGCGTCCGGCTTCGCTGATGTAGCCGGTCTTCTGCAGGCCGATCTGCCAGTCGTCGCCGCGGTAGCGCACCAGGCGGTTGCTGCTGACGAACTGCATGTTCTGCCGGCCCATCGCCACGGTGTGCTCGGACTGCGTCGAGAAGCGGCGGATCAGCGGGTCGCGGTAGGCGGCGCCGACCATGCGCACCAGGTCGTTGGCGCTGGAGACGTTGGAGCTCGACAGGCCCGAGGAGTCGACGAAGCGCGAGTCGCGCATGCCCAGTTCGCGCGCCTTGCGGTTCATGGCGCTGACGAAAGCGGTGATGCCGCCGGGATAGTTGCGGCCCAGGGCGGAGGCGGCGCGGTTCTCCGAGGACATCAGTGCCAGCAGCAGCAGGTCTTCGCGGCTCAGCTCGGCGCCCACGCGCAGGCGTGAGTGGCTATTCTTCTCGGTGTCGATGTCCTGGCTGGTGATGGTCAGGATCTCGTCCAGCGGCAGGCGTGCTTCCATCACCACCAGCGCGGTCATCAGCTTGGTGATCGAGGCGATCGGCAGCACGGCGTTGGGGTTCTTGGAGAACAGCACCTCGTGCGTGCGCTGGTCCACCACCATGGCCACGCTGGAGCCCAGGTTCAACTCGTCGCGGGTGTGGTGCAGGCCCATGGCCTGGCCCATCGTCGGGATGGCCGGCGCCACGGCCACGGCGCGGCGTACCGAGCGCTTGGTGGTGGTCTTGCGCGAAACGCGCTTCTTGTTCGCGGACTTGGACTTCGGCTTGGCCGTGGCCTTCTTCTTGACCGTGGTCTTGCGCTTGGTGGTGACCTTGTTCTTGGCGGCCGGGGCGTCCTTCTTGGCGCCGGCGCTACTGGTCTTGGCCGCCTTGTCCTTGGCCGGGGTGGCGGCCATGGCGGGGGTGACGCCGGCGGCCAGGCCCGCCAGGGCAAGAGCCAGCATCAGCTGGCGCCAGCCAGCGAGCAACCCGCCTGTCTTGGTTTTCTTCATCTAAGCCCCGTCGCCGTTGGCGGCATCCGTCCGTTCAAGGACGGAAAATATATCAACGGCAACGACTTGTGAAGATGTTTTAAACCAATTCTGACAGGCGGTTCAGCGGCGCCGACCAGGGCCACCGCGGCCACCCCCGGGGCGGCCGCCTCCGGGGCGCCCACCGCCCGGCCGGCCACCCGGCCTGCCGCTGTGGTGGCGGCGCGGCTGGCGCGGCGGGGCGACGAAGTCGGTCGCCAGCCAGTCGTGCGCTTCCGGCATCAGTGGGATCTTGGCGCCGATGTACTTCTCGATCGGCGGCAGGGAGTAGACCCAGGTCTCGCAGCAGAAGGAGATGGCGTCGCCGGTGGCGCCGGCGCGCGCGGTGCGGCCGATGCGGTGGACGTAGTCCTCCGGGTCCTGCGGCAGGTCGAAGTTGATGACGTGCGAAACGCCCGGGATGTGCAGGCCGCGGGCGGCCACGTCGGTGGCGACCAGGATCGGCAGGCGGCCTTCCTTGAAATCGTCCAGCAGCTTGATGCGCTTGGTCTGGGCGACGTCGCCGGACAGGGTGGCGGCCTCGAAGCCGTTGAGCTTGAGGGCAGCCTCCACCTCCTCGGCGCCGCGCTTGGTGTTGATGAACACCAGGGTACGGAAGGGGTCGTGATGGCGCAGCAGGCCCACCAGCATGGCCAGCTTTTCGTCGTTGGCGACGTGGATCAGGCCCTGGCGCACGCGCTCGGCGGTGACCTGCTCGGGCTCGATCTCGACCTTCTTGGGCGAGTTCATGTGCTCGTAGGCAAGCTCCAGTACGCGCTGGGACAAGGTGGCCGAGAACAGGTAGTTGCGGCGCTGGTCGGCCGGCGGCAGCTTGCGCAGCATGTAGCGGATGTCGGCGATGAAGCCGAGATCGAACATGCGGTCGGCCTCGTCCAGCACCAGGACCTCGATCTGGTCGAGCTTGTAGGTGCCCTGCTTGTAGTAGTCGATCAGGCGCCCGGGGGTGCCGATCAGGATGTCGATGCCGTTCTCGATAGCGCTGCGCTGGGTCTCGTACCCGGCGCCGCCGTAGCAGACCACCATGCGCAGTCCGCTCTCGGCGCCCAGCTGCTCGGCGTCCTTGAGGATCTGGATGGCCAGTTCGCGGGTGGGGGCCATCATCAGCGCGCGCGGCTGGCCGGGGTCGGCCCCCTCGCGGCGGGGCTTGGTCAGCAGCTGGTTCATGGCGGCCAGCAGGAAGGCCGCCGAC
The DNA here is from genome assembly GCA_052035235.1 of Pseudomonadota bacterium. Taxonomy (GTDB): domain Bacteria; phylum Pseudomonadota; class Gammaproteobacteria; order Nevskiales; family Nevskiaceae; genus Solimonas_A. Next base: position 43,841 of record JBPOHT010000006.1, on the reverse strand, counting down.
TTGCCGGTGCCGGTCTGGGCCTGGCCGGCCAGATCGGCGCCTTCCAGGGCCATGGGCAGGGTCTGCGCCTGGATCGGGGTGCAGTGCGTATAGCCCAATTTGACCAGCCCCGCCTTGAGCAGGGGGTGCAGGGGAAGGGACTCGAAACTGACTTCGCTAAGGTGCTGAGGCTGCATGAGTGGTATCTATTGTCGGGACCAGCGCTCTTGCAAGCGGCGGTCGGATGGGATGAAATAGAGCCATCACACAGGCTGCGCGGCGTCTTTGGATCACCTGCCGCGACCTAAACAGCCCGCTATTTCCCCGTTTCAAAAATTAATCATAACGATCTGACTGTTTTTTTGCGCGTCTTGTGCGCTTCGGCTGTACCCCCCATTTTCTGGTATGCGGGGCCATGACCCGCATTGGCCCACTAACCGAGGTATCCCATGAGCGAACACATCTCCGCCGTCACCGACGCCACGTTCGAGCAGGACGTGCTCAAGTCGGACCTGCCCGTCCTGGTCGATTTCTGGGCGGAATGGTGCGGCCCCTGCCGGATGATCGCCCCGATCCTGGAGCAGGTTGCCCAGGAGAACGCCGGCAAGCTCAAGGTCGTGAAACTGAACGTGGATGAGAATCCGGGGACCCCCCCGAAGTTCGGCATCCGCGGCATCCCGACGCTGATCCTGTTCAAGAACGGCCAGGCGGCCGCTACCCAGGTCGGTGCCGTCCACAAGGCCCAGTTGGCCGCTTTTGTCACTCCTCACGTAAATGCCGCCTAATAACCAGCGCATGAAACGCCACCGCCGTCATGGCGGTGGTGGTCGCAACAACAATCCCAATAACCAGGGTGGCGGCAACAACCTCGCCAACCAGGGATTCCCCGAAGACGACCACGACCTGCAGCCGGAGGACCCGGCCGTCGTCATCGACGCGCCGATGGCGCCCGGCGGCGAAGCGGCCGACGCCTCGCGGCCCGCGCCGCAGATGTCGGACGACGACGAGAGCGGCAACGGCAATGGCGGCGGCTACCAGCAGCAGCCGGCGCAGCCGCCCAAGGTCATCCACGTCCCCGACCTGAAGAAGATGACGGCTGCGGCGTTGCTTGAACTCGCCGAGCAGCAGGGCCTGGAGAACATCGCCCGCGTCAAGAAGCAGGATCTGCTCTTCACGATCCTGAAGGCCGCCGCTCGCCGCGGCGAGCACATCTACATCGAGGGCGTGCTGGAGATCATGCCGGACGGCTACGGCTTCCTGCGCGGCCCCGACGCCTCCTACCTGGCCGGCCCGGACGACGTCTACATCTCGCCCAGCCAGATCCGCCGCTTCGCGCTGCGCACCGGTGACACCATCGCCGGCCGTATCCGCACGCCCAAGGACAACGAGCGCTACTTCGCGCTGCTCAAGGTCGACTCGATCAACTTCGAGCCCTACGAGCAGAGCCGCAAGAAGGTGTCCTTCGAGAACCTCACGCCGCTGTTCGCGGACGAGCAGTTCAAGATGGAGCGCGGCAACGGCACCACCGAAGACATCACCGCCCGCATCATCGATCTGGTCGCGCCCTTCGGCAAGGGCCAGCGTGGCCTGATCGTCTCGCCGCCCAAGGCCGGCAAGACGATCATGATGCAGAACATCGCGCAGTCGATCGCGACCAACTACCCGGATGTGTACCTGATCATCCTGCTGGTCGACGAGCGTCCGGAAGAAGTCACCGACATGCAGCGCACGGTGCGCGCCGAGGTGATCTCCTCCACCTTCGACGAACCGGCCACGCGCCACGTGCAGGTCGCCGAGATGGTGATCGAGAAGGCCAAGCGCCTGGTCGAGCACAAGCGCGACGTCGTGATCCTGCTGGACTCCATCACCCGCCTCGCCCGCGCCTACAACACCGTGGCGCCGAGCTCCGGCAAGGTGCTGACCGGTGGTGTCGACGCCAACGCCCTGCAGAAGCCCAAGCGCTTCTTCGGTGCTGCGCGCAACATCGAGGAAGGCGGCTCGCTGACGATCATCGCCACCGCGCTGGTCGACACCGGCTCGAAGATGGACGAAGTGATCTACGAGGAATTCAAGGGCACCGGCAACATGGAACTCCACCTGGAGCGCCGTATCGCCGAGAAGCGCGTGTTCCCGGCGATCAACATCAACCGCTCCGGCACCCGCAAGGAAGAGCTGATGATGGATCCGGGCGACCTGAACAAGGTCTGGATCCTGCGCAAGGTGCTGCACGACATGGACGAGCTGGGCGCCATGGAAATGCTGATCGACCGCATGAAGCACACCAAGACCAACCAGGCGTTCTTCGATTCGATGAAGCGCAACTAAAGCTGCGAGCAGCGTGGAGGGGCCCCACGAAGTGGGGATCCTAGCGTCGCGAGTCAGCGGATGTAACCCCTGAAGGGCCACTGTAAGCAGTGGCCCTTTTCTTTTGTGGTTTGAGCGAAGGGTTGTTGCGCACCTCGATACGCCTGCTTCGCGGGCTACTCGGCGTGAACGGGTTAGTGAGGATTAATCGAATCCCGGCTTCGCTACGCGAAACCGGGCTACGATGACTGTCCACATATGTGGAGCGCAGAACATTATGAAAAGCACAGCCGATATATGGCTCATTCGGAACCCTCCGATTTCGGAGGCAGAATGGCTATCGTTCTTGGAAACTCGCTCTGACTTTTCAACACTTGACTCGCCGCTTGGACGTTCCGCAAACGGGAAGACCGTCGTACTTGGCAGCTTGTACTTATGGGAGGGTGGCGACGGCAGCTCAGTGGCTTTTTCTCATTCAGTAAACGGCATACATATCAGCCCGGGAGAGGAAGGCGCTTGGGCTTTCGCACACGTGCTGGCTGAGCTCTTTGGTGCGACGGTAATTGAAGGTTAGTGCAAGGGCGGGATGAGGGATCAATGTGATCCGACAGATGAGGATGCCCAGTCAAGTTCACCCTTCGACAAGCTCAGGGCGAACGGTTGGGCTAACACGACTCCCCTCTACAGAAGCCCTATCCCGCCTGCAGGAGAGGGAAGAGGACGCAGGCTATTGCCTCGAGCAACTCGGCTCCGCCGTGAACTTCAGCTCCGGGGCCACCGGCCCCAGATGCTGCAGCACGTCACGTCCCAGCAGCACCGGCGTGCTGAAGTCGCTGCGATCCACCAGGCTGAAGTCGGCGGGGATGAAGACCTGACCGATGCACAGGTCCAGGCGCACCACCCAGCGCTCCTGCGCGGGCTGGCCGTTCTTCTGCTTGATGCGCACGCGGCGGGCGATCGGCTGTTCCAGGCGTTGACCCTGGGTGGTGAAGCGCAGCCAGTTCTGGCCTTCGCGCTCGAAGACCTCGATGTCGGTGGCGTGCAGCGAGGACGAGTCGGCGCCGGTGTCGAGCTTGGCTTCCAGCTCGAAGTAGCGCGTCAGGGTCTCGATGCGCACGCGCTCCATCCAGCCGTACTGCGCCAAGGGGGCTTCGTACAGCTGCCAGGGGTCCTGCTCCTGGGCGGCCGCTGCCAGCGGCAGTAGCGCCGCGAGCAACAAACCCGCGGCGCGGAACATCAGGAGCGCTCGCGCGCGATGGCGCGATAGCCGATGTCGTTGCGGAACTGGGCGCCCTGCCAGCCGATCTTGCGCACGGCGGCGTAGGCCAGCGCCTGGGCCTCGCCGACGGTGTCGCCGCGGGCGACGACGCAGAGCACGCGGCCGCCGCTGGTGACGACCTGGCCGTCCTGCAGCGTGGTGCCGGCGTGGAACACCTTGGCGGGGCCCATGGGGGCGTCCAGGCCGACGATGGCGTCGCCCTTGGCGATGGGGCCGGGGTAGCCGGCGGCGGCCATCACCACGCCCAGGGCCGGCTGCGGGCTCCAGCGCGGCTGGGCGGCGTCGAGCTGGCCGTCCACGGCGGCTTCGAGCAGGTCCAGCAGGTCGGAGTCGAGGCGGAACAGGATGGGCTGGGTTTCCGGATCGCCCATGCGCACGTTGAACTCCAGCACGCGCGGGGCGCCCTGGCTGTTGATCATCAGGCCGGCGTAGAGGAAGCCGGTGAAGGGCGCGCCCTCGGCGGCCATGCCGCGCAGGGTGGGCTCGATCACTTCGTGGCAGGCGCGGGCATGGACCTCGCCGGTGACGACCGGGGCGGGCGAGTAGGCGCCCATGCCGCCGGTGTTGGGGCCGGTGTCGGCATCGCCGATACGCTTGTGGTCCTGGCTGGTGGCCATGGCGATGTAGCGGGTGCCGCTGGCCACGACGATGAAGCTGGCCTCTTCGCCATCCAGGAAGTCTTCCACCACGATGCGGGCGCCGGCCTGGCCCAGCATCTCGCCGCCGAGCATGTCGCGCGCGGCGGTCTGGGCTTCTTCCACGGTGGTGGCGACGACCACGCCCTTGCCGGCGGCCAGGCCGTCGGCCTTCACCACGATGGGCGCGCCGCGCTGGGCGATATAGGCCACGGCGGGGTCGATCTCGGTGAAGACGCGGTACTGCGCGGTGGGGATGGCGTGACGCTCCAGGAAGTCCTTGGTGAAGGCCTTGGAGGCCTCCAGCTGCGCGGCGGCGCGGCTGGGCCCGAAGATGCGCAGGCCGGCGGCCTGGAAGGCGTCCACCACGCCCAGTGACAGAGGCGCCTCGGGGCCGACGACGGTGAAGCCCACGCCCTCGGCCTGGGCCAGCTTCAGCAGGCCGGCGATGTCGTCCACCGCGACGGCGGCGTTGCGGCAGCCCTGCTCGGTGGCGGTGCCCGCGTTGCCGGGGGCCACGATCACTTCGCTGACGCGAGGGGATTGCGCCAGCTTCCAGGCCAGCGCGTGCTCGCGCCCGCCGGAACCGATCACCAGAACCTTCATCGCCTGCGTCATGACTGCCTCATCCTTGTGCTTCGGAAATAAAAAAGGCCAGGCCTCGCGGCCTGGCCTCCCATTTTACCTCGGACCCGACTTAGCGCGGCATCAGGTTGTTGCCGTCCACGCGAACCCGCGAGCCCACTTGCAGGCCGGCCGGGTCGTTGACGGTGACGGTGCGCGAGCTGCCGTCCTCCATCGACACGCCGATCTGGTAGACCGTGGTGCTGCGGGCGCGCTTCTCGATCTCGCGACCGGCCATGGCGCCGAGCACGGCGCCGGCCACCGTGGCCACATCCTGGCCGCGGCCACCACCGAACTGGTGGCCAGCCACGCCGCCGGCAGCAGCGCCGCCGAGGGTGCCCAGGGCACCGGCTTCACCCTTCTGGGTCACCGGGGTGACGGAGCTGACCGTGCCGCAGTCGTAGCAGACCTGGGGCGGCGGCGGGCTCACCGGCTGGGACGGCGCCGGGGTGGGCTTCGGCTTCGGCTTGGGCTTCGGCTTGGGGGCCGGAGCCGGGGCGGGTTCGGGTGCTACGGCAACCGGCTCCGCCGGGGGTGGCGCGGGCTCGGCCGGGACTTCGGTGGTCGGCACCGTGGAGGGCGGCGGCGGGGTCTGGGCCGGGTCGGCCGGCTTGTTGCAGCCGGCGAGCAGGACGGCGGAGGCCAGCAGGGCGGCACCGAAGGTCGTAAAGCGGGTCTTGTTCATTTTCTGATTCTCCATGGCTTGCCGTCCTTGCGGAGCGGTCCTGTTTAAAGGATACCCAGCAAAGCTGAACGGTAGATGTACTCGATCCCCAACAGCGACAGGAAACAGGCCCCGGTATAGAACACGTTCACGCCCAGCGCGGCCATCAGGCGTCCGGGTATGCCGCCGCGGCCGAAGTGACGATAGGCCCATAGCGCCGTGAGCGCCAGCAGCATCTCGGGGATCAGCGGATAGAGCGCCATGCCGTCGATGGCCAGGACATCGCGGTTGTACCAGATCTGCAACGGGCGGGCGGCCCACTCCCAGAAGGCGAACAGGGCCAGGGACAGGACGCCGGTGGCCAGGTAGGGGCGGCGGCTGGCCTGGCCCAGCAGCAGCACCGGGAACAGCAGCATCATCCACAGGCCGAGGAAGTAGATCGGCACGTCGCCGCCGATGCGCGGCTGGCCCAGGTCCGGGAAGACCAGCACGCCGGCTACCCGTACCAGCGCCCAGTCCGGCAGCACCTGGCCGGCGGCCAGCGGCAGCAGGAACAGCCACAGGAACAGCCACTCGTGATGGCGGCGCACCAGGCTCACCAGTGGCAGCAGCACGTGGTAGCCCAGGGTCAGCCAGAGCAGGTTCTGGCCGCGCTCGGTGCCCTCCGAGAGGAACACCAGCGGCAGGGCCGCGGCCATGAAGAGGATGTGGAACCAGAGGGCGTCGCGTACGGAGGTGTTCATAGCCGCGTTCTCGATCCTTGAGCAGGGTGAATTGTTATTTTATTTTCGTAATTGAAATAAAATTTAATAAAAACTCACATTCAATCTACCCAGCCTGGAATACGGCGCGCCAGCGGAAGCGGCAGGGCTACTGCTGCTTTCAGCCGGTACCTCAGGATGTCCTGGATGGACTGGATACCGGCTTTCGCCGGTATGACATCGGCAGGGAAGTGCTGGCGGTCCCTACAGGAAAGCCTAGCTGTTGTTCATTGCCGAGATACGCGCGCTGGCCATGGACAGGCGATAGATCAGCGTTTCCGTGAAGACCTTGTAGAAGCGCAGCTGGCAGCGCTCGGAGATGCGGCCGATGGCGCTGGCGTTGAGCTTGAGGGCCAGCACCTGGTTGAGGGCCACGACGTTGCCGGTGCGCTTGGCGCCAGAGACGAAGCCGATCTCGCCCATGCAGTCGCCCTTTTCCAGGCGGTAGATGGCGCGCCCGCCCTTCTGCACCTCGGCGGTGCCCAGGGCGATGATGAAGAACGCGGCGTCGATGCCGTGCTCGGTGATCAGCGCCTCTCCCGGCTGGTAGGTGGCCATGGAGCTGACGTTGAGGATCTCGTTGATGTCCTCGTCGGAGAAGCCGTCGAAGAAATGCAGGCGGCGCAGCGAGTCGCGCGATTCGCGGCGGCCCACGGTGTGGCCGGCGAGCTTGAACTGGTCGTAGAGGCGGGCCAGGGCGCCGGCGAGGTCGCCGCCGCGCTGGTAGCGCTCTTCCGGAGTCTTCAGCAGCAAGCGCGAGACCAGGTTGGAGATCTCGGCGGGCACGTCGGGGCGCAGGTCGCGCACGCGCGGTGCCGGCTCGGTGGCGATGGCCTGCAGCAGTTCCTTCATGTCCTTCATCGGGAACGGCGGCCGGCCGGTGAGCAGCTGGAACATGACCGCGCCGAGCGAGTAGAGGTCGCTGGTGCCGTCGAGCTGTTCGTTGCGCGATTGCTCCGGCGACATGTACAGCGGCGAGCCCAGCAGGCCGGTGCCGCCGCCGGTGTGGCGCGTGCTGCTGACCTCATGGCCGATCTCGGCGATGGAGAAGTCCATCAGCTTGGGCACGCCGTCGCGCGTCAGCATGATGTTGCTGGGCTTGATGTCGCGGTGGAGGATGCCCTTGTGGTGGGCATAGTCCAGCGCCTTGGCGCACTTGAAGATGATGTCGATGACCTGGTCCAGCGGCAGGCGCTGGCCGCCGGGGCGGCAGAACGGCTGCAGGGTCTCGCCGTCGATGTACTCCATCACCAGGTAGCTGAGGTCGCCTTCCACGCCGGCGTCGTACAGCGAGACGATGTGCTTGTGCGACAGCATGCCCGCGGCGCGGGCCTCGGCGAAGAAGGTGCGCTCGTGCGCGATGTCAGCCTTGAACTCGGGATCCTGCAGGGCGACCTTGATGGCGACGTCGCGCTGTACGAAGGGGTCAAAGGCCTTGTAGACGACGCCGCAGGCGCCGCGGCCGATCTCGCCACGGATCTCGTACTTGGCGATGGTCTGCGGCGGCGAGTCGGGCAGGTCGGCCGGGCGCCGGATGGCGCTGACCTCCGTATCACCCACGCGCCGGCGCGACTTGGTCGCCGGATTGCTCTTGTCTAACTGCACATGATCCCCACGGCCGCCTGGAATCCCGCGGCTCCTGTATGCCCGCAGGATACCTGACGTGGCGCTCAGCTTGCCATGAACGCCCCCCATGCAGGGCGCATGAGTTCCATATAAATCATTGATTCATATGGACTGGGAACATCAGCCTAACTGGTCAGGGCCGACAGCCGCGCGCTGGTGACCGACAGGCGATAGATCAGGGTTTGTGTGAAAACCTTGTAAAATCTGAGCTGGCAGTCGCGCGACACCTTTTCCATCAGGGTGGCGTTGATCTTCAGGGCCAGGACCTTGTTCAGCGCCACCACCGTGGCGGTGCGCTTGGTGGCGGACAGGAAGCCGATCTCGCCGACGCAGTCGCCCTTCTCCAGGCGGTAGATCGCCTTGCCGCCCTTGCGCACCTCGGCACTGCCCAGGGCGAGGATGTAGAAGGAATCGTCGATGTCGCCCTCGGCAATGATCGTCTCACCGGCCTGGTAGGTGGCCATGGTGCTGGCGTTGAGGATCTCGTCGATCTCCTCGTCCGAGAAGCCGTCGAAGAAATGCAGGCGGCGCAGCGAGTCGCGCGATTCGCGGCGGCTGATCACCAGGCCCTGCTGGCGCAGCTGGTCGAACAGGCGCGTCAACGTGACGGCCAGCTCGCCGCCGCTCTGGTAGCGCTCGCCCGGGGTTTTCAGCAGCAGGCGCGACACCACCTCGGACAGGGCCTCCGGCACATCCGGCCGCAGCTCGCGCACGCGCGGTGCCGGCTGGGTCTTGATGGCGGTGAACAGCCGCGGAATCTCGGGGATGGGGAAGGGCGGCACGCCGGTGAGCAGCTGGTACATCACCGCGCCCAGGGCGTAGAGGTCCGTGGCGGGGGTCAGGGGTTCGCGGCGGATCTGCTCGGGGGCCATGTACAGCGGCGAGCCCTGCACGCCCTGCTGCTCGGCGTCCTTGGCTTCACCGGAGTTGATCTCGGCGATGGAGAAGTCCATCAGCTTGGGCACGCCCTCGCGCGTCAGCATGATGTTGCTGGGCTTGATGTCGCGGTGGAGTACGCCCTTGCTGTGGGCGTAGTCCAGCGCCTTGGCGCACTTGAAGGCGATGTCGATGACCTGGTCCAGCGGTGCACGCGCGCCCTTGGCGCGGCACAGCGGCTGCAGGGTCTCGCCGTCGATGTATTCCATCACCAGGTAGCTGAGGTCGCCCTCCACGCCGGCGTCATGCAGCGAGACGATGTGCGGGTGGGCCAGCATGCCGGCGGCGCGGGCCTCGGCGAAGAAGGCGCGCTCGTGGGCCGTGTCGTTCTTGAACTCGGAGTCGTGCAGGGCGACCTTGATGGCGACGTCGCGCTGCACGAAGGGGTCGAAGCCCTTGTAGACCACGCCGCAGGCGCCGCGGCCGATCTCGCCGCGCACGTCGTACTTGCCGATCTGCTCCGGTATCCCTTCCGGAAGGCGGCGCTCCTGGCCCTCGGTAACCTGGGTGTCGCTCATTTGCCCGGCGAACCCCGTAACCTGCTGTGATCTGTCCGCAAAACTGCATCCCCCGTCCGCGAGTCGCGGCTGGGGTCAGGATAGCGAGCGGGGCCGCTTTTCTCCAGACATGCGGTCGTGGAATTCGTGGAAGGCACGCAGGACGCGGTCCGGCGCCTCCACCTGCGGGTAATGGCCGACGCCGGGGATGCTGACGGTGTCGGGTTCGGGAACCAGTTCACGGTAGCGGTCCAGCAGATGTGCGCCGGACACCGGGTCCAGCGGGCCATTGATCAGGCGCAGCGGCACGGGCGAGCGCTGCAGCGCCGCGACCCAGCGCTCGCGGTTCATGCGCCGCTCGCGGATGTAGCGGATCAGGCGGTGGGCGATGCGGTGGCCGTCGCGGTGCGAGATCAGCTGCCAGAAGTCGTGCAGCTCGATCAGGCCCGGCCGGGTGTCTGGCCCGAACACGCGGCTGAAGGTCTGGCCGAAGCGCTTTTCGTTCATCAGCTGCGTCAGCAGCGGGCCCAGGGGGCCGTTGAGCCAGCGCTGCTGCCAGACGGCGCGATGAGTCTCCGGGAACAGGCCGCCGTTGAGGAACACCACCGACAGCAGTTGTGTGCGTCGCTGCGGCTGGCTGATCTCGCGCGCCAGCAGTTCCTGCGCCACGCTGACGCCGTAGTCGTGGGCCAGCACGTGCACGCGCTCGATGCCGCGCTCCGCCATCAGCGCATCGCAGAGATCGGCCTGTTCGATCAGCGAATAGTCATGGCCGCGCGGCTTGGCCGACCAGCCGAAGCCCAGCAGGTCCGGCGCCACCACGTGGCCGAAGCGCTGGCACAGCGAGCCCCAGATCGGCTCCCAGTCCCAAGAGGCGGTGGGAAAGCCGTGGATGCACAGCAGGGCTTCGCGGCCGCGGCCGTCGGCACGATAGAAGATGTCGTGGCCACGGAAGGCGAACTGCGAGCCGGCTTCTTTCCAGGTGCGAAGGGACATGGGGGTAGTGTGACGCCAGGCCTGCAGGGTCACAAGGACATGACGCTGCCATCAGCTTGCAGCGTGGTCCCGGGCCGCTATAGCTTGCATCCGCAGATCGAGAACGAGGTGATGGCGATGAAGGAATTGGAAGTGCAGTGGAGCCATGTCCTGCAGGTATGGTGGGCCTTCGCATGGCGGGGGTTTGTCTACGCCATGCTGCCGTGCTTCGTGCTGGGCCTGATGGCGGGGGTCTTCTTCGCGGTCAGGAAGATTCCCATCGAGCCGCATATGTGGAAGCTCCAGTTGCTGGGGTTCGCGATCGGCCTTGGCATGGGCATCTACGTCATCAGGATCGTCCTGACCAAGACTTTTTCGGGATTCCGCATCGCGTTGATCGCCGTGCCGCCTCCAGGCACGGTCCTGCCACCGCCGCTACCGGGCACCGCTGGTTCTGATCGGATTTCGGCGTGACCGTCGCCCCGTGTTGCTGAGACGGCGAATGGATGGGTGATGGACGTTCGCATCCTCGAATTCCCCGAGACGCGCGTGGCTGTGGCGGAGCATCGCGGCCCTCCGGCGCTGGAGCATGAAACCTCGCAACGGTTGATCCGGTGGCGGATCGCACATCGGCTGCCGCCTGCGCTGCATCGGACCTACGGCGTCCACTACACCGATCCGGAGTCGGTGGCACCCGGGGATCATCGCGTGGATTTCTGCGTGGAATACGACGGCGTCGTGACGCCGAATCCCGAGGGCATCCTCGGCAAGATCATCCCGGCCTGCCGCTGTGCGGTGGCGCGGCACCTGGGTTCGCGGCGGTACAACGCGGCAGCGGTCTACCTGTACCGCGAGTGGCTGCCACGCAGCGGCGAGGCGGCTGGGGATTTCCCCATCTTCTTCCACTACGTCAACGTGGGGCCAGGCGTCCGGGACGAAGACATGATCACGGACGTGTATCTGCCGCTGAAGTGAAGTCGCGGGCTCATGGCCTACCAGTACGCCGGTGCCGGCTCCAGCGCCGCGCCGCAGGCCGAGCAGGTGTGGACCTTCTTGTGGGCGTTGTTCTTCTTGCCGCAGGAACTGCAGGCGATCATCACCGGCTTGGCGCGCACCAGCTGGTACACGCGTGAGTGCGTGCCGTAGGCCAGGCCTTCCTTCATGAACTGGTGGACCACGCGCTGGTGATCCGGATTTGGCAGCAGGTTGGCTTCCAGCGCCTCCAGCGATTCCCAGGCGGAGAGCGTGAAGCCGGAGGAGTTGCCGTCCGCATCCGGCGGGCGTGCGCCGATGATGCCGGTGACGAAGCCTGGCTTGCCGGAGAAGCTTTCCAGCACGGCGTTGGTGACCTGGGCGGCCTGGTCGAACGAGGCCTTGCCGCCGCGCACCTGGAGCCAGGTGATCCCAATGGCCTCGGGCGGTGTCGGGTTGCCCTTGTGCAGGCGGTAGTAGGCGCCGAACTGGTAGTGCTCCTGCTCGCGCGGCATCAGCAGCGCGAGGAAGTCGAGCTGGCCGGCGAGCTCGTACAGGTCGAAGTGGTTCTCCACCTGCACCTGCCCGCCAGGGCCGAAGGCGATGAACAGCGTCGCTTCCAGCGACAGCGCGCGACCGGTGGGGTTTACGCGGTCGATGCCCATGTCGCCGGGCAGCGGGCCGGTGTGGCGGCCGCACAGGCGGTAGCGCGCGGAGACGGCGCCGCGGCCGGTCATGATCGGCCCGGTCAGCGTCAGCTGCATGTCGGGAAAGGCGGTGAACAGGGCCTGCACGTGGCGCTGCAGCGCCTCGCCCTGCAGGTGGGTCTGCGTCAGCGGGTCGCGATAGCGGCCGCCGTTCATGGAGGCGCAGATGCCGGCCACGTCATGCGCGTTCCACTGGCCCAGGAAGCGCTGGGCGAAGCCCAGGTGCCGCGGGGCTTGCAGCAGGCCGCGCAGCAGGCCCGCGACCACCGCCAGGGCATTCATGCCGTCGTGCTCCGTTGTTGGGCGCGAGCGCCCTGCCAGAGCAGCCAGGCCTGGGCGAAGGCGGTGGGCACGGCGAGCAGGAACAGCAGGTAGTTCAGCGAATTGGTCCACGCACCGCCGAACTCCAGGCCGCGCACGCCGAACAGGGCGCCCACGAGGAAGCCCAGGGTGTTGGCCCAGCCGGTGATGCAGACGCTGACGATGTAGACCCGGCGGGCCTTGGCGCTCAGGCGGATGCTGCTGCCGGCGGCGGCGAAGGCGATCATCGCCAGGGCATTCATCAGGGCGCCCAGGTGGGCGCGGCGCCAGGCGGACTCGGTGCCCGGCATCTGGAAGTCCAGCATCGGCAGCAGCGGCCAGGCGGCGACGTGGCCGATGGCTTCGAAGGTGAAGATCAGGCCGACCACCAGGCTGAGGGCGAACAGCGCGGCGGCGGGGGCCAGGATGCGGGCGCGCTCGGGCGCGCTCAGGTTGTCGAGTGCCATGGGTCTCCTCCCTGTGGGCAGGCGGGCAGGGGCCGCCATGGATAAAGTTGACAGTATTAAATTAATACTGTCAACTTTATCCATGGCAAGACAGTCCTTCGACGAACAGGAAGTGGAGCAGCGCCGCGCGGAAATCCTCGAGGCAGCCATGACGCTGTTCGAGGCCGGCGGCCTGGAGGCGGTCAGCTTCCGCAAGGTGGCGGCGGTGCTGGGCTGCAGCTACGCGGCGCCCTACCGGTATTTTCCGGGCAAGGAGGCGCTGCTGACGGCGATGCGGGCGCAGGCCTTCCGCTGGATGGAGCAGGCCATGCTGGCGGCGATCGACCCGGCGCAGCCGCCGCGGCAGCGGCTGCGGACCCTGGCGGAGGCTTTCATCCGCGCCGGCCTCGAGCGGCCGCAGCGCTATGCGCTGATGTTCTTCCGTCTTACCGAGCCCGAGAGCGGCCCGCGCTCACTGGAACTCGCGGCGGCGAAACGCGACGCGCTGGATGTCTGCACGCGCACGGTGGCGGCGGCGCAGGCCGCCGGAGACCTGAAGCTGTCGGTGGACCCGCTGACCGCCAGCCATCTGTTCTGGGTGGGCGCACACGGCCTGGTGTCGCTGGAAGTGGCGGGCCAGTTCGTGATGGGGCGCTCGGTGGAAGAACTGGTGCCGCAGATGGTGCGAACGCTGATGCAGGGGCTGGAAGATCAGGGCGCCAGCGTGGCCCGGCGCGTGGCGCCCTGAAGCGTTTGCCCCTGCGGCCGCTGCCGGCCCCTCAGAGCTTGAAGCGATACCCCACCAGCACCGATACCGCCAGCGGATTCAGGTCCAGGTCGGTGCTGCTGCGGGACAGGCGCGTGCCATCGGCGGCGTAAATGTCGATGGTCGACTCGGTGGACAGCATCAGATAGGACACCGAGGCCGAGACATTCCAGTGCTCGCTGAGCGACATCGCCAGGCCGACGTTGAAGGCCGGCGCGAAGGACGGCGAGGCGTCGGCCTTGGTGTAGGTGGCGCCGGGCTTTCCGGCGGCCAGGGCCAGGACGCGGCCGAACTGGTTGTTCAGCGCGGTATCGAAGCCGGAGCTCAGCTCCACGTCGGTGAACCAGGTGTAGGTGAGGCCCACGCCGACATAGGGCCGCACCGGATCACGGGGGCTGCCGAAGCTGTACTGCAGCATGGCGACCGGGCTCCACTGCGTGGCGCTGGCCAGGGGATTGTTCGCCGGGGCGCCGAGATCGACGCTGATCAGCGAGCCGGCGATGCCGGTAGGGCGCACCACGCCTTCGCCGCCGATGTCGAAGCGTGCAGGGACGCCGCCCTCCAGCTTCAGCGACCAATGGTCGGTGAAGTAATACGAGTAAATGAACAGCAGGGTCTCCGAGCTGCCGACCGTGGCGGCGGTGCCTTCCGAGACAAAGTCCGCCTCGATCCCCAAGGCGCCACCGAGCAGGCTCGGCCGGAGCTGCGTGCGCAGCGGCTCGCTGCTGTCCAGCGTGTTGACGTGGACGACCCCGAGCTGGAGCTGATGGTCACCGGCCTCGCGGGCGGTGGCTGCGCAGGCAAATGCGGCGCAAGCGAGCGCCAGCAGGCAGGGGATGGTCTTCATGGGCGCTGTTATCGGGCATGAAAGCTGACTCCGCGCTGAAGCCTGCGCCTGCGGCTCTCTCTCGCAGGCGCTCCGGTGCGGGCAGCGCCGGCCGATTCCCCCGATGTTGCAGATTGGAATTTCCGGGCTGCTGCGGGGGAAAGAAGGATTTTGGTCACGGTTTTCGGCAGCTATGTCAACATGACATGCACTTTGCACTGTAAGATGTCTTCCATGTTGCCTCCGGACCCCGACCATGCTGCATGAGACACAGCTGATATCGACGCTGGCGGTGGCGCTGGCCGTGGCGTTCTTCGGCGGGGCCGTGGCCTCCCGGCTGAAGCTGCCCCCCATCATTGGCTACCTGGTGGCCGGCATCCTGGTGGGACCGTTCACCCCCGGCTTCGTGGCCGACGAGAGCCTGGCGGCGCAGTTTTCCGAAATCGGCGTGATTCTGCTGATGTTCGGCGTGGGCATGCATTTTTCCATCGGCGACCTGATGGACGTGCGCCGCATCGCGGTGCCGGGCGCCGTGGCCCAGATCGTCGTCGCCACCGGAATCGGTGCCGCAATCGCCCATTACTGGGGCTGGTCCCTGGCCGAGGGCATCTGCTTCGGCCTGGCGCTGTCGGTGGCCAGTACGGTGGTGCTGTTGCGCACCCTGGAGCAGATGGGGGAGCTCGACACGCTCAATGGTCGTATTGCCATCGGCTGGCTGGTGGTGGAGGACCTGGCCATGGTCATCGCGCTGGTGCTGCTGCCGGTGGCGGTGGAGTTCATGGGCACCTCTGGTGGCACGGCACCCACGGACCTGATGGCGCCGCTGACGCACCTGGGCATCGTCCTGGGCAAGATCGGCCTGTTCTTCGTGCTGATGTATGTGGTGGGGATGCGGGTGTTTCCCTGGCTGTTCGCGCAGATCGCCCATACTGGCTCGCGGGAGCTGCTGACCCTGTTCGTGATCGGCGTGTCACTGGGCATCGCCTACGGCTCGGCGGAGCTGTTCGGCGTGTCCTTTGCGCTGGGCGCCTTCTTCGCGGGCGTGGTAATCAACGAATCCAAGCTGAGCAGCCGGGTAGCGGCGGAGTCGGTGCCGCTGCAGAACATCTTCACGGTGCTGTTCTTCGTCTCGGTGGGCATGCTGTTCGACCCCTCGATCCTGCTGGAGAAGCCGCTGCAGGTGCTGGCGGTGCTGGGCGTGATCGTGGTCGGCAAGTCGGCCGCCGCCATCTTCATCGTGCTGATGTTCGGTTATCCGCTGAAGACGGCGCTGATGATCGCGATCAGCCTGGCGCAGATCGGCGAGTTCTCCTTCATCATCGCCGCGCTGGGCGTGAGCCTGGGCGTGCTGTCGTCCGAGGCGCAGAGCCTGATCCTTTCCGGTGCTTTGCTGTCCATTGCCCTGAATCCGCTGCTGTTCAAGCTGATCCGGCCGGTGGAGCAGACCGTGGCCGGCAATCGGCGCCTTGCCTGGCTGGGACGGCTGGGTGAGGCCCGGCTGCGTCTCGCCCGGGACGAGCAGGCCATCCCCGAGCTCTATGACCACGTGGTGGTGGTGGGTTACGGCCGGGTGGGGCGTGCGCTGACCAAGATCCTGCGTCGGGCCGAGGTCCCCTTCGTGGTGATCGACAACAACCGCGAGCATGTGGCACGGCTGCGCAAGAAGGGTATCCACACCGTCAGTGGCGACGCGGCGATCGAGGACATCCTCAACCAGGCGCGGCTGGGGAGTTCACGCCTGCTGGTGTTGGCCGTTTCCGACGCCTTCCATTCGCGGCGGGTGCTCGAGACGGCCCGCAAGGTGGGGCCGAACGTGGAGACCGTGGTCCGCACGCACAGCGAGGAGGAGCGGGCCTTCCTGGAGCGCGGGGGCGTGGGGCTTGCGCTGATGAGCGAGCAGGTGCTGGCCGACTCCATGGCCAAGCACGTGCTGGAAGCCTATCGCCTGTCCGAGCTGCTCAGCGAGGCGCGCTGATCGCTGGTTGAGGTTCACCGGCCCCTTGAGGATCCGGTGGATTGTGGCGCAGCACGAACTCCACCGACTGGCGCAGCATCTCCACGCGCGTGGCTTCGCGCGACAGCCAGTGATCCTCGCCCTTCATCAGCACCAGCTCCACCGGCTTGTCCGCCCGGCGCAAGGCCGAGGCCATGTCGCGGCTCTGCGAGGACGGCACCACGACGTCGTCCTCTCCGTGGATCAGCAGGATCGGTGCACTGGCCTGCTTTGCATGTCGCACCGGTGAAATCTCGCGCAGGACGCTCGGGTTCGTGTTCGCGCCCGTGGCGGCGCGCCAGTAGCGGGCGACGGCGCTGTGGTATCCGTGGCGGCGGCTGCGGTCCGTGGTGAAGTCCCGCAGGTCCGATACGCCGTTGACCGATACGGCGCAGCGGTAGAGTCCGCTCTGCAGGGTGACGCCGGCCAGCGCCGCGTATCCCCCGTAGCTTGCGCCGACGATGCAGGCGCGGCCCGGGTCGATCCGCCCCTGGGCTGCCAAGGCTGTCACGCCGTCGGCAATGTCCGAGAGCATCTTGCCGCCCCATTCGCCGTAGCCGGCACTACGGAAATCGCGGCCATAGCCTTTCGAGCCGCGGTAGTTGGGCTGCAGCACGGCGTAACCCCGGGATGCATAGGCCTGCGCCCACCAGTCGAAGCCCAGGCGGTCGCTCACGCCGATGGGGCCGCCATGAGGCAGGACCACCAGCGGCATGGCCTTGCCGCTGCCGCCGCGCGGTTCCGTGAGTACCGCTTCGATCTGGAGGCCATCCGCGGCCTTGTAGCGATACAGCCGCGTGGTGGCCACGTCGGCGGGCCGGATCGGCGGATAGGCGTAGCCCACGGGCCTGGCCTTGCCGGTCTTGATGTCCACCAGCCAGTAGGTGCCGGAGTCGTCGCCGCCGTCGGTCTTCACCAGCAGGCGCGTCAGGCCACTGGTGGCCGAGAGCAGTTGCATCTCCAACCCCGGGAACGCCTTGCGCGTGCCATCGAAGTTCGCCTGCGACTGCGGATCGAAGAATATGGCGCGCCGCGGGTCTGGCACCTTTGCGCCGATCAGCAGGCCTGTTTTCGGGTCGTACAGCAGCGAGTCGAAGGCGTCGTCGGGGAACAGGATCATCTCGCGGCCGTCGGCCACGGAGATCTCCCGCACCACGTCCTCGTCGCCGGTCGCGTCGATCACCAGCACCGTGCCCGGCTGCCGCCCCATGCCGACCAGGCTGACTTCCTCCAGGGGCGCCTCGCGCTCCATCAGCAGCTTCTTGCGTTCCTTGCCGGCGTAGAGGCGCCACCTGCCCGATTTCTCCACGTACTCGGCATGGGCCAGCACGGTGCCGGTCTGGTCCAGCACCCAGCCGGCATGGTTGGGAGAACCACGGTCCTCGCGGGTGGGCTGGCCAGCGCCCAGTTCCACGCGATACAGGTCCGGATAGCCGTGGGTGAACGCGTAGTCGCTTGCCCAGCTGTCGCGGGTGTAAGTGATGCCGCCGAAGAATGCCTGCCATTTTCCGTCGATCAGCGCGGAGCCGTAATGCCCGAGCACGGTGTTGGCGATGGAAGGCGTCTTGCTGAAGACGTAGAAATGCTTCTTCTGCTGGGGCGTGATCACCGCCACCGAGTCCAGCTCATGGCGAAATCCGGTCGTCATCGAGAGATTGACGGTCTTGCTGAAGGTTGCAAGCAGGTGATCGTCTCCTGCCCATTGCAGGCTGCGCAGCTTCAGATCTGCCACGGAGATCTGATAGAGCAACTCGCTGTCGAAGTTCAAGACACCAAGCTTCTTGGAGTCTCCCAGTTCGGCGATGAAGGCGTATTGCTCTCCGGACGGCGAGAGGGCCATCTGCTCCACGCCCGGCAGGCGGCCATAGGCTTCGAGCGGCGGCGGCTGTGCGCCCGAGGTTTCGCTCCAGAGCAGTGCCAGGCCCGCCAGGGTGGAGATGAAGGACACGGCGTGAGCATGGCGCGCTCGCGCGCGGCGATGGCTGTGATGGTCCAGAATGAGTTCCCCTTGCACGACGGGGAATTTACAGCGGGCTACGCCATGCTGGCCAATGGCACCGAGATGCCATCTGATTCGGGTGTCAGGTTGCGGCGGCTGGCGTTATCTTCAAGCCTGGGCTGCTTGAGTCGTTCTCTCATGCAGCTTTAGCGCCGCTTCACCGCCACGACGCCGTCGCCGTTCAGCTCGGTCGTGAACCCGGCCAGTTGCAGGCGCTTGGCTACCTCGTTGGGCACGTCGCGTCCGCTGGTGAGCTTGTTCGGCGTACCGGTGTAGTGGAACAGCCGCCCCTGGGGCCGCAGCACCCGCGCCAGCTGGTTGTAGAAAGCCTGCGAGTAGAGCTCACCGGCGATGCCGAAGCGCGGCGGATCGTGCAGTGCCGCGTCCACGGAGGCATCGGCCAGCGTCGTGATCTGCTCGGAGATGTCGCCGTTGCTCAGCTTCAGCGCGCTGTCCGCCTTGCGCGCCTCCGCCTGGTCGGGCGACCAGGGGTTGAGGCTGCGCAGCCAGATCACGTCCGGATTCCTCTCCCAGGACAGCACCCGCTGGGCCTGTCCCTTCAGGCACCAGGCTGCGAAGTAGCCCAGCCCGCCGCAGGTATCCAGCACCACCTTGCCGCGCGGCTGGATCAGCCCGACCTTGCGCTCCGCGTCGGCATAGGGCGAGACCTTGGCCGTCGGCAGCATCTTGATGCCGTCGATCTCGAAGGTCGGCGCTCCCCACTCCGTAGGCACCAGCTTGATCAGCGAGTTCGTGAAGCGCGAGATGGGCCGGAATCCCTCCCCGTCCCAGTAATAGATCGTGCGGTCCTTGCAGGTTTCCAGGTAGGGGAAGGACTGGCCATCATAGGTCCAGGCATCGCGGCCGATCCCGACGGTGGCCGAGGACAGGCCCAGGTCCAGTGAGCAAGAGATAGTGGCAGCGCCCTGGGCTCGCGCGGCCAGCAGCAGGGTGTTGATCGGGAGGGTCAGGAGAGGCACGGGATTTTCGGGCCGAGATGTTTCAAATGGCAGGGTGGAAGTGTGGAATGGCTTAAGCATACTCGGGAGTGCCCGGCTTTTTTGTCCTTAAGCGAGGTCAACTGCATAGCTAAATTACTATTTGAAGTCGGCGCGACTTTGGCGCACGGTCTAAGCTAAGGCGTTAGGCGTCGCAATAGAGAGTTTTCATGGCGAAAGACTGCGGTGATTGCAGAACAGGCGAGGGCCAGCTGCACGAGTTTTTCTGCACTCGTGAGCGCTGCCCATTCTGTGGTGGGCAACTTGTGTCCTGCGGGTGCATATCGTCGGTTCTGGGACTGAGCCCTGAAGAGCAGAAGGCAGTGGACGAATACGAAGATGACTCGGTAGAACCACTTTTGGGAATCAACGAACGGTGGGTCAAGGCGCTTACTCGAAAAGGACGCATGCCATTCTTGTGATTCACGCATGTCGCCTAAACATCGTCTCAAGCCGATGGGCTCGCTTCGTGGGCATGCGGCTTAGCCTAGGGCGTTGGCCCTCATGAAGATCATCCCGCTGGAAACCGTTGGCGATGTGAAGTTCGGCGAAGCTAGCGGCAGTATTGTTTCCAGGCTTGGTGAGCCAGAACAGAGAACTACAGGGAGGAACGGCCGATTGGAGTTTCACTATCCCAGTATGGTCTGCCGCTTTGGCTCCGCCGGCACTCTTGTCGAGGTCACGATAGAGGTGGCGGATTTGGAGCTTGGCTCTGAACGGGTTCCGTTCACAACTTTAGACCAGCACTTAAGGCGCCACGATCCCGAGACTTTCGAGCGAGTCGGTTTCGTTGTCAGTCCCCGCCTCGGCATCGCTTTCGATCCGGCGTTCGCTTCCTTTGTTACCCTGTTTTCTGCTGAGGAAACCTCAGCATGGAGAGCAATTTAGTGGCGAGGTCGAATTAGCGCTTCAAATCGATGCAGGTGATCAGTTTGGCTTGAGCTGGAATAGGAATCGCTCCGGGGAAGCTGAAGAGTGATGAGGATGGGCAGCCACCCATTGAACGCCAGAGTGGAAAGTCCGCCCGCGCTTCGACAGGCTCAGCACGAACGGACTTTTGGGGAGGCTCCCGTAGTGCAGGTGCGCTCCGAGGATGGATGGCAGCCCTGGCGGGCCGCCCCCTACCCTATGGTCGGCTGTCGAGCGCCGCCTCGTTCGCCTGAAGCCACTCCGCAATCGCGGCCAGCACGGTGTCTCCCATCTCCCGATGCGGCACATGACCGCATCCTGCGAATACCTGCTTGGTTGCCGGCCCTGCGACCAGTTCGGCGATGCGCTGAGGATGGATGACCGACCCGTACTCGTCGTTGTCGCCGTGCAGTGCCAGCAGCGGGCAGTGCACGCCGCGCAGGTCTTCGTCCAGGCGCCATTCGGCGAACGTGGGAGAGAGCCAGGTGTCGATCCAGGCGCTCAATACCCAGGGGGCCTTGTCGCCGTGGTAGCGCTTCAGGCGGTCGACCTGCCCGGGCTCGGCGAAGGCGCGCTGGGCCTGGCGGATGCCGTCGAGGGTGCGCTCCTCGACGAAGGCCTGCGCGGATTCGGTGATCAGGCCCTTGCAGTGGTCCGGGTAGCGTGCGGCGGTGGCCACGGCCATGCATCCGCCGACGCTGTGGCCCAGGGCGATGAAGCTTTCCAGGCCCAGATGCTCGCGCAGCGCGCGAAACGCGGTCTGGGCCTCGTCGCGGATGAAGGACACCGGCAGGCTGCGGGGGAACGGATCGGAGCGGCCGAAGCCGAGGCGGTCGTAGGCGATGACCGTGCGGCCCGTGGCCTGCGCCAGGCGCTCGGGGAAGTCGCGCCAGAGCTCGACGCTGCCGAGCGAGTCATGGAGCAGCACGATCGGGCTGCGCGCCGCCGCCTGTGATCCATCGGGCGTCCAGCGCCGGGCGAAGATGGAGCCTTGGCCGGTGGCGACCTGGAAGTCCTGCGTCGGGAGGGCGCTCATGGTTGCGAGGGTCTGCATGCGGGTGAAGGCGGCGCGGGCCTGGGCCGCGCCGGACG
Source organism: Pseudomonadota bacterium (assembly GCA_052035235.1). Classification (GTDB taxonomy): domain Bacteria; phylum Pseudomonadota; class Gammaproteobacteria; order Nevskiales; family Nevskiaceae; genus Solimonas_A. The sequence goes on along the minus strand of JBPOHT010000006.1, from coordinate 22,553 downwards.
CGTGGTCTCAGTCCAGCCCGGCGAGGATGTGGCTCATCCGCTTGCCGGTGGCCGACTTCTTCAGGGCGAACACGATGGCGTTCTTGAGGGGCTCTTCGGAGAACTTGGGGTCCGCCAGGTCGGTGGGGCAGTCCAGGGGGCCCACGAAGGTGGTCCAGTCGTCGCCGATCCACCACTCGCAGTGGGAGGGCGGGGTGAACTCATCCACCGGGGTGGAGACGAAGCGCTGGGTCTTTTCGTCGAAGGAGACGTCTTCGTTGACGCCCGTCACGATGTACCGGATGACGGCATCGGCGTAGACGTTGCAGAAGGATTCGTGGATGTCTTTTTCTTTCTTCATCCGCCCATTGTACCGCTGAACCCGGCTTTCGCCCCCTTCCCGCAGGGGCGCGAAGCCCGGCGGCGAGGCCGCCGCCGGGCTTCGGGAGGGCCAGGACTCAGAGGCTGCCCACCTCGACCTTGCGGTGGCGCAGCTCGGGCGGCAGCAGCTTGTACATCACCGGGGTCACCAGTCGGCCGATCATGGTGGAGGTGATCAGGCCGCCGATCAGCACCCAGGCCATCGGCGAGTACAGGGCGGACTGCTGGAAGGCCAGCGGGCTGAGGCCGCCGATGGCGGTGACCGAGGTCAGCAGGATCGGCAGGAAGCGGATCTCGCCGGCCTTGGCGATGGCCTCGTCCAGGGGCACGCCTTCCTCGCGCAGCTGGTTGGTGAAATCCACCAGCAGGATCGAGTTCTTGATCTCGATGCCGGTAAGGGCGATGAAGCCGACCATGGCGGTGAAGCTGAGGTTGTAGCCGGTGATGAACAGCATCAGCAGGCCGCCCATGACGCCCAGCGGCACCACGGTGGCGACGATCAGCGTGGACTTGAAGCTGCCGAATTCCAGCACCAGGATCGCCATGATGCCGAACACGGTGACGAGGATGGCGGTGCCGAAGCCGGCGAAGCTTTCGCCGCGCGCCTTGACCTCGCCGGCCACAACGTAGTGATAGCCCTCCGGCCAGTCGTATGCATCCAGCTTTTTCAGGATTTCGTGCGTTAGCTTCTCGGTGTTGTAGCCCTTCTGCGGATGCGCGGTGAGCAGCACGCAACGCTCCCGTTGGTAACGATAGATGGCATTGGGTGCATCGATCAGCTTGGGGCTGGTGAGCTGCGCCATGGGAACCTGAGAGCCAGCTGCGGTGCCCACGTGCAGGCCCTGCATGGCCTCGATGGTGGGGCGCCCCTGTAGCGGGCCTCGAACGACGATGGGGTAGGTGTCGCCGTCCCCCTCGCGGAAATCGCCCGCTTGAAGGCCGGCGAGGGCGGCACGCACGGCTTGGTTCAGCTCCAATGGCGCCACACCCAGCAGGCCGGCCTTGACGGTGTCGATCCCCAGGTCCATGTCGACACGGGTGCGGCGCAGCGGGTTTCCGACGTCGCGCGTGCCCTGGGTTTCGGCGAAGATCCGCTCCACGTCCGCCGCAACCTTTCGCAGCTGCGGGATGTCGTCGCCGACCACGCGGATGGCGATCGGCGCGTCCATCGGCGGGCCGTTCTCGAACTCGCGCAGCACGATCTCCGCGCCGGGAATCTTGTCGAATTCGTGGCGCAGGCGGTCGAACAAGGCGTTGGTTTCCTTGCTCTGGTAGCGCTTGAGCTGCACGAACAGTTCGGCGTAGCTGGAGTCGAACTCCCGGGGGAACAGGTTGTAGTAAATCTTTGGATTGCCGTGGCCGAGGTTGGCCATGACGTGGGTAATCTCCGGCTGCTTCAGCAGCAGCGCCTCCACCTCGCGCATGACGGCGTCGGTTCTGGCCAGGCTGGACCCATTGGGCAGCTCCACCTCCACCAGGAACTGCGGCGTATTAGCCTTGGGGAAGACGCTGAAGCCGATGGCCGGCACCAGCATGAAGCTTCCCACCACCATGGCGGCGGAGATCGCCACCGTGGTCTTGGGCCGCGCCAGCGCGCGGCGCAGCCAGGGCGAGTAGACGCGGTGGATCAGTCCCATCAGGGCGCGCAACACGGCGTTGCCTTCGGCTTCTTCATGCAGCGGCAGCACGCGGCTCGCCAGGAAGGGGATGATGGTCAGTGCCACGAACAGCGAGGCCAGCACGGTGAAGATCACCGAAAGCGGCAGCGAGCGGATGAAGTTGCCGGCGTTGCCGGGGAGTACCATCAGTGGCAGGAAGGCGAACAGCAATGTTGCAGTGCAGCCCAGCACGGCCAGCGAGATCTGGCGCGTGGCGAGCATGGCAGCTTCCTGGCGCGCGTGGCCCATGCGCATGTAGCGCGCGATGTTCTCGACTACCACGATGGAGTCGTCCACCAGCAGGCCCAGGGCCACGACGAAGCCGGCGATGGACAACTGGTTGAGCGAGAAGCCGGCGAAGTGCAGCGCCGCAAGACCGGTGGCCAGCGACAACGGGATCGACACCATGACGATGCCGGCAGCGCGCAGGCCCAGCGGCAGCAGGGTGATCAGCACCAGCACGATGGCGATGGCGAAGTCGGCGCCCAGGCGTTTGAGCCGGTGGTCGACATTGCGTGACTGGTCGAAGCCCAGTTCCAGCTTGACCTCGGCCGGCAGCGTACGCCGGAAGTCCTCCAGAACTTGGCCGATGGCTTCGCGTGTCACGAAGATGTTGCGGCCGTCCTTCTGGTTAGCGGTGACGAAGACGGCGCGCTGGCCGTCGAAGCGGGCGGTGTATTCGTCGGGGCCGTAGTCCCAGCGCACGTCGGCCACGTCGCGCACGCGCAGCAGGCGGCTACCGTCGCCGGCCAGCACGGTGTCGCGCACTTCGTCCAGGGTTTCATAGTTGCCGCTGGTCTGTACGTTGAAGCGGCGGCTGCCGTACTCCACCGAGCCGCCGGGGATGTTGGTGTTGCGCCCGCTGACGGCATTCAGCAACTGGCCCAGGCGGATGTTGAGGCTGGCCATGCGCTTGAAGTCGGCTTCCACGCGTAGCTCGCGCTGCGGGAAGGCCCAGACCTCGGAATCACGCACGCCCGGCAGGCGCTCGATTCGGTCCTGCAGGTCGTCGGCCAGGTCGCCCAACGTGAGCCAGGAGACGGTGTCGGACACCAGGGCCATCTGCACGATGTTGGTGTAGCCGGGGTTGATGCGCTTCACTTCCAGGCGGGTGATGCCCGCCGGCAGGTCGCCGCGCACGCTGTCCAGCTCGCGGTTGATGTCGTCGAACTTCTTGTCGACGTCCACGCCGGCGTCGAACTCGATGAACACCACGCCGACGCTGTCGCGTGAGGTGGACATCATGTCCTTCACGTCGTCCAGGCGGTTAAGGGCATCCTCGATGGGCTCGGAGATCTCGCGCTCAATCTCGTAGGGATCGGCGCCGGGATAGATCACGATCACCTGGAAGGCGGTGATCGGGAAGTGCGGGTCCTCGGTGCGCGGCATGTCGCGCCAGGCGTTGAGGCCCAGGGCGCAGAGCAGCAGGAAGATCAGGACCGTGAACTGCGGGTTGCGGACCGAGAAATCGGAGATTTTCATCGGTGGCTCCTCAGGGCTTGGCGGCAGCTTCCGCGGTCACCAGGACCTTGTCGCCGTCGCGCAGGTACACGGCGCCCTCGGTGACCACGGCCTGGCCGGCCGGCAGCGGCTGCGCCAGCGCGGCGCGGTCGCCGGCGATGAAGGCCACCGGCACGCGGTGCGCTTTCACCTGGCTGCCGCCCTTGGGCAGCAGGTAGACCAGCATGTTGCGCTGGTCGCCCTCCACCAGGGCGGCGAGCGGGATGTACTGCAGCGCTTCGCCGTCGGCGCTGCTGCGGATCTCCGCGCGGCCGATCAGGCCGCTGACGAAGGGCGTCTGGCCGGGGTCGAACGCGATGTCCACGCGATAGGTGCCCATGCGCGGGTCGGCGGCGCGGCTGACTTCCTGCACCTTGCCGGCGAATTCCTTGCCGGGGAAGGCGTCGAAGCGCAGGACGGCGCTGTCGCCGTTCTTCAGTCGTACCACTTCGCGGTCTGCCAGGCCCAGGCGCAGCACCATGCCGCTGCCGGTGTCGCCCAGCGTCAGCACCGGCTGGCCGGCGGCCACCATCTCGCGCGATTCAGCGAGGCGGCGCAGCACGGTACCGCCGGTGGGCGCGACGATGCGTGCGTTGTTGCGGGCGAAGTCGGCGCTGGACAGGCCGGCGCGGGCGACGCGCTCGGCGGTGGTCAGGTCGTCGAGCTGCTCGCGGGTCAGCACGTCGTCGCGGAACAGCTTCTCGCCGCGCTCCAGGTCACGCTTGGCCTTGAGCCAGCCTTCACGCGCCTGCGTGGAGCCGGCATCCACCTGGGTCAGCTCCAGCGTGGCCAGCGGCTGGCCGGCCTTGACCGTGTCGCCCTCACGCACGTCGAGCTCGCGGATGATGCCGGGCACCATGAAGGACAGGCGCGTCTCGTCGCGGTAGGCGACCACGCCGTTGCTCTCCACCGGCGGCGTCGCCGGGCCGCTCTCGGGCAGGGCGATGTGGATGTTGCGCGGCGGCGCTTCGGGCACGGCGGCGGGTTCGCTGGAGCCGCAGGCGGCGAGGAACAGGGTGGGCAGCAGGATCAGGACGGGCCGCATGGCTCACTCCGCTAAGTGTTGGGCGGGCAGGGGATAAGCTGCCGTGGCGTATTCGAGTTCCGCGGCGCGCGACAGCGCGGCCTGGCGGGCGATGACGAGATTGAGGCGGGCGTCGGTCTGGGCGCGCTCGGCGTCGAAGAACTCCACCTGCGAGAGCTGGCCGGCGTCGCGCTTGCGCGAGGAGATGCGGAAGCTCTCGTCGGCGGCGTCCTGGCGTGCGCCGGCGCTTTCCACGGCACGCAGCGCCACGGCGAGGTCCTCGCGCGCGGCCTGCTCGGCCATGGCCAGCTTCTGGCGCAGGTCTTCGCGCTGCGCCTTGAGGCTGGCGGTCTCGGCGGCGGCCTGGGCCTGTTGCGCGCGGCGCAGGCCGAAGTCGAACACCGACCAGTTCAGCACCAGCGAGGCCAGCGAGAAATCGTGGTCGCGGTCGAAGTGGTAGCGCTCGCCTTCGATGCCGTAGTCGGCGCCCAGCGCCAGCGTGGGCCAGCGGCCGGCGCGCGCGGCGCGGCGCTTGGCCTCGGCGGCATCCACGGCATGTTCGATCTGGCGCAGCTCGGGGCGGCTGCGGCTGGCGGCCGTGGCCTCGGCGATGCGACCCTCGGCGGGCGGCAGCTCCACCGGCGTGTCCAGCGGCTGGCCGCGCAGGAAGTTGAGGTAGCGCTGCGCCTGCTGCGCCTGGGCGCGTGCCAGGTCGAGGCGCTGCAACACGGCCAGGCGCTCGGCGTCGGCGCGCAGGCGGCGGTCGCGGGTGGCCTTGCCGGCGTCGAGCAGAGACTGCGCCACGCGCACGTTCTCCGACAGGGTGCGCTCGCTGGATTCCAGGATCACGATGCCGGCGCGTGCCTGTGCCAGGGTGTAGGCCGACTGCTTGACGTCGCGCACCAGGGTGCGGGCCAGTGCTTCGCGCGCGGCGGTCTCGGACTGGTACAGCGACTGGCGCGCGTCGATGGCATTGTCCAGGGCCGGTGCGAACAGCGGCGCGGTCAGCGACAGGCGTGTGTCCTGCTCCTTCTCGCGCAGCAGGTCGATGCTCTGGTTCTGGATCTGAGGGAAGTTCTGCGTGCCGGTGAGCTGGTTGAGCGTGGTGTAGACCGGGTTGAGCAGGTCGCCGGCCGGGAAGTCGATGGTGCGGCCGCCGTCGGCGACGGTGTAGCGCGCCTTGAGGTCGAGCTGCGGCAGGCGCTGTGCGCGGGCCTCGCGCAGGGCCTCGAAGCGCGCGGCCACGGACTGGTTCTGCGCGCCCAGGCTGGCGTTGTTGGCCAGGGCCTCGGCGATGAAGCCGACCAGTGGGTCGTCCTGCACCGCGGCGGCGGTGACGGTGGCGGTGCTGCCCAGGCTCAGCGACATCGACAGCTGCGGCGCCGTGGCGGCTTGCGCCGTGCCCAGCACCAGCAGCGCCGTGGTGGCGGCGATGGGCAGGCGTGCGAACGCGTTGCGCATGTTGGTTTCCCCCCTCATGAATCGGCTCAGGCGCGCAGTGAGCGCAGCCCGAACTCCAAGCTGTATTGCAGGAACTGCTGAAGGCTGAAGCCTTCGTCGGTGATCAGTGTGCTCTTGGTTTGCGCCAGCTGGATCACGCCATGGGTCAGGCCCCAGAGCGTGATGGCGGTGAGCAATGGGTCGCTCAGGTCCTTGCGGATCGAGCCGTCGGCCATGCCCTGCTGCAGGGCCCTGACGGTTACCTCGTGCACGCCGCGGCCTGCGGTGAGGACCCCGCGCTCGGTGCAGTCCGGCGCAGTGTCGGCCAGCGAGTGACCCTCGAAGCGCGACAGCGCGGCGAAACGGAACGGCGACTCCTGCGCGAAATCGATATAGGAGCGGCCGATGGCCAGCACCTGGTCGATGCCGCGCGGCTGGGCGGCGGCGGCTTCGGCGAAGCGCTCGCGCAGCAGCTTCAGCGCGCGCTCGCAGATGGCGAAGTAGAGATCGCTCTTGTCCTTGAAGTAGGTATAGACCAGGGCGCGGGAGACGCGGGCATCCCGCGCGATCTCCTCCATCTTCGCCAGGTCGAAACCCTTGGCCGCAATGACCCGCTCGGCCGCGTCGATGATTTCCTCGCGGCGGCGTTCCTTCTCTTCCTGGCGGCGTTGCTGGCTCAGCGTCATGGGCGGCAGGGTAACTACAAACCGCACGGTATTCAACACGTGTCCAGTGTTTGGACTTATGTAGTAAATCAAGCCCAGCCCAGGGGGAATTACTTGTTAAGTAATTGAGTGGTAATGATTTAGTTGGTTTCTCGAGCGCCGCGTTAGGTAACGGGCCGAGGTTTTCTCAAGGCGGGATGGGCTGATGCCGGCGGAGGCTGGCATCCGGGCCTGGGCAGGGGTTGGGGATGCGGGACTGGATACCGGCTTTCGCCGGTATGACGGGATTCTGGGATGGGCTTCCCGCCCTATGGTCCAGGGGATGTCGGGAGGTTGTGGGTCCAGGCGTATTCCTGGACGCGTTCGCGGATGCGCCAGCCGTTCGGGCCGCGGACCAGGTGGTCGCGGTACCAGAGGCCGGCGAACAGCACGTGGTCCTGGCCCTGCGGGCCGGCGCTGACCATCATCACCTGGGCGGCACTGCGCACGCGGGCTTCGTCGCCGGCCAGGTCGACGCGCGAGGTGGAGAGGGTGTGCTGGCAGCCGCGCATGGTGGCGAGCACGCCGCCGAGGTAGGCCTGCATCTCTGCCACGCCGCAGCAGGGGCCGCCGAAGGCACGGAAGTCGAGTACGGCGTCGGCGGTGAACAGGGCCTGGAAGCCGGGCCAGTCGCGTTCGTCGAGCGCGTGGCAGTAGCGCACCAGCAGGTCCTGGATCAGTTGGCGGTCAACGAGGGCTTGTGGGGTCATGGCGGGATCCGGGTTGGAAACTCCGCCGAGCGTGACGTGATGGGCCGCTAGTGACCTCACCTGAGTGCGTGAGGACCGTAGGGCGGGAGCATTCCGCCTTGTGTGTCCGTTCCGGGATTCCACAAGGCGGGATGCTCCCCCATACGGTTTGGTCTCAGGGCCGCCGTTTCTCGCTGTTCTGGCTGGCCGCGTTCTTCTTCTCTTCCGCTGCGGCCTTCTTCTTGGGCGGCGCGGACTTGAGCTGGTTGCTGACGAACCAGGGATCGCCGTTCTTGTCGAGGTAGAGGCGCTGCATCTCCTCGACGTTGAAGGGGCGCGAGCCGATGCGGCCGAAGACGGCGATCTGGTGGCCGGTTTCGTCCACGGCGCGGTCGCGTTCCAGGCCCTTGCTCAGTGCCAGCGCCGGTTTCGCGGTCGGGCGGTAGGCGATCCACACCGGGCGCGGCTCCGGCGAGAAGCCGTAGAACTTGGGCTGGGTGTCGGGGGCGGTGAGCTGGATCACGTGCAGGCCGGTCTTCGCATCCGCGACATAGGCGAACAGCGAGGCGTTGGTGCTGCCCACGGTGATGTCGCGCGCGTCCTTGATCCGGCCGTCGGCGTCGTAGCGCTGCAGCAGCGCCGGCGCCTCGGGCTTCTCGATGTCGACGATGGCGATGCCGTCCTTGCCGGCGGCGACGTAGGCGTAGGTACGCGCCAGGTGCACGCGATGGGCGTCGGCCAGCGGCACCAGGGCGCCTTCGACCACGCGCGGCTGCGCGGGCTTGGTGATGTCGATGGTCTGCAGGCCGGCGCCGGTGACGGCGAACAGGTAGCGGAACTGCACGGCGACGCTGCGCACGTCGCGCAGCGGGATGGTGGCTTCCAGCTGCGGCTTCATCGGGTCGTTGAGGTTCACCACGACGATGCCGGCGTCGGTGGAGACGTAGGCGCGGTGGCCGGCGAGCACCACGTGGCGCGCGCCCTTGAGTGCGCCGCCGCCGTTCCAGGTAAGAGAGCGCTTGAGGTAGTTGTTGCGCGGTTCGCCGTCCTGCAGGGTATCGACGTCCACCAGGATCAGGCCCTCTTCCACGTCGCTGATGACGGCGTAGTGATAGATCGGGTGGAAAGGCTGTTCCTGGTTGACGATGCGCATCAGGTCGCCCTGGTTGCGCAGCGGGGCGATGGGCTGGTTGGTGGGCAGCGCGACGCAGCTGGCGTTCTTCGAGCCGACGTGGATGTCCTGGCCCAGCAACGAGAAGGGCGCGGTGATGATGCGCTGCGAGAAGCCCTTGTTGGCGATGCTGGCGACGTCGTAGGCGCGCATGCCGCCGCGGCCTTCGGCGGCGTAGAGGTATTCACCGCGCAACTGCAGGCACTGCACCGGTCCGCGTGCGGAATGGTCGTGGGATTCCGGCAGCTTGCGGCCGCGCGCCTCGTGGGCCCTGTACCAGTCGGGGTAGGCGTAGCGGTGCAGGTAGGAGCCGATCACGGCCTGCGGCTCGTCCCACTCGGTAACCTGCACGGCTTCCACGGCACCGTCCAGTCCCAGCCATGCATTGAAGCCGACGAAGCTGACGAAGTTGGTGCCCAGGCCCACCAGCGAGGTCATCCAGGCATTGTTGTCACCGTTCTTGGAGAGATGGCAGTCCTCGCAGGTCTTGGTCTCTGTCTTGCGCTCGGTGTGCGGGTAGTGCGGCGCGAAGGCCTGCGACGAGAAGCCGCTGGCCGATACCGGTGGCTGCTGGATGTAGATGCGCTCGCGGTTGGAATTGGTGGAGGACAGCACCAGCGCCGAGGTGGAACGCACCGGCGCGATGCGGTTGCCCTTGGCCTCGCCATGCTTGCCGATCATGTAGAAGTCGTCGCGCGCCACCTGCGGGTTGTAGGTGGCGTAGTTGCGGCTGTCGCCGCCTTCGAAGTGGTTGCGCGGCGTCTTCCAGTTGGCCTGGATCGGCAGGTGGCAGCCGAAGCAGGAGGTGGTCCAGGAGGTATGGCAGGTGATGCACATCACCTCGTCGTCCTTGTGGGCACGGTTCTCCGGCGCCACGTCGGTGCCGAACAGCTGGTCGATGGTGTCCCTGGACATCAGCTTGGCGCGCGCGGCCTTCTCGTTGTAGTGCGAGTTGCCGAGGGTCACCGAGTCCTTGACCAGCGACAGCTCCCATTCCTTCTTGGGGTCCAGCGCGGAGCGCTGGTAGAGCTTGTTACCGCGCCACTCGAAGCGCTTGCGGCCGTCCTGCACGCGCAGGCGCGCCATGTCGCTGCCGCCCGGCGGCGCGGCGGGGCCGGAGGTCTTCAGCGTGGGATAGCGGTCGGCGGTGCCGTGGCAGTCCTGGCAGTCGATCTCCACGGCCTGAGCCACCTCGCCGTAGATGTGGCCGTTGCCATGGGAGTCCTGCGAGAAGTGGCAGTCCACGCAGTGCATGCCGACGTCGACGTGGATCGAGGACATCTGCACGGTCTTGCTGAATTTCTTCGGGTCGTCATCCGCGACGATGTTGCCGTCCTTGTCGAGCAGGTTGCCCTTGCGGTCGCGCTTGTGGATGGCGCGGAAGTTCCAGCCGTGGCCGTGGTAGTCGGCGAACTGGGTGTCCTTGATGTCCGGGTTCAGCTCGGAGACCTTGTCGAGGAACTCGCGCTTGCCCCAGTTGCCGCGGATGGCTGCTTCCTCGGGATTGCGCATGTTGATCTTGTGGATCTCGGCGCTGTCCGGATACTTCTGGTCCTTGGGCCACATGTGGCTGGCGCCGGTCTCGTAGTCCCACATGGTGTAGCCGAGCATCGAGTTGAGGAAGATGTTCGGCTGGTGCATGTGGCAGATCATGCACTGGCTGGTGGGGATGGCGCGGGTGAAGACGTGCTTGAGCGGATGGCCTTCCTCGTCCTTGGGGATCGTGGGGTCCTTGGTCTGCGTCTTGCCGGTGTGGCCCGCGGCGGCGTAGCCGGCGGAGTGCCGCGGATCACGGTCGTTGGCGTAGATCACGTGGCAGCCGGAGCAGCCGGAGGAGCGATAGTCGCCGGGCTGGTCGTTGGTGCCCAGGAACCAGGAGAGCGGATCGTTGAGCCGCGTCTTGTGCATGTTCAGCACGGGCACGGAGATGCGCAGGCCGGTGCCGGGGCCGCGATTGGACTGTTTGATGTCCGGGCGGCCCGGTTCTTCGAGGCGCTGGATGTTGCCACCGGTGTTGGGATTGGCGGTCTCGGGGAACAGGCTGAAGATGTTGCGGCCGCCGCGCTCGAACACGCGGAACACGTCGGCCGGCGGCACCACCTCCCAGGCCGGCAGGGGGTAGAGCGCGTCCAGAGCGCCCTTCTTCTTCATGTTCTCGTCGGGCTTCACCGGCGCGTCGATGCGTGCCTGCACGCCCTCGCGGGTGTAGGACTCGCCGGTGACGTAGCGCTTGAACGGCAGGATGCCGTTGTTGTATGCGGCGCCGCCCCAGAGCATGGCGCCGGTGGACATCAGGCTGCGCTCGGCAGCCTCGATGATCGGCAGGTGGCAGGCGCCGCAGCCCTCGCGCGCCACGCGGTAATCGCCGGGATTGACGAAGCGGATGAACTCCGGCGATTCCTTGTTGAGCAGGGCGAAGCTGTGTTCCGGATTGCGGCTGGAGGGCCAGTTCCAGGCCTTGGGATACAGCGGCAGCACGTGCGCCTGGGCCAGCGTGTCGATATAGGCCGCGTCCTTGCGCTCCAGGCCCGGCTTGACGAAGACCTGGGCGTTGCCGCCGTGGCAGTCGGTGCAGCCCAGTACCACGGCCGGGTTGGCGTGCATGGTGTGCTGGTCGCTGGCGGTGTGGCAGGACTGGCAACCGGCCGACTTGGCCTCGGCCTGGTCCTGGCGCTGGAAGCGTGGCGCGAAATCGGCGATGACGTAACTGCGCTCCACGGGCTTCTCGCCGCCGGCGGCGAGGGCCGGTCCGGCCAGTGCGATCAGCAGCAGGGCGGCGAGCAGGCGCATGTCAGTAGGAGAAGATCAGGTTGGCGAGCACGGAGTAGCCGTCCTCGTCGGGGTAGAGCGCACGGAAACCTTCGCCGGGCAGCAGCACGGCACCGGACAGGCGCAGGATGATGTTCTGCGTGAAGAAGGGGCGCCAGATGGCGGACACCGACAGGTCCCAGCCGATCTCGCGGCCGATGCCGCCCTGGCTGCGCATCAGTTCCAGGATGGCGGTGTCGTCGAAGCGCAGGTAGTTGGCGTTGCCGAAGATGCGCAGCTGCGGCGTGATGTCGAAGTCGGCGCCGGCGCCCACCAGGATGATGCCGGGGTTCTCGAAGTTGGACTGGCCGAATTCCTTGCTGGGGCGCAGGTTGGCGAGCACGCCGTTGAACTGCGACAGCGCCACGCCGCCGCCGCCGATCAGCGGCACCGGGCGGCGGATCCAGAAGCTGCTGTCGGCACCGGCGAAGATCGGGTTCTCGAAGATCGCGTCGTAGCCGGTGGCGGTGTCGTCGTACGGGTCGCGGTCGCCGCTGCCATAAAGCGCGCTGAGGCGGAAGCGCATCCAGTCCATGTCGTAGGACGCTTCGGCCGCGGCAAAGAAGCCGCGGATGTCGCGCGTCTTGTCGAAGAAAACGCCACGGTCCTGCCGGCCCAGCGCCGCATAGGCCGAGGTGGTCAGGTTGAGGCGGCCGAAGTGGCCGTCGCCGTTGTAGCCGAGGTAGACCACGTCGTACTCGCGCGTGGTCTCGGTGCCGATCACCGCCGGGCGCTGCAGGAAGCCGTTCTTGTCGTAGAAGCGACCGCTGTCGCGATTGCGGTTGTAGGCGACGATGCCCTGCGAGGTGAAGCCGAACCTCGGTGTGTCTTGCCGGTAGAGGCTGAACAGGAAGATGTCGTCGTCGCGCAGCGCCGCGCTGATGTCGTTGAGGCCGCTGTTGGTGTCCTTCTCCAGGCGGCGGATCCAGGCCAGGTTGTACTGGTAGCGGTTGTTGGCGCGCGTGCCGAACAGGCGGATCGCCAGCTGGTTGTCCTGGAACAGGAAGCCACGGAAGTCGCTGGAGAACGGCTGGATGCCGAAGCGGATGCTGTCGAAGTCGTAGTGGTCGGAGACGGCGCGCAGGTCGAAGTCGGCGAACAGCTCCTGGATGCCGACGAAGGAATCGCGCCGGTCCAGGCCCTTGGCAGGGTTGATGTTGATCGCGCCGGCTTCCTGCACGGCCGTGTAGTTGTAGTTGATCACCGGCGTGAAGCGCAGCTCGACGTCGGGCGGGCGGTAGACGGTGTCGCCCTTGATGTAGGCCGCCGACAGGATCAGGTTGCTGGCCAGCGTGTACTGCTGCGGCCGGCCGAAGAGGTCGAGCAGGCCGCCTTCGCCAGTGCCGTTGCCGCCGATGGGCGTGGGCTGCTCGCGGTATTCGTAGACGCTGTCCAGCGTGGCGTTTAACGAGATGAAATGCTGGTTGCCCCAGACCGGCTTGTCGCCCTTCCAGGTGTTCTGGTTGTACGGGTCCCACCAGCGCTGCGGCACCAGGCCCAGCGAGTTGAGGATGCGCCAGCGGTCCGGCACCGGCATCTTCTCGTACTGCTTCCAGGGCTCTGGCATGGCCACCGGCGCCAGCCGCGTCATGCGGTTGGGGTCCGGCAGCGCCTCGGGCTCGGGCGGGATGCTGCGCGGGTCCACGTCCGGGCGGCGGCGCTCGGGCGGCACGATCGGCGCGGGCGCGGCACCCAGCGAGGGCAGCGAGAGCGTCGCCTTGGGGCTGGGATCGGGCGCCCAGGCCGGCACCACCTTGGCGGTGGCCGCCTCGGCCGCCGGAACGGGCGCGGGTGCGTTCGCCGGCGCGGGTGCCTGCTGCAGCGTCAGGCCCGGTGACATCGCGGGGGACATTGCGGGGGACATCATGGGCACAGCGGCGGCGGGTGCAGCAACCGGTGCTGGCTCCGGCTCCGGCGCGGCGGGTGACGCGGTCGCCGCCCACTCGGACAGCAGCGCGCGCGCGTTGCCGGGCTCGCGCGCCAGCCGTCGTGCCAGTTCGGATTCGATGCGGCGCACGTCCTCGTCGGCGGGCACCGTCAGCATGGCGCCGGGGCGCAGGCGCTCGATGTCGCCTTCGATGAAGGATTTGGGATTGGCGCGGTATAGCGCGGCGGTCATCTGCCAGGTGCCGATGCGGGTCTTGTCCGGGCGCAGTTCCCAGGCGATGCGCGCCAGCTGTTCGCCGCCGCGCACCGGACCATAGAGATAGGGCTCCGCGGCGGCCTGCGCCGCCAAGCTGCTGCCCAGCAGCGCGGCGATGGCGAGCTTGCGGAAGGGCAGGGCGCTCATAGGCCGGTGCAGACGTTCTGCTCGTTGCTGTCGAGGAAAGGCTTGAACGGACAGACGAGGTAGCGCAGGTTCACGTCGCCGACGCGCAGCTGGTCGGCGCGAATGGCCTTGGGCGCGTTGCCGATGGAGCCGCCGGGCAGCTTGCCGACGGCGTCGTTGGCGAGGAAGGGCAGGAAGTCGTCCTGTTCCAGGCCGTCGCCGGACAGGCCGATGGCCCCCACCAGCACGCCGCCGCGGTAGATCGGGAAGCCGCCGGCGAACAGCGTGATGCCGTTGGCGATCTTCGGGATCGGGTTCTGCACCGGCTCGAACAGTGCGGAGACGCCCTGGTAGCCGGTGCAGCCGACGCCGACGTCAGTGGGCAGGATGCCGACGACGAAGGCGATGTGGCGGATCACCGCGTTGTAGACCAGGTCCAGCTCCAGTCCGGTGGAGAAGATGCTCCACTCGCCAGGCGGCTTGCTCAGCGGGCCGGGCGGATTGCCGTCGATGCCGTCGGGGAAGAAGGGGCGCGAGATGTTGCCGACCGCGCGCGTTGACCAGGCGAAGGCGCCGTCGTCCAGCGCGGTGGGCTGGTTGAAGAACGTGCGGAAGGCGCTGACGTACTGGCCGATGGATTCGGTGCGCAGGCTGGCCACGGCCGGGCCGGGCGCCAGGTACTCGGCGTCGGGCAGGGCCTGCAGCGCGGTGCCGGAGCCGGCGGCCGAGAACAGGATCGAGGTGCGCGCCTTCTGCACGGTGACGTCGGTGGCGTCCACCAGGGCATCGCGCGTGCGCGCCACGCCGACCACGGCGCCGTTGGTGTCGACGATGACCACGTGAATGCCGGCGCTGGCGCCGAAGGGTCGCCGCACCTGGCTGCGCGTGCGGTTGGCCAACGCCACGGAGGTGGACAGCAAGTCCTTGACCTCCTGTTGTGTCAGCAGGCCGTCGGTGCCGTTGATGGGCGGGAAGCGGCGCGCGTTGAGTTCATCCACCAGCACGAAGCCGTCCACGGCCGCCAGCTCCGGCTCGGTGATGAGGCTGGCCGGGCGGATGCCCGAGTCGGCTTGGCCGAAGGCGGTGCCGGCGCGGATCACCGGATCGGCGTAGCCGCGGATGGTCAGCAGGCCGCCGACCGCGGGCGCCAGGGTGCCGAAGGCGGGGGCGGTGGCCGGCGTGCTGGCCAGGTCGTCGAAGTCGACGTTGGCGTAGCGCAGCGTCTTGGCGTCGAGCGTGATGATGTCGGCGCGGCGGTCGCGCGGCGCGCCGAAGCCCCAGGTGGCAGCCACCGCGATCAGCTCGTCGAGGTTGACGTCGGTGCCGACGTCATCCTTGACCAGGCCGTAGATGCCGTCGGCAATTACGGCGACGGCGCCGACCACGGTGCCGTTCTTGTACAGCGGCAGGCCGCCTGGATCGGCGGCGAAGCCGATCGGCGAGCGGTGCGGTCCGGGGTCGGGGCCGATGCCGTTGTAGCGGCGCGAGATGTCCGAGCAGGGCAGCTGGCTGATCTGCACGCCGAACAGCGGACCGCCCGGTGTGAAGCGCTCCTCCAGGTTGAAGTGCTCCTGGATGATCTGGTTCGCGGTGCGCGTCGAAAAGGCGTTGCCCTCCGACGAGAAGTAGGCGCCGGTAAGCGCCTTGGCAATGGCGCCCAGTTCCGAGGGCACGATCTCCACGCCGTCGATACCGCCGCTGGCGCCGGTGCCGGAGGTGATGCGGATGGTCGCCGGCGCGCCGGTCATGCGGTAGGCCGCCAGCACGTTGCCGACGCGGTCGATCACGACG
The DNA here is from genome assembly GCA_052035235.1 of Pseudomonadota bacterium. Taxonomy (GTDB): domain Bacteria; phylum Pseudomonadota; class Gammaproteobacteria; order Nevskiales; family Nevskiaceae; genus Solimonas_A. The sequence goes on along the minus strand of JBPOHT010000006.1, from coordinate 7,139 downwards.
ATGGTGGCGGGCGAGCTGCGCGCCTGTGCCTCCTGCACGCCCTGCGCGATGATCTGCTGCACGTCGGCCACGGTCAGGCGCGTGGGCGTGTCCTGGCAGCGGCCAGAGCAGGGCGCCGGGCCGACACCGATGCCGGCACCGCCGGGCGAGGGGCCGCTGGCACCGCCGCCGCAGGCGGCGAGGGCCAGCGCGGCAAGTCCGGCGAGCGCGCGCGAGGCCCGGTGGATCATTTCGCCGGGCCCTGCGGTGTTGCGGCGGGCTTGCCGGCCGGGGCCGCGGCTTTGCCGGCATGCACCGCATCATCCGGCTTCACGCCCTTGGCGGGCCCGCCGAAGTGATGCGAGTCGGCGATGTGGAAGGCATGGCACAGCGTGCAGCCCGAAGGCACCTGGCGATCACTGCCGGTGTCGCCATGGCATTCGCGGCAGCTGGCGAGTTCCGGCAGCAGCACGTCGGTGCTGAGCTTGGAATGGTCCGCACCGTGGCAGTCGCTGCAGGGCTGTGCCTTGTGCGCGCCGTGGTCGAAGCGGGCGCCGTCGAGCGCATGCTCCTGCAGGTTCACCGGGGCTACGGTCCAGGGCTTGGCCGGGTCGTCACTGCGCTGCACCTGGTGGCAGTAGTGACAGGTGCGGCGCTCGAACACGTCGACCATGGTGCGGCGTGCCCGTGCGTCGGCCCAGTCCAGCGCGGCGCGTGCGCTGTCGCGCGGCAGCGTTTCGCCGGGGCGGCGGCGCTGCTGCACCACGGCCGGCGCCGAGCCGTCCATGACGCCACCCTGCAGGGCCTTGGCGTAGTAGTAGTCGCGTACCACGCCCTGGATCTGTTCCGGCCGGCCGTGCGGCAGCTCGCGATCCGGGTCGTCCGGGTCGAAGTCCAGGCGATGGCAGCTGGCGCAGTGCTTCTCCATGTTCACCGGCTCGAAGCTGACGCCGCGCGAATCCGCCTGGTGGCAATCGGCGCACTGCATCACCACCTTGCCCTCGGGGGAGTCGATGCCCTTGGGGTTCAGGTGCACATCGTGCGGGTAGACCAGGTTGGTAGTCTCGCGCAGCTGGGCCGAGGGCTGGCGTTGTTTGCTGAAGCTGAACTTGCCGGTCTTGATATCGAAGGCGGCGATGCGCGGCGCGAACTCCGGATGCGCCGTGCTGAAGCTGGAGGCCGGTTGCAGCTTGGCGGCGGCGAATTCCTTGTCGGGGTTGGCGTGGCAGTCGGTACACAGCGTGGGCGACTGCGCGCTGACGCTGTGCGGGCCGTTGTGCTCGCGATGGCAGTCGGTGCACTGCTGGCCGGCGAAGGCGGGATGCTGGAGCATTGCCGTATCGTCGCTGTGCTGCGCCATATCCTGGTGGCAAGCCAGGCAGGCCGTGTCGCGCACCTGGCGGAAAGGCTTCTCGTGGCAGGCCGCGCAGTCCTCGACGAAGTAGCGGTGTACGCTGCTCACCGGGCCGGACAACCAGACCGAATCGTCGAAGGGATTGCCGGCTTGCGCCAGCGCACGATCACGCGGGGTGTCGCCGGCGTGGGTGCCACCGTAGCGCAGGAACAGCGGCATCAGCAGGCCCAGCGTCAGCGCCAGCAGCATCAGCCCCCAGGCCAGGCCGCGCAGCGACAGGCGGGTGTGGCTCAGGCGCGTCTTCAGCGAAGCCTTGCGGGCCTGCAGGTCGGCGGCCTGGCTGAGCTTTTCCTCGTAGCCCAGCACCAGCTCGGGCACGCCGCCCACGGCGATCACCTCGAGGCGGAAGCGGCCCACTTCGATGATGTCGCCCGCTTCGAGCTTGGCGCTCTCCACAGGCGTGCCGTTGACCCAGACGCCGTTGGCGGACTTGGCGATCAGCAGCGGGCCGCGGCGGTCGTGCACGATCTCGGCATGGGCCAGGGCCGCGCGCAGGTCGGGGGTGTAGACGTCCTGGTTGGTGCCGCGGCCGATGGTCAGGCGTTCGCCGATCAGGCCGCGCTCGGTGGCGATGCGCTGGTCGCCCTGCTGCTGGAAGCTGCGGATCAGGACACGCATGGGCGCGCTACCAGTAAAGGAACACGGAGATGACGTGGGCGGCCAGGGCCGCCAGCAGCGCCACCGTCAGCGGGACGTGGAAGTACAGCCAGATCTGCATTTGCGCGTGCAGCTGGATGTCGCGGTTGACGCGCACGATCAGCGCGTTGCGGCGGCCGATCAGTTCCATCAGCTGGCGCGACTTCTCGGCGATCTCGCCGCGCTTCTTGGCCTGCGACAATTCGCCGGCCATGAACATTACAGTGGAGCTCTGCGGGTCGAAGGTCTTGGCGTTGGCGACGCTTTCCTCGTCGGCCACGATCTTGCGCAACTCGTCGATGGCGCGGCGCCCCGGCGGTAGCGGCCCGAACAGCTGGGCCCACAGCCCGCCGCCCAGGCGCATGCGCTGGGTGGAGCGGGAGATGATGCGGTGGACCTCGGGCCCCAGGGGGTCGGCGAGCTTCAGCGCCTGCTGGTTGAGGTCCAGGATCTCGTCGATCAGCGTCTCGCGGTCGGAGGCGCCCATGTTCTCGGTGATCAGGGTCGGCATGCGCGCGTAGACGCCGATGCCGAAGACGCCGCTGAGGATCACCATCAGCATCAGCACGTAGGCCGCGGTGTGGATATTCCAGCCGAACTGAAAGCCGGTGTGTAGCGTGGCCACCGTGATCAGGGCCAGGCCCAGGTAGACATGGGCCGAGAGCCAGCCCTTCACCGTGCCCACGGTCGAGCCGTAGCGGCGCTTGCGCACGCCCAGCCAGGCCAGCCAGCCGATCAGCAACGCACCGATGGTGCCCAGCGTGTAACCCAGCCAGCTGCCGCCGTTGGGGCCGTCCGCGGGATCGTGCGCCCAGTAGGCCAGGATGCAGACGATGCACAGCAGGCTGCCCAGCTTGAGATAACGATAGCCCCGGTGACGCAGGAAGCTGCCGTGCGGCGTCTGTGCCATCAGCGGCCTCCCCGGTAGAGCTTCACGAACTGCTCGGGGCTGGCGCGCATGGCGGCGCCGGTGGGGCAGGCGCGCACGCAGGCCGGACCGCCGTCGAGGTCCTTGCACATGTCGCACTTGGTCGCCTTCTTGGCGCTCTTGTCCTTCTTGGCGGCGTGATAGCGGCCGGGCTCCTCACCGCCGAACAGCATCCAGCGCCACAGGCTGGGCTTGGTCTTGCTCTGGATGCCCATCTGGATCACGCCATAGGGGCAGTTGCGCTCGCAGTTGCCGCAGCCGATGCAGGCGTCGGTGATGTGGACCTCGCCGTTGGGGGCGCGCTTGATGGCGTCCGGCGGGCAGTCCTTCATGCAGTGCGGGTGCTCGCAGTGGCGACAGGAGGTCGGCACGTGCAGGTTGGCGAAGGTGGGGCCGGCCTCGCGCTTGAGGCGGCTGACGTTGCCGTGGGTGTCGGAGCAGGCCTTCTCGCACTGGTCGCAGCGCACGCACAGCGATTCGTCGATCAGCAGGACGTCGGTGGCCTCGCCCAGGCCCTGCGACATCATGAATTCCAGCACGTCGCCCATCGGCCGCGCCTGCGCCACCGCGTTCTGCGCGACGCGCGAGCGGTAGACCTCCTGCACACGGTCGCGCACCTGGGTGCGCCGCATCATCAGTTCCTTGAAGGCCACGCCGTCGAGCCGGATAGTCTCGGTGGCCACCGCGGCGCGCGCCGTGGCCGAGCGCGGCAGGTCGCTGACCAGCGCCATCTCGCCGACATACTGGCCGGCCGGTACATAGGCCAGCACCACGTCCTTGCCGCCGATCTCGCGCGAGACGGTGACCGAGCCCTTGCGGATCAGGTGCAGCGCGTCGCCGGCATCGCCCTCGTTGAACAGCACCTCGCCGGGGCGGTATTGCCGCACCTCGGCGCTGCTGACCAGGTCCGCGATCTCTTCCGGCGGCAGCGTCGGTGCGATCTTGCCCTGGATGATGCGGCGCAGGAACACCTCGTCGATGACGCGCTTGACCGCCGCCACCGAGTTGATGAGCTTGTTCATCGAGCGGCGCGGCGTCTCGATCAGCACGCACTGGCTGCCGGCGCGTACCGTGGCGGAGCGGCGGCGGCCCGAGATCAGGCTCATCTCGCCGAAGAACTCGCCCTTGCCCAGGGTGAAGCGCTTGGAGGGGTCGGCGGGGTCCACCTCGATCTCCACCGTGCCGGAGACGACGGAATAGAAGGTGTCCGTGTAGTCGTTGAGCTGGAAGATGATCTCGCCGTCGGCCGGGGCGCGGATGTCGGAGTCGATCATGAACTCGCGCATCTGCAGCGGCGTCAGCGGCTTTAGGATCGGCACGCGGCGCTGCATGGTGGCCAGCGCTTCCTCGATATCGGTGATGTCCGGCAGCACCGCGAACTTGTCGCGCAGCAGCGGCGTGTCGGCCGGCTCCACGGTGCGGCCTTCGATGAACTCGACGACCTCGTAGCCCTGGTTCATCGCCTGCTTGATCAGCGGGAATCCCGCCAGCGCGCCGATGATGTACAGGCCCGGCACGTTGGACTCGTACTGCGCCGATACCGCCGGCACGCTGTTGGGGTCCTTGCTGGGAAACTGTATGCCGGTGCTTTCGACGAAGGCGCGCGGCGGCGTGGCGCCGAGGCGCGCGATGATGCGGTCCACCGCCAGCTCGGTCTCACCCTCGTTGGTGGCCACGCGCAGGCGCTTGCCGGCGGGCGAGTCCTCCGCCGCCACCGGCTTGGTGTTGTACAGGCAGGTGAGCTTGCCGTCCTCGATCGCCTTGAGGATGCCCGACAGGTTGCCGGGCTTGGCGCGGTCGAACTCGTCGCGGCGGTTGAGGATGTAGACCTTGTTGTTGTCGGCCAGGGCGATGGCGTTCTCGATGGCCGCGTCGCCGGCACCGACGATGACGATGGTCTCGCCCTTGTACTCGTCCGGATCGTCGAGCTGGTACTGCACCCAGTCGAGATCCTCGCCGGGGCAGCCAAGCTTGCGCAGGTTGCCCTGCAGGCCGATGCCCAGCACCACGGCCTCGGCCTGCAGCGTGTCGCCGCCGTCGAGCGAGATCGTGAAGGCGCCCTTCTGGCCGCTGATGGCGCTGACCCGTGCACGATGAGCGATATTGACGCCCAGGGCCGCGGTGCCGCTGTTCCAGGCCTCGAGGATCGCCTCGCGTTTGCCGGCGTTGAAGGTCAATGGCGAACGCAGCGGCAGCACGTCCGGCTCCGCCATGACGTGCTTGCCCTTCTGGTAACGATAGATGGTGTTCGAAAGCCAGCTCTCGGCTTCGAGCAGCACATGCGATATGCCGAGCTCCGCGGCACGCGCGGCAGCAGAAAGGCCGGCAGGGCCGGACCCGACAATCGCGATCTTGACGCTCCCTTGGACCATACCTGGCTCTTCTGGCTCGGCTGGCGGCTTGAAACCTACTTTAGGCGCATTCCCGTGAGTGATGCCAGTGATGCAGTGCGCAGTTCGGCGACTCCGCTTGTACGAATGTGACGCTCCGCACGTCGGATATGGCGGATTCGCGGAAAGTGCAGGGCCAGGCAGTAGTGAGGGGGATCGCCTGCGTTTATATTGACCCACAGCCAGCTGCCGATCGGAGCTCGATCCATGCGACGCCACTATTCTGTTGCGCTCAGTCTTGCACTGCTCTTGTCGGTGCTCGTGCCCGTGGGCGCCGCGCCGGCGCCGGAGCTCAACCTCGGTGTCGCCGACTGCGCCGGCAGCACCTGCCACGGTTCCATCCGCCCCTTCGCCGATCGGCAGATCCGCCAGGACGAATATTTTGTCTGGCAGCGCAAGGACGCCCACGCGTCTGCCTGGAAGACCCTCTTCACCGAGCGCTCGCGCCGCATTGCGGGCCAGCTCGGCCTGGGCGCGCCGCACCAGGCGCAGGCTTGCCTGGTCTGCCACGCCCACGCGCCGCCGGCCGAGGCGCGCGGTCCGCGCTTCCAGCTGGAGGACGGCATCGGCTGCGAGGCCTGCCACGGCCCAGCCGAGCGCTGGATCGCGGCGCACGTCAACGAACTGAAGACCCCCGAGGAGCGCATCGCCCACGGCATGACGGCGACCTGGGACCCGAAGGTCCGCGCCGAGATGTGCAGCGGTTGCCACCTGGGCGACACCGCGCACCCGATGACGCACAAGATCATGGCGGCCGGTCACCCGCCGCTGCTGTTCGAACTGGATACCTTCACCGCCCTGATGCCGCCGCACTGGGACGTGGATGCCGACTATCGCCAGCGCAAGCCGGTGACCGACACCGCCAGCAACTGGCTGGAAGGTCAGATAGCGGCGACCGATGCCTGGCTGGCGCGCATGGAGAGCGGGGCGCTGGGCCATGGCCTGTTCCCCGAGCTGGCGCTGTTCGACTGCGATGCCTGCCACCACTCGATGAACGGCAACCGATGGCGTGCCGACCGTACGCCGGGTCTCGCGCCCGGCCAGGTGCCGCTGGCGGACCAGCCGCTGGTGCTGGTGCAGGCCTGGGCCGGTGTGATGGCGCCCGGCGTGGCCGAGGCCATGGGCACGCAGCGCGCACTGCTCTACCAGCAGTACGAGACCGATGCCTCACGCCTGCGTGAGCAGGCGGGTGAGTTGCGCGGCTGGCTGCGGCGCGAGGCCTGGGGCCGCCTGCGGCAGGGTTCAGCGGACGCGGGTCAGTTGCGCCAGGTGCTCAAGCGCGTGGCGCAGAACGCGGAGAACGCGCAGGGCGGCGACTTCTACTACGCGCAGCAGACGGCGATGGCGGCGCAGGTGCTGGCCGCGGCGATCGGCGAGCGTGGCGGTGGCAATGGCGCGCTGAAGGGGCCGACCGATGCGTTGTACGAATCGGTGAAGAATCGCGATCGCTTTCAGCCGGAGGAGTATCGCAAGGCGTTGGGGCGTTTGAGTGCGGCACTGAAGTAGCGGCGCACATATATATGTAGGGTAGCGAGCGTCGTAAGCTCGTGGCTGAGGCTGGCTCAGGCGAAGAAAAACGGAATTCCGTTAGGCCCTTGGACTCCGCGACGATAAGATATTTCGCAGGAGCCCTGTGCCCAACGTTTACGCTCCCTCTCCCCGCAAGCGGGGAGAGGGTGGGGGTGAGGGGCGCGCGCTTTCAGTTAGAAGCGGCAGCAGGGATGCCGGCGACTACGCCGGTCAGGAGCTGTTGATCTCTGGAGGTTTATTTCGCCTAAGGGCGAGTTACTTC
>JBPOHT010000054.1:0-56423 GCA_052035235.1 Pseudomonadota bacterium | reverse complement strand
GCGATCGCCCAGGCCAAGAAGCTGGCGCCGACGCTGTCGGCGGAGCAGAACATCGTCATCAACCTGTCCGGCCGTGGCGACAAGGACATCTTCACGATCGCCAAGCTCGAAGGGATCTCGCTGCTATGAGCCGTATCAAGGACACCCTGGAGCGGATCCGCAACCAGGGCCGCAAGGCGCTGATCCCGTACATCACTGCCGGCGATCCGCAGCCCGACGTCACCGTCGACCTGATGCATGCGCTGGTGAAGGCCGGCGCCGACGTGATCGAGCTGGGCGTGCCGTTCTCGGACCCGATGGCCGACGGCCCGGTGATCCAGCTGGCCTGCGAGCGTGCGCTGAAGCACGGCACCGGGCTGTGGGACATCATCGACATGGTGGCGGCGTTCCGGAAGACCGACAGCGAGACGCCGGTGGTCCTGATGGGCTACCTGAATCCGATCGAGGTGCGCGGCGTGGCCGCCTTCGCGGAGCGTGCGGCACGGGCCGGGGTGGACGGGGTGCTGATCGTGGACCTGGCGGTGGAGGAGGCGGACGACTATCTGCCTGCGCTACGCTCGCAGGGCCTGGACTGCATCTTCCTGCTGGCGCCGACCAGCCCGGCGGAGCGCATCGAGGCGGTGGCGCGCCATGCCAGCGGCTACCTGTACTACGTTTCGCTCAAGGGCGTGACCGGTGCGGCCAGCCTGGACGTGGCCAGCGTGGCAGAAAAATTGCAGGAAATCCGGCGGTTTACGAAGCTTCCGCTGGCTGTGGGATTCGGGATCCGCGACGCCGCTACGGCGCGCGCGGTAGGGGCGGTGGCCGATGCCGTGATTGTGGGTAGCGCACTGGTCGCCGAAATCGAGAAGCATCAGAATGAGCCTTCAACGTTGCCTGGGCGCCTGGCCGAGAAGCTGGCGCCGCTGCGTGAGGCTCTAGACAAAGGGAATTGAGTAGCCGATGAGCTGGCTCGACAAGATTTCAGGTTCCAAGCTGCTGACCAACGGGCGCCGCAGCAAGAGCGTCCCCGAGGGCCTCTGGACCAAGTGCGAGAGTTGCCAGTCCGTGCTGTACCGCGCGGAGCTGGAGCGGACCCTGGAGGTCTGCCCCAAGTGCAGCACGCACCGTCCGATCGATGCGCGTGAGCGCCTCAACCATTTCCTGGACCCGGAGCCGCGCTTCGAGATCGCCAACAACGTGATCCCGACCGACCCGCTGAAGTTCAAGGACAGTCGCAAGTACACCGAGCGCATCAAGGAAGCGCAGGCCGAGACCCAGGAGAAGGACGCGCTGATCGTGATGCGCGGCCAGCTGATGGGCCTGCCGGTGGTGACGGCCGCCTTCGAGTTCAGCTTCATGGGTGGCTCGATGGGCAGCGTGGTGGGCGAGAAGTTCGTGCAGGGCGTCGACCAGGCGCTGGAGTACGGCACGCCGATGATCTGTTTCGCCGCCACCGGTGGCGCGCGCATGCAGGAGTCGCTGTTCTCGCTGATGCAGATGGCCAAGACCTCGGCGGCGCTGGCGCGCCTGTCCGAGCGCGGGCTGCCGTTCATCTCGGTGCTGACGCACCCGACCATGGGCGGCGTGTCAGCGAGCCTGGCGATGCTGGGCGACATCAACATTGCCGAGCCGCGCGCGCTGATCGGCTTTGCCGGCCCGCGCGTGATCGAGCAGACCGTGCGCCAGAAGCTCCCCGAGGGCTTCCAGCGTGCCGAGTTCCTGCTGGAGAAGGGCGCGATCGACATGATCATCGACCGCCGCGAGATGCGCGAGAAGCTGTACCGCATCCTGTCGATGCTGACGCACTTCTCGCCCTCGGTCGTGGAGCAGACGAACTGAGCGTGCCCGCAGCCCCCACGGCGGCGTGGACGCTTGCCGAGTGGCTGGCCTGGCAGGAGCAGCTGCACCCGAAGAGCATCGAGCTGGGGCTGGAGCGCGTCCGTAGCGTCGCGCTGCGCCTGGGGCTGTTGCCGGCGCGGGCAGTTACGCTGACCATCGCCGGGACCAACGGCAAGGGCTCCAGTTCGACGCTGGCGGCGGCGATCTACCGCGAGGCGGGTTATCGCACCGGGCTCTACACCTCGCCGCACCTGCAGCGCTACAACGAGCGCGTGGCGATCGACGGTGTGTCGGCGTCCGTCGCGGACCTGTGCCGCGCGTTCCTGGCGATCGAGCAGGCGCGCGGTGCGACGCCGCTGACCTATTTCGAATTCGGCACCCTGGCGGCGCTGTGGCTGTTCCGCGAGGCGGACGTGCGCATGCAGGTGCTGGAGGTGGGTCTCGGTGGGCGCCTCGACGCCGTCAACATCGTGGATGCCGACGCGGCGTTGATCACCAACATCGGCCTGGACCACACCGACTGGCTGGGCGAGGACCGCGAGAGCATCGGCCGCGAGAAGGCCGGCGTGCTGCGCCAGGGCCGCCCGGCGGTGCTGGTGGAACGGCATCCGCCGGAGTCGGTGCTGGCGGTTGCTGAAAGCTTGCAGGTGCCACTGCTGCGCCTGGGCCGCGACTACGATTTCTCGCCGCGCGATGCGGCCTGGCGCTGGCAGGGGCCGTCCGGTGCCCTGGACGAGCTGCCACTGCCGGCCTTGCCGGGCGCCATGCAATTGCAGAATGCCAGTGGCGTGCTGGCCCTGGTGGAGACCCTGCGCGGGACGCTGCCGGTGGCGACGCCGGCCATTGCGGCGGCACTGCGCTCGCTGCGGCTGCCGGGGCGCCTGCAGCGCGTGGGTGCCTGCCTGCTGGATGTGGGACACAATGCCGAGGCGGCGGAGGTGCTGGCCGAGCATTTGCGCAGCCTGCGTCCGGCTGGGCGCGTGTTGCTGGTGCTGGGCATGCTGGCGGACAAGCCGGTGGAGGCCTTTGCCCGCCTGCTGCAGCCGCAGGTGTCGCGTGCCTTCCTGGGCGGCTTGCCCGGGGCGCGGGGACTGGATGCGCCGGCCCTGCAGGCCCGCCTGCGCAGCCTGGGCATGGAGACCGAGGCCTGCCGCGACATACCCGAGGCGCTGCGCCGGGCGCTGGCGCAGGCGGCGCCGGAAGACCTGGTGGTGGTGACCGGATCGTTTATTACCGTGGCTGCGGCCCTGGACGTACTGCATGAATGAGCAACTCAAGCATCGCCTGATCGGAGCCCTGATCCTGCTGGCCGTGGCACTGATGATGGCCTTCCTGCTGCCCAAGCCCGGGCACGTGGAGCGCGATGATGGCGTGCGCCGGGTGACGATCGACCTGGACGGCGGAACGCCGCCGCCGGTGGCCCAGGGTGACCGCGTGACGCCACCGGCGATCGCGGCGACGGAGCCGGGCGCGGAGGGTGAGCCTGCCGGGGATGCGGCCGCGGCCATGGAGGGCGAGCCGGAAATCGATGAGTCCGGGCTGGCGGGCGGCGATGCGGACAGCCGCATGGCGGCGGCGCCGGTGACGATCCGCCCGTCGGAGACCCTGGCGCAGGCGGCCCCGGGCCGGGTGCTGCCGGCCCCGGGCAAGGCGCCCCCGGTGCAACTCAAGCAGGACGACAGCCTGCAGGGCCTGCCGGCCGTGCCGACACAGACCGCCCCGGCGACCGTGGCGGCTCCGACGGTCAAGCCGGCCGTGCCGGCCCCGGCCAAGCCGGAAATTGCGGTGCGGCCGAAGCTCGAACCGCCGGTGTCCCGCACGCCGGTGGATGCCCCGGCCACCCAGCCGGCGGTCCCGGTGGCCAAGCCGGTTCCGGTGCCCGTTCCGGCGACACCCGCGCCCCCGAAGCCGCAGCCGGAGGTGGCCGTGGCCAAGCCGGCTCCCGCGCCGGTGGCCAAGCCCGCCGAGCCATCCAAACCGGCCGGCAAGTCGCGCTGGAGCGTGCAGGTGGGCAGCTACGCGGCGCTCGAGAACGCGCGCATTGCGGAAAGCAAGCTGAAGGCTGCGGGCCTGCCGACCCAGTTCGGGCCGGTGGATACGGCCAAGGGCGTGCTGTACCGCGTGCGCGTCGGGCCGCTGGCCGACGAGGCGGCGGCGCAGGCGGCCAAGGCCAAGGCGGTGCAGGCAGGGTTTGCCCAGGCGACGATCCGGACGGATTGAGCGCCGTACGGCGGGCGAGGGCGACGAAGGGATGTTAAAATCGCCAACTTGCTACCGAGCTAGGCCGCATGATCTGGGTTGACTACTGCATCTTTGCCGTCTTCATCCTGTCGGTCGCCATCGGCCTGCTGCGCGGATTCACCCGCGAAGTCCTCGGTCTAGCCACTTGGCTGTTTGCCTTCCTCCTGGCCTGGCTGCTCGGCCATACCCTGGCCGATGCCCTGGCGAGCAAGATCGCCAACCCTGCGCTGCGCCTCGGCTGTGCCACGCTGCTGCTGTTCCTGGGCGGCCTGCTGGTGGGCGCGCTGGTCACGCATTTCGTCTCGGAGGCGGTCAAGGACAGCTTCCTCTCCCTGCCCAATCGCATGGTCGGAGGCGGCTATGGCCTGGCCCGTGCCGTGGTGCTGACCGCCGGCTTCGTGCTGATGGCCGGCCAGATGGGCGCGAAGACGGAATCCTGGTGGCAGCAATCGCTGCTGATCGGCAAATTCGAGTGGCTGGCCGAGGGGCTGGCCACTGTGATCCCGGAACGCTGGCTTGAAGTCCTGCGTCCCGACCCCAATACATCCATTCAGACTCAGCAAGGCTAACCATGTGCGGAATTGCCGGTATCGTCACCCAGGGCAGCGGGGTCAACTCGGAGCTCTTTGACGCCCTGACCATGCTGCAGCATCGCGGGCAGGATGCGGCGGGCATGATTACCAACGATGGCGATCGCCTGTACCTGCGCAAGGAGAACGGCCTCGTGCGCGACGTCTTCGCCAAGGACGAGCACATGGTGATGCTGCGCGGGAACATGGGTGTGGCGCACGTGCGCTATCCCACCGCCGGCTGTTCCACCTCGGCCGAGGCCCAGCCGTTCTACACCAACACGCCCTTCGGCATCTCGCTGTCGCACAACGGCAACCTGACCAATGCCGAGGAGCTGAAGCAGGAGTTGTTCCTGCAGGACCGTCGCCACCTCAATACCGAGTCCGACTCGGAGGTGCTGCTGAACGTCTTCGCCCACGAGTTGATGCAGCGCGGTGCGCTGCGCCTGTCGCCGGACGATGTGTTTGCCGCCGTGTCCGGCGTGCACCAGCGCTGCCGCGGCGCCTATGCCTGCGTGGCGATGATCACCGGCTTCGGCGTGGTCGGCTTCCGCGATCCCTTCGGCATCCGCCCGGCGGTGTATGGCCGCCGCCTCACGCCCAACGGCGTGGACTACCTGATCGCTTCCGAGTCGGTGGCGCTGGATGCGCTGGGCTTCGAGATCATCGGCGACATCGCGCCGGGCGAGGCGGTGCTGATCACCATCGACGGCAAGCTGCACAAGCGCCAGTGCGCCGCCAACCCGGTGTATTCGCCCTGCCTGTTCGAGTACGTCTACCTGGCGCGCCCGGACTCGGTGATGGACGACATCTACGTCTACAAGGCACGCCTGCGCATGGGTGTGAAGCTGGCCGAGAAGATCCTGCGCGAGTGGCCGGACCACGATATCGACGTGGTGATCCCGATCCCCGATACCAGCCGCGTGGCCGGTGCCGAGCTGGCGGCACGCCTCGGGGTGCCGTACCGCGAAGGCTTCATCAAGAACCGCTACATCGGCCGTACCTTCATCATGCCGGGCCAGGCCCAGCGCAAGAAGTCGGTGCGCCACAAGCTCAATCCGATCGACCTGGAATTCAAGGGCAAGAACGTGCTGCTGGTGGACGATTCCATCGTCCGCGGCACCACGTCCAAGGAGATCATCCAGATGGCCCGCGAGGCCGGCGCGGTGAAGGTCTACTTTGCCTCGGCTTCGCCGCCGGTGCGTTACCCGAACGTCTACGGCATCGACATGCCCACGGCTTCGGAACTGGTGGCGCATGGCCACACGGTGGACGAGCTGCAGAGCATGCTCGGCACGGACAGGCTGATCTACCAGGATCTGGCCGACCTGATCGACGCGGTGCGCGCCGGCAATCCGCGCATCACGCGCTTCGACACCTCGGTGTTTACGGGTGAGTACATCACCCAGGACATCACCACCGAGTACCTCAACCAGCTGGAGCTGTTCCGCTCCGACGCGGCCAAGGCGGCACGCAAGCGCGCGGCGCCCACCATCATCGAGATCCAGAACGCATGAAGGCCGGGGTGCTGGGTGCCGCGCTGCTGGCGCTGGCGCTCTGCGGTGGCGCACAGGCGGCGGAGGCCCGGGCCAAGCCCGAGGATGTCGCCCGCCTGATGCAGCTGATGCAGGTGGACCGCATGTTTGCGGGCATGCGCGAGCAGATCGGGGAAAGCATGGCCCAGTCGGCGCTGGCTGCCGGCGGTGGCCAGCTCAACCAGGCCCAGCAGGCGATCCTGCAGCGGTACATGGATCGCATGGCCCAGCTGATGTTCTCCGAGCAGAGCGTGGCGCAGGTCACCGGCATCGTCTCGAAGGTCTACACCGACCAGCTCACCGCCCGTGAGGTGAAGGACATCATCGCCTTTTACGAGTCGGCCAGTGGCCGCTCCATGATGCGCAAGATGCCGCAGATCACCCAGCAGTCGATGCAGCTGAGCCTGGAGTGGGTCCGTGCCATGGAGCCTCAGATGAAGGCCTTGGCGGAAGAGATGCAGGCCGAACTGCAGCAGTCGCTGGCGGAGCCGGCAGCGGCACCGGGACCCGTATTGGCGCCTTGAGCCGCTTGAGAAGGCCGCCGTTAGGCAGTAAAGTCCGCACCGCGCCACTTTGATCCCAGCTTGCAGGCGCGGGCCTTCCCCCGGGAAAGCCCAATAAATATCGCTAAACGGGGCTGGAAGCCCGTTTGGTTTTTGACCGACGGGCTTTTTCATTGCCCGCAGGAGTGCAGGGCAGTGACCGACAAGACTGAGTATTTCGACCCCGAATGGGGCTATGCCACCCTGGGCATCCGTGCCGCCGAGCCGCGCACGGAGAACATGGAGCATTCCGCCTCGGTCTCGCTGACCTCCTCGCACGTGTACCGCAGCGCGGCCGAGGCCGCCGCGGTGTTCAGCGGGCAGCAACCCGGCTACATCTATGCGCGCTTCTCCAACCCCACGGTAGAGGCCTTCGAGAAGCGCCTGGCGGCGCTGGAGGGCGGGGAGGCCTGCATCGCCACGGCCAGCGGCATGGTGGCGATCCAGACCCTGTGCCTGGCCCTGCTGAAGGCGGGTGACCATATCCTGGCCTCGCGCGGGCTGTTCGGCGCCAGCATCAACCTGTTCAACAACATCCTGTCGCGCTTCGGCCTGGAGACGACCTGGGTCGACCCGACCGACCCGGCGGCCTGGGCGGCAGCGGTGAAGCCGAACACGAAGCTGTTCTTCGTGGAGACGCCGTCGAACCCGCTGATGGAGTTGGCGGACATCCGCGCGCTGGCGGACATCGCCCATGCGCATGGTGCGCTGCTGGCCGTGGACAACTGCTTCCTGACGCCGGTGCTGAGCCAGCCGCTGAAGCTGGGCGCCGACTTCGTGATCCACTCGGGCACCAAGTACATTGACGGACAGGGCCGCTGTATCGGCGGCGCCATCGTGGGCGATGCGCAGCGGGTGGGCAAGGACATCTACAGCTACATGAGGACGGCCGGGCCCTGCCTGTCGCCGTTCAATGCCTGGGTCTTCCTGAAGGGCCTGGAGACGCTGGCGCTGCGCATGCGCGCGCACAGCGACAGTGCACTGAAGCTGGCGCAGTGGCTGAAGACGCAGCCGCGCGTGAAGCGCGTGTTCTACCCGGGCCTGCCGGAGCATCCGCAGCACGAGTTGGCCAAGCGCCAGCAGAGCGGCTTCGGCGGCATCGTCAGCTTCGAGGTGGAGGGTGGCCGCGAGGCCGCCTGGAAGCTGGTGGACAGCACCCGGATGCTGTCGATCACCGCCAACCTCGGCGATACGCGCAGCACGATCACGCATCCGGCCACGACCACGCATGCGCGCGTGACGCCGGAGGCGCGCGAGCAGGCCGGCATCACCGAAAGCCTGTTGCGGATCTCGGTGGGGCTGGAGGACATCGGGGACATCATTCGTGATCTGGAGCGAGGGCTGGCCTGAGGTCCAGGCGGCGCACGGATGACTTTGCGGGAGTTACAGAAACCCTCTCTCCCGCGTTTTGCCGGGCTGGAGAGTGACATTGAGTCACTCTCCAGTGAGCAAAAGCGCTCTCTCCCGCAGGCGGGAGAGAGGAGCGAAGACGTGGCCGCCTTTGCCGCGATCCATGCCGCGCTGGCGGAGCGCGATCCGGTGGCCAAGTGCGGGCAGGTTGCGGCGCTGGTGCTGCCGGAAGGTGATTTCGGCGTGCCGCCGGTGGCCGAGGATGGCGCCGGGGTGCCGGGCCGTCCCGAGCGCCCGGAGCTGATCCGCCCGCGTGACGTGCCGCACCGCGGCCTGGGCAGTGTCGCCGGGCGCGTGGCGCTGCTGCATGCGGTGGCGCATATAGAGTTCAACGCGATCAACCTGGCGCTGGATGCCTGCTGGCGCTTTCGCGGCATGCCGGCCGACTACTACCGTGATTGGCTCAGCGTGGCCCAGGACGAGGCGCGGCATTTTTCGCTGCTGTCCGCGCGCATGGCCCAGCTTGGTGCTGCCTATGGCGAGCTGCCGGCGCACAACGGGCTGTGGGAGGCCGCGGAGAAGACGGCGGCCGATCCGCTGCTGCGCATGGCGCTGGTGCCGCGGGTGCTGGAGGCGCGTGGCCTGGACGTGACGCCGGGCATGATCGCGCGGCTGACGGAGGTCGGGGATCTGGAGACGGTGGCGATCCTGCACGTGATCCTCGACGAGGAGGTGCGTCACGTGGCGATCGGCACGCGCTGGTTCGAGTTCCTCTGCGCGCAGCGTGGGTTCGACCCGCAGCCTACCTTTGCAAGGTTGCTGGCCGAGCACAGGGTGCGCGTGGTGCCGCCGCTGAATCGCGAGGCGCGGCTCAGGGCGGGCTTTGCCGAGGACGAGATGGACGCGTTGCTGGCGGCGCCGCGCTGAGGTTCTTGAAAGCATGCCTGCGAAAGCCGGCATCCAGTCCTGAGCAGTCGTCACTCACGAAGGGACTGGATACCGGCTTTCGCCGGTATGACGCATTGGTTGTAGCGCGATCTCAGATTATTCCCACTGCCCATCGACCGAGCGCGACAGCTCGCGATGTGTGTCCATCTCCGCACTGACCTGCTCCAGGCGCGCCTCGACCATTTCCAGCGAATCGCTGCCGGCGGAGAAGCGCAGCGGCGGGTTCTCCATCGCGGCGAGCTGGAGCATGGCCTGGGCCAGGCGCACGGGGTCTCCGGGCTGCTGGTGGCTGCGCTGTTCGTAGAAGTCGCGCAGTTCCCTGGACAGTTCGGCGTAATCGGGGATGGTGGAGTCGGCGTAGCGGACCGAGCGCGGATCGAGGAAGTCGGTGCGGATGTAGCCGGGGCCGACGATGCTGACGTGAATGCCCAGTGCCTTGACCTCATCGGCCAGCGACAGCGAGAAGCCCTCCACCGCGAACTTGCTGGCGCAGTACAGGCTGGCGGACACGGCGCCGATGATGCCGCCGACCGAGGAGACGTTGATGATGTGACCTCTGCGGCGGGCGCGCATGCCGGGCAGTACGGCGCGCGTGACGTCGAACAGGCCGAAGACGTTGGTGTCGAACTGGGCGCGGGCGTCGGCGTCGTTGCTCTCCTCGAACAAGGAGAGATGGCCGTAGCCGGCGTTGTTGACCAGTACGTCGATGGTGCCGAAGCGGGACTGCGCGGCGGTGACCGCGGCGCTGATCTGCGTCGGCTGGGTGACGTCGAGGTCCAGGGCCAGCAGTTCATCGTGGGAGCCGAGCGTGGCAGTAACGTCGCTCGCGCGGCGTGAGGTGGCGGCGACACGGTGGCCGGCGGCCAGTGCGGCGCGGGCCAGTTCCAGGCCGATGCCGCGGCTGGCGCCGGTGATGAACCAGGTCTGGGAATGCGTCATGTGCATGCTCCTGCTCAATTGGGGAGCCCATGCTGCTCCCGCACCTGAGAGGACCGTGAACGTATTCCTGCCGGATGCTTGCCTGATCCTGCCAAGCGCGACTTGGATGGGCAGCCTCTCTGCTATGGTTGCCCCATGACGACCATCCTTCCAGAACTGCGGGACCTGGTGTTGCGGCATGCAGTGTCGGCGACGACACCGACCGCGGTGCCCGGCCTGACGCTGTACCGTGCGGACGCGGTGAGCTTGCCGATGCCGGTGGTATACGAGCCAATGCTGTGCGTGATCGTGCAGGGGCGCAAGCGGGTCACGCTGGGCGATACGGTGTGCCACTACGACGCGGCCCACAGCCTGGTAGCGTCCCTGGATTTGCCGGTGGTGGGCGTGGTCTGCGAGGCCACACCGGAGACGCCGTACCTGTCGCTGTCGCTGCGGCTGGATCGCGTGGAGCTGGCGGCGCTGCTGCTGCAGATGCCGCCCTCGCCGCTGCCGACGCAGGACTTCGCCGGGCTGGAGGTCACGCCGCTGTCGGCGCCGCTGGTCAGCGCCTGCCAGCGGCTAGTGGAGTTGCTGGATGCGCCAGCCGACATCCCGATCCTCGCGCCGCTGCTGCGGCGCGAGGTGCTGTATCGCCTGCTGACCGGCCCGCATGGGCCGATGCTGCGGCAGATTGCGCGCGGCGAGGGCCGCCTGGGCCAGGTGCAGCAGGCCATCGCCTGGATCCGTGAACACTACGACCGGCCGCTGCGGGTCGAGGCGCTGGCGACGCAGGTGGCGCTGAGCCCGTCGTCGCTGCACCGGCATTTCAAGGCGGCGACGCGCCTTAGTCCGCTGCAATACCAGAAGCATCTGCGGCTACAGGCCGCACGCGAGCGCTTGATGAGCGAGTCCGCCGACGCGGCCGAGGTGGCCTACGCGGTGGGTTATGAGAGCCCTTCACAGTTCAGCCGGGAGTTCCGGCGCCTGTTCGGCCATCCGCCGGCCCAGGCGGCGCGGCGCTGGCGGATGGAGGCGGTCGCAGCGGGCTGATCCCGCCGCGGCGCTCAGTGCGCCATCTGGGAGGTCTTGATGCCGCTGAACTTCGGCGGTGGCAGGTCCTTGTCCGCCGGCACCTGCGCCTCGAAGGTGTGCGCGGCCGCCATGTGCCAGAAGTACTGGTACACCGGATGGTTGGCGCGGTTCTCCAGCAGGTCGCCGGGGTTGAGCCAGGTGATCAGGTTGGAGACCAGGCGCACGTCGTTGGCGGAGACGCGCCGCACGATATGACGCGGCTGCAGTTCCGAGGGATGCTGCATGCCGGCCGCGCCCACCAGTTCGCCCAGGGCGTGCAGGGTGTGGTGGTGGAACTGGTGCACGCGCACGGCCTTGTCGGCGGGCACCAGGGCGCGCTGGCGCAGCTTGTCCTGGGTGGTGACGCCGGTGGGGCAATGGCCGGTGTGGCAGGTCTGGGCCTGCAGGCAGCCGAGCGCGAACATGAAGCCGCGGCCGCTGTTGCACCAGTCGGCGCCCAGCGCCATGTAGCGCGCCATGTCGAAGGCGGAGATGATCTTGCCGCTGGCGCCGATGCTGACGCGGTCCTTGAGGTTGAGACCCACCAGGGTGTTGCGCACCAGCAGCAGGGCTTCCTGCAGCGGTGTGCCGACGTGATCGCTGAACTCCACCGGCGCGGCGCCGGTGCCGCCTTCGCCGCCGTCCACCACGATGAAGTCCGGCGTGATGTCGGTCTCCAGCATGGCCTTGCAGATGGCGAAGAATTCCCAGGGATGGCCGAGGGCGAACTTGAAGCCGACGGGCTTGCCGCCGGAGAGTTCGCGCAGGCGTGCGATGAACTGCATCAGCTCGATGGGCGTGGTGAAGGCGGAGTGACGCGGCGGGGAGATGCAGTCCACGCCCATGGGTACGCCGCGTGCCTCGGCGATTTCGGGTGTGACCTTGGCGGCGGGCAGCACGCCGCCATGGCCGGGCTTGGCACCCTGCGACAGCTTGATCTCGATCATCTTGACCTGCGGATCGCGCGCGTTACGGGCGAAGAGGTCGGCGTCGAAGCGCCCCTGATGGTCGCAGCAGCCGAAGTAGCCGCTGCCGATCTCCCAGATCAGGTCGCCGCCGTGCTCGCGGTGGTAGCGGCTGATGGAGCCTTCGCCGGTGTCATGGGCGAAGCCGCCGAGCCGGGCCCCCTTGTTGAGCGCCAGCACGGCGTTGGCCGACAGCGCGCCGAAGCTCATTGCGGAGATGTTGAACACCGAGGCGCTGTAGGGCTGGGCGCAGGTCTTCTCGCCGATGGTCACGCGGAAGTTGGTGTCGGCGATGCGCAGCGGCATCATCGAGTGGTTGATCCACTCGTAATCGTTGGCGTAGACGTTGTGCTGCGTGCCGAAGGGGCGCAGGTCGATCTGGCTCTTGGCGCGCTGGTAGACCAGGGAGCGCTGCGCACGCGAGAAGGGGATGGGCTCGGTGTCCGATTCCAGGAAGTACTGGCGGATCTCGGGGCGGATGAATTCGAGGAAGAAGCGCAGGTGCGCCAGGATCGGGTAGTTGCGGCGGATGGACTGCTTGCCCTGCGTCAGGTCCCAGATGCCGACGAACACCAGGAATCCCGCCGCCGCGGTCACCAGCCACCAGCCAGGCTGGACGAAGCCGGCCGCCAGGCTCAGCAGGGTCAGCAGGCAGGCCGCGGCGAATGCGGCGAAGCGCGCAGGCAGCAGGGATGGCCAGAGCGTCATCGTTACCCTCCATCGGTTTGCGGCCGGGCCGCTCCCGCACAGGAGTATAGGCCCTGAAGATGAACGCAGCGTGCAGGCCGCTCAGATCGTCAGCCGGTACATCCCTTCGCGGGTCACGGCGAGGTATTCCATGCGCTCGGGCCGCCAGTCGGCCAGCACGATACGCTGCCTGCCCTCGGCCAGGTCGTGCTGGGCGGGGCGGTGGGTGTGGCCATGGATCAGCCGGCGGGCGCCGGAGAGCTTGAAGAAGGCCTCCACGGCGGTGGCGTTGACGTCCATGATGTCTTCCGGCTTGTAGCGCTTGCCGGTGTTGCTGCGCTGGCGTACGCGCTGCGCGATGCGCTCGCGCCAGGCGCGGGGCAGGCTGCGGAAGATGCGCTGGGCGGTGGGGTTGTGGGCGAAGCGGCGCCAGCGCTGGTAGCCGATGTCGTCGGTGCACAGCAGGTCGCCGTGCGACAGGACGATGATGCTGCCGTAGAGCTCGATGACGGCGGGATCGCGCAGCAACTCCATGCCGCTGAGGGTGCAGAAATCCTCGCCGACCAGGAAGTCACGGTTGCCGCGCTGGAAGTAGAGCTTCACGCCTTGCTGCGACAGCATGGCGAGCAGGGCCACCTCGGCGGCGTATTCCTGCATGCCGAGATCGTCGCCGATCCAGTACTGGAAGAGGTCCCCGAGGATGTAGACCGCCTCGGCGTCGCGGGCGGGGCCTTCGAGGAAGCGCCGGAAGCCCTCGCGGAAAGGCGAGGGCCCCGGCGGCAGGTGCAGGTCGGACAGGAACAGCGTGCGCGGAATCATTCCGCGGTCCGAGATCGTTCGCGCTTCGACGGGCTCAGCACGAACGGCACTTTGTTGCTTACTTGGCTTCGATGACCGTGACCTTGCGGATCACGATCGGCGTCACCGGCACGTCGCGGCCGAACGGCGGCAGGTTGCCGGTGCGGGTCTCGGCGATCTTGTCGACCACGTCCATGCCCTCGGTGACCTTGCCGAATACGGCGTAGCCCCAGCCGTCCTGGCCCGGGTAGTTCAGGAAGTCGTTATCGCCGTGGTTGATGAAGAACTGCGAGCTGGCCGAGTGGGGCACGGAGGTGCGGGCCATGGCGATGGTGCCGCGATCGTTCTTGAGGCCGTTCTTGGCTTCGTTCTCGATGTTGGCGCGGGTCTTGCGCTGGTCGCTCTTCTCGTCATAGCCGCCGCCCTGGATCATGAAGCCCTTGATCACGCGGTGGAACACCAGGCCGTCGTAGTGACCGTCCTTGGCGTACTGGACGAAGTTGGCCACCGACTTCGGGGCCTTGGCGGAGTCGAGCTCCAGCGTGATGTTGCCTTCGGTGGTTTCCATCAGCACCTTCACGGGTGCGGCATTTGCAATCGACATGGTAAGTCCCAGGGCTAGAGAGAGCAGCAATTGTTTCATGTTTTTGTCCTTCAGTTGATTCAGGCAGCGGGTCGCAGGCTGGCGGCCTCCACCTCGGCCAATGCGGCACGGATCACGTCCGAGCCGGCACCGGGCCGGGTGGCATTCTGCGAGATCACGCGGCGGAATGCTCGCCCGCCGGGCTGGCCGCGGAACAGGCCAAGGATGTGACGGCTTATGTGGTTGAGGTGGCCACCGGCCGCCAGTTCGCGATCGACGTAGTCCAGCAGCGCTTCGATCACTGCCGGGCGCGTCAGTTCCACGGCGGGCTCGCCGTAGATGCGCGAGTCCACCTGGGTCATCAGGTAGGGGTTCTCGTAGACTTCGCGGCCGAGCATGACGCCGTCGAGCTCCTGCATCTGCTCATTGCAGGCGTCCAGGGTCTTGAGGCCGCCGTTGAGCACGATGGTGAGCTGCGGGAATTCGCGCTTGAGGCGGTGCACCACGTCGTACTGCAACGGCGGGATTTCGCGGTTTTCCTTGGGCGAGAGGCCTTTGAGCCAGGCCTTGCGCGCATGGACGATGAAGATCGTGCAGCCGGCGGCGGCCACGGTCTCGATGAACTGCTTGAGGAACACGTAGTCCTCGGACTCGTCCACGCCGATGCGGGTCTTGACGGTGACCGGCAGGTGGGTGGCGCGGCGCATGGCGGCGACGGCGGCGGCGACGCGATCCGGCTCGTTCATCAGGCAGGCGCCGAAGCGGCCTTCCTGCACGCGGTCGGAGGGGCAGCCGCAGTTGAGGTTGATCTCGTCGTAGCCGTATTCGCTGCCGATCTCGGCGCAGCGGGCCAGGGCCTCCGGCTCGGAGCCGCCGAGCTGCAGGGCGATGGGGTGCTCCGAGGGATCGAAACGCAAGAAGCGCTCGCGGTCGCCATGGATGATGGCACCGGTGGTGACCATCTCGGTGTAGAGCCAGGCGCGGCGGGACATCAGGCGCAGGAAGAAGCGGCAGTGCCGGTCAGTCCAGTCCATCATCGGGGCGACGCAGAATTTACGTTCTATTTCAGACACTTGAAAATTTGTGACTGGTCGGTGCCGATCTGGCGCCGACGACAGGGCGCATTTTAAGCCGCTAGGCGCGCTGGCGCTTGGCTTGTTTTGCCGGAGCAGCCGGGGCTCGGGCCACGGCACGGGCGCAGAAATCGACGATGGCCTCGACCAGTTTCTCGTCCTTGCTGCGCGGGGTGGTCGGGGCCACCGGGCGCACCAGGGCTTCGGTGAAGGCGCCGACGATGCAGGCGGCGGCGACGTCCACCGACTGCGGGGGAAATTCGCCGGAGGCGACGCCCTGGCCCAGGACGGTCTTGAAGACGTCGCTGAACTCCTGGCGGCAGAGGATACGGGCGGCGTCGACCTCGGGGTCGATGGGCTCGGCGATGAAGGCGTAGGCGAGGTGCGGGCCTTCCAGGGCGCGGCGGGCGAAGGACTCGACGGCGGCGCGCAGGCGCTGATCCGCGGTGCCGGGCCTGGCGATGATCTCGCGCAGGATGTCGCACTCGCGCCGCACGGCCTCGGTCAGCACTTCGACGAACAGGTCCGCCTTGGAGGGGAAGTAGCGGTACAGGGCGCCGGTGGACAGGCCGGCGGCGGCCGCTACGGCGTTGATCGAGGCCTCGCGGAAGCCGCCCTGGGCCACCAGGGTGCGGGCCGCACGCAGGATCCGCTCGCGGTTTTCTGCGAGCCGTTCCTGCATGAGGGCTGAGCGCTGGTAGGCCATGTTGCGAGTATAAAATGAATCCGGATTAAATTTGTGAAAGTGACTTCACTTTTTCACGGAACCGGCATAGGATGCAAGCCTTCCAGGGGTCCCGGACCCCGCCGTCCATCGTTTCCAGCAGGCAGCCAGACCATGACCTACAAGAGCCTCAATTTCGACCTGGGTGAAGACATCGACCAGCTGCGCGAGGCCACCCAGCGCTTCGCCGCGGGCGAGGTCGCGCCGCTGGCGGCGCAGGCCGACCACGAGAATGCCTTCCCCAACCAGCTGTGGCGCAAGTTCGGCGAGCTGGGCCTGCTGGGCCTGACGGTGGAGGAGGAGTACGGCGGCACCAACATGGGCTACCTGGCCCACGTGGTGGCGATGGAGGAGATCTCGCGCGCCTGCTCGGCGATCGGCCTGTCCTACGGCGCGCATTCCAATCTCTGCGTGAACCAGCTGCGCAAGAACGGCAACGAGGCGCAGAAGCAGAAGTACCTGCCCAAGCTGGTCAGCGGCGAGCATATCGGCGCGCTGGCGATGAGCGAGCCGGGTGCCGGCTCCGACGTGGTCAGTATGAAGCTGCGCGCCGACAAGAAGGGCGACCGCTATGTGCTCAACGGCAACAAGATGTGGATCACCAACGGTCCCGATGCCAACACGCTGATCATCTACGCCAAGACCGACCTGGCCGCCGGCTCGCGCGGCATGACGGCCTTCATCGTGGAGAAGACCTTCAAGGGCTTCAGCACGGCGCAGAAGCTGGACAAGCTCGGCATGCGCGGCTCCAACACCTGCGAGCTGGTGTTCACCGACTGCGAGGTGCCGGAAGAGAACGTGCTCGGCGCGGTGGGCCGTGGCGTGAACGTGCTGATGTCGGGCCTGGACTACGAGCGCGTGGTGCTCTCCGGCGGCCCGCTGGGCATCATGCAGGCCTGCCTCGACGTGGTGGTGCCCTACATGCACGACCGCAAGCAGTTCGGCCAGTCGATCGGCGAGTTCCAGCTGATGCAGGGCAAGCTGGCCGACATGTACGTGGGCCTGGCGGCCTGCCGCGCCTACGTCTATGCCGTGGCCCGCGCCTGCGACCGCGGCGAGACGGCGCGCAAGGATGCCGCCGGCGCGATCCTGTACTCCGCCGAGAAGGCGACCTGGATGGCCGGGCAGGCGATCCAGGCCCTGGGTGGCAACGGCTACATCAACGAGTTCCCCACCGGCCGCCTGTGGCGCGACGCCAAGCTGTATGAAATCGGCGCTGGCACCTCGGAAATCCGCCGCATGCTGATCGGCCGCGAGCTGTTCGGCGAATCGAAGCACTGATCCCATGAGCGCCATCAAATCCAAGATCCGCACGAACTCCCCGGAGTTCCAGGCCAATGCCGCGCAGATGCGCGCGCAGGTTGAAGAGCTGCGCGCCAAGACCGCCGAAGCCGCCCGGGGCGGCTCCGAGGCTGCCCGCCAGAAGCACACCGCGCGCGGCAAGCTGCTGCCGCGTGACCGTATCGACGGCCTGCTCGACCCGGGCTCGGCCTTCCTCGAGATTTCCGCGCTGGCCGGCAACGGCATGTACAACGGCGAGGTGCCCTGCGCGGGCGTCGTCGCCGGCATCGGCAGCATCAATGGCCGCGAGTGCATGATCGTGGCCAATGACGCCACGGTGAAGGGCGGCACCTATTATCCCGTCACGGTGAAGAAGCACCTGCGCGCGCAGGAGATCGCGCGCGAGAACCGGCTGCCCTGCGTGTACCTGGTGGACTCCGGTGGCGCCTTCCTGCCGATGCAGGACGAGGTGTTCCCGGACCGCGACCATTTCGGCCGCATCTTCTACAACCAGGCCAACCTGTCGGCGCAGGGCATCCCGCAGATCGCCTGCGTGATGGGCTCCTGCACCGCCGGCGGTGCCTATGTGCCGGCGATGTCGGACGAGACGGTGATCGTCAAGAACCAGGGCACGATCTTCCTCGGCGGCCCGCCGCTGGTGAAGGCCGCGACGGGCGAGGTGGTCAGCGCGGAGGACCTGGGCGGCGCGGACGTGCACACGCGCATTTCCGGCGTGGCCGACCATTTCGCCGAGAACGACCATCACGCGCTGTCGCTGGTGCGCCGCATCGTCGGCAACCTCAACATCCGCAAGCAGCCGGGCGTGGACATCCAGACGCCGGAAGCGCCGCTGTACGACCCGGAAGAGATCTACGGCATCATCCCGGCCGACACGCGCAAGCCCTACGACGTGCGCGAGGTGATCGCCCGCATCGTCGACGGCTCGCGCCTGGACGAGTTCAAGGCGCGCTACGGCAGCACGCTGGTGACGGGTTTCGCCCACATCCACGGCTATCCGGTGGGCATCGTCGCCAACAACGGCATCCTGTTCTCGGAGTCGGCCCAGAAGGGCGCGCACTTCATCGAGCTCTGCGCGCAGCGTGGCATCCCGCTGCTGTTCCTGCAGAACATCACCGGCTTCATGGTCGGGCGCAAGTACGAGAACGCGGGCATCGCCAAGGACGGCGCCAAGCTGGTGACGGCGGTGGCCACGGCACAGGTGCCGAAGTTCACCGTGCTGATCGGCGGCTCCTTCGGTGCCGGCAACTACGGCATGTGCGGCCGCGCCTATTCGCCGCGCTTCCTGTGGACCTGGCCGAACTCGCGCATCTCCGTGATGGGTGGCGAGCAGGCGGCTTCGGTGCTGGCCACCGTGCGCCGCGACGGCCTGGAGGCCCAGGGCAAGACCTGGAGCGCGGAGGACGAGGAGAAGTTCAAGGCCCCGACCCGCGCGCAATTCGACCTGCAGGGCAGTCCGTACTACGCCAGCGCGCGTCTCTGGGACGACGGCATCGTCGATCCCGCGCAGACCCGCCGCCTGCTGGCTCTGGGCCTGTCGGCCTCGCTCAACGCTCCGATTCCGCAGACGCGGTTCGGCGTCTTCCGTATGTGATCGCCATGTTCACGAAAATCCTGATTGCCAACCGCGGCGAGATCGCCTGCCGCGTGATCGCCACCTGCCGCCGCCTGGGCATCCGCACCGTGGCGGTGTATTCCGAGGCCGACGCCGGCTCGCGCCACGTGCGTCTGGCCGACGAGGCCTACTGCGTGGGCCCCGCCGCTTCGCGCGAGAGCTACCTGCGTGCCGACCGCATCCTGGAGGTCGCGAAACAGAGCGGCGCCCAGGCGGTGCACCCGGGCTACGGCTTCCTGTCGGAGAACGAGAGCTTCGCCGAGGCCTGCGCCGCGGCGGGTGTCGTGTTCATCGGCCCGCCGGTGTCCGCGATCCATGCGATGGGCTCCAAGTCCGCTGCCAAGGCGCTGATGGAGAAAGCGGGCGTGCCGCTGGTGCCGGGTTATCACGGCGACCAGCAGGAGCCGGCCTTCCTGCGCAAGCAGGCCGACGGCATCGGCTACCCGGTGCTGATCAAGGCCTCCGCCGGCGGCGGTGGCAAGGGCATGCGCGTGGTCGAGCGCAGCGAGGACTTCGAGGCCGCATTGGCGTCCTGCCAGCGCGAGGCGCGCGCCAGCTTCGGCGACGACCGCGTGCTGATCGAGAAGTACCTGGGGCGTCCGCGCCACATCGAGATCCAGGTGTTCGGCGACACGCAGGGCAACGTCATCCACCTGCACGAGCGTGACTGCTCGGCGCAGCGCCGCCACCAGAAGGTGGTGGAGGAAGCACCGGCTCCGGGCATGAGCGCGGAGCGCCGTGCCGCCATGGGCAAGGCCGCCTGCGATGCCGCACGGGCCGTGGGCTACGTCGGCGCCGGTACGGTGGAGTTCATTGCGGACCAGAGTGGTTCGTTCTACTTCATGGAGATGAATACGCGCCTGCAGGTCGAGCACCCGGTCACCGAGATGATCACCGGGCAGGACCTGGTGGAATGGCAACTGCGCGTGGCCGCTGGCCAGCCGCTGCCACTGACCCAGGACCAGGTACCGCTGCGTGGTCACTCGATCGAGGTGCGCGTCTACGCCGAGGAGCCGGAGAAGGGCTTCCTGCCGTCGATCGGCCGCCTGGTGCACTGCGCCCCGCCGGCCGCCTCGGCCAATGTGCGCATCGACACCGGCGTGGAGCAGGGCGACGAGATCAGCCCGCACTACGACCCGATGATCGCCAAGCTGATCGTCTGGGACGAGAACCGTGAGCGTGCCACCGAGCGCATGCTGGCGGCGCTGTCGCAGTTCCAGATCGTTGGCGTGGGCAACAACATCGCCTTCCTGTCGCGCCTGGTCGGCCATGCCGAATTCCGTGCGGGCACCGTCGACACCGGCCTGATCGCACGTGAGAGCGACGCGCTGCTGACCGGTGATGCCTCGCTGCCGGTCGCTGCGGTGGAAGCGGCGGCACTGTGGACCGCGACGCAGGAGCAGCAGCGCCGCCGCGAGAAGTCCGCGGCCTCGCTGGACCTGCACTCGCCCTGGGGCGAGGCCGACGGCTGGCGCGTCAACGCCCATCTCGCACGCCGCATGGCGTTCACGGCGGGCGAGCAGCGCCGCGAGCTGAACCTGCAGTACGGCGCACAGGGGCTGGCGATCGATGGCGAGGCCGTGCGGGTCACGACGACCGCCAATGGTGCGTTGCGCTATGCGGTCGGTGATCGCAAGGCCGAGGCTACGGTCGTGGCGCTGGGCGAGCAGTTGCACGTCTTCCTGGGCGGCCGCCACTGGGCGATGAGCCTGCAGGACCCGCTGGCCCATGCCGGCGAGGAG
Source organism: Pseudomonadota bacterium (assembly GCA_052035235.1). Classification (GTDB taxonomy): domain Bacteria; phylum Pseudomonadota; class Gammaproteobacteria; order Nevskiales; family Nevskiaceae; genus Solimonas_A. The sequence goes on along the minus strand of JBPOHT010000054.1, from coordinate 35,942 downwards.
CAGGATGCGCACGGCGGCCTGACGGCGCCGATGCCCGGCAAGATCGTGGCGTTGCTGGTGGAACCCGGCGCCGAGGTGGAGAAGGGCGCGCCGCTGCTGGTGATGGAGGCGATGAAGATGGAGCACACGCTCTGCGCGCCTGCCAATGGCGTGGTGCAGGCCTTCCTGGCGGTGGTGGGCGAGCAGGTCAAGGACGGAATGGAACTGGTCGACTTCAAGGCGGCTTCGTGAGCAAGCTGCCGCAGCGGGTCAAGCTGGTCGAGGTCGGCGTTCGCGACGGCCTGCAGAACGAGCCGGGCGTGGTGCCCACCGAGATCAAGCTGGGGCTGATCACGCGGCTGGCCGACGCCGGCCTGCGCAACATCGAGGCCACGGCCTTCGTGTCGCCCAAGTGGGTGCCGCAGATGGCGGACCACGACGCGGTGATGCGTGCTGCGCCGCGCCGCGAGGGCATGACCTACTCGGTGCTGGCACCCAACCTCAAGGGTTTCGAGGCGGCGGTGGCGGCGGGTGCGCAGGAGGTGGCGGTGTTCGGCGCCGCGTCCGAGGCCTTCACGCAGAAGAACATCAACTGCTCCATTGCCGAGAGCCTGAAGCGCTTCGAGGACGTGGTGCTGGCGGCGAAGCAGCATGGCATCCCCGTGCGTGCCTATGTCTCCACCGCGCTGGGTTGCCCCTACCAGGGCGACGTGGCCCCGGAGAAGGTGGCCGAGGTGGCGGGCGAGATCTACGACATGGGCTGCCACGAGATTTCGCTGGGCGATACCATCGGCGTCGGTACGCCGCTGGCGACGCGGCGCATGATCGAGGCGGTGGCCCGGCGTGTGCCGCTGGAGCGGCTCGCGGGGCATTTCCATGACACCTACGGCCAGGCGCTGGTCAATGTGCTGGCCTCGCTGGAAAGCGGCGTGACGGTGTTCGACAGCTCGGTGGCGGGCCTCGGCGGCTGCCCCTATGCGGCCGGTGCGTCCGGCAACGTGGCGAGCGAGGACCTGGTGTACATGCTGCAGGGCATGGGCATCGAAACCGGCGTGGACCTGAAAGCGCTGGCGGCGGCGGGCGACTACATCAGCCAGGCCCTCGGTCGGCCGACGCGCTCCCGCGTGGCGCTGGCGCTGGCGAGCAAGGCCGTCAAGACGGCGGGCTGAGCCCGTCGCGTCTTCCGGAATCCGGGTTCAGTCCGCGACCCTTTCGGACAATTTCCTCTGAGGGTGACTGCGGCAGGATAGAGGCTTGTCGTTGACGGCGAACGAGGGCGTTTGCCGTCAACGGGGCTAATATCCTGCGAAAGCACCCCGGAGGAGACCGCGGAACATGGATTTCGACTACAGCGTCGAGCAGAACCTGCTGCGCGACACGCTGGCCAGCTACCTGGCTGATCACTACGACTTCGAGACCCGGCGGGCGGCCGTAGCGGCGCCGGCCGGCTGGCGCCCCAAGGTCTGGGCGGACCTGGCGCAGGGCCTGAACCTGCTGGGTGCGCCGTTTCCCGAGGAGCTGGGTGGACTCGGCGGCGGCGCCATCGAGAACGCCATCGTCATGGAGGAGCTGGGCAAGGCGCTGGTGGTGGAGCCTTACCTGGGTACCGTGGTGATCGGCGGTGGCCTGCTCAAGCAGGCGGGCGGCGCGGTAGCGGCGCAATGGCTGCCGCGCGTGATCGCCGGCGAGGCGGTGCTGGCCTTCGCCGGGGTGGAGCGCCAGGCGCGCTATGACCTGGGACAGGTGGCCACCACCGCGACCCCGCGCGACGGCGGCTACGTGCTCGAGGGTCGCAAGAGCGGCGTCACCGGCGGACCTTGGGCCAGCCATTTCCTGGTCACCGCCAGGACCGGGGCGGGCTTGAGCCTGCTGCTGGTGGATGCCAACGCACCAGGCATCGCGCGCAGCGACTACCCGACCATCGACGGCGGGCGTGCCTCGGATATCGGGTTCGAGAAAGTCTTCGTAGCAGCGGATCGATTGGTCGGCGCCGAGGGCGGGGCGCTGCCGCTGGTGGAGCGCGTGGCGGACGAGGCCGTCTGCGCGCTTTGCGCGGAGGCGGTGGGCGCCATGCGCCGCATGCTGGCCGAGACGGTGGTCTACGCCAGCCAGCGCAAGCAGTTCGGCGCGCCGCTGGCGAGCTTCCAGGTGCTGCAGCACCGCATGGCCGACATGTTCACCGCGCTGGAGCAGTCGGCGGCGTTGACGCTGGTGGCGACGATGAAGCTGGACCGACCGGCCGCCGAGCGTGCGCTGGCTGCCAGTGCGGCCAAGGCGCAGGTCGACAAGGCGGCGAAGTTCGTCGGCGAGTCGGCGGTGCAGATCCATGGCGGCATGGGCATTACCGAGGAGCTGTCGCTGGGGCACTATTTCCGCCGCTGCACCGCCATCGCGGCGCAGTTCGGCAATGCCGACTTCCACCTGCGGCGTTATGCCGATTTGTCGCTGGCCGCTGCCTGAGGAGCCGATCATGAATCTCGACTACACCCCGGACGAGCTGGCGTTTCGCGACGAGGTCCGCGCCTGGATCAAGCAGGCCTACGATGCCGAACTGAAGCAGCTGATGTCGCAGAGCAAGAACGGCTACCTCGACAAGGCCGGGCAGGTGAAGTGGCAGAAGAAACTGGCTGAAAAAGGCTGGGCGGCGCCCGGCTGGCCGGTGCAGTACGGCGGCCCGGACTGGACGCCGACGCAGCGCTATATCTTCCAGAGCGAGACCTCCGCGGCGGGCTGCCCGATCGTGTCGCCGATGGGCATCGCGATGGTGGCCTACGTGATCATGGAGTACGGCACCGAGGCGCAGAAGCAGCGCTTCCTGCCGAAGATCCTCAACACCGACGAATGCTGGTGCCAGGGCTACTCCGAGCCGGGTTCCGGCTCCGACCTGGCCTCGCTGCAGATGAGCGCGGTGCGTGACGGCGAGCACTATGTGCTCAACGGCTCCAAGATCTGGACGACGCATGCGCAATGGGCCGACTGGATCTTCTGCCTGGTGCGTACCAACCGCGAGGCCAAGGCGCAGAGCGGCATCACTTTCCTGCTGGCCGACATGCGCACGCCGGGCATCAGCATCCGCCCGCTGCCTTCGCTGGACGGGCCGATCGACGGCGAGCAGGAGGTCAACCAGCTGTTCTTCGAGAACGTCCGCGTGCCGGTGGAGAACCGCATCGGCGAGGAAGGCCTGGGCTGGACCTACGCCAAGTACCTGCTGCAGTTCGAGCGCGGCGCCGCCTATGGCTCGCTGCTGCGCTACCTGCTGGCCAAGATCCGCCGCATCGCCCGCGAGCAGCCGGCCAATCATGGGGGAGTGCTGATCGACGATCCGGATTTCCGCCGCCGCTATGCCGAGCTGGCGGTGCGGGTGGAGGCGGTGGACGCCGCCGAGCTGCGCTTCTTCTCCAGCGTGGAGTCGGGCACGGCGATCGGCGCCATGTCCAGCATGTTCAAGCTGGTGGGCACGGAGTTGCAGCAGGCGCTGAGCGAGTTCGCCGTGGAGGCCCTGGGGCCGGATGCGCTGCCGTTCGTGCAGGACAGCTTTGCCGAAGTCCGCGGCCGCCCGGCCCCGGTGCGGCCCATCCCGGACCATGCGGCGGCGGTGACGCCGCTGTACTTCAACTACCGCAAGACCTCGATCTATGCCGGGACCAACGAGATCCAGCGCAACCTGCTGGCGCGGCACGTGCTGAGCGCGGCGGGAGTGCGGGGATGAGCTACGCTCCCTTCGACCTGTCGGGCCGCGTGGCCCTGATCACCGGTGGTAACGCCGGCATCGGCCTGGGCATTGCCGAGGGCCTGGCGCAGGCCGGCGCGGATGTCTGCATCTGGGGCACCAACGAGGCGCGCAACATCGAGGCGGTGGCGCAGTTGCGTACCCACGGTACCCGCGTGACGGCGCTGCGTTGCGATGTCTCGGACCGGGCGGCGGTGGAGCGCAGCTTCGCGGCCACGCTGGAGCAGTTCGGGCGCGTGGACGGCTGCTTCGCCAATGCCGGCGTGATGAGCGTGCAGGTCCCGTTCCACGAGATGACTGAGGCCGACCTGGACCGCACCTTCGGTGTGAACCTCAAGGGCGCGCTGTTCACGCTGCAGTGCGCGGCACGGCACATGAAGCAGCGGGCCGAGGCGGGCGATGCCTTTGGCCGCCTGGTGGCCACCAGCAGCCTGTCGGCGGTCTCGGGCCTGGCGCGGGGCGAGGACTACGCCGCCACCAAGGGGGCGCTGCTGTCGGTGATGCGCGGGCTGTGCGTGGAGTACGCGCGCCATGGCGTCACCGCCAATTCCATCGTGCCGGGCTGGATCGAGACCGCGATGACCGGGCCGCTGCTGGCCAGCGACAAGTTCGTGGCGGCGGTGAAGGCGCGCATTCCGCAGCGGCGCTTCGGCAAGCCGCAGGACTTCGCGGGGATTGCGGTGTACCTGATGTCGGGAGCCAGTGCTCACCACACGGGGGATTGCTTCACCATTGATGGTGGCTATCACAATTTCTGAGGCGGCCGGCAGAAGAACCCTGCTGGAACGCGTCATGCCGGCGGAAGTCTGTGGATTCGGCTCCCGACGGGCGTGGTCCTCGCCGGTATGACGTCAGCAGATCCCTTAGCCGACCAGCGCCTGCTCGCGGCCCAGGCGTTGCTGGTTCTTGATCATCCAGGCCTCGAAGTCCGGAGCCGCCATGGCCTTGCTGAACAGCCAGCCCTGGCCGCAGTTGACGCCCTTGCGCGACAGGAATATCTGCTGCTCGACGGTCTCGATGCCCTCGGCGACCACGCGCAGGCCCAGGTCGTTGCCCAGGGTGATGATGGTGCTCATCACCGACATGGCTTCCTGCTCCTCGGGAATGCCCTGGAGGAAGCTGCGGTCGATCTTGATCGCCTGCACCGGCAGCTTGCGCAGGTAGTTGAGCGAGGAGTAGCCGACGCCGAAGTCGTCCACGGCGGCGCTGACGCCACGCATCAGCAGCTGCTGCAGCAGCGCGCTGGTGCGGTCGATGTCGTCCAGCACGATGTTCTCGGTGATCTCCAGCATCAGCCGGTCGCGCGATAGCGGCGAGGCGATCAGGGCCTTCTCGACGTGGCGGAGGAATTCAGGGTGGCGGAACTGGTGGGCCGAGACGTTGACGGCGACGTAGGGCAGGTCCAGCCCGCGCGATTGCCAGTCGGCGATCTGGCGGCAAGCCTGCTGCATGACCCACTCGCCCAGTTGCACGATCAGGCCGCTGGATTCGGCCACCGGGATGAATTCGCCCGGGGGGATCATCACACCGTCGCGTGGCCAGCGGATCAGGGCCTCGGCGCCGCGCAGCTCACCGTTCTCCAGGCCGACCAGGGGCTGGTAATGCAGCACCAGCTCGTTGCGGATCAGGGCCTGGCGCAGCTGCTTGGCCAGGCGCAGGTGCTGGTGCGACTGCTGCTGCAGCTCGGGGCGGAACACCATGACCTCGCCCAGGCCGGCCTGCTCGGTGCGGTAGAGGGCTTCGTCGCTGCGGCGCAGCAGCAGGTCGATGTCGCCGCCGTGGTCGGGATAGATGGACACGCCGATGTCGCAGCTGACCATGACGCCGCCGGCGTTGGCCAGCGGTGCGCCGATGTCGCGACGCAGGCCCAGGCAGCGGCCCTGCAGGTCCAGCAGTTCGCCGCCCGCGTGAATCTGGGTGATCCAGATGAAGCCGTCGCTGCCCATGCGGGTCAGCAGGTCGCCGGAGCCTACGGATTGGCGCAAGCGCAGGGCGATCTCGGACAGGCCGGAGTCGGCGGCGTTGCCGTCGATGCCGTGGCGCAGGGTGCGGTAGGACGACAGGCTGATGCTCACCACGGCCAGGCGCTGCTGCAGCTCGTGTGCGTCCTGCACGCGCTTGCGCAGCAGTTCGCGGAACAGCTTGCGGTCGGGCAGGCGGGTGACGTCGTCGATGCTGGCCTTGTTGAGGGCCACGCGCTGGCCGTCCAGCGCCAGCTTGAGCTCGGAGACGCGGCCTTCGCTCAGGCGGTGTAGCGAGGCGATGGTGCCGAGGCTGAGGGCCAGCAGCGCCAGGCCGCTACCGACCTGGAAGGCGTTCATCCAGAAGGCCGGGGTTCCGGGCAGCGGGTAGCCGATCCACAGCAGGCCGTTGGGCAGCAGCACGGCCAGCAGCAGCAGCGCGCCGGACAGCAGGCCTATCGCTACCCAGTGGCCCTGGCGCAGCCGCTGCCAGGCGGCGACCACCAGCCCCAGCGCCGTCAGCAAGGCCAGGGGGGCGAGCAGGGGCAGCGACCAGGCCGGGGGCAGCAGCAGGGCGGCGCCGGCGGCCAACAGCAGCAGGCCGTTGAGGCCGCGCAGGGCCGGGTCCAGGTCGGGGAGGCGGTTACGGCTGTCCAAGGACAGGCGGCCGTAGCGCAGCACCGCGGCGCTGAACAGGGCGCCGGACAGGGGCATGGCATGGGGCAGGAGCCTGGCCGGCCCCGGAATCTGGCCACGCCAGGCCAGCAGCCAGATCAGCGAGAGCAGGGCGCTCAGCGAAAGCCAGGGCATGGAGGGCTCGTCGCGGTAGCGGGCGTAGATCGCAAGGCCCAGGACGCCGATCGCCAGCAGGAAGCCGACGTGGACCCCGGCAATGGCATCCGGATAGGGCGTGGCGAGGATCAGGCTCCCGGGTGTCAAGGGAGCTCCCGGCAGCCGTTACGGCCCTGTTTGCGCTCTTTTTCGATGGCGTTCATGCGGTAGCCGCATTCTGGCATTTGTCATGCCGCAAGGCGAAGGGAATTCCACATCATGTCAACGCTCCGGGGATCGCCGCGTTTCATCTGCTGGATGACACAATATTGCTGCTAGGCTTTCCGACCTCCCGCTCGTTCCACAGACCCTGCCGATCCCGTAATCCATGAATTCGAACAACAATCTGCGCTCTGGCCGCCCGGCCCGGCGCTGGGGCCTGTGGGCCACTGCCGTGCTGGTGATTGCCGCCGTCCTCTGGTGGGGCCGGGGCTGGCTGAAGGGCGACGAGCCGCCTGCGTTCACCACGGTGCCCGCGGAACGCGGCGAGGTGGTGGCCAAGGTCACCGCCACCGGCACCCTGTCGGCCCTGGTGACGGTGCAGGTCGGCAGCCAGGTCAGCGGCCGGATCCAGGACCTGTCGGTGGACTTCAACTCCCAGGTGAAGAAGGGCCAGCTGATCGCCAAGATCGACCCTCGCCTGTTCCTGGCCGAGGTGGAGCAGCAGCGCGCCAATGTGATGGCAGCCGAGGCCAACCTGACGCGATCCAGGGTCCAGGCCCAGGATGCCCGCCGCCAGGCCCGCCGCGCCGACGAGCTGTCGCCGCGAGGGCTGATCTCGCAGAGCGAGCGTGATACCGCCCAGGCCACCGCCGATGCCGCCGATGCCTCGGTGGTCTCCTCGCAGGCGGCGCTGGCCCAGGCCCGCGCGGCGCTGAACCGCGCCCAGGTGAACCTCAACTACACCGACATCATCTCCCCGACCGATGGAGTGGTGATCTCGCGCAGCGTCGACGTCGGCCAGACCGTGGCGGCCTCGCTGCAGGCGCCGGTGCTGTTCACCATCGCCCAGGACCTGCGCCAGATGCAGGTCAACACCAGCGTGGCCGAGTCCGACGTCGGCAAGCTGCAGGCCGGCATGAAGGCCAACTTCACGGTGGACGCCTATCCGGGCGAGCGCTTCCGTGGCGAGGTGCGCCAGGTGCGCGATTCCGCCACCACCACGCAGAACGTAGTGACCTACGACGCCGTGCTCGACGTGACCAACGAGGAGCTGAAGCTCAAGCCCGGCATGACCGCAAACGTGACCTTCGTCTACGCGCGGCGCGAGGACGTGCTGAAGGTGCCCAATGCGGCGCTGCGCTTCCGCATGCCGACCCCGGCAGGCGGGCGCGATGCCGGCAAGGCGGGCACCGCTGCGCCGGCGCAGGCTGTGGCCCAGCCGCAGGGCCAGGCGCAGGGTGGCCAGGGCGGCGCGGCAGCGCGCCAGCCCTCGGCGGGCGCCGAAGGCGGCGGCAATGGCGAGCGCCGCCAGCGGCGCCCGCGCGGCGGTGAAGGCGCCGCGGGCGGTCCGCGTACGGTCTACGTGCTGCGCGACGGCCAGGCCCAGGCGGTGGAGATCAAGACCGGCATCAGCGACGGCAGCTACACCGAGGTGATGGAGGGCGGGCTGAAGGAAGGCGACGAGCTGATCACCGACATGCCGTCCGCCGAGGGTGACAAGCCGCGCGCCAGTGCCCCTGGCATGCGCATGTTCTGAGGCGGCCCACGGACATGGCACTGATCGAACTGCGCGAGGTCACCCGCGAGTACCACATGGGCGATGTCGAGGTGCGCGCGCTGCGTGGCGTAACCCTGGACATCGAGGCCGGCGAGTTCGTCGCCATCATGGGTACCTCGGGCTCCGGCAAGTCCACGCTGATGAATACCCTGGGCTGCCTGGACCGGCCGACCGCGGGCCACTACCGGCTCGATGGGCGCGAAGTCTCGACCCTGGGGCGCGACGAGCTGGCGGAAATCCGCAACCGCACGCTGGGCTTCGTGTTCCAGAACTTCAACCTGCTGGCGCGTACCAGCGCGCTGGAGAACGTGGAACTGCCGCTGCTGTACGCCGGCGTGCCGGCGGCCGAGCGCCATGCCCGCGCCGCCGCCGCGCTGGAGCGCGTGGGCCTGGGCAAGCGCCTGGACCATACGCCGAGCCAGCTGTCCGGCGGCCAGCAGCAGCGCGTGGCCATTGCCCGCGCGCTGGTCGGTGAGCCGCGCGTGATCCTGGCCGACGAACCCACCGGCAACCTGGATTCCGCCACCAGCGTGGAGGTCATGGCCCTGTTGCAGGCGCTGGGCCGCGCCGGCATCACGGTGATCCTGGTGACGCATGAACTGGACATCGCCGAATATGCGGCGCGCAACATCGTCATGAAGGACGGACAGGTGATCAGCGACATCCGCCGTGAACCGGTGCAGGCGGAGGTGCCGGCATGAATCTGCTCGCCGTGATCCGCGTGGCGATCCGTGCGCTGCTGCGCAACCGCCTGCGCTCCTTTCTCACCGCGCTGGGCATCATCATCGGCGTGGCGGCGGTGATCGCGATGGTGTCGATCGGTGAGGGTGCCAAGTCCCGCGTGGAGCAGAGCTTTGCCGCCATGGGCACCAACCTGCTGGTGGTGCGCTCCGGCTCCAGCCAGATGGGCGGCGCACGCGGTGGCTTCGGCAGCCAGCCGACGCTGACCTGGGATGACCTCAAGGCGATCCAGACCGAGCTGGCGTCGGTGAAGTACGCGGCCCCGGAGCTGCGCGGCAACCAGCCGCTGATCTCCGAGGAGCAGAACTGGACCACGCGCGTGGCCGGCGTGACGCCGGACTACCTGCTGCTGCGCAACTGGCGCATCGCCAGCGGCAGCGGCCTGCCGGAAGACCCGGAGTCCAACGCCAAGGTCGTGGTGCTGGGCAAGACGGTGGTTGAGAAGCTGTTCGGCGCCTACTCAGATCCGGTGGGACAGATCGTGCGCATCCGCAACGTGCCTTTCGAAGTGGCCGGCGTGCTGGAGGCCAAGGGCCAGTCGCCGATGGGCGACGACTACGACGACACCGCGCTGGTGCCGGTGCGCGCCTATGCCGAGAAGCTGCAGGGTGGCCTGAAGAAGTTCATCGCCGGCACGATCTACGTCAGCTCCGCCTCGGGCGTGCCGACCTCCAAGGCCGAGAGCGACCTCAACAACCTGCTGCGCGACCGTCATCGCATCCGCCTGGGTGGAGAGGACGACTTCAACGTGCGCAACCTGGCGGAGATCGCCAGCGCGCAGGAGGAAAGCACCAAGACGCTGACCACCCTGCTGGCGGCCATCGCGGCGGTGTCGCTGCTGGTAGGTGGCATCGGCGTGATGAACATCATGCTGGTGTCGGTCACCGAGCGCACGCGCGAGATCGGCGTGCGCATGGCGGTGGGCGCGCGCCCGCGTGACATCCTGCTGCAGTTCCTGGTGGAGGCGCTGGTGCTGGCCCTGATCGGAGGGCTGACCGGCGTGGTCCTGGGCGTGACCATTGCCCAGCAGCTGTCGTCCTCCTTCGGCTGGCCGCTGCTGATCCGCGTGGACGTGGTGCTGCTGTCGGTGGCGGTCAGCGCCGCGGTGGGCGTGGTGTTCGGCCTGTATCCGGCTCGCAAGGCCTCGCAGCTCGATCCGATCGAGGCGCTGCGCTACGAGTAGGGCTAAGCCGGGAATTCAAGGATTTGGGAGGGCACCGGCGGCTATGCCAGCGCCCTTGGCCCCGAGTTCGGCTGTTTATTGCGCCAGGTGCCGGCTGCATCTTCGGACATGAGTGGCCGCTTCATGACTGGATACCGGCTTTCGCCAGTATGACGACATGAACAGGATCGTGATCCTGCCTGCAGGGTCAAGGGACATGCTGCAAAGGGGGGATGCGGCGGGGGTGGTTTCGGGCATGCTGCGAAACGGTGCATCATTTGCATCCCCCGACGGTCCAAGCTCCTGATGACCCAGCTGAAACAGCGTCATATCCTCGTTACGGGCGGAGGCTCGGGCCTCGGCGGTGCCACCGCGCGCCTGCTGGCCGGCCAGGGCCATCGCCTGACCCTGCTGGGCCGCCGGGCCGAGGCCCTGGAGCAGGTTGCCGCGCCGCTGCGGGCCCAAGGGGCGGATGTGCGCTCCCAGGCCTGCGATCTCGGCGACACGGCGGCGCTGGACGCGCTCTACGCCGGCTTCGGCGATGCACCGCCTGACGGCATCGTCGGCAGTGCCGCGCAGTTGCTGATCAAGCCCTTCATGGACACCAGCCTGGACGAATACGACCAGGTCATGGACGTCAACGTGCGTGGCCTCTGGTACCTGTGCCAGCACGCATTCCGCACGATGAGCGCGCGCGGTGGCGGCGACATCGTGCTGGTGTCATCGCTGTCGGGCATTCGCGGCCTGCAGATTGCGCCCGGCAAGAGTGTCTATGCACCCAGCAAGCACGCGGTGACCGGCCTGACGGAGGCCCTGGCCTTCGACGGACGCGAATTCAACATCCGCGTCAACGCGGTGGCGCCGGGCTACATGAAAACCGAAATGAACGCGCGCTACGGCCTGTACGGCGGCGCGCTGCCGGACGAGGTGGCGCCGAGCGTGGCCTACCTGCTGGATCGCGCCCAGTCCGGCGCGACCACCGGCACGACCCTGGAGGTGTTCTGCAATGGCTGATTCCCGGCCGATCGTTACCCTGAGCCGCCGCGAGTCCTTCTGCGCCTCGCACCGCCTGTGGGAGCCCAAGCTGTCGCGCGAGGAGAACTTCGCCCTGTACGGCAAGTGCGCCCGCGACAACGGCCATGGCCACAACTACGTGCTGCAAGTGACGCTGCGCGGCGGCGTGGACCCGGCCAGTGGCATGGTGGTGAACCTGGCGGACCTGAAAAACTTCCTGCGCGAGGAGATCATCGCGCGCGTGGATCACTATCACCTGAACCACGACGTGGAGATGTTCCGCGACGTGAACCCGACCTCCGAGAACGTGGCGCTGGTGTTCTGGAAGGTCTGCCATGCGCGCTTCGGCGCGCTGCTGTCCGAGATTCGGGTCGAGGAGACGCCGGACAATATCGTTTGCTACCGGGGCGAGAGCAGCTGAGGCCCGAATCGTAGCCCGGCTTGCCGAAGGCCGGGCTACGTTGATCGAGAGGGTGTTCCCGGCTTCGCTTCGCGAAACCTGGTTGCCTCGCAGGCGCAGCTTCCGCTACTGCATCTGCCATTCCAACACCGCACCGAAGCTGCGCGGTTCGCCGTAGCGGCTGGCCAGGCGCGTGCCGGATACCAGGGCGCCCTGGTCGTTCAGCTCGTCGGTGAGGTTGCGGCCGTAGACCGCCAGGCTGAAGCCGGCGGGCAGGGCGTAGCCCAGCTTGGCGTTGACCAGCACGCGCGCGTCGGCGCGCGAGCGCGGATCGTTGTCCGGATCGCTGTAGAAGGAGCCGACGTAGTTGGCGGCGACCTGGCCGCTGAGGCGGTGCCATTCCCTGAGCGTGAGGCCAATGCCGGCAGTCTGGCGCGGGGCATAGGGGAATTCGTTGCCCTTGTAGTCCTCGTCGTCGGCATCATCGGTGTCGCCGTCGTTGTTGAGGTCGTTGCCGAACTCGTCGAACTCGCTGCGCAGCAGGCCGAAGGTCAGGAAGGCTTCCAGCGGTCCCTGCAGCTTCCACAGCAGCTCGGTCTCCAGGCCGTAGTAGTGAGAGCGTCCGGCGTTGGTGGTGTAGGTGGCAAAGCCGGAGGTCTCGCCGATGGTGACCTGCTGGTCGCGCCAACGGGTGTAGAACAGGTTGGCGTTGAAGGTCAGGCGCTCGTCCAGCCAGCGTGAGCGCAGGGACAGCTCGACGGTTCGGGTGTACTCGGGATCGTAGGGGCTCACGCCGCCGCCGAAGAAGGAGATGCTGGTGCCGCCGGAACGGTAACCTTCCTGGTAGGTCAGGCCCAGCGAACTGTTGTCGGTTGCGAACCAGGTCAGGCCGGCCTTGGGCAGCAGGTCGGTGAAGCGCGTGCTGTTGCGCTGGTCGTAGTCCGGCGGCACCAGGCTGGAAGCCGCGGCGGCCAGCACGTCGGCCAGCGGGTCCAGAATGGGGATCACGATCGGAAACGGCAGCGGAATCTGCGGCGGCACCGTGAGGCTGAGGTCGAGCTGGCTCACGTCATGGCGCCGCGCGCGTTCCTGGTTCAGGCGCAGGCCGGCGGTCAGCCGCCAGGCGTCGGCGAAATCCCAGTCGGCCTCGGCGAACAGCGCGCTGGTGCGCGTGCTGGCATCCGAATCGATGGTGCCGTTGAGCAGGGCGACGCCACCGCCGGCGGCGACGTCGTGGCCGATGGTCTGCTTGGCCACGTCGGAGTCGGCGTAATAGAGGCCGGTCACCGCCTTCAGGCGCGGGCGTGAGTAGCCCAGGCGCAGTTCCTGGCTGAGGATCTCCTCGTCCTCGGTGTTGTCGGAATAACCGCCCTCGGCCGCGCTGCGGTCGTAGTCGATGGTGTAGAGATTGGACAGCTTCGACCAGCCACTGATTGCATCCACGCTCCAGCGGTCGCTGAAAGCGTAGCTCTGCTCCAGGCTGTGCAGCCGGGTGGTGACGTCCTCGTTCGGACGGATGTTGGAGGTCTCGGTGCGCTCGCCGCCCGAGGAGTCGTGGAAGGGATCGCCGTATTCGTTGTCCGACTCGGTGTAGCCATAGAGGGCCTTGTAGCCGGGCAGGGCCTGAGGAGTCCAGGCCAGGCGCGCTCGCGCGTTGCGCGTGCGCTCGCGCTGGGCGTCGTCTTCGTTGCGGGTGGTGTTGACCACGTCGCCGTTGTCGTAGCGGTCCTGTGCGGCGATACGGAAGCGCAGGCTGTCGGTGATGGGGCCGCCGCCGGCGATGGCGTAGTCATGGCCGTTGCGGCTCATGATGCCGGCACGCAGGCGCGCATCCCATTCCGCGGTGGGCTCCACCGAGCGAAGCACCACGGAGCCCGCCAGGCTGTTGCGGCCCTGGTTGGTGGACTGGGCGCCGCGCAGGATCTCGACCTGCTCCAGATCCCAGGCCGACAGCGGGCCGGCGAAGGCACCGGCGCGTGAGGGCAGGGCCACGCCGTCGAGGTAGACGCTGATGGTGTCGCCCTGTCCGCCGATACCGCCCTGCGGCACGCCGCGAATGGCGATCTCGCGGTCTCCGTTGGCCGAAACCACGTTGGCGAACTGCGTGACCACGTCCTTCATCGAGGCATCGCTACCGGCCTGCAGGTCCTGGCGCGTGACGATGGCGACACTGCTGTTGGTCTCGGCCAGCGAGCGGCCCAGCTTCTCGCCGGTGACCACCACGGGTGCGAGCTTCACCGCTTCGGCGGATTCGGCCAGGGGCGGCGGCGTAGCCGGCGGCGCTTGCGGGACCTCGATGACCGGCACTATGGCTTCGGCGATGGGCGCCTCGGACTGGGCGACAGCGCCCAGGGGCAGCAGGCCGGCCAGCAGGGCGATGGGGGCTTTGTTCATGACGAGAAGATTCCAGTGGCAGTCCGGGCACGCGGTGCTCGCGGTAGCCCAGCAGTGTGGCAGGTTCCGATGCCCCCAGTCCTGGGGGTAAAGCGGCAGCAGGCGTAAACCTCGTCCGCCATCGGCGTGTCTTCAAAATTTGTAGGCGATGGTGCCGACCACGCTGCGGCGCAGGCCGTAGTAGCAGTCGCCGCGCTCGAGGCAGGAGGCGACGTAGGCGTCGTCCTCCAGGTTGCTGGCGTTCACGGCGAGGCGCCAGTGCGGGTTCTCCCAGCCGGCCATGGCGTCGAACAGCTTGATCGCCGGCACGGTGACCTCGCGGCCTTCGTCGGTGGTCTCGCCGATATAGCGGAAGCCGCCGCCGACCGAGAAGCCGGGTACTCCGGCGATGGCGAAGCGGAGGCGGGCCCAGAGCGAGCCGGTGTGCTCGGCGATGGTGGCCAGCGACTTGTAGCGCTGGCCGGCCGCGGCGCCCGAGCCCTGGTCGCTCTTGGCGTCGAGCCATGTGTAATTGGCGTTGAGGTCCAGGCGCGAGAACAGGGTGGTCAGGGCCTCGAACTCGATGCCACGGATGTCGGCTTCGCCGAGCTGCACCTGGAATCGCGGGTTGCTGCCGGGCGCCAGGCGGTTCTCCTCGTGGGTCTCGAAGGCGGCGAGGGTCAGCAGGCTGGCCGAGCCCGGCGGTTGGTATTTGAGCCCGATCTCGCGCGACTTGCCGCGCACTGGCTTGTAGGCCTGGCTGTTCTGGTCCAGGCCGGCGACCGGCTGGAATGACTCGGAATAGCTGAGATATGGGGAGAAGCCGGCGTCGAAGCGGTACAGCAGGCCGGCCCGCAGTGAGGTCTCGGAGTCGTCGCTATCGGTACTGCCGCTGCTGGCGGTGGCCTGGTCGTGGCGGACGCCGAACAGGGCGATCCAGTGCTCACCGATGCGCACCTGGTCCTGCAGGTAGAAGCCGGACTGACGCAACTGGGCGCGCGGCTGCTGCGCAGTCTGCGGGGCGATGTAGCGGCCGTACTGCGGATCGTAGAGATCGAAGCGGCCCTGCAGCACTACCTGCAGCGGATTGGAGGACAGATCGCCGTAGACCTCGTCGATGTTGGCGCGCGCGTAGTCGTAGCCGGCCAGCAGCAGGTGTTCCAGTGGCCCGGTGCGGAAGCGGCCCTGCAACTGCTGGTCCAGCGTCAGGGTGCTGGTCTCGGTGTCGCTGATGCTGGCGATACGCAGTACCTTGCGCTTCTCGATCGGGTCGAACAGGAAGGCGGGGCCGACGAAGACGTTGGGATACAGCGTGCGGTAGTGGCCGCTGCTGTCCGACCAGCGCAGATTCTGGCGCAGGCTCCAGTCCTCGCCCAGCTGCAGTTCCAGGATGGAAGTGACGGCGGACTGCTCCATGTCGTAGCGGTCGAAGTCGGGCTCGCTGACGAAGCGGTTGGTCGGGATGGGGCCGTTGGGGTTGGGCTTCACCGTGCCTTCCCAGGGCAGGAAGCCCACGCTGGTGCCGCTCTCGTCCTTCTGCATGCGGCCGAGCACGGTCCAGCGCAGCCAGTGGCTGGGCGCCCAGCTCAGCGAGGGGGAGATCAGCCAGCGATCATCCTTGACGTAGTCTACCTGCGTGTCGGAGTCGCGCTGCAGCGCGACGAGGCGGTAGCTCAGGCTGTTGTCGGCGGTGAGGCTGCCGGTGCTGTCCAGCGCGTACTGGCGGCGGTCGAAGCTGCCGAACTCGGCGCGCAACTGGTGCTCCGGCGTGGCCTGCGGCAGCTTGGAGTTGAGGTTGACGATGCCGCCGCTGGGGCCCTGGCCGTAAAGCACGGAGGCAGGGCCGCGCAGGATCTCGACGCTGTCCAGCGTCCAGGGGTCGGGTCGCACGGTGTTGTAGGACTCGAACAGCATTCGCAGGCCGTCGAGGTAATACATGGCGCTGCTGCCGCGGAGCATGGCCCAGTCGCCGCGCGTGTCGAAGCCGTAGGCATCCGCGCGCGTGCCGGTGCTGTAGCGCAGCACGTCCTGCACGGTCTGCGCTCCCTGGTCCTCGAAGCGCTGGCGCGGAATGGCCGAGATGGAGACGGGTGTCTCCATCAGGGCAGCGTCGGTCTTGGTGCCGCTGCTGGCGCTGTCCAGAATGTAGCCGCGCTGCGCGCGGACTTCCACCGGATTGAGCATGATCTGCTCGTCGGCCTTGGGCGGTGACGAGGACTCGACCGGGATCGTGTCGAGCGGCGGGGCGTCATCCTGCGCCAGCGCCGGCGGCGACAGCAGCGAGGCGGCGAGGCTGACGGCGACATAGGACACCGGCGCCAGGAAACGGCGCAGCAACTGCGGCTGCAGCCGGTGCAGGGACAGGCCCAGGCGCAGGGCGGCTACGGCGGCCACCGCCGCGAGGGCATGCCGCAGCCACAGGCCGGCCAGTTCGGTGGGTGCGTGCGTGCTGCTCCACAGTGCCAGCGCGGCGGCATTGAGCAGCGCCAGCGACAGCAGCCATTCACAGCGGTCCGATGGCTCCGTGCGACGGGCCAGCAGGTGATGCAAGGCAATAGCGGCCATGGCGATCTGCAGCGACGCCAGCTGATCCATGTACTTCCCCGAGAGAATTTGAGTCCGCGGCCCCTGCCCGCAGTTTGCAAATAATAGTAATTCTCATTTAAATAGGGAAGTGCTTGAATTTACGACTGCCCGAAATTCCATGATCCAGAAAGCCCTGGCCGCCACGCTGGCCCTGCTGATGTCGGCCTGCGCCGCGACCCCCTCGCTGCCCGCGAAGTCCGCCGCCGCGCCCGATCCGGAGCGCGATCGTCGCGCGATCCTGGCGATGGCGGGGGAGTACCAGGTGCAGTTCCGCTTCGAGGAGACCGTGGCGCTGCAGCCGGGCTACAAGCTGCGTGAACCGCATGCCACCCAGGGTCATGAATTCGTCGAGGTGCTGGAGGACAGCCCGCGCCGCATCGTGCTGCAGCATGTGCTGGTAGATGCTTCCGGCCACGTAACCAAGCACTGGCGGCAGGACTGGGAGTACGAGCAGGCGCAGTACTGGGTCTATGTCGGTGACTACGCCTGGGAGGCACGCCGGGCCTCGGCGGCCGAGGCCCGCGGCCGCTGGTTGCAGACGGTGTGGCAGGTGGACGATAGCCCGCGCTATGCCGCGCTGGGCGCCTGGACGCACGAGAATGGCGTTTCCAGCTGGGCCTCCGACCGTACCTGGCGCCCGTTGCCGCGGCGCGAGCACACCACGCGCAGCGACTATGACGTGGTGGATACCTGGAACCGGCAAAGCCTCACGCCCGAGGGCTGGGTGCACGAGCAGGACAGCCTGAAGCTGGACCGCAAGGCGGCCGGCGGGCCGCGCGTGCTGGTGCGCGAGCGTGGGCTCAACACCTACACGCGTGTCCGGGGCTACGACTTCGAGCCTGGGCGGGAGTACTGGCGTAAGACCCGCGCGCACTGGAGCGCGGTGCGCGCGGTGTGGACGGAACTGATGGCGCAGCATCCCCGCGTGGCGCTGCGCGAGGAGGTGGACGAGACGCCGCACTACATGGCGGTGATGGCGCAGGCCAACGACCTGGCCAACAAGCCGCTGTCCGACCAACAGCGGCGTGCGGCCGTGCGCGAGGTGCTGCAGCCCTACCTGGTGCTGGACAAGCCCAGACCCTAGCGTTCCTCGACGCCGGAGCGCAGGGCGCTGGCCGGCTCGTTGCCCAGGTTGAGGATCATGCGCACGAAGGCGCCGACCTGGGCGTGCATCAGCGGGTAGTCGGTGAACTCGCTGGTGACCTTGGGGATGCCGAAGTTGAGCAGGTAGACCGGCCCGGTGATGTACTGGATGACCGGCAGGCCGCCCTCGTTGCGATAGGCCTGGCCCTCGCCGAAGGGCAGCAGCGGCGGCATGACGATGCTGCGGTCGAACTGCTGCGACAGCAGGATGCTCTCGCGCTCGAACACTTCGCCCAGCGGGGTCATGATTACCTGCGGCTCGTTGAGGCCGGTGAGGCCCATCACCCCGGGGGCGATCTCCAGCCACTCGCGGGCACCGACGTGCTCGACCTCGATCGCGGCCAGGACCTTCTCCTGCAGCTCGTCGTGGTTTTCCTCGATGTAGTGCCCCAGGCCGCCGCCGCCGAAGTGTCCGCCGCTGAATACCACGCGCAGGCTGCGCTTGCGCTGCGCCTGCGGGATGCGCGTGAAGTAGCGCATGATGCCCAGGATCGCGGCCGGGCCGTTGTCCTCGATGGAGTTGGTGCCGTCGGTATGCGAACTGAGCACGATCTCGAGCGAGCTCGCGCCGGGCAGGATAGCGACCACGTTGTAGGCCTCCACGCTTTCCTCCAGCGCGTGCAGCGTCAGCCGCGCCGGCTTGGCGGACAGCGGGTTGGCCAGCAGGCGCTGCTTCAGCGCGGCGCCGGTATCGCGGTCCAGGTAGACCGTGGGTGAGGCGGGCAGGAAGCGGGCGAAGAACGGGTAATAGGAACCCTGCGCGGCCTCCTGCGGGTAGTCGACGATGCCGACTGCGCCGGCGGCACCGGCAGCCTTCAGTGCCGTGGTCACGACCTGGGCCACTACCATGTCCAGGAACGGCCGCGAGAAGGGCGTGGTGAAGCCCATGGTGCCGGCGTCGTCGGTAACGTGCAGGGCGAGGCTGCTGAGCACGCCGATGGGAATGGTCAGGCGCGGCAGATCGTAGACCACGATCTTGCCCCGCACGTCCGCCGCGGTGAGCAGGGAGACGATGGACGACAGTCCGCTGCCGGTGTCGCCGAGCAGCCCTACCAGGGACTGCACCAGGCCCAGGACGCCGCCGACCAGCGCACCGCTGTCGAGCATGCGCACCACGACGTCGGTGAGATCGACGGCGGCCAGCCCCGGTACGTAGACCAGCGGGCCTTCCAGGCCTTCCGGGCCGGTGTTGCCGGAGAAGGGGATGTAGGACACCAGCGGGATGTCCTCCGCGCTGTCGCCCGCGAGCAGTTGCAACTGCGCCTTCTGCGCGATCCAGCGGTCGACCGGGTAGGGCTCCAGGCGCACGTCCGGCACGCCCATCGCACGCAGCTGGCTGGCAAGGCGCTGTGCGTAGGCGATCTCGGCCACGCTGCCGGCGGGGCGGAAGCCGCTGTCGAAGCTGTCGATCTCATACTGCCAGCCCCGCACCTGGGCCAGGGTGGGCATCAGCGCGGCATCGAATTCGCGGCTGTGGTCCAGGCCCGGGGTGCCGCCGGAGCTGCCATCGACCGGGCGGCTGCTGCCGCAACCGGCGGACAGGGTCAGGCTGGCGACGGCCAGTATTAGACCGACCCGCCGGGCCAATCGCATGGAAACGCTCATGTGTTCTCCTCGGGACCAGTCCGGGTGGCCATTGCGGAGCCGGCGGGTCCATCTGTGATTCGCCAGTCTGAGGCCGGCGGCGGCGGCCCGCCATTGGCCGAGTCACAGTGCGTTTTGTGCTCTGGCACAAAAGCCCCTGCATTTGGCAGGAGGCTGGCTTTCGTGCATGGTGACAGGTTGAGGACATGAAAATGGCCAGCGGGGCTCGATCCCGATGGCCGCGTGGTCCGGATTTTGGGGAAATTCATGGGTGCCAAGCTTTTCCGGATCGTGATCCCGGTGTCGGGACTGGACCCGGCCGTGCGCTTCTACAGCAGCCTGCTGCTGGTGGATGGCTTTCGCGTGCCTCCGGCGATCCACAACTTCCCCCTCGGGCAGGCGTTGCTGACCTGCTACGACGCACGCATCGACGGTGAAGCCCCGCTGCCGCCTTCGCCGCAGCTGATCTACATCGGCGTGGACGAGAACCTGATGCAGCTGCGCATGCGCGCCCTGCAGATGGGCGCCACGGAGGTGGATGCCGAGCCGCGCCGCATGCCCGGCGGCGAGGCCGGGCTGTGCATGACCGACCCCTGGGGCAACCGGCTGGCGATGGTCGATGCGCACACCATGCAATGGGGCGCGCCGGTGCCCGCCTTCCGCAGCAAGGAGGTGGTCGCGGCGCCGCAGCAAGGCGTGTTGCTGCTGCGGCAGGATTTCCTGAATGCGGTGAAGGGCGGTGAGTTCTCGCGGGTGAAGGAACTGCTGGCCCTGGACCACGACCTGCTCGATACCGTGGACAACACGGGGGCCTCGGTACTGCTGGTGGCCGCCTACAAGCGACATGAGCGTATTGCGGCCTACCTGTTGGCGCTGCGTGATGACCTGACGCTCTGCGAGGCCGCCGCCATGGGGGCCATCGAGCCCTTGGCGCTGCTGCTGCGCCGCGCGCCCGAGCGCGTGAACCTGCCCGGGGCCGACGGCTTCCTGCCGCTGGGGCTGGCCTGCTTCTTCGGGCACGGCGACTGCGTGGACCGGTTGCTGCAGGCGGGTGCCGACGCCAACGCGGTGTCGCGCAACAACATGCGCTCCCATCCGCTCAACAGCGCCCTGACGCAGACCTCACAGGAATGCGCCCTGGGCATCGTGCACCGCCTGCTACGCGCCGGGGCACAGCCCAATGCCGTCCAGGTATCCGGGCACACCGCATTGCACCAGGCCGCCGGTCGTGGCTTTCTGGAGGCGGTAGACGTGCTGCTGCAGGCGGGCGCCGATCCGGGCCTGCGTGCGGACAACGGCGCGACCCCGGCGATGCTGGCCCAGCGGGCGGCGCATGCTGCGGTGCTGGATCGCCTGCGCCGGCACGGCGATGGCAAGCGTCCCCCGGTCGATCCGTTTGCCGAGACGATGATGTTCTGAGCGGTGGGCTAGGCGTGGTCCGCGCGTCCCATGCGCCGCATCAACAGCGCGGCACTGAGGCGGGATTGCCAGGACAGGTCATCCAGGTCGGCCTTCAGCAGGGTCTCGATGCGCTTCAGGCGATAGCTTAGCGTGTTGGGGTGGATCGACAGCGTGGCCGCCACGGCCTTGCGCTGCTGGCGCTGCAGGAAATAGCTGTCCAGCGTTTCCAGCAGGTGCGGCTCCGGGGCGATCAGCTCCAGCAGGCCCTCGAGGTAGCCGGCGATGTTGCGTGACTGCAGCGCGGTGTCGTCCAGCACGTAGTCGGAGTAGCGGAACTGCTTGCCGCGCGTCGCCAGTCGCCGGCCGATGTCCAGGGCGCGCGCGGCCTGCTCCGCGCTGAGATGCCAGCCGCGGGCGCCGGTGCCCGCCAGGCCGATGCCCACCGGCTGCGTGCGCCCGCGCAATGCCGAGGACTGTGCCAGTTGCGTGGCCAGGCGCCGCTCGTGGCGGATCGCGTTCTCGCCGCCGGGCACCGCCATCCAGATCACCGCATGCTCACGCCACAGGGTGCCGATGGGGCGCGGTTCGTCGCGCTGGGTCAGGGCGCCCATCAGCGATTCCAGCTCATCCTCGGCGGTGCTGCGGCTGTTGCCATGTGACGTGGCGGCGAAGGCCAGCGCCATGCGGCGGCCCAGCGGATCGGCGCCCAGCGCCAGCGCTCGCTCACGGAAGCCTTCCGTGTCATCGGGCCTGTCGAAGACGATGGAGCAGAGCTCGTGCTGCAGACGGCTCTGCCAGCGTTCGCCGCGGCGTTGTTCGTCGACATAGGCGTGGCTGATGGTCTGCCCGAGCAGGTCGGTGTGGTACATCATGTAGGGCGACAGCTTGAGCAGCACCTCGTCGCGCAGTTCATGGCGATGCTGCACGCCGTCAAGGAAGGCCTGCCACAGCACCGTGCTGCCGACGCGGAAGGAATGCAGCAGCCCGGTCATGGCGATGCCCTGGTGGAAGCGGCGCCGGGCGAAGTCGGCCACCGGCTTGAGCATCTCGGCGTCGGGCGAGCGCCCATCCAGCAGGGCACGAAACCAGATATCGACGTTGATGCGGATCATGGTTTCGACTTCCCGCACCACGGCGGCATCGCGGATCGCCGCGTACTCCGGCACGTCTTCACGGACCGTGGCGAAAACCCGCTGTACGATGGCCTCTGCATGCTGGGACAAGGCACGAACCTCCGACGCCATGCGCCGCGACACCACCGGTACGGCCGCGCCGTCGCGCGGCCGGGTTGCCTTGCCCATCGCTTGCTGCTCCTGCGGCTATGCCCGGGCGCCTGTATAGCACGCGACATCGCTGGGGAGGCTGAGCGCCTTTTGTGCTGAGTCACAAAAGCACTGGTGAACCTGCCAATGGCGCGAGAGCGGTGCCTACCGTGAAGATGCAGGCCTGGCCGGGGGCCGTGTCGTGCGGTCGCCTGTGCCGTCATCCCTTCGTGGGGATCCCTGGGGCCCTCCGCCGCCGGGATTGGGATTCATGGCCGGCCTCGTCGCAGCCGGCCATGAATCCCTTTTTGCCTGCCGGCGGCTCAGGATGGCTGGGGCTGCCGCACTTGCTATGCTCGGGCAAACACCGGGGGAGCAGCATGCAGGCAGATTCTTCTTACACGCGATTGCTGTTCAGTGTCGCGGCCTTGTTCAATCTCGCCGTGGCACTGGGCCTGCTGACGGCCAGCGCCCAGATCGGCGCGCTGCTCAACCTGGGACCGGCGACGGCCGGCAGCGTGGTGCTGTCGAATCTCTCCGGCGCGTTCGTGGGCCTCTTCGCCTACGCCTATGCGCGCGTCGCCATGGACCCACAGCGCTATCGCGTCTACGTGGAGCTGGGTACCATCGGCAAGATGCTGGTGCTGCCGGCCGCGGGCATACCCTGGGCCATGGGCTACATCGGCTGGGAGCTGCCGCTGCTGGCCTGTGGCGACCTGTTCTTCGCACTGCTGTTCTGGGACTGGCTGCGCCGCACGCGCTGAGCAGTGCTCGGGGGGGCGGCCGCGAGGCCGTCGTGTCAGGGCACCCAGTCCACCGGCTCCAGTGCCTTGAGCAGGAAGGGCAGCATCACGTCGGCCTGGTTCCAGCCCCACTGGAACGCACGGTCGAAGTCCTGCGCGGTGGGCAGCAGGTTGATCGGCGACAGTGTCGGCTCGAAGCGCAGCAGCCAGTCGAAGTAGGGCTTCTGCGAGGCCATCTGCAGTTGCACGGCCTGCGTCACCGGCCAGAGCCAGATGTGGCGTGGGTCCCACTGCGGATGGAAGCAGTCCAGCGCCAGGTAGAAGGCGTTGCGCGTGCCGATGCGGCCGGCCTGCACGCGTTCCCAGGCGATGCGCGCGGGTACGTTGGAGGCGACACCACCGTCGACGAACAGTGCCACGTCGTGCTGTTGGCGCAGCGAGGCGAGAATGGCATCGCTCTCGGCGTCGCGCGTGGGTGGCTCGTACTGCAGCACGGCGGGAATCGCGGCGGACAGGCCCACGGCGTCGACGGCGCGGATACGGCGCGTGAGCGGGTCGCCGCCCAGCACGATCGGCTTGACCACGCTGGGGCTGACCATGGCTGCCAGTAGCAGCATGCGCTCGGCCACCAGCTTGGAGAAGCGCTTGCCGCTGGCCATGGGCGAGGTGAAGTCGCGCAGGCCGGAGGGCAGGTGTTCATAGGCGCGGGCATGGATGCCGGCGACCACGGAGTCGTAGGGAATCTCCAGGTCTTCCAGTCGCATCGGGCTGCCGTCGGGCAGGGTCATGATGCGGTGCATGCTTTGCAGGTGCAGCCGCGTGATGCCGGGCAGGGTGTGCGTGGCGCCGATATGGGGGCGGCTGAAGATGTCGCGCACGCGCAACGATTTGGCCCAGGCCATCAGGGCCTCGATATCGGTCTGCCGCGAGCGTGCCAGGAAGGCGCCGATCAGGGAGCCGATGGACGAGCCGACCAGGTAATCGGAAGAGCGCCCCTCGGCGCGCAGGCGCGCGGCGGCGCCGACGTAGACATAGCCCGCACCACCGCCGCCGCCTGCCACCGTGACCAGTGCCTTGCGGCCGACCTCGGCGTCGAGCTCCTGCTCGGTGAACTGCCCGGCGTGCCGGGCCAGCAGGTTGGCGCGCGTCAGCTTTGCCGCGGCATGCAGCGCGTCCAGCGACACCATGCAGCCGGCCAGGCGCGCGCGGGGCGAGTCCTCGTGTCGCAACGGCTTGTACCACTCGCGCAGCACCAGCTCGCGCAGCGGCCCGACGATGGCGGGATCCGGCTCAATCTCAGCCCGCCAGGGCAGGCCCAGCGCCGCGCCGGGGGCAAAGCGTTGCAGGCGCGCCAGGCCTAGTACGTAGCGCAGGCGCTGGTACTCGGCGGGCAGCAGGAAGCGCGGCTGCGCCAGCACCGCGCGAATCGCAGCCATCTCCATCCGCTGCAGCTTCAGCAGGGCCTTGGTGACCGGGTCGGCCATGGGAGGACAGGCTCCTCGTAAGTTGTTATTGGAATGCGCCGTATGATGCCATCAGCGGCTGTCGGCCGGTCTTCAGCGAGTACCTGCAGGCGCCAGGAGCTTGCCGGGATCGACGAAAAACATGCGCTTCCAACCCTGGCTGCCCTTGGCATGGCACCAGGGCCGCGGCAGCAGGGAGAGCACGGCGTAGTGCAGGTGCGGCGGTTTGCCGGCGGCGTTGCCACTGGCACCGTTGCTGCCCAGGCGCGTGCCCGGCTTCACGAGTGCCAGGGGTGTGGTGGAGGATTCGTCGAGGTGCGCGTAGTAGTGCAGGCGCCATTTCGGCCCGAGGACGGCGACGACCTTGCCGCCAAGGCCGAGCTCGCCGCGAAACACCACGAGGCCCCAGGTGGCGGAGCGGACCGTCCGGCCCTTGGGCGCGAAGATGTCGATGCCCTTGTGGACGCCGGATTTTCCCCAGGGCTCGTACCAGAACGACTGCGGGTTCCAGTCCCGCGCCGTGGCGCCTTGCACCGGTATCACGGGTTGCTCCGGGATGGCTAAGGGCAGCAGCAGGACGATGGCCAGCGCTAGCAACCAGCGCCGCTTGCGGGCAGATGGTGGCCTCACGCGGCCTGTGCTTCCAGCGCGCCGCCGTAGCTCAGCACGGTTCCCAGCAGGGGCAGTGCGAACTCCACATGGAAGACATAGCGGCCATTCTCGATGCGCTTGCCGGCGAGCGAGCGCGGCAGCAGGAACAGCGGAATGCGGATCCCGCGCAGGCGGGCTCGCAGCGTGCGCCAGATCCAGGCGCCGCGTTCCACGTCCACCGTCAGGTGCAGCTCGACCGGGCCGGTGTCCTCCACCCACCAGCCGGACAGGCGCGTGCCGACCGGCCGGAACAGCGAGCGCATCACGGCGCCGTTGTCAAAGCGGCGCGTCCATTCCAGAGCGTTGGGGGTGTGGCGGATGGTTACCTCGAATCCGCGCCGCGGCAGGTCCACGGGAATGCCCACGGACTTCGCCAGACGCCGGCCCATCCAGCCCGCCAGGCCGCGCCCGACACGGATGTCGATCTCGCCGCGCAGCACGCCGCCCTGGCGGTGCAGGTCCTGCAGCAGCGGATGCAGATCGGCGAAGGCGGGGCCGAACCAGCGCGTGACGACGGTTCCCATTCTGGAATCCTCTTCGCGCGTGCTTTCGTCTAGCAGGTCTTCGGTGTGCCGATGGCGCTGCAGGCCGAGTGACTCAAACGCATCCAGGGTGGAGGGCGAGCGGGTGACTCCGATCAAGGCAAGGGCTTGGTTTATAGGGCCGATCTTCGCGGTTTCGGGGCCATAAATGCGGCGGCCATTGCGATACGCAGTTGCAGTCTGCTCTCCCTCCCCGCCGAAGTAGGCCGTTTCGAGAAAAACCAAGGGCATTTTGGCCGCGGCGGAGCAGAAGACCGCGTCCAGGCCTGCCGGTGGAGAAGAGGTTAGTGCCTTATCGCGGGACGACAAAAGGTCCAGCTGTTCGTCGCCCAGCGGCAAGATGGCAAAGTCCTGGGCGAGCGGGGTAGGTCGAGGCAACCGGTGTTCCGACGCGAAGTCGGCCAGCACGGCAGCGTTGGCAACTATTCCCTTCAGCTGATGGCCCATTTTTCTATCCGGTCAGCGTTGTTCGACTCAGGGATGAAGTGGCTGCGCCTCGTGCCAGCATGCTGCTGCCATCACGGCGAGGCTGCAAGCTGGTGCGTGTCAGCTTCCCGATTGCGGGATCAGCGCTGGGCCTCCAGCTCCTCCCAGCGCGCGTAGGCCGTGCCCAGCTCCTTCTGCGTCTTGGCCAGAGCGAGTTCCACCTTGGCGATGGCTTCGCGAGCCTGCTGGTAGAAGCCGGGCGCGCTGATCTCGGCGGCAAGCCGGGTCTGTTCGGTCTCCAGCTTCTCGATGCGACCCGGCAACTGGTCGAGCTCGCGCTTGTCCTTGCTGTTGAGGCGCGAGGCCGGGGCGGCAGTGGCCGGAGCGGGCGAGGGCGCTGTAGATGCCTTGGGCGGGGTTTGCGCGGGCGCCTGGTGCTGGCGCTGGCGCAGCCAGTCGTCGTAGCCGCCGATGTAGTCGCCGACGCGTCCGCCACCTTCATAGACCAGGCTGCGCGTGACGACGTTGTTCAGGAACTCGCGGTCATGGCTGACCATCAGCACGGTGCCGGAGTACTCCACCAGGCGCTCTTCGAGCAGGTCCAGCGTCTCCATGTCGAGATCGTTGGTGGGCTCGTCCAGCACCAGCAGGTTGGAGGGGCGCGAAAACAGCTGCGCCAGCAGCAGGCGCGAGCGCTCACCGCCGGACAGCACGCGCACCGGGCAACGCGCGCGGTCGGGTGTGAACAGGAAGTCCTGCAGATAGGTATAGACGTGCTTGCGCACGCCAGCGATCTCGACGAATTCCTTGCCGTCGCCGATCGCGTCGATGGCGGTCTTCTCTTCGTCCAACAGCGGGCTGCGCAGCTGGTCGAAGTAGGCGATCTCCAGCTTGGTGCCTTCGCGCATCTCGCCGCTGTCCGGCTTGAGCTTGCCGAGGATGATGTTGAGCAGCGTGGTTTTGCCGGCGCCGTTGGGGCCGATGATGCCGACCTTGTCGCCGCGGATTACCACGGTGGACAGGTTATGGATGATCTTGCGGCCGTTGTAGGACTGGCTGACGTTCTTCAGCTCCGCCACCAGCTTGCCGGAGCGCTCGGCCTCCTGCACGACGATGTTGGCGGTGCCCTCGCGGTTGCGGCGCTTGGCGAAGGTGTCGCGCAGCTCCATCAGCGCCTTGACGCGGCCGGCGCTGCGCGTGCGCCGTGCCTCCACGCCCTTGCGGATCCAGACTTCCTCCTGGGCCAGCTTCTTGTCGAACAGCGCGTTCTGGCGCTCCTCGGCGTGCAGGGCCTCGGCCTTGCCGGTGAGGTAGGCGTCGTAGCCGCCCTGCCAGCTGCTGAGCTTGCCGCGGTCCAGGTCGCAGACGCGGGTGGCGAGCTTGCGCACGAAGGCGCGGTCATGGCTGATGAACAGCAGCGCGCCGCGGAAGGACAGCAGGAATTCTTCCAGTTGCGCGATGCTGGGGATGTCGAGGTGGTTGGTGGGCTCGTCCAGCAGCAGGATGTCCGGCTCGCTGACCAGGGCCTGGGCCAGCAGCACGCGGCGCTTGAGGCCGCCGGACTGCGAGGCGAAGGGGGCATCGGCCGGCAGGTCCAGCTTGGTGATGACGGACTGGACCCGGCTTTCCAGCGACCAGCCGTCCTGCGCCTCGATCTGCGACTGCAGCCGTCCCAGCTTTTCCAGCTCGGCCTCGGTATGGGCCTCCATCGACAGGTGATGGAATTCGGCGATCTTGCGGCCCAGTTCGCCCAGGCCCTCGGCGACGACGTCGTAGACCGTGCCGGCGGTACCGGGGGGGACGTCCTGCACCAGCTGCGCCACGCGCAGGCCTTGCTGGCGGATGACCTCTCCGGCGTCCACGGCCTGGCTGCCGGCGATGACGCGGAACAGGGTGGACTTGCCAGCGCCGTTGCGGCCGACGAGGCAGACGCGCTCGCGGGACTCGATGGAGAAATCGGTGCCGTCGAACAGCACGGTGTTGCCGATGCGCAGGTTGACGTTCTTAAGGCCAAGAAGCATGTGGGGAGCGGGAGGCGAAAAAAGCGGGCGCAGATTGTCGCATTCCTGATCGCCGTAAAGGTGAATGGCGTCCAGATGTATTTACAAATGATAATAATTAGCATTTAATAATTGACTTTCCTCCGCCGGGGACGCCGCATGCCGTGCGTTGACCAGTCGCTTGGCGGAGGTCATTGATTTACTTACGGGGATTGGTCATGAACTCTCATTCAGGACGGTCGCGTCCGCATCTGGTCCTGGCTGCTGGCCTGGGCCTGACGGTTTTCTCTCAAGGGTTGATGGCGCAGGAGCAGGCGCGGGCACCCGAGGCCGTGACGCCGGACGCTGAGTCCGCCACGGCGGCTGCGGAAGCGCCCGCGGCCGCTCCGGAGGCTCCCAGGCAGGAGTCGGTCACGCTGCCGGCGGTCAAGGTGACCGACACGATGGTGACCCCGACCACGGAGGGCAGCCGCAGCTACACCGCCCGGCAGGTCACCATCGGCAAGACGCCGCTGTCGATCAAGGAGATTCCCCAGTCGGTCACGGTGATCACGCGCCAGCGCATCGAGGATCAGAACCTGACCTCGGTGCCCAAGGCCCTGAAGCAGGCCACCGGCGTGAACGTGCAGCGCTTCGACGGCGCCGGCAATTTCAATAACTACTATGTCCGCGGTTACCAAGTCGATGCGATCCAGTTGGACGGCATCAACTTCGGGGCCACCGGCAACGTCGTCGAGTTCGACACGGCCATGTACGACCGTGTCGAGATCCTGCGGGGCCCCGGTGGGCTGTTCCAGGGTTCGGGTGAGCCCAGCGCCGTAATCAACCTGGCACGCAAGCGCGCACTGGCCAACGCGCAGTATAGCGGGGCTGCCACGCTGGGCAGCTGGGACACCTATCGCACGGAACTCGATGCCACTGGACCACTGACCGCCGACGGGCGCCTGCGTGGCCGCATCGTGGGGGCCTACAACCATCAGGATTCCTACCAAGACGTGGTGGGATCCACCCGCCAGATGGTTTACGGCACGTTGGAATATGACCTGACGAAATCCACCACGTTGTCGGCTGGTATTGCCTGGCAGGATATCGATGCGGTGATCGACCAGGGCCTGCCAGCCTACGCCGACGGCACGAAGCTGAAAGTGCCGCGTTCGACCTTTATCGGGGCCAATTGGAACAAGCAGGAGCTTGAATCAACCGATCTCTTCACTGAACTGGAGCATCGCCTGAACAATGGCGGCTTTCTCAAGTTCTCGGTACGCAAGCTTGATCGCTACATGTTGTATCGCGTAGCGCGAGCCAACAGCGCGGTGGACGTGAATACCGGCATGGTCAACCTGCAGACGGGCACCTATACCCCGGACCGTGAAAATTGGAGCGCCGATGCCTACGCCAGCTTGCCATTCGAGGCCTGGGGCTTGCAGCACAACCTGATCGCGGGTCTTGATTGGCGTGCCCAGGAAGAATCGACAAAGTCGACCGCTTTCGCCGATACCGCGACGATGAACGTCTTCAATCCTGACCACAATGTTCCTCAGCCGAATTGGGTCTTCAACAGCCTGACGGATACGGAAGCGCGCCAGCACGGCGCATATGCGCAGTTGCGGATCAAGCCGATGGCCAAGGCGACGATCATCGGTGGTGGTCGCTTGAGCTGGTGGGAATCCAAGGCCAGTTCCAGTCCCAACCGGCCGGAAGAAAAGGGAGAGTTCACGCCCTACGCGGCTCTGATGTTCGATGTGACGGACGATGTAACGCTGTATGCCAGCTGGGCAGAGATATTCCAGCCCCAGACCAATCTCGATAGAAACGGCGCACAGCTACCGCCGCGCACCGGTCGCCAGTACGAGGCCGGCATCAAGGCGGAGCTGCTGGAAGATCGCTTGAACGCACAGTTGGCCGTCTTCCAGATTCGAGACAAGAACCGCGCCATTGCGGACCCTGTTGCACAGCCGAATCCACTGCCCCCGGGCTTGCCGGCCAATCCGTCGATCGCCGCTGGTGAGGTCGAGAGCCAGGGCTTCGAGACTGAATTGGCAGGCCGGATCATGGCGGGATGGGAGCTCACGCTGGGTTACTCTTACGTCGATACCGAGTATCTCCGCGGTGCCTCGGCGGCCCAGACCGGACAGGCATTTTCCACGGCTACCCCTCGCCATACCGGAAATCTGTGGAGCATGTACCGATTCAGTGATGGCACCCTGAAAGACGTCAGTCTTGGTGCTGGCATCAAAGCGGTCAGCTCTTTCTACACGCAGAGTGGCGCGGTTCGTGTATGGGCGCCTGCCTACACTGTTGCCTCGGCGCAGGTTGGCTACCGCATCACCCCCCAATGGCAGGCCACGCTGACGGCAGATAATCTCTTCGACGAGAAGTATTACGAGAAGGTCAGTGGGTTTACTCGCCAGAGCTTCTACGGCGAGCCAGCCAACTTCTCGCTGGTCCTGCGCGGTTCCTTCTGAGGTCTGCATGATGGCGCGGCGCAGCGGCTGGCGACAGCGGGGCAGTGTGCTCTCGCGGCTGCTGGCCGCGCTGCTGGGCGGCTACGCCCTCAGCGCGCTGCTCACCGCCGTGCTGGCCCTGCACCTGCCGCTGGAGCGTAGCGAGGCGGTGCTGGTCGGCACCATGCTGTCCTTCCTCGCCTATGCGCTGGCGGTGCTGTGGGCCTTTGCGGCGCGGCATGCGTTGCGGGCCTGGACGGGCCTGCTGGCGCCCATCCTGTTACTGGCGGCGATCTTGGCGGCGCCGGGCTGGACGGGGGCGACATGAAGCAGGGTTTCCGCCAGTCCATGGCCTGGCTGCACACCTGGGGCGGCCTGCTCTGCACCTGGCTGCTGTTCGCGGTGTTCTTCGCGGGCACCCTGTCGTTCTATCGCGAGGAACTGACGCTGTGGATGCAGCCGGAGGTCCACCAGGCGCAGCGTGGCGGCGATGATGGCCTGGCCGTGGCTCTGGCGGCCCTGCAACAGCGTGTGCCCAATGCCAAGAGCTGGACCATCGCGCTGCCGGGCGCGCGCGATCCGGTGGTGGAGGCGCGCTGGAGCAATGGCAAGTTCGATCGCAACGCCCTGATCGTCATGGACCCGGCCACGGGCAGGGTGCTGGAGCCGCGCGACACGGTGGGCGGCAGTTTCTTCCGCAACTTCCATTTCTCGTTGATGCTGCAGCGTACCGGGTACTGGATCGTCGGCGTGGCGACGCTGATGATGCTGGTAGCGTTGATCACCGGCGTGGTGATCCACAAGAAGATCTTCAAGGACTTCTTCACCTTCCGGCCCGGCAAGTCCAAGCCGCGTGCCTGGCTGGATGCGCACAATGCCACCGGCGTGATGGCGCTACCCTTCCTGCTGACGATCACCTACAGCGGCCTGCTGACCCTGGCCTACGTCTACATGCCGGCCGGCATGATCGCCGTGGGCGCCGACAGCGAGCGCTTTCTCAGTGAGATCAGCCCGCGGCAGGAGGCGCCGGAAAAACGCAGTGGCAGCCCGGCTGCGCTGACGGCGGTGGGCCCGCTGCTGCTGCAGGCGCGCCAGCATTGGCAGGGCGCCCAATTGGGCAGCGTGACGATCCACTATCCGGGCGACGCCGCGGCGGTGATCGACGTGACGCGCCGCCGCGGCAGCGGCATCACCGCGCGCATCGAGCCGTCGATGCGCTTTGAAGGCATCTCGGGGCGCCTGCTTTCAGTGCATGAGCAGCAGGCACCTGCCGCGGTCACCTACGGTGCGATGTACGGCCTGCACGTGGCCTGGTTCGCGGAGCCCCTGCTGCGCGCGCTGCTGTTCATCATGGGCGCGATGGGCTGTCTGGTGATCGCCAGCGGGGCGGTGGTCTGGGGTGCCAAGCGCCGCGAGCAGCACGGCGCGGCCTATGCCGCCGTCGGCTACCGCGTGGTGGAGTCCCTGAGCGTGGCGGGTATTGCGGGCATGACGGTGGCTACCGCGGCGCTGTTCTGGAGCAACCGCCTGCTGCCGGTGGATCTCGCCGAGCGCGTGTTGGCAGAGCGGCAGTGCTTCTTCGGGGTTTGGCTGCTGTGTCTGCTGCACGCCATGCTGCGTCCGCGCATCGCGGCCTGGCGCGAGCAGCTGTGGCTGGCCGCGGCACTGCTGGCCCTGTTGCCGCTGGTAACTGCTTTCACCGACGGGCTGACGTTGCCGCAGGCCCTGCTGCAGGGGCGTGGAGCCATTGCGGGCGTCGAGCTGGCGGCGCTGGCGTTCGCGCTGTTGCTGGGCTGGGCGGGCTACCGAATCTCCGCCGTGCGCGCTCCCGCTGCCCGAGTGCGCCGCGCCCGCGCGCAGCCGGAGCCGGCGGCATGATGGTGGCGGCACTGCTGCTGGCGTATGTCGGCTGGCTGGGGCTGTGCCTGGCCATGACGCGGCATCAGCGCCCGTTGCTGCAGCGCGAGTTGGGTGTCGGCGGATCGCGTGGGCTGCGGCTGGGCGGGTGGCTCATGTTGGCGCTGAGTTTCGCGGCGGCGGTGGCCGCGCAGGGCTGGCAACTGGGTCCGGTGGCCTGGGTGGCCTGCCTGGCGGTCTCGGGGATCGGTCTGGTTCTGGCGCTGCCGTATCAACCTCGCGGATGCCTGCGATTTGCGGTGCTGGCCCTGGTCCTGGCGCCTTTGCTGTCGATTCTGGCCTGAAGCGAGCGGGAAACCGAAAGGCCTCGGTTACCACAAGAATCGTTCTCACTTACAATTGGTATTCCCGCTGTCCGCCGCGCCGAGTGCCGCCTTGTCCGTTCCCGATTCCGTTTCCGCGGCCCGCCGCCGCTTCTGGTCCCGTTTCGCATTGGCGGGCCCGGTGGTCTTCCTCTGTGCCGCCCTGGTCATGTGCGGCGGTGCGCTGTGGTTGCCCAAGGGGCCGGCGCAGATCGATAACCTGGTGCTGCCGATCGTGCTGTTTCCGGCGATCTGGGCGGCGCTGTTCTTCTATGCATACCTGGACCGCCGCCTGGCGCGGGCCTGGGCGGTGATCGGCGGCCTATCGCTGGTCCACCTCGTCGTGATCGGGGTGTATGTCATGCAAACCATGCAAGCGGTCAAGGCCGCAGGGGCGGGTGGCTCGTGATCAAGCTGTCGCAAGAGCGCAACAAGTCGTTGCTGGCGGTGCACGGCTGGTCGGCCGTGTTCCTGGGGCTGCTGCTGTACGCCGTGATCCTCACCGGCGTGGCCTCGGTCTTCGCCAAGGAACTGGGCGACTGGTCCAGCCCGCTGTCCGCACCGGTGACGGACCCCTTCAGGCCGGGCACGGACCGCATGATGCGCGAGTTCGCCGCCAGCGTGGATCCGCAGTACTACGAGGAGTTCTTCTTCTTCCCGCGTGCCGGCGACCGCCTCTATGCGTTCTTCCACAAGCACGAGACCGACGAGAAGGGCAAGCCGCGAGAGCGCGGCGTGGCGGCCGAGTTCGATCCGCTGACGCAGACGGAGATCGAGCGCCGCGAAGGCACGGACGAGGAGGTCGATGCCGGCGACCGCGCCAATGCGCTGGGCGACTTCATGGTGGAACTGCATGTGCGCCTGCACCTGCCGAACCCCTGGGGATTGCTGCTGACCGGCGTGCTGGGCCTGGCGATGCTGGTGGCGGCGATCACCGGCTTCGTGGTGCATCGCCACCTGATCAAGGAACTGTTCACGCTGCGCCGGCACAAGGAGAAGCTGCTGTCGGCGCGTGACACGCACGTGATTGCGGGCACCTGGAACCTGCCGTTCGCGTTCATCCTGGCCTTCACCGGCAGTTACTTCAGCTTCGGCAGCGCCTTCGGCATCCCGGCGGTGGCGATGGTGGTGTTCGGTGGCGACCAGGAGAAGATGATCGAGACCGTGATCGGCAATCCTCCCAAGGAGGACAAGACGCCGGCGCCCATGGCCGATCTCGATCGAATGATCGCCGACGTGCGTGGCCGCACGGATGCGACGCTCGGTTTCGTCACGGTGCAGCACTGGGGACGCGCGGACTCGCTGGTGACGATGTTCATGCACTACCCGGAAGGCAAGCTGATGGGGCCGACCTACGTCTATGGCGGCGCCACCGGCGAGTTCCGCTATGCCAAGCCCAACCTCGGCTTGCAGCCCTCCACCGGCGGTGCGCTGTTCGAATTGATGGCGCCGCTGCACTTCGGTAATTTCGCCGGCGTGTTCTCCAAGTCCGCGTGGTTCGCGCTGGGCTTTGCCGGCGCCTACGTGACGATCACCGGCTTGATGCTGTGGACGCTGCGCCGGCGCGAGGAGCGTGGCTGGCGACACTTGGCACGCTCCACGGTGTGGGTGGGTTATGGCCTGCCGCTGGCGCTGGTGGCGCCGGCGTTTGCCTACTTCCCGCTGCGTGCAGCCGGGGAAATGGTCCACGGCCCGATGATGACGAGCTTCCTGCTCGTGTCACTGGCCGCTGCCGGAGTTGCCTGGGGGATGCGCAGCCTGACACTGGCGCGTCGCTGGCTGCTCGGGCTCAGCGGACTGGCGCTGCTGCTGCTGCCGGCGGCGCGCCTGCTGACCGGCGGCATCGGCTGGAGCCAGGCTTTCGCAGGCGGGCTGCACACCGTGCTGGCGCTGGACATCGCCTTTGCCGTAGGCGGGCTGCTGTGCCTGGTCTCGGCATTGCGCCGCCCTGTGGTACCGGCGGCGTCTGCGGACCCTGATCTCGATGAGGCGGTGGAAGCATGAGCACCTACAGCCTCGCGGCCGTTGCCAGCGTCATCAGCCTGTTGCTGCTGCTGCCGATCGCCTTGCGCGATCCCAAGCGCCTGCGCAGCCTGCGCCGTCCTGCGCCGAAGCCCGGTATCGAACGCAAGCTGCTGGGCTGGGGCACGCTGCTACCGGGCGTTGCGCTGGCGCTGACGGTGCAGTGGCCTGCCTTCCTGGTCTGGCTGGGTGTGGTGACCACGGTAGGGTGGCTGCTGGTAAATGGCTTGGCGCAAAGGCCGACGAACGTTTCCTAGCGTCCTGCGTCGGCTCATGGCGTTATGCCAGCGGCCGGTCGGTGTTTGTTGAGAACCGCAAGCCGGAACCAGGCGCGATCCCGGCGGCGCCTTGCGGAGCGATAATCCCTGCGGTCTTCATCGGGAGGCGGGCATGCGAATCGGCAACATCGCGCGGCAGGCGGGCACCACGCCCAAGGCCATCCGTCACTACGAACTGCTCGGCATCCTGCCGGCGGTGCCGCGGCAGGGCAGCTACCGCCAATACAGCGAGCGTGACCTGGTGTTCGTGCGCCTGGTGCGCCAGGCGCTGGCCCTGGGCTTCCGCCTCGCGGAGTTGCGTGGCCTGTATCCAGCCGATGGCGAGCCCGACTGGGCCAGGGTCCTGCAAGCCCTCGTCGAGAAGCGCCGGCAGGTCGCCGGGGAAATCCAGCGATTGCAGACTCTGGACCTGCAACTGCAAGCGGTGGAGGCCGAGACCCGAGGCTGCCTGGGCAGCGCTACGGGAGACTGTGCGCTGCCCGAGGTGCGCCGCGCCGCTTGACTCTGCCCCTAGGGGCAGACCGCAAGCTGCAGCTCCCATCTCAGGAGCTGCCCCTTGAGTTCGCGTGTACTCGTCATCCTGGCCCATCCCGCCGAAGGCAGCCTTTGCCACGCCCTGGCTGCGAGCTATGCGGATGGGGCCCGGCAATCGGGGGCCGAGGTACGCCGGCTGGATTTGGGACGCATGAGCTTCGATCCGATACTGCGTCAGGGCTATCGGGAGGCGCAGCCGTTGGAGCCGGATCTCGTCGCCGCGCAGCAGGAACTGCTGTGGGCACGGCACCTGGTGTTCGTCTACCCGATCTGGTGGGGCGCGATGCCGGCGTTGCTGAAAGGTTTCCTGGATCGCGTGCTGCTGCCGGGATTCGCCTTCCGCTATCGCCGCGACTCGATCTGGTGGGACCGCCTGCTGGCCGGGCGCAGTGCCCAGCTGATCACCACCATGGATACGCCACCCTGGTACTACCGCTGGTTCTATCGCCAGCCCGGGCATGAGCAGATGCGGCGCACCGTGCTGGAGTTCTGCGGCATCCGCCCGGTGCGGGTGAAGAGCTTCGGCCCGGTGCGCAGCGCCAAGCCGGAGCAGCGCGCACGCTGGCTGGAATGGGCGCGGCGACAGGGTGTGCGCCAGGTATCGTGCTGACCCGTCCTGAAATAGGTTGACACCTATACGGGGTAAAACTGGTCGCTAAAGTATGCTGGATACAGACGCCCGATGGATTTCATCGGGCGTTTTGTATTTCAGGGCCAGGTGTGGCCGTTCGTG
>JBPOHT010000005.1:0-81568 GCA_052035235.1 Pseudomonadota bacterium | reverse complement strand
CCGCGTCATCCAGCGCCGCGCCTATGGCCTGCGCGACGAGGAGTACCTGCGGCTCAAGGTCCTCACCTGCATGCTGCCGAAGACATGAGTTGGTCGAAAAATCACCCACACGACTTCACGAAGACCCCTTTAAAGTTAATACACCTGAAATAAAGGCGCCCAGCCCTATTTTTATAGATGTATCCAGCACGTCAATAAACGTCATGAGTACTGCCCTTGCTTATTGCACTAAGCGACGGTGAGAGATGAAAGAGAGTAAGGGGTTAAGCCAGCGTGAATATTTGTATTGACCCTTCTAGATTCAATCAGAGAAGGGAGCTTGAAAGGCAGCAGCCAACCGAATCATGCGATAACCATTTTGACTCTGCGACCTGACAGCAGTGTCAGGTCCGTCCATGTTATGGCCGTAGCCGCGCCCACCCCGACACCCGCGTCGCCGCTCCAATCAACGCCCCCAGCGTCACCAGCGCAATTCCCACACCCAGCAACGGCGTCAGCGCCTCCCCCAGCACCGGCCAAGCCAGCAGCGCCGAGATCGCCGGCACCGTCGCCATCACCGCCGCCAGGCGCGTCGGTCCCAGCTCTGCCACCGCCCGCGTGTAGAGCACCATGGCCACGATCACCACCATCACGCCCTGGTAGCCGGCCTGCAGCAGGATCTCGTGCCAGGGTGCCACGCTGATGTGCTTGGGCAGGAACAGGATGTAGATCGGCAGGAAGATCAGCGCGGAGGTCACGGACATTCCAGCCGCCGCATCCCAGGGCTTGATCTGCCAGCGGCGCACCAGGATCGTGAACACGCACCAGGCGGTGCTGGCG
Source organism: Pseudomonadota bacterium (assembly GCA_052035235.1). Classification (GTDB taxonomy): domain Bacteria; phylum Pseudomonadota; class Gammaproteobacteria; order Nevskiales; family Nevskiaceae; genus Solimonas_A. The sequence goes on along the minus strand of JBPOHT010000005.1, from coordinate 80,749 downwards.
CTGACGAACAGCAGGTCGCCGATCCAGCTGTTGCCGGCAAAGCCGTGGCTGAAGGTCTGGACCGCCATGCAGGCGACACCGGCGCCGATCACGAGCAGCGCGATCTGCTTCTGCCGGCTCGGGCGCTCGCCCAGGAACATCCACGCGAGGATCGCGGTGAGGAAGGGCATCATGCCGCTGAGCAGGATGGAGCCGTGCGCGGCGGGCGCGAAGTAGAAGCCGCTGTAGCACAGCAGCGCGTAGCCGAGTCCACCGGTGAGGGTGCAGGCGGCGAGGCGGCTGGGGTTCTTGAGCGTGCCGAGGCCGTTGATGATCAGTAGAGGGGAGAGCAGCACGGCGGCGACGCCGAAGCGCAGGGCGGTGACGTCGAACGCGGTGAGCGTGCCCTTGCCGGCCATGCGCGAGACCAGGACGAAGCCGGTCCAGATGGCGACGGTGAGCGCGGCGAAGAGGTAGCCGCGGCGGAGGGATTCGGGGGACTCTGTGTTCATTCGCTTCTCTCTATGTTCGCGGGGCTTGGAGGCGCCCCTCGATACACCGCTGCGCGGCACTCGGGGTGAGCGGGTTGGTGGTGCTTCGAGTTTCAACTGCTCCAGCTTGTGCTTCTTCTGTTTTCCCCTCGCCCGCTTGCGGGAGAGGGACCAGGGGAGAGGGCTTCTGTAGATCATGCTGGGACTAGCCCGACCACCATCTACAGAAACCCTCTCTCGGCAACTGCTCCATGCGTTGCCCTACCTCGGGCATCCATGCCCTCGTCGCCCCTTCGGGGCACTCTCTCCCGCAAGCGGGAGAGAGGACTCAAGATTTCAGGCAATAAAAAATCCGGGGCCGCTTGCGCTGACCCCGGATTGGCTTTCACAGCCTTGTCGCTGCGGGATCAGACGCCCAGGTAGTCGAGAATGCCCTCGGCAGCCTGGCGGCCTTCGTAGACGGCGGTGACGACGAGGTCGGAACCACGCACCATGTCGCCGCCCGCGAAGACTTTCGGGTTGGCGGTCTGGAAGCGCTTCTTCTCGCTGGTGTCGACGCGGCCGTCGGCCTGCAGCTTGATGTCGTGCTGGGCGAACCAGTCGGCCGGGCTCGGGCGGAAGCCGAAGGCGATCACCACGCGGTCGGCGGGGATGATCTGCTCGGAGCCCGGGACCACTTCCGGCTTGCGGCGGCCGCGTGCGTCGGGGGCGCCGAGACGGGTCTCGACCACCTTCACGCCTTCCACCTTGCCGTTCCCCACGATCTCGACCGGCGAGCGGTTGAAGACGAACTTCACGCCTTCTTCCTTGGCGTTGCTGACTTCGCGCTTGGAGCCGGGCATGTTGGCCTCGTCACGGCGGTAGACGCAGGTGACGCTGCTGGCCTGCTGGCGCGCGGAGGTGCGCACGCAGTCCATCGCGGTGTCGCCGCCGCCGAGCACCACGACCTTCTGGCCGGCCATGTCGATGAAGTCGGCCGGGTCCTTCTCCCAGCTCATGACGCGGTTGATGTTGCTCACCAGGAAGGGCAGGGCTTCGTGCACGCCGGGCAGGTCTTCACCCGGGAACTCGCCCTTCATGTAGGTGTAGGTGCCCATGCCGAGGAACACGGCGTCGTATTCGTCGAGCAGCGTCTTGAACTGGATGTCCTTGCCGATCTCGGTGTTCAGGCGGAACTCGATGCCCATGCCCTCGAACACTTCGCGGCGGCGCAGCATCACTTCCTTTTCCAGCTTGAAGGGAGGGATGCCGTAGGTCAGCAGGCCGCCGATCTCGTTGTACTTGTCGAACACCACGGCCTTGACGCCGTTGCGCGTCAGGATGTCCGCGGCACCGAGGCCGGCCGGGCCCGCGCCGACGATGGCCACGCGCTTGCCGGTGGGCACCACGCCGGACATGTCCGGACGCCAGCCCTGCTTGAAGGCCTCGTCGGTGATGTACTTCTCGACGTTGCCGATGGTCACGGCACCGAAGCCGTCATTGAGCGTGCAGGCGCCTTCGCAGAGTCGGTCCTGCGGGCAGACGCGGCCGCAGACTTCCGGCAGGGTGTTGGTCTTGTGCGAGAGCTCGGCCGCCATGAACAGGTTGCCTTCCTGCACCAGCTTCAACCAGTTGGGGATGAAGTTGTGGACCGGGCACTTCCACTCGCAGTAGGGGTTGCCGCATTCCAGGCAGCGCCCGGCCTGCGTGCTCGCCTGTTCCTGCGGGAACTGACCGTAGATCTCGCGCCAGTCGTGCAGACGCACTTCCGCAGGCACCTTCTTCGGGTCCTGGCGCCCGATCTCGATGAACTGCATGACATTCTTCTTTGCCATCTTACTTTCCCTGGGTCGCGGGGCTGATTAAGCCGCGGCCTTGATTGCAACGAGCAGCGAGCCGATATCCGCCGCCTTGGGCTTCACCAGCCAGAACTTGCCGACGAAATCACGCCAGTCGTCGAGGATCTGCTGGGCCCATGCGGAGCCGGTGGCGTTGACGTGTTCCTGGATCAGCGAGCGCAGGTAGTGCTGGTGCGCTTCCATGTGCTCGGCCACGATGCGGGTGGTGTCGATCAGCTCGTGGTTGTAGCGATCCACGAAGCTGCGCGACTCGTCCAGCACGTAGGCGAAGCCACCGGTCATGCCGGCGCCGAAGTTCACGCCGCACTCGCCGAGGATCACCGCGGCGCCGCCGGTCATGTATTCGCAGCCATGGTCGCCGCAGCCTTCCACCACGGTCAGCGCGCCGGAGTTGCGCACGCCGAAGCGCTCGCCCGCGGTGCCCGCGGCGAACAGCGAGCCGCCGGTGGCGCCGTACAGGCAGGTGTTGCCGATGATGGCGGTCTCGTTGCTCTTGAAGCGGCTGCCGCGCGGCGGCTTGATCACGATACGGCCGCCGGCCATGCCCTTGCCGACGTAGTCGTTGGCGTCGCCTTCCAGCTCCAGGTTCAGGCCGCCGGCGTTCCACACGCCGAAGGACTGGCCCGCGGTGCCGCTGAGGCGGATGGTGATCGGCGCGTCGGACATGCCGAGGTTGCCGTGGCGCTTGGCGATCTCGCCCGAGAGGCGCGCGCCGATCGAGCGGTGCACGTTCTGCACGCTGTACTCGAACACACCACCGCTCTTGCCCTCGATGGCCGACAGCGCGTCGGCCACCATCTGCTCGGCCAGCTCGCCCTTGTCATGCGGCGGGTTGGAGGAGATGCAGCTGTGACCGGACGAGTGCACCATGCCGGCCGCGGACAGCAGCGGCGACAGGTCGAGGTTGTTCTGCTTGTCGCTCTCGCCCGCGGAGATCTCCATGAGATCGGTGCGGCCGATCAGCTCGTTGAGCGAGCGCACGCCGATGGCGGCCAGCCACTCGCGGGTCTCTTCGGCCACGAAGCGGAAATAGTTCATCACCATTTCCGGCAGGCCGATGAAGTGCGACAGGCGCAGCACCTTGTCCTGGGTGGCGACGCCGGTGGCGCAGTTGTTCAGGTGGCAGATACGCAGGTACTTGCAGCCCAGCGCCACCATCGGCGCGGTGCCGAAGCCGAAGCTCTCGGCGCCGAGCACGGCCGCCTTGACCACGTCCAGGCCGGTCTTGAGGCCGCCATCGGTCTGCACGCGGACCTTCTCGCGCAGGCCGTTCATGCGCAGGGTCTGGTGGGTCTCGGACAGGCCGAGCTCCCAGGGGGTGCCGGCGTACTTCACCGAGGTGATCGGCGAGGCACCGGTGCCACCGTCATAACCGGAGATGGTGATGAGGTCGGCGTAGGCCTTGGCCACACCGGCCGCGATGGTGCCCACGCCCGGACCGGACACCAGCTTCACGGAAACCAGCGCCGCCGGGTTGACCTGCTTGAGGTCAAAGATCAGCTGCGCGAGATCCTCGATGGAGTAGATGTCGTGATGCGGCGGCGGCGAGATCAGCGCGACGCCAGGCTTGGCGTAGCGCAGGCCGGCGATCTGCTCGTTGACCTTGTCGCCGGGCAGCTGGCCGCCTTCGCCGGGCTTGGCGCCCTGCGCGACCTTGATCTGCAGCACCTCGGCGCTGGATAGATACGCCGGGGTCACGCCGAAGCGGCCGGAGGCCACCTGCTTGATCTTGGAGTTCTTCTCGGTGCCATAGCGGCGCGGGTCTTCGCCGCCTTCACCGGAGTTGGAGCGGCCGCCCAGGCGGTTCATCGCGATGGCCAGTGCCTCGTGGGCTTCCGGCGACAGCGCGCCCAGCGACATGCCGGCGGAGTCGAAGCGCTTCAGGATCGACTCAGCGGATTCCACCTCGTCGATGCTGATGGGCTTCACGTCGCCGCGGAACTTCAGCAGGTCGCGGAACATCGCCACGGGGCGGTGGTTCACCAGCTCCGCGTATTCCTTGTACTTGCCGTAGTCGCCCGACTGCACGGCGGCGTGCAGGGTGTTGATGATGTCCGGGTTGTAGGCGTGGTACTCGCCGTTGTGCACGTACTTCAGCAGGCCGCCCTGGTCGAGCTGCTTGCGGGGGTTCCAGGCCACGGCGGCCAGCGCGGCCTGCTCGGCCTGCAGGTCGGCGAAGCGCGCGCCCTGGATACGGTTGACGGTGCCTTCGAAGCAGAGCTCCACCACCTCGTCGTGCAGGCCCACGGTCTCGAACAGCTGCGCACCGCGGTAGCTGGCGATGGTGCTGATGCCCATCTTCGAGATGATCTTGTACAGGCCCTTGTTGATGCCCTTGCGGTAGGCCTGCGCCAGGTACGGCAGCTCCTTGCCCTTGATCTCGCCGCGCTCGGCCATGTCGTACAGGCTGGCGTAGGCGAGATAGGGGTAGATCACCGAGGCGCCGTAGCCGATGAGGCAGGCGAACTGGTGCGAGTCACGCGCGGTGCCGGTCTCGGCCACGATGTTGCAGTCGGCACGCAGGCCTTCGAGGGTCAGGCGGTGATGCACCGCGCCCACGGCCAGCAGCGCATGCACCGGCAGCTTGCCCTTGACGATGGCACGGTCGGACAGCACCAGGATCACCTTGCCGTCCCGGGCCGCGGCCACGGCCTGGTCGCAGACGCCGCGCACGGCGTCCTCGAGTCCCAGGGCGGGGTCGTAGTTCAGGTCGATGATCGCGTTGGGGTAGCCCTGGTCGTTCAGCGACAGCAGCTTGCGGTACTTGGTCTCGCTCAGCACCGGCGAGTCCACCAGCAGGCGCGCGGCGCGCTCGGCGGTTTCCTCGAACATGCTGTGCTCGGCGCCCAGCGAGCACTCCAGCGACATCACGATCTGCTCGCGCAGCGGGTCGATCGGCGGGTTGGTCACCTGCGCGAACTGCTGGCGGAAGTAGTCGTAGACCGAGCGTTCCTTCTGCGACAGCACCGCGAACGGGGTGTCGTCGCCCATGGAGCCCACGGTCTCCTGGCCGCTCTCGGCCAGCACGCGCAGCACCTGGTCGCGCTCTTCATAGGAGAGGCCGAACAGCTTCTCGTAGACGCGCACCTGGTCGCCCGGCAGCTTCTCGAGCTTGCCGGCGTCGTCGATCAGCACGGCCTCCAGGCGCTTGATGCCCTGCTTGAGCCACTGCTTGTACGGGCGGCGGCCGGCGAGCATCTTGTCGATGTCGGCCGGGCGCAGCAGGCTGCCGCTCTCGGTGTCCACCGCCAGGATCTGGCCCGGACGCAGGCGGCCCTTCTCGAGCACGCTCTCCGGCGGGTAGTCATACACGCCGATCTCGGACGCGATGGTCAGCACGCGGTTGCGGGTGACCACGTAGCGGGTCGGGCGCAGGCCGTTGCGGTCGGTGGCGCAGGCGGCATAGCGGCCGTCGGTCAGCACGATGCCGGCCGGGCCGTCCCAGGGCTCCATCTGCAGCGAGTTGTATTCGTAGAACGCGCGCTGGTCGGCATCCAGGCTTTCCACGTTCTGCCAGGCGGGCGGGATCAGCGCGCGCATCGCCTGGAACAGGTCCATGCCGCCGGCCAGCAGCACTTCCAGCATGTTGTCGAGCGACTGCGAGTCGGAGCCGTCCATGGTCACCAGCGGGGCGACCTCATTGATGTCCGGCAGGTTGGCGCACTGGTACTTCTTGGCGCGCGCCAGCGCCCACTTGCGGTTGCCGGAGACGGTGTTGATTTCACCGTTGTGCGCCAGGAAGCGGAACGGCTGCGCCAGCCGCCACTTGGGCATGGTGTTGGTGGAGAAGCGCTGGTGGAACACGCAGAGCGAGCTCTCCAGGTCCTCGTCGCTGAGGTCCACGTAGAAGACCGGCAGGTACGAGGGCATCACCAGGCCCTTGAACACCAGCACGCGCGAGCTCAGCGAGGTGATGTAGAAGTCGCCGTCGCCCGCGGCGTCGATCGCCTTCTCGGCGCGGCGGCGCGCCTTGAACAGGGCGAGGTCGAAGTTGCTGGTGTCCTTGCCGCCGGTGATGAACACCTGCTCCACCACGGGCAGGGTGCGCAGCGCTTCGGCGCCGCAGGCTTCCGGGTTCACCGGCACCTTGCGCCAGCCGGCCAGCACCAGGCCGTTGGCCGCGCAGGCCTCGGCCATCAGCTCGCGCGCACGCGCGGCCACGGTTTCATTGGTGGACAGGAAGACGTTGCCCGCGGCGTAGGGCGCGCGCGCATCCAGCTTGATGCCGGCTTCCTTGGCCTTCATGCGCAGGAAGCGGTCCGGCTTCTTCATCAGCAGGCCGCAGCCGTCGCCGGTCTTGCCGTCGGCGGCAATGGCACCACGGTGGGTCATGCGCGCCAGGGCACCAATGGCCGTCTCAACCACCCAATGGGAGGGTTGATCGTCCATCTGCACGATGAGCCCGAAGCCGCAGCTGTCGCGCTCGAATTCCGGGCGGTAAAGCCCTTGCTGGGTTGTCATGACCTTTCTACCTTGCGTTTGATTACAGCTTTCCAACGGCGACACTTCCCCCGGCCTGCGGTTTGGCGCGGCCTGCGGACACTTTGCGGGTGACCAGACGGGGGGCGAATCGCTGCGGTGCAACATTCCATTATAAGAATGGAACGCGGACCGTCAATCACAGGCCCGAAATGGAACCGTTTTCACAAATTGGTCTCACCCCATTCAGCAAAAAAGCCCGGCAAAGCCGGGCTCAATGAGCAAGATCGGGGCCAATTAGCGCGCGAAGGCATAGAAATCCACGATTTTCGTGCTGTCGTGAAGAACCACCCGGAATCGGGCGTTATCGGCGTCCGGATCGGCGAAGGCCAGGCCCTGATAGTTTCCCGCCAGGGCCGCGCAGCCAGCGACGCTTGCCTGTACCGGCAAGGCCCCGCCATAGCCCTTGCCGGCATCGATCCGACCGCTGAGCGCACAATCGCCGGCCCCGGCGGTGATGGCACCGTCGGCCGTCACCGTGAAGCGGGCGGGGGCGCCGCCCACCAGCGCCTGGTAGCTGCCTGCCAGCTCCGGCGCCGCAGCGGCCGGCTGCGGCTCGTCCAGCGCCGCCGTCAGCGTCGCGGGCGCGGTGGCTGCCGGCACCCGGCGCCAGGCCTGGCCGCTGCCCGCGCGGGTGTAGACCGCCGTCGCCGGGCTGTTGGACTCCGGTGCCAGCAGCACGAAGCCACGCCCATCCGCCGCCACGAAGCCCCAGCCCGAAATGCCTGCCGCATCGCCGTCCAGGCGCAGCGCATGCGCGCCGGTGGCCAGCGCCGGCAGCTCCAGCTTCGGCCCCGGGTCTGGCTGGTCGTCCTTGTCTCTGCAGCCGGCCAGCGCCAGCGAGGCCGCCAGCAGCGTCAACGCGAAGCGGGCGCTCACGGCGCTGCACCCAGCAGGTCACGCAGCTGGATCTTCACCAGCTCCTCGTTGCTGCGGCGCCCCTGCGGCACACCCTCGACCACCGTCACCGGGATCGCGTGCCCCTTCATCACGTTGAACTCCGACAGCTCGCTGTCGTCCTGCGCGATCACCACGCCGGCCGGCGGCGCGATCACGTCGTTGGCAAACGAGATGCCGGGGTAGGCCACGCCCGCGCCAAAGCCCACGGCTATCGGGCTGTCCGACAGCTTCTCGTAGAACACCGGCTGGTACTCGGTGGCCAGGCCCATGCGCGCGAAGCGGAAGGGCAGGGCTGCCGCCTGGCCCGTCGCCGTCACCTTGGGGATGTTGAGGTTGAGCCCCACGCCCGGCGGCAGCAGCGGCTGGCCCGCCACGCGCTTGTCTTCCAGCGCATCGACCAGCTTCACCACCACGTCGGCGATCTCGTATTCCAGCGCGCCTGCTGTCAGCGCCGTGTGCGAGCGCGCCTCCGTGCCCTCGTAGCTCGCCGCGATCGCCGGGATGCCGCGGTTCACCGCGTACAGCAGGTTGTTGACCGTGCCGGAGGAGTTGTTGATGAGCCCGGTGTTGTTGCCCTCGTTGGGGCCGGAGACGACCAGGTCCGGCTGCTGGCCCCAGCGTTTCACCGCCACCACGTCGAGCCCGTGCAGCATCGACATCACCGGCGTGCCGTCCACGTAGAACACATCCGCATCGCCCGCATCCTTGCCCACGCCCGGCGAGCCCGCCGCGACGCTGCCATGCCGGCTGGCCTTGGCCATCGGCGTCACCGGCACCAGGAAATTCATCGAGCCACCGCGGCCGCTGTTGTTCTGCGTCGGCGCCGACACGATCACGTCATGCCCCGCGGCCTTCAGGCGCTGGTACAGCGCGCGGACGTTCGCGGTTTCGAATCCATCGTCGTTGGACAGCACGATGTTCAGCGCCTGGGCCGGCGCGGCCAGGGTGGTGATCCCCAACACCAGGAGCAGCTGTGTCGCTTTCATTTGTAGTGGTCTCCTCATGCGCGAATTGCGCTTCAGGAGCCTAGGGAGTCGGCTATCGCCGCCGACAACCCCATCCGGATATCTGCAAACGGACGATATCTGACCGAACGGTCAGATAATTAATCTGCTTTTTCAGGGATTTGGTTGGAGGTTCCACGTGGACGGAGTCCGTCGCGCCCGCGATACACCATGGTCCGTTCCTCCCGAGTGACACGCCTTGGCGGGTTGTATCGAGGGACGCGGCACTCGGGAGGAATGGGTCGGGAAAGGGGCGGGTGAGTTAAAAGCCTGACGACTCTCCCAACCCGTTCACACCGAGTGCGTAGCGCAGCGAAGCGTATCGAGGTGCGCGCCCGCAGCCGCATGTGGGCTGGGCTGCTCTCCGTAGGATGTGGTGAGCGCAGCGAACCGCATCAACCCGATTCATCCTTCGATTGATGCGGTTCGCTGCGCTCACCACATCCTACGGAAGGAATTTGCGTCGTCACCGGAGTCGCCGCGGATCAAACAAGCGCTCGTGCTCATCCAGTGCGTAGCGATCCGTCATCCCCGCGATGTAATCCGCCACCACGCGCGCACGGCCCGCTTCGTCTTCCGACTGCTTGGCCTCGTCGTAGAAATCCGGCGGCAGCAGTTTCACGTCGCCGTGCAGCGCCTCGAACAGCTCGCGCACCACGCGCTGCGCCTTCGTCGTCATGCGGTAGACGCGGTGATGACGATAGAGGTTGTCGAACAGGAACTTCTTCAGCGCGCGTGACTCCGCCGCCACGTCCTCGCTGTAGGCCATCAGCGGCTTGTCGCGCTCGCGCACCTCGTCGATGCTCTTGGGCTGGGCGGCCTTGAGGTTGGCGCGCGAGGTTTCGGTGAGGTCCACCACCAGCGTATTGATGATGCGGCGGATGGTCTCGTGGCGCGCCTGCTTGGTGTTGAGCTTGTCGCCGTGTGCCTTCAGCGCCTCGTCGTGATGACGGCGGAACAGCGGCACCTCGCGCATCTGTTCCACGGAGAGCAATTCGGCGCGCAGTCCGTCGTCGATATCGTGGTTGTTGTAGGCGATCTCGTCGGCGAGGTTCGCCAGCTGCGCCTCGAGGTTCGGCTGCTGGCGCTTGATGAAGCGCTCGCCGATCTCGCCCAGCTTGCGCGCGTTCTTCAGCGAGCAATGCTTGAGGATGCCTTCACGCGTCTCGAAGGAAAGATTGAGTCCGCGGAAGCTCGCGTACTTGTCTTCCAGGTGATCGACCACGCGCAGCGACTGCAGGTTGTGCTCGAAGCCGCCATAGGGTTGCATGCAGCTGTTGAGTGCATCCTGGCCCGCATGGCCGAAGGGCGTGTGGCCAAGATCGTGCGCCAGCGAGATGGCCTCGGACAGATCGACGTTGAGCTGCAGGTTGCGCGCGATGGTGCGCGCGAGTTGCGCCACTTCCAGCGAATGTGTCAGCCGTGTGCGGAAGTGATCGCCTTCGTGATTGATGAAGACCTGTGTCTTGTACTCCAGCCGGCGGAACGCTGCCGAGTGGATGATGCGATCGCGGTCGCGCTGGAATTCGCCACGGTTGCCCGGCGGTGGTTCCACGTGGAGTCGGCCGCGCGAGTGCGCTTCACTGGCGGCGTAGGGGGCGAGGTCGGCGCTCATCGTGGGCAGAGTCTATTCCGGTTTGCTCTCTGCTTGTGTCCCCTCGCCCGCTTGCGGGAGAGGGCTAGGGAGAGGGTGCTGTGAAACATGAAGCTAGCACTATCAGCAAGAGCTACAGAAACCCTCTCCCCATCCCCTCTCCCGCAAGCGGGCGAGGGGCACAACGGAAAACGTGGAACAATCACGCTGCCGTGAAATGCTCCAGCGTCGCCTGCAGCGCCGCCTTGTCGAAGTCACCGCTGACTACCGCCAAGCCGATGCCGCGCATCAGCACCAGGCGCAGCTTGCCGTTGGCCACCTTCTTGTCGTGGCCCATCAGTTCCAGGAACTGGTCCGGCGTCATGCCGGCCGGCGGCTTCACCGGCAGGCCGGCGCGGGCCACCAGCTGGGTGCAGCGCTCGGCATCCTTGACACTCATCCAGCCCAGGCGCGCGGAGAGATCCGCGGCCATCACCAGGCCCGTGGCCACGGCTTCGCCGTGCAGCCACTGCGTGTAGCCGGTGTAGGTCTCGATGGCGTGGCCGAAGGTGTGGCCCAGGTTCAGCAACGCGCGCGGGCCGGCGCCGCCGGCCAGCGACTCGCGCTCGTCCTGCGCCACGATGCGCGCCTTGAGCTCGCAGCTGCGGTAGATCGCCTTTGTCAGCGCGTCGGTGTCGAGCACCAGCAGGTCGTCCAGGCGCTGCTCCAGCCACTTGAAGAAGTCGCTGTCGGCGAGCATGCCGTACTTGATCACTTCCGCGATGCCGGCCAGCAGCTCGCGCTGCGGCAGCGTGCGCAGCGCGGCGGTGTCGGCCAGCACCAGGCGCGGCTGGTGGAAGGCACCGATCATGTTCTTGCCGCGTGGATGGTTCACGCCGGTCTTGCCGCCGACCGAGGAGTCCACCTGCGCCAGCAGCGTCGTGGGGATCTGGATGAAGTCGATGCCGCGCTGGTAGATCGCCGCGGCAAAGCCGGCCATGTCGCCGATCACGCCGCCACCCAGGGCCACCAGCAGGCCGTCGCGGTTGAGGCGCGCGCCGAGCATCCAGTCGAGCACCCGCTCCACCGTCGCCCAGCTCTTGTGTTCCTCGCCCGCAGGCAGGATCAGCGCGTCTTCTTCCTTTAAATTCAAAGCCTTAAGCACGTGAGCCAGGTACAGCGGCGCAACGTTGCTGTCGGTCACCAGCTTGAGCCGGCGGCCTTCCGCCTCGGCGTACTGGCGGGCGTCGGCCAGCAGGCCGTTACCGATACGGATCGGGTAGCTGCGGTCCGCCAGCTCGACGTTCAGCGACTTCACGGCTTTGCTTCCCTTAGAGATCAATGCTGGCCAGCAGCGCGTTCTTCTCGATGAAGTCACGGCGCGGCTCGACCTGCTCACCCATCAGCGTGGTGAAGATCTGGTCGGCGGCGACAGCGTCGTCGATGTTGACGCGCACCAGGCGGCGGTTGAGCTTGTTCAGCGTGGTTTCCCACAGCTGCTCGGGGTTCATCTCGCCCAGGCCCTTGTAGCGCTGGATACCGAGGCCGCGGCGGGCTTCGCCGAGCAGCCAGGTGAAGACGTCGTCGATGCTCGACACGGCCGCCGGCTGGCGCTCGCCGCGCTTCACCTGCGCACCGGCGCCGATCAGGCTGGCGGTGGTCTCGCGCAGCGCGGCAATGCGGCGGTAGTCGGGGCTGGCGAAGAAGTCGTGGTTGAAGCTGAAGATCTGCGTGTTGCCGTGGAAGCGGCGCGAGACCTCCAGCAGCGGGCCCTCGGCGCCCATCTGCGGGTTGACCGAGAAGCTGCCGACCAGGCCACCTTCGTTCAGGGCCAGGAAGAAGCGCTCGGCCCAGCCGCGCAGCTCGTTCTCGTCCGTGGGCGGCACCGGCGCCAGGCGCGCCAGGGTCTGCAGCACATGGTGGTCGTAGCGGCGGCCCAGGCGCTCGATGCTGCCCTGTACCGCGGCGTACTCGCGCACCAGGCGCTCCAGCTCTTCCGTCGGCAGCGCCGGCTGGCCTACGGCCGGGATCAGCTGGGCGTCGTTCAGCGCGGTGGAGATCAGCCAGTCGTTGAGGGCGTGGTCGTCCTTCACGTAGGTTTCGTTCTTGCCGGCCTTCACTTTGTACAGCGGCGGCTGCGCGATATAGATGTGGCCGCGCTCCACCAGCGTGAACATGTGGCGGTAGAAGAAGGTCAGCAGCAGCGTGCGGATGTGCGAGCCGTCCACGTCCGCGTCGGTCATGATGATGATGCGGTGGTAGCGCAGCTTCTCGGGCTTGAACTCGTCCTTGCCGATGCCGCAGCCAAGCGCCGTGATCAGCGTGGCCACTTCCTGGGAGGACAGCATCTTCTCCAGGCGCGCGCGCTCCACGTTCAGGATCTTGCCCTTCAGCGGCAGGATCGCCTGGAACTGGCGATCGCGGCCCTGCTTGGCCGAGCCGCCTGCGGAGTCACCCTCGACCAGGAACAGTTCGGACTTGGTCGGATCCTTCTCCTGGCAGTCCGCCAGCTTGCCGGGCAGGCCCATGCCGTCGAGTACGCCCTTGCGGCGCGTCATGTCGCGGGCCTTGCGAGCGGCCTCGCGGGCGCGGGCGGCTTCCACGATCTTGGCGACGATGATCTTGGCCTCGCCCGGATTCTCCAGCAGGAAGTTGGCGAGCTTCTCGGTCACCACTTCTTCCACTGCCGGACGAGCCTCGGAGGACACCAACTTCATCTTGGTCTGCGAGGCGAACTTCGGGTCCGGCATCTTCACCGACAGCACGCAGGCCAGGCCTTCGCGCATGTCGTCGCCGGTGATGTCGATCTTTTCCTTCTTGGCGACGCCGGATTCTTCAATGTGCTTGTTGATCACGCGGGTCATCGCCGCGCGCAGGCCGGTCAGGTGTGTGCCGCCGTCGGACTGCGGGATGTTGTTGGTGTAGCACAGCACCTGTTCCTGGTAGCTGTCGTTCCACTGCATCGCCACTTCCACGGCGATCTCGACCGGGCCGCCTGTGCTGCCGGAGACCATGGCCGCGCCGCTGGCGTAGAACACCTTCTGGCTCAGCGGCGTCTTGGCGCGGTTGATGTACTCGACGAAGCCCTTCACGCCGCCGGAGAAGGCAAAGTTCTCCTCCTGGCCGCTGCGCTCGTCGATCAGGCGGATCTTCACGCCGTTGTTCAGGAAGGACAGCTCGCGCAGGCGCTTGGCCAGGATGTCGTAGTGCCACTCGATCTTGCCGAAGATCTCGTCGTCGGCCATGAAGTGCACCTCGGTACCACGGCCCTCGGCCGGACCCAGGATCTTCAGCGGGGAGACCTCCACGCCGTTCTGCACTTCCACCAGGCGGTTCTGTGGAACACCGCGGGCAAACTCCAGGAAGTGCTTCTGGCCATCACGGCGGATGGTCAGGGTCATCTTGCTGGACAAGGCGTTGACGCAGGACACGCCCACGCCGTGCAGGCCACCGGAGACCTTGTAGCTGTTCTGGTTGAACTTGCCACCGGCGTGCAGCACGCACATCACGATCTCGGCGGCGGTGCGCTTGGGCTCGTGCTTGTCGTCGAACTTGATGCCCACGGGGATGCCGCGGCCGTTGTCGGTGACGCTGATCGAGTTGTCCGAATGGATCGTGACAACGATGTCGTCGCAGTGGCCGGCGAGGGCTTCATCCACAGAGTTATCCACCACCTCGAACACCATGTGGTGCAGGCCGCTGCCATCGGAGGTGTCGCCGATATACATACCCGGACGCTTGCGAACGGCCTCCAGGCCCTCGAGCTGCTGGATGCTGGATTCGTCGTATTCGTTGTTCGGCTGAACAGTCATGGATTCGACCTGTAGGACAGCTGTCATTTTAGCATTTTCAGGGGGTTCGGCCTGACCCGACCCTAGGGAGACCCTAGAGAGATATGGCTTTGCAGCGACCATGTTCCACGTGGAACACAGCGCCTTCTCCGATATTTTCCAGCACGCCGGAAGGGGCAAAGCTGGTGATGAAGAGTTGGCCTGAGTAGTCCTGAAGCGTCTGGAACAAGCGCTTCTGGTAGTCCTCGCCAAGCTCCGATCCAAAATCATCCACAAGCAATATGGGGGCGATTCCAGTGGTATCCCGGATCAATTCACACTGGCTCAGGAGCAGGGCGGCAATCAGCTGTTTCTGCTGCCCACGGCTGACCAGGGTCTTGGTCTGGCGCTGGAACAGGCGCAGGCGCAGCTCGGCCCGCTGGGGTCCGTCCAGGGTCATGCCCTGCTGCCGGTCCCGCGCGAGGTGGGCGTCCAGGGTCTGGCGCAGCCCCTGCCCTGCGGTCCAACCAGCCTGCAGGTCCAGCGAGCAGTCGTCGGTATCCAGCAACCGCGGCACCAGGCGCTCCATATAAGGACGCAGGGCTTCGAGCTGGGCCAGGCGGTAGGCGTGGACCTGTTCCCCGGATTGGGCCAATTCTGCCGTCCAGGGTTCCAGCTCCCGCTCCGGTGCCCGCTGGCGCAGGGCCAGGTTCCGCTGCCTCAAGGCCCGGCTGTAGCGCCGCCAAGCCGGATGGAAGCCTTGTTCCACGTGGAACACACCCCAATCCAGGAAACCACGCCGATAGCTGGGCCCATCCTGCAATAACTTATGCAGGCCTGGTTCAAGGATTTGCACAGGATATTCACGCAATAGCTCAAGCCGGGTTGCGGCCTGCCCTGCCCGCTTCTGCGCCAGCTCGCCCTGGGCCCAGGCGGCATCCACCACGACCGCCGGCATCATCTCCTCGCCCTGGTAGCGCCCGCGCAGGCGCCAGTGCTTACCGGCTGGGCCGGCACCATCCTGCAGGCTGCTGCCGCGGAAGGAGCGCCCACGGCTGAGGACATGGACCAGTTCCAGCAGCGTGGTCTTGCCCGCTGCGTTGTCCCCATAAACGAAATTGAGCCTGCGGTGGAACCGCAGGCTCAAGGTTTCGAACACCCGGAAGTTTTCCGCCCCGAGTTGGGCGAGATACGACATGCGCCGCTTAGAGCCGCATCGGCATCACGACGTACTTGCTGGAGGTGTCGTCCGCCGCGTGGATCAGGCCGCTGGAATCCGAGTTCTTCAGCTCCATCACGAACTGCTCGCCACTGAGTGCGCCGAGGGCGTCCAGCAGGTAGTTCACGTTGAAGCCGATCTCCAGGGCGCTGCCCTCGTAGCTGACTTCCAGATCTTCCTCGGCCTCTTCGTGCTCGGGGTTGTGCGTCTGCAGGACCAGCTTGGTGCCGTCCAGCGCCAGGCGCACGCCGCGGAATTTCTCGTTGGACAGGATCGCGGTACGGGCCAGGGCGCGCTTCACCAGCTCGCGGTCGGCCTGCAGCTTCTTGTCGCCGGAATCCGGGATCACGCGCTCGTAATCCGGGAAGCGGCCGTCGATAAGCTTGGAGGTCATGCGGACCACGTCCACGTCGACCTGGATCTGGCCAGCGCCGATCTTCAGCGTCACCGGCTCGTCGCTGGGGTCCAGCAGGCGGGTCAGCTCCATGACGGCCTTGCGCGGCACGATGACCTGCAGGTTGTCCTTGAAGCCGGTGTCCAGGACAGCCTCGCTCATGGCCAGGCGGTGGCCGTCGGTGGCCACGCAGCGCACGCGCTTGGCGGTGACTTCCAGCAGCAGGCCGTTGAGGTAGTAGCGGACGTCCTGCTGGGCCATGGCGAACTGCGTGCGCTCGATCAACGTGCGCATGGCACGGCGCGGGATCGTCAGCTCACGGCCTTCGGCCAGGCGGCCCATGGCGGGGAACTCGTCGGCCTTGAGGCAGGACAGGGAGTAGCGGCTACGGCCGGACTTGAGCGTGGCCTTGTCGCCGGACACGTCCAGCGAGATCTCGGCGCCTTCGGGCAGGCCGCGGCAGATGTCGAACAGCTTGCGGGCCGGCAGGGTGGCACGGCCCGGTGCGAGGTTCTGCACGCGGGCGCGGGCTTCCAGCTCGATCTCCAGGTCGGTACCGGTAACGATCAGCTCGTCCTCGCGGGTCTCCATCAGGAAGTTGGAGAGCACCGGCAAGGTCTGGCGACGTTCGACTACGCCGATGACCGCAGAGAGTGCTGCGAGCAGCTCGTTTCTCCCCACTTGGAGTTTCATGACATCACCTTATTAATATGTAGATTGATTAATGATGTAAAAACAATAACAACAAGGACCGCATGCCGCTGGTGATAACTTTCGATTAATGCTTCTGCATCAATCGCTTGAAGCCTGTTTCCGGGGCTGGACAGGTGGGCTGCCAGCCTTCGGATGAACTGTGGATAAACCTTGAGCTTAATTTATCCACAGCTTGTTGCAAGTGTTTTCCGAAGGTTTGCCATGCACTCCGTCCACAGCTTGTTATTCCTTATATATGCCCTGCCCCGCTGGCCTCAGAAACCGAGCTGGCGCTGCAGGTTTTCGTAGTCCTCGCGGATCTTCAGGTCCTGCTCGCGCAGCTCGGCCACCTTGCGGCAGGCGTGCAGCACGGTGGTGTGATCCTTGCCGAAGGACTCGCCGATCTCCGGCAGGCTGTGCTGGGTCAGCTCCTTGGCCAGGGCCATCGCGATCTGGCGCGGGCGCGCCAGCGTGCGGGTGCGGCGCGGCGAGCTGAGGTCCGATACGCGGATGTTGTAGTAGTCCGCCACCTTGCGCTTGATGTTCTCGATGGTCACCTGGCGCTCGTAGGCGGCCAGCATGTCCTTCAGCGTGGTGCGGGCGAACTCGATGGTCAGCGGCTCGCCACGGAAGCGGGCGCTGGCGGCCAGGCGGTGCAGCGCGCCTTCCAGGTCGCGCACGCTGGAGCGCACGCGCTGGGCCACGAACATGGCGACGTCGTCCGGCAGCTTGAGGTCATGGCTGGCCTCGGCCTTGCTCTGCAGGATCGCGATGCGGGTTTCCAGGTCCGGTGTTTCCACCGCCACGGACAGACCCCAGGTGAAACGCGACTTCAGGCGCTCGTCGATGCCGTCCACGTCCTTCGGGTAGCGGTCGCAGGTCAGCACGATCTGCTTGCGGCTGTCGATCAGGGAGTTGAACGCGTGGAAGAACTCCTCCTGCGTCTTCTCCTTGTAGGCGAAGAACTGGATGTCGTCGATCAGCAGGGCATCGACCGAGCGGTAATAAGACTTGATGTCGTCCCAGCGGCCGTGGCGCACGCCGGTGACGTACTGGCTCATCCACTGCTCGGCGAACAGGTAGGCCACGCGGGCCTGCGGGTTGCGCCGCTGGATCTCGTTGCCGATGGAGTGCATCAGGTGGGTCTTGCCGAGCCCGGTCGGCCCGTAGATCAGCAGCGGGTTGTAGGCACCGCCCGGGGACTCGCCGACGTACTGGGCCGCGGCCCGCGCCTGGGAGTTGGACTTGCCTTCAATGAAATTGGAGAAGGTGAAACGTGAATCGAGCTTCGGTGCGTTGGCCACCGGCGGCTCGTCCGGGAGGGCCGGTGCCACGACGGGCTCCGGGCCGGCGGCCGGGGTGCTGGACGGGCCGGCGGGCGCGCGGGTCTCGGCGCTGCCCACGGCCAGCTCGACCTCCGGCAGGGTCTCGCCGGAGCTGGCGCGCACGGCGCGCCGGATGGTGCCCAGGAAGTCCTGGCGTACGCGATCCAGGACAATGCGGTTGGGCGCCAGCAACAGCAGCCGCTCGCGCGAGGCGATCGGGTGCAGCGGCCGGATCCAGGTGGCGATGTCCTTGTCGGGCAGTTCGGCCTCGAGCCAGCGCACGCACTGCGTCCAAAGTTCTTCCGAAGAGTGCATCTCGCTTCTAATAATTAGTATGGGGGCGTCTGTCGCGCCGGGCAGGCAGTCTACCCGTTCAGGGGTGACTTATCCACAGCCTGGGACCGCCCGGCAGCTTGCCCTGCGAGCCCGGCAAGGGATAGAATCCGCGCCCTTTTGCACCAACACATGTTTTCAGGGTGATGTCATGGCAACCAAGCGTACTTTCCAGCCGAAGAACACGCGTCGCGCCCGCACGCACGGCTTCCGCGCCCGCATGGCGACCGTCGGTGGCCGCAAGGTCATCTCGCGCCGCCGCGCCAAGGGCCGCAAGCGTCTGATCCCGTAAGGATCGGTTCGTGACGGCGCGCTTTCCGCGGCGCGCCCGCCTGCAGAAGCCCGGCGAGTTCAAGGCGGCTTTTGAGCGCGGCAGCCGCCTTAACGAGAAGTGGCTGACCGCGCTAGTCGTTTCCAGCGGGGACTCCTCAGAGTCCCGGCTGGGATTGGCGGTACCCAAGAAAGCGGTACCGCGCGCGGTGGACCGCAACCGCATCAAGCGTCAGATCCGTGAAAGCTTCCGGACCCGGCGCTCCGGCTTCCCCGCCATGGACATCGTGATCCTGGCCCGCGGTGGCTGCCTGCAGGCCACGCCCGAACAGCTCAGCGACATCCTCGACCGGCTCTGGACCCGAGCGGCTGCCAAATGCGCACCCTCAGCCTCTTCCTGATCCGCTGCTACCAGCTCTTCATCAGCCCGCTGCTGGGGCCGCGCTGCCGTTTTTACCCCAGCTGCTCCCACTACACTGCTGAATCGATCCGCCGCCATGGCTTTTGGCGCGGCGGGTGGATAGGCTTACGCCGCCTCGTGCGCTGCCACCCCCTGAATCCCGGTGGCTACGATCCCGTTCCCGAACACCTAGGGCCGACACCGCAGAAGTCCTGCGACTGCCCGCACCACTGACCGCCATGGAAAACCGCCGTTTCATCCTGATCGCTCTGCTGGGCGTCGTGCTGTTCTTCATCTACCAGGCCTGGCAGAAGGACTACGGCGTCAAGCCGCTGCCGCAGGCACCGGCCGCTACGGCCGCCGCCGCCAATACCAGCGCGATCGACGACGTGCCCACTGCCGCGCCGGCCACGGTCACCGACCCCGCCACCGGTGCGGCCGTCCCCGCCCCTGCCAGCGCGGTGACCTCTGGCCCGGCGCGCCGCATCCGCGTGGAGACGGACCTCTACGTCGCGGAGATCTCCACCGAGGGCGCTGAGCTGCGCCGCGTGGAGCTGAAGGGCTATCCGGTCCACAAGGACCAGAAGGACCAGAACTTCGCGTTGCTGGATGACAGCAACGGCCGCTACTACGTGCTGCAGAGTGGCCTGGCCGGCAGCAAGGAGCCGCTGGTCACGCACAAGACGATGTACACGGCACCGCAGAACGACTACCGCCTGGTGGAAGGCTCCGACCATCTCGACGTGGTGCTGACCACGCAGCAGAACGGTCTCAGCGCCACCAAGACCTACCGATTCAAGCGCGGCAGCTACCAGATCGAGCTGCAGCAGGCGCTGACCAATACCGGTGCCGCGGCGCTGGAGGCCAGCCCCTACGTGCGTATCGCACGGACCGACTTCAAGAGCGGCGACGAGCCGGCTTTCGCGGCCACCTTCACCGGCGTAGGCCTCTACGAGCAGAAGGAAGCGGGCGGCGACGGCTACCGCTTTGCCAAGACCAAGCTGGAGAAGCTGGCCAAGGAGCCGGTGGACAAGCAGCAGAACGGCGGCTGGATCGCCATGCTGCAGCACTACTTCGTCACCGCCATCCTGCCGCCGCCGGGCGAGGCCCTGACGCTCAGCGCCAAGCCTTCCTCGCAGCACGGTTACGTGGCGCAGTACGTCGGCGCCACGCAGAAGCTGGAGCCGGGTGCGCAGGCCACCTTTAACACCGGCCTCTACATCGGCCCCAAGCTGCAGGACAGCATCGGCACCCATGCCAAGGGCCTGGAACTGACGGTGGACTACGGCATCCTCACGCCGATCTCCGAGCCGCTGTTTTGGCTGCTGGAGAAGCTGTACAAGCTCACCGGCAACTGGGGCTGGGCCATCATCCTGCTGACCATCCTGGTCAAGGGCGTGATGTACAAGCTGTCGGAAGCGCAGTACCGCTCGATGGCCAAGATGAAGAAGTTCGCGCCCAAGCTGCAGGACATCAAGGAGCGCTACGGCGACGACCGCGAGCGCCAGCAGAAGGCGATGATGGACCTCTACAAGAAAGAGGGTTTCAACCCGCTGGCCGGCTGCTGGCCGCTGCTGGTGCAGTTCCCCGTGTTCATCGCGCTGTACTGGGTGCTGCTGGAATCGGTGGAGCTGCGCCAGGCCTCGTGGGTGCTGTGGTTCAACGACCTGACCGCGCCGGATCCGTTCTACGTGCTGCCGGTGCTGTTCGGCATCACCATGTTCGTGCAGCAGAAGCTGTCGGGCAACACGGCGATGGACCCGATGCAGCAGCGCATCATGAACGTGATGCCGATCGGCATGACCGCCTTCTTCGCCTTCTTCCAGTCGGGCCTGGTGCTCTACTGGGTGACCTCGAACCTGATCGGCATCGCGCAGCAGTTCTTCATCACGCGCAAGCTGGAGCGTGAAGAAGGCGCGAAGGCGCTAGCGAAGAAGTAAGCCAACGAATAAGGAACCCCCAAGGGTTTCTGCAGCAACGGAAGGGAGCGGCTCACGCCGCTCCCTTCTTCGTTTGCACGGGCCAAGCTAAGCTGCCGCGCATGAGCGCCGTCACCGACACCATCGCCGCCATTGCCACCGCGCCCGGTCGCGGCGGCGTCGGCATCCTGCGCCTGTCCGGCCCCGCGGCGCAGGCCATCGCCTCCGCTATCGCCGGGCCACTGCCGGCGCCGCGCCAGGCCGGCCTGCGACCCTTCCGCGCCGCCGATGCGAGCACGCTGGACGAGGGCATCGTGCTGCGCTTCCCCGGCCCGCAGTCCTACACCGGCGAGGACGTGGTGGAGCTGCAGGGTCATGGTGGCCCGGTGGTGCTGGACCTGCTGCTGCGCCGCGCCTGCCAGCTCGGCGCGCGCGTAGCGCGGCCGGGCGAATTCTCCGAGCGTGCCTTCCTCAACGGCCGCATGGACCTGGCGCAGGCCGAGGCGGTGGCCGACCTGATCGACGCCGGCACCGCGCAGGCCGCGCGCGCCGCGCAGCGCTCGCTGGAAGGTGTCTTGTCGAAGCAGGTGGAAGCGCTGGCCGAGGAACTGGTGGCGCTGCGCGTGTTCGTCGAAGGCGCGCTGGATTTCTCCGACGAGGATGTCGACTGGCTGGGCGACGCCCACCTGCGCACACGCTTGGAAACACTGATCGCGAATCTCGATGCCCTGCTGGCCGGTGCGGCACAGGGCCGCCGCCTGCGCGAGGGCCTGGTAGTGGCACTCACCGGTCAGCCCAACGTCGGCAAGTCCACGCTGCTCAACCGCCTCGCCGGCGCCGAGGTGGCGATCGTCACGCCGGTGGCCGGCACCACGCGCGACGTGCTGCGCGAGAACCTGGACCTCGATGGCCTGCCGGTGACGGTGGTGGACACCGCCGGCCTGCGCGACAGCGAGGACCTGGTGGAGCGCGAGGGCATCCGCCGTGCGCGCATGGCGCTGGCCAATGCTGAGCTGGGGCTCTACCTGGTGGACGACCGCGCCGGTGCCGACGACACCGACCGGCAACTGCTGGCCAGCCTGCCCGAGGGCTTGCCGGTGTGGGTGCTGCACAACAAGTGCGACCTCAGCGGCCACGTGCCCGAGGTGTTCGAGCGCGACGGCCGCCGTCATCTCCGCTTCAGCGCCGCCAGCGGCGCGGGCCTGGAGTTGCTGCTCGCCGAGATCCGCCGCTTCGCCGGCGTGAGCAGCGGTGAGAGCGCCTTCTCTGCACGCAGCCGTCACGTCGATGCGTTGCGCCGCGCGCGCGCCCTGGCCGGCGACGCGCAGGCCCGCCTGCGCGAAACTGCCCTACCGGAACTCGCCGCCGAGGAACTGCGCCTGGCGCATGAGGCGCTGGGCGAGATCACCGGGCGCTTTACCAACGAGGACCTGCTGGGGCGCATTTTCTCCAGCTTCTGTATTGGCAAGTAACGCGACTCAGGCCGCGACGAATTCTTCCACCAGCCGGGCGAAGGCCGCCGGCTGATCCTCCTGCACGTAGGTCAGGGACTGCGCGACCACCTCCAGGTGCGCATTGGGGAACACGGCGGCCAGCCGCTCGCCCAGGGACAGCGGGAACAGTCGCAGGTCGTCCGCGCCCCAGATCAGCAGCACCGGTGGCTGGAAGCTTGCGAGCGACTCGGCGGCCTGCAGGGTGTGCGTGGCCGACCAGCCGCGCGCCACGCGGCGGAAGTTGCGGCGTACGGCGGCGTCGGCGATGAAATGACGCGCGTAGCGCTGGTGGATGTCCTCGCCGGACAGCCGGTGCGACAGCAGGCCCAGTGCCATCGAGGAGCGCAGGAAGGCGCGGGAGCGGAACAGCAGCGACATCAGCCACAGGTAGCCGGGGATGTTGAGGCTGGCCTGCAGCGATGCGAAGTGGCGTGGGGGAAATACCTCCAGCGCATCGCAGTTGCTCAATACCAGATGCGATACGCGCTGCGGATAACGCGCGGCGTAGACCTGCGCGTAGGCGCCGCCGGTGTCGTTGCCGATCAGCGTGAAGCGCTCCAGGCCCAGCGCCGTGGCGAACTGCTCGATCAGCACGGCGATGCCCGGCGGCGACAGGTCGGCGTCGTCGGGGAACGCGAGGGGCTGGCCACCGAGCGGCAGGTCCGGTGCGATGCAGCGATAGCGCGGTGACAAGGCGCGAACCACCTCGCGCCAGGTGTCGCCGTTGATCAGCGTGCCATGCAGCAACAACAGCACCGGTCCCTGGCCCTCGTCGCGGTAGCCCAGCCGGCCGCCGGGAAGATCGACGGTCTTCATGCCGCGGCCGCGGTCTGTGCCGACAGCATCTCGAGTACCGGCAGCACCTGCTGCAGCGGCAGGCCGGTTTGGCCGCAGAGCATGGCCAGGTCGATGAAGAAGCGCTCGCGCAGCAGCAGCCCGCCCTTGAACTCGAAGGCGGAGAAGAACGGCAGCGTCGCGGTCTTGCCGCTGGCGGGGATGCCGAGGAAGTCGCCGCCATGCGTCATGCGCACCGTGCCCCAGCAGGCGACGCCGCTGGCATCGGTCACCAGTCCCTCGATCGCCGGGCGGAAATCCGGGAAGGCGTGGAAGAACAGGCCCAGCTGTTGCGCGGTCTCGTTGCGGTTGCGCGAGGCCATGCGGAAGGGCACCGCGTCGATGCCGAAATCTGGATGGCAGATCGACAGCGCCGCGGCGATATCGCCGTTGCCCTTGGCCATGCCGTAGCAGCGCACGAAGATCGCCTTCAGCGACACCTCGATGTCCTTGAGGTCGCGCTCGCAGGTCGGCGCGCGATGGGGCGAGCCGGCCGGGCGCAAGGCGGCATCGTGCTGTCGCAGGTAGGCCGTGGCCTGCTCGCCGTGCCCCGGGGTCAGCGTTTCGTGGAACTCGACGATCTTGCCGCCGCGGTGCACGGTGAGGTGCTCGCCGTCGACCACGAAGTCCGGCAGCCCCGCACGGCGCAGGCGCAGGCGGAAGCGCATCCAGACACCCTCGCCGCGCAGCTCCGGGCCTTCGACGATCTCGGGGATGCGGGCGTCGAAGCGGCGATCGATGTCGTGAACCACGCGGCGCAGTCCGGCGACCACCGCGGCGGGGCCGCGATCCGTCCCGGCGAAGGGGCCGCCGTCGTTGACCACGTGGACGGCATCGTCCGCGAACAGCGGCTCGAGCAGGGACCACTGCTCGGTGGCGGCGGCTTGCTCGAAAGCCATCGCGTACTGGATGAATTCACTGCAGGTGCTCATGGGTGTCTCCAAAGGGTCAGGAAGCTTTTTTGTAATCATTACAAAATATATTCAAGCACCCTGGAAAGATTTTTGCAAACGTTACAAAAAATGCATATCGTGGCGGCATGACCACTGCGAAGCGCCAGCCCGATCCCCGCCGTGCCCAGACCCGCGAGGCCCTGCTGCAGGCCGCCGAGGCAGCCCTGCGCGAAACCGCCATCGAGGAGTTGTCGGTCGCCGAGATCGCGCGCCGTGCCGGCGTGGCGGTGACCTCGATCTACAACCACTTCGGCTCCAAGGCCGGCCTGCAGGCGGCCCTGGCCGAGCGCGCCATGGACGTGGACCGCCAGTACATGGACCGCGCGTACGTGGACCGGCGCTCGCCGATCGAACAGCTGCAATCGGCCGCCGCCGAGTACCTGCAGTTCTACCTCGACTACCCGGACTATTTCCGCCTGCTGGCCTTTCCGCCCGAACCCGGGCGCAGCCCGGCGGGCCAGGAACTCAACGGGCAGATCGCCAAGCGCGTGGACGAGCAGAACGCGCGCATGGTCAAGGCGCTGCAGCAGGCCATCGACGCCGGGCTGGTGCGCAAGGCCAATGCCCGCGAGCTGGCGACGATCCTGTGGTCGGCCTGGAACGGCATGATCAGCCTGGGCTGGCGCGCCGATGGCCTGCGCAAGAACGAGAAGCAGCTGCGCAAGATGGTGACGCTGGCCACGGAAATCATCACGGCCGGGCTGCTGGTCCGGGCGGAGTAACGGACCGGCTCAATCGCCGGCTTGCCCTCGAGCATCTGCGGCGGCACTCTGCGACTTCAAGCGGACTTGAGGTCAGGCGATGCGTGAACTGGATATCGCCGAGGTGGCGGAGCGCTCCGGCGTCCCCGCCTCGACGCTGCGCTACTACGAGGAGAAGGGGCTGATCGCCTCGGTCGGCCGGCGCGGGCTGCGCCGCGTGTTCGGGGCCAGCGTGCTGGACCGCTTGGCGCTGGTCTCGCTGGGCCGCATCGCCGGCTTCTCGCTGGAAGAGATCACGCAGATGTTCGCGCCGGACGGACGCCCGCGCATCGACCGCACGGCACTGGTCGCCAAGGCCGATGAACTGGACCGCCGAATCCGGCGCCTGCAGTCGGTGAGCCGCGGTCTGCGGCACGCCGCCGCCTGCAAGGCGCCGAGCCACATGGAATGCCCGAGCTTTCGGCGCATCCTGGACGCCGCGGCGGGCGGCGCGCTGGAAGCGCCGCTGCCCAGGCCGCCGAAGCCCGGCAAGGCCCGCGCATGATCCATGCCCTGCTGGCCGACGCCGTCGTCGCCTTCCATTTCTGCTTCATCCTGTTCGCGGTATTCGGCGCGCTGGCGGTGGCCTGGCGCTGGAAGCTGCGCTGGCTGCACCTGCCGGTGCTGGCCTGGGCCGCCGGGATCATGGCCCTGCACGGTATCTGCCCGCTGACGCCGCTGGAGAACCACCTGCGGGAGTTGGCAGGCCAGCAGGGCTACGACGGCGGCTTCATCGATCATTACCTGCTGCCGCTGATCTACCCGGCCGGGCTGACGCCGGGCCTGCAGCTGGCGGGTGCCGCGGTGCTGGTGATCTTCAACGGAACGTTGTACCTCTGGGCCTGGCGGCGGCATCATCCGCGGCCATGAACAACGACGAGACCACGGCCTATCTCCACCGCAGCATTCCGCTGACGGCGGCGATGGACGTGCGCGTGCTGCGCCAGGAACCGGGCCGCGTGGAGATCCTGGCGCCGCTGGCGGCCAACGCCAACCATCATGGCAGCGCCTTCGGCGGCGCCCTGTCGACGCTGGCGATCCTCAGCGGCTGGGTGCTGGTACAGCAGGCGCTGGACGCGGCAGGGGTCGAGGCCAAGCTGATGGTCCAGCGCAGCGAGTGCGACTACCTGGAGCCGGCGCTGTCCGATTTCAGCGCCGAGAGCCGCCTGCCCGAGGCCGAGTGGCCGCGCTTCCTGCAGATGCTGCAGAAGCGTGGGCGTGCGAGGATTGCCGTGAACACCATCATCCGTATCGGCGAACGCGAAGTGGCGCGAGCCAGCGGCACCTATGCCGCGATCAAGCAAGGACAGACATGAGCCGAGGATTCCGATTCTGCCCGCAGTGCTCCGCGCCGCTGGCCCCGCAGGACCACGACGGCACGCCGCGCATGGGCTGCGGCGCCGGCTGCGGCTATGTGCACTGGAACAACCCGACGCCGGTGGTGGCGGCGGTAGTGCAGCATGGCGAGGACCTGATCCTGGCGCGCAACGTCGCCTGGCCGGGCAAGTTCTTCGCGCTGATCACGGGCTTTCTCGAGGCCGACGATCCCTCGCCCGAGGAAGCCGTGGTGCGCGAGGTGGAGGAGGAGCTGGGCCTGCAGGGCCGCACGCCGAGCTTCATCGGCCATTACCGCTTCGAGCGCATGAACCAGATCATCATCGCCTACCACGTGGTGGCGGATGGCGAGATCAGGCTCGGCGCGGAGCTGGCGGAGTACATCCGCGTGCCACCGGCACAGGCCACCTACTGGCCGGCCGCGACCGGCCTGGCGCTGCGTGACTGGCTGCGCACGCAGGGCCATGATCCGCGGGAAATCCCGCTGCCGGGCCGGCGCTAGCCCGTGATGATCGCGGCGCGGCGCTGGCTTTTGTCGCTCGCGCTGTTGCTGCCCGCGGCGCTTGCCGCCGCGCCGCTGGAGGAAACCCTGCCGCTGCCGCTGGCTTCCGGCGGCACGCTGGAAGCACGACTGCTGCGCCCGGCGCAGGCGACGGAAAAGCTGCCTGCTGTGATCCTGCTCGGCGGCTATCGTCGCGGTGCCGGCGCGCTGGACCTGGTGACCGCCGGCCGGCCGGTGCTGCTGGCGGGCTTCGACTACCCGGTGGAACTGCCGCGCAAGCTGCGCGTGTCGGAGATTCCGCGGTTGCTGCCGCAGACGCGCCGCGGCATCGCCGAAACCCGCGAGGGCCTGGCCGTGCTGCATCGGCAACTGCGCCAGCGCCCCGACGTGGATCCGCGGCGCATCACGCTGGTCGGGGTCAGCGCGGGCGCGCCCTTCGCGACACTGGCGGCGGCCGACGCCGGATTTCCCGCGGTGATCCTGGTGCATGGCTTCGCCGACCTGCCGGGCGTGATCCAGCACCAGTTCGCGCGGCGCTGGGAGCCCAGGGCCGGCTGGCTCGGCCGCGCGGGGGCCTGGATGAGCGCGCGGCTGCTGCATGCCCTGCTCGGCCTGCCCAACATCGAACAGGCGGCGGCCACGCTGAAGCCGGGCCAGCACGTGCTGATGATCCGCGCCGAGCGCGACAACTTCATCCCCGCCGCCAGCAGCCTGGCGCTGGAGACCGCGCTGCGCCGCTCGGGTGCGCGGGTGGACCTGGTGGTGCAGCCCGGCGGCCATGTGCGCGGTGCGGCGCAGGAAGAGCTCAGGCCGGTGCTGGAGGCATCGCTGGAGTGGATGGCGCGGGAGAAGTTGATCTAGCAAGGCAAAGTAGGAGCGGCTGTTAGCCGCGAGCGCCCTTCGCGGCTAACAGCCGCTCCTACTTCATCAACCGACTCCTGCGTGAGGAGGCTAGCTGCGCGCCTTCCGCGTCTTGCCCCGCGCCACGCGCTCGCGTGCCAGCGCCACCATGTTCGCCACCGTCGGCGAATCATCGCCCTCGCGATAGACCAGGCTCATGCGCGCGCTCGGTGCGTCACCGGCGATGGCGCGGTAGGTGACGCCCTCGGAGTTGATCTGCTGCATCGAGGCCGGTACCAGCGACACGCCCAGGCCCGCCGCCACCAGGTTGACGATCGACGTCACCTGCGAGGCCTCCTGCGTCACGCGCGGGCTGAAGCCGCTGCGCTGGCAGGCGGCGATGATCTCGTCATAGAGGCCGGAACCGACCAGGCGCGGGAACAGCACGAAGTTCTCCGAGGCCAGGGCCCACAGCGACAGCGTGTGGAAACGCGCCAGCGGGTGGCCCTGCGGCAGGGCCACCAGCACCTCCTCGTCGAACAGGTGCTCGGTGATCAGGCCCGCGCTGTCGCCCAACAGCGGACGCACGAAGGCGATGTCGGCGGTGTTGTTCAGTACCGCCGCGGCCAGGGCCGGCGTGCTGTTCTCGTCGATCGCCAGGGCCACTTCCGGATAG
Source organism: Pseudomonadota bacterium (assembly GCA_052035235.1). Classification (GTDB taxonomy): domain Bacteria; phylum Pseudomonadota; class Gammaproteobacteria; order Nevskiales; family Nevskiaceae; genus Solimonas_A. Next base: position 52,789 of record JBPOHT010000005.1, on the reverse strand, counting down.
CGTTGGCCGAACTCCCGGATCACTCTGGGGACAAAGGGATGGAAGGGCGCGGAGTTGATCATGCCCACGCGCAACCGACCCTGTTCGCCACGCGCCACGCGGCGGGCCTGGGCGCTGGCGCATTCCACGTTGGCCAGGATCGCCCGGGCGTCGCCGAAGAAGCTCTGCCCGGCGTCGGTCAGGGCGACGCCGCGCGGCAGGCGCCGGAACAGTGGCAGGCCCAGCTCCTGTTCCAGCTGCTGGATCTGCTGGCTCAGCGGTGGCTGGCCGATGCCCAGCCGGGCGGCCGCACGGGTGAAGTGCAGCTCCTCGGCCACGGCGACGAAGTAGCGCAGATGGCGCAGTTCCACGAGACGTATATGTAGAAAGTATGGCAAATGCCTGATTCATATATTGGACATATACGAGGGGCACTGTCTACAGTCCCGCCGATTGGGTAAAACAGACTTTCCACGCAGGCGAGGAGCAGGCCGTGGCACAGAACGAAGATATCGACGCCCTCGAGACCGCCGAATGGCTGGAGTCGCTCGAGGCCGTGCTCAAGCACGCCGGCCCGGAGCGGGCGCACCAGCTGCTCGACGCCTTGCAGCAGAAGGCGCGGCGCAGCGGCGTGTTCCTGCCCTACTCGGCCAACACGCCTTACCTGAACACGATCCCCGTCGGCATGGAGGAGCGCTCCCCCGGTGATCACTCGCTGGAATGGAAGATCCGCTCGATCATCCGCTGGAACGCGATGGCCATGGTGGTCAACGCCAACCGCGACCACGCCGGCATCGGCGGCCATATCGCCAGCTTCGCGTCTTCCGCGACGCTGTATGACGTGGGCTTCAATCATTTCTGGAAGGGCCCGGATCATCCGCAGGGCGGCGACCTGGTCTACATCCAGGGCCATGTCACGCCGGGCATCTACTCACGCGCCTTCCTCGAAGGGCGCCTGACGGAGCAGGACCTCAAGCGTTTCCGCATGGAGGCGCTGGACAAGGGCCTGTCGTCCTATCCGCATCCCTGGCTGATGCCGGACTTCTGGCAGATGCCGACCGTGAGCATGGGCCTGGGCCCGATCATGGCGATCTACCAGGCGCGGCTGATGAAATACCTGCATAACCGCGGCATTGCCGACATGACCGGCCGCAAGGTCTGGTGCTTCTGCGGCGACGGCGAGATGGACGAGCCGGAGAGCCTAGGCGCCATCGACATCGCCGAGCGCGAAAAGCTCGACAACCTGGTCTTCGTGGTCAACTGCAACCTGCAGCGCCTCGACGGCCCGGTGCGCGGCAACGGCAAGATCATCCAGGAACTGGAAGGCATCTTCCGCGGCTCCGGCTGGAACGTGATCAAGGTGGTCTGGGGCGCGGCCTGGGACGCGCTGCTGGCGCAGGATGCCAGCGGCAAGCTCATGGAGATCATGAACGAGACGGTCGACGGCGAGTACCAGAACTACAAGGCCAAGGGCGGCGCTTACACACGCGAGCACTTCTTCGGCAAGACGCCGGAGACGCTGCGCCTGGTCGAGAACATGTCGGACGACGACGTCGCCCGCCTCAACCGCGGCGGCCATGATCCGCACAAGGTCTACGCCGCCTATGCCGCGGCGGTGAAGCACGAAGGCTCGCCCACCGTGATCCTGGCCAAGACCGTGAAGGGCTACGGCATGGGCGAGGCCGGTGAGGGCCAGAACATCACGCACTCGCAGAAGAAGATGGGCGAGGAGGCGCTGCGCAAGTTCCGCGACCGCTTCCAGATCCCCATCTCCGACGACCGCCTCGCCGACATCCCGTTCTACCGCCCGGCCGAGGACTCGCCGGAGATCCAGTACCTCAAGGCGCGCCGCGAGGAGCTGGGCGGCTACCTGCCGCAGCGCCGGCCGACCAAGGACAAGCTGGAGATTCCGCCGCTGATCAACTTCCAGCGCCTGCTGGAAGGCACCGGCGAGCGCGAGATCAGCACGACGATGGCCTACGTGCAGTTCTTGCAGACGCTGCTGCGCGACAAGAACGTGGGCCCGCGCGTGGTGCCGATCATCCCCGACGAGGCGCGCACCTTCGGCATGGAGGGCATGTTCCGCCAGCTCGGCATCTATTCGGTGGTGGGCCAGAAGTACGCGCCGGAAGACGCGGACCAGCTGGCCTACTACAAGGAAGACATCAAGGGCCAGATCCTGGAAGAGGGCATCACCGAGGCCGGCGCCATGTCGTCCTGGGTGGCGGCCGCCACGGCCTACGCCAACCACGGCACGCCGCTGCTGCCGTTCTACATCTACTACTCGATGTTCGGCTTCCAGCGCATCGGCGACCTGGCCTGGGCGGCGGGTGACCTGCGCGCGCGTGGCTTCCTGCTGGGCGCCACCGCCGGCCGCACCACGCTCAACGGCGAGGGCCTGCAGCACGAGGACGGCCACAGCCACATCTACTCCGCGGTGATCCCCAACTGCCGTTCCTACGATCCGGCCTATGCCTACGAGCTGGCGGTGATCCTGCAGCACGGCATGGAGGAGATGTACGTCGAGCAGAAGGACTTCTATTACTACATCAGCCTCTACAACGAGAACCACACACATCCGCCGATGCCGGCCGGCATCGAGAGCGGCATCATCCGTGGCATGTACCTGCTGCGCTCGGAAGAGAAGCCTTCCGAGAAGCATGTGCAGCTGCTGGGCTCGGGCAGCATCCTGCGCGAGGTGATCGCCGCCGCCGACCTGCTGAAGGAGGAATGGGGCGTGACCGCCGACGTCTGGAGCGTGCCCAGCTTCACCGAGCTGGCGCGCGACGGCATGGAGACCGAGCGCTGGAACCTGCTGCATCCGGACGCCAAGCCGAAACTCAGCTACGTGGAGGAATGCCTCAAGGGCATGAGCGGCCCGGCTATCGCCAGCACCGACTGGGTGCGTGCCTACGCCGAGCAGATCCGCCCCTACGTGCCGATGCCCTACCACGTGCTCGGCACCGACGGCTTCGGTCGCAGCGACAACCGCCCGGCCCTGCGCGACTTCTTCGAGGTGGACCGCCGCTGGATCGTGGTCAAGGCGCTCAAGGCCCTGGCCGAGCGCAAGCAGGTGCCCGCCGAGCGCGTCTCGCAGGCGATCAAGATCTACGGCATCAAGCCCAACCGCGCAGCTCCCTGGACGGTATAAGCCATGGCCAACATTGACGTGAAGGTTCCGGACATCGGCGACAGCCACGACGTGCCGGTGATCGAGTTGCTGGTGAAGGACGGCGACACGGTCGAGAAGGACCAGCCGCTGCTGGTGCTGGAATCCGACAAGGCGACCATGGAAGTGCCGGCACCAGCCGCCGGGACGGTGCGCGGGCTGAAGGTAAAGGTCGGCGACAAGCTCAATGCCGGCAGCGCGATCTGCCAGCTGGAATCGGCGGCGGCAACGTCTGCCCCTGTGGGAGCGGCGTCAGCCGCCAAAGCCCCGCCTGCCCCGGAGAAAAAGATCGCGCCCGAAGCCGCGCCCGCGAAGAAGCCGGAAGCGCCTGAAAAGAAGGCGGCCCCTGCCACGGAGCAGAAGGCAGCGGCGCCTGCATCGAGCGGCAGCGGCAGCCTGGAGGTCCGCATCCCGGACCTGGGCGACAGCCATGACGTGCCGGTGATCGAACTGCTGGTGCAGGACGGCGACACGGTCGAGAAGGACCAGCCGCTGCTGGTGCTGGAGTCGGATAAGGCGACCATGGAAGTTCCGGCGCCCGCGGCCGGAACCGTGCGCGCACTGAAGGTGAAGCTCGGCGACAAGCTGTCGAAGGGCGACGTGGTCTGCATGCTGGAAGGTGCCGCCGGCGTCGCGCCTGCGGTGAAGGCCGAGGCGGCTCCGGAACCCAAGCACGCCGAGCCTGAGGTGGAAGCGGAATCATCGAAGCCAGCTGCTGCGCCGGCTCCGCAGAAAATCGCGGCTGAAGCCGCTTCCACGAACGTCTCGGGTGATGTGCCTTACGCCGGCCCGGCCACGCGCCAGTTCGCGCGCAAGCTCGGCGTGGACCTGGCCCGCGTGAAAGGCTCCGGTCCGCGCGGGCGCATCGTGATCGAGGACGTGCAGGCTTTCGTCAAGGCGAAGCTCAGCGCGGCACCGGCGGCGATCGCCGCCTCAGGTGGCGCGGGCATCCCGCCGATCCCGGCGCAGGACTTCTCGCTGTACGGCGAGATCGAGAACAAGCCGCTGGCGCGCATCCGCAAGATTTCCGCGGCGCACCTGCAGCGCAGCTGGCTCAACGTGCCGCATGTCACGCAGAACGACGAGGCCGACATCACCGAGCTGGAGGCCTTCCGCAAGGCGCAGGGCGAGGAGCTGAACCTGAAGCTGACCTTGCTGCCCTTCATCATGAAGGCGGTGGGCGCGGTGATGAAGCAGTACCCGGAGTTCAACAGCTCGCTGTCGCCCGATGGCGAAAGCCTGGTGATGAAGAAGTACTGCCACATCGGCTTTGCCGCCGACACGCCCAACGGCCTGGTGGTACCGGTGGTGCGCGACGTCTGGTCCAAGGGCATCGTGCAGCTGTCCAATGAATGCGGCGAGCTGGCCAAGAAGGCACGCGACGGCAAGCTCAAGCCCGACGAGATGAAGGGCGGCTGCTTCTCGATCTCCTCACTCGGTGGCATCGGCGGCAGCCACTTCACGCCGATCGTGAACGCGCCGGAGGTGGCGATCCTCGGCGTGTCGCGCTCGCAGATGAAACCCGTCTGGAATGGCAAGGAATTCCAGCCGCGCCTGATGTGTCCGCTGTCGCTGTCCTACGATCACCGCGTGATCGATGGCGCGGCCGCCGCGCGTTTCGTGGTGGCGTTGGGCAAGCTGATGGCGGACATGCGGAGGCTGGCGTTGTAGGGCTGTGCCCTCCCTGCTGCTGACGATGGGCCGCAGATAATCATCGAAGGCGTCTGGTCTCCTCTCTCAGCTTGCTGGAGAGAGGTTGGCGGGGGCATGGATGCCCGAGGTAGGGCAACGCATGGAGCAGTTGCCGAGAGAGAGCGGCAAAATTTCAATCGGCGGCAATGTGCGTGACCGCCACTGCGCCCCCTCTCCCCCAACCCCTCTCCCGCAAGGGGAGAGGGGAGCAAAGGAGCAGGCCACAAGCTGAACGAACGCTGAAGCGACGCGAAAGAAAATCATTTGTTTCGCGCCGCTGCGTTGTTAGACTCGTCGGGCCATGACAAGGACGTTACTACTCGTTGCCGCGCTGCTGGCGCCGGCACTGGCATCCGCCCAATCGGCTGGACGCCCCCAATACATCTCCGACGACATCACCGTGACGCTGCGCCAGCAGCCGCGAAACGACGCGCCTCCCATGGGCGCGCTCAAGAGCGGCGCCAAGGTCAGCGTGCTGGAGTCGCTGGGTCCCGAGAGCTTCGCTCGCATCCGCACCGCCGACGGCCGTGAAGGCTGGGTGACGGCGCGCTTCATCTCGGCGCAGCCCGCGGCCAAGGAGCGCTACCAGCAGGCGCAGCAGGAGCTCGACGCCGCGCAGAAGCGCGCGCAGAACCTGGAGCGCGAACTCACGGCAGCGCAGCAGCAGCTGGGCCAGGCCAAGCCGGCCTTCGAGCTGGCGCGCGAGAACGCGTCGCTCAAGGCCACCATCACGGAGCTACAGAGCTCCGCGGAAACCCTGCAGCAGCGCTTCGACGTGGAGCGCGCCAAGCGCAAGACGCTGATTACCGGTGCCAGCCTGGTCGGGGCCGGCGTGCTGCTGGGCCTGGTCCTGCCCTGGATGGGCGGCGGGCGCAAAAAGCGGCGCTACGGCGACTTCTGAACGGCCCCTCGCTTCAGAATTCATACAACGTCATGCCGGCGAAAGCCGGCATCCAGTCCCGACATGATGAGCCGCCGCACGACCGGATACCGGCTTCCGCCGGTATGACGCTTCAAAGACAGTTGCCGGCACATTCCGGCAATGGAATGCTGTCGCCTCTTTGATTCGGGGGCGATGTCATGAAACTGCTGCGCCGGCTGCTGATCGCGCTGGTCGTACTGCTGGGCCTGCTGGCCGTGGTCGTGGCCTGGTTGCGTACGCAGGCGCCGGGCATGGACGCCTACCGCGCGCATCACTACGAGGCTGCCCCGCAGCCCGGCGCGCTCACCGCTACCTGGTACGGCGTCAGCGCCTTGCTGCTGCGCGACGGCGAGCATGCGATCCTGATCGACCCCTTCTTCACCCGGCCCGAGGGCCTGCTGCCGCTGGTGCTGAACCGCGCGATCGCGCCGGATGAAACGCGTATCGCCGCGGCGCTGCTGGCGGCGCGCATCGACAAGCTCGATGCGGTGCTGGTTTCGCACTCGCACTACGACCACGGCATGGACGCCGGCGTGGTGGCCAAGCTCACCGGCGCGATGCTGATGGGTTCCGCCAGCACCGCCAACATCGGCCGCGGCGCCGGCCTGCCGGATGGACGCATCCGCCGCATCGAGCCGGGCCAGACGATCACCGTCGGGCGCTTCCGCATCCGCTTCATCGCCAGCCGCCATGCCGGCGCCAGCGGCGGCCGCCCCACCGGTGACATCACCGCGCCGCTGCACACGCCGGCGCATTACCTGGACTACAAGCTCGGCGGTACCTATTCGATCCTGGTGGAGCATCCGCAGGGCAACGTGCTGCACCACGGCAGTGCCGGCTGGGAGCCGGGTGCCCTGGCCGGCCTGCGCGCCGACCTGGTGTTCCTGGGCGTGGCCCTGGTGGGCGATCTGCCGGACTACCTGCGCGAAACGGTGGACGCGGTCGGCGCGCGGCGCGTCATTCCGGTGCACTGGGACGACTTCACCCTGCCGCTGGACCAGCCGCTGCGGCCTTTCCCCCTGGTGGTGCGCCTGGACCGCTTCTTCGAGGGCATGGCGCAGCGCCCGGAAATCCAGGTCCAGACCCTGGAGCTGGGCCAGACGGTGACGCTGTTCCCGGCGTCCGTGCCGTCGGGCGGCGGCGCCAGTGCCGGCGGCACGGAAATGCGCTAAAACTGGCATCCATACCAATCCGGGGGAATACCCATGCGTCGGATCGTCCTGCTGTCCGGCCTGCTGCTGGGGGCCTGTGTCCAGCTCGCCGCCTGCGCCCAGCCCATGAACCAGCCCGAAGCCAGTGCCGCGCCGGTCCCCGGCAAGGTCGCCGATCTCGAGGCCTTCGGGCGCTTCATCGCCGGCCGTCCGACCCCGGAGCAGTTCCGTACGCGCTATCCGGATGTGAAGCTGGTAATGCCCGGCGATATCGCCACCAAGGAGTTCCGGCACGACAACAGCCGCTACTTCGCCGAAACCGACTCCGAGGGCCGCATCACTGGCGGCCGGTTCATGTAATGAGCGCCTTCGTCACGATCCTGCTGTTGCTCAACGTACTGCTTTCGGCCGTGCTCGGCCTGCTGTTCCTGCGCCTGTGGCGCGTGCAGCATCGCCTGCATGGCCGGCTGCAGCAGCTGGCGCCGAACCTGGCCGGCGATCCCGCACGCAATTTCGAGCTGGTCAGCGCCTCACGCCCCAGCCTGATCTCCATCGAGATCCTCAACCCCATGGAGCTGGCCGCCAAGGAGTCCTGGGTGGCCGGCGCGCTGGGCAGCGTCACGCCCACGCTGGTGCGCCGCCTGGTCTACCAGCGCGCCGCGCAGATGGTGCGCGAGGAGCTCAAGGGCCACGGCGTGACCGCGGAGGTGCGCCAGCACCATGCCCCTTGAACTCGTCCTGGCGCTGCTGAGCACCGCGGCCCTGTGCGGGACGCTGGCGGCTGGCCTGCGTCTGCACGAGGAGGTGCTGGAGTGGCGGCACGAGCTGCGCCGGATCGAGGCCTGGCACAGCGACTACGGCTACACCAGCCGCGCGCTGGGCACGCTGGCGCAGGTGCAGAAGCTGGCCGAAGGCGGCGTCAGCATCGGCACCGACACGGTGCGCGGCATCCACCACGGCATTGCCAGCATTCCCTTCGGCATCCTGGAGGCGATCCCGGCGACGCGCGACACCACGCGCGTGGTCCGTGCGATCCACGACCAGACCGCGGACACGGTCTACGGCGCCATCAACCTGGTCAACCGCGTGCTGGGCAAGGGCCTGCGCCGCGGCATGGGCGTGGACACGCCCAAGGAAGAACCGTATCGCGGCCAGGTCAGCGATGCGGAAGTGGTGGATTTCCGCCACTTCATCGACACGCGGCCCGATCCCGCGGAATTCCGCCTGCGCTATCCGGATGTGTCCCTGGTGCTGCCGGGCGAGATCGCGACGATGGACTATCGGGCGGATCGCAGCCGCTTCCATGCGTTGGTCGATGAAGGCGGAAGAATCAGCGGTGGTGAGTTTAGATAACGGCGTAGGAGCGGCTGATAGCCGCGAAAGCCGTTCGTCATGAGCACCGTCGTTCGCGGCTGATAGCCGCTCCTACAAAAGCCCGGCTACGTGTCGCCCCGCCGAGGATCGCGACTCGCGTCGCCCCCACGAATACAGGACCAACAAAAAAGGAGCCGACTTGCGTCGGCTCCTCCGGGAAAACACGGCCGCCAGGGGAAACGGCCGTGCTTGAGGGGACTGAAAGAATCCGTTAGCGCTTGCCGCCGGCGCCGTCCTTCTGCTGGTGGGCTTCGACCTCGATCTTCAGCTCCACTTCCTCGCCGACGTTGGGCGAGTACTTGCTGATGCCCCAGTCGGAGCGCTTGATCTTGGTTTCCAGGTTGGCGCCGCAGGCCCAGATGCCGAGCATCGGGTGCTGCTTGCAGACGAAGTCATCCACGTCCAGCGTCACCGTCTTGGTCACGCCGTGCATGGTCAGCTCGCCGGTCACTTCGTCGAGCTTGTCGCCGTCGAACTTGAACTTGCTGCCCTTGAAGGTGATGGTCGGGTACTTCTTGGTGTCGAAGAAGTCCTCGTTCTTCAGGTGCTCGTCGAGCTTGGGCACGCCGGTGGAGATCGAGTTGGCGTCGATGGTGACGTCGACGCTGCCGGTCTTCTTGGCGGTGTCGAGCGTGATGGTGCCCTCGGTCTTGTCGAAGCGGCCGCGGAAGGTCGAGAAGCCGAGATGGCTGATCTCGAAGGTCGGGAAGGTGTGCGTCGGGTCGATCTTGTAGGTGGACTCGGCGGCCTGCGCCGTCAGCGTGGCGGCGGACAGCAGGACGGCGGCGAGCAGGGACTTCTTCATGGGATCACTCCTTTGGGGGATGGGTTGCGGGCGGCTTACTTCGCCGGTGCGAGCAGCAGCTGGAACGTCACGGGCACGTCGTTGGAGACCAGGTCTCCCTCGTTCCATTCGCCACCGCCGACGCCGAAGTCGGTGCGGCGGATCGAGAACTGGCCGGACAGCAGCGTGGCGCCGCTGGCCTGGTCGGTGGCGCGGAACGGCACGGTGATCTCGCGCGGCTTGCCCTTGATGGTCAGCAGGCCCTTGGCCTCGTACTTGCCGGGGCCGACGGCGCGCACGCTGCTGCTCTTGAACGTGGCCTTGGGGAAGCCGGCCTTGTCGAGCCAGGCACGCTCCGCCGCGGTGCTGTCGGCATCGTCGCTGCCGGCGTCGATGCTGGCGATTTCCACGGACAAGGCAGCGCTGGAGGTCTCGGGCTTGGCGGCGTCGAAGCTCACCTGCGCCTCGAAGCGCTTGAAGCGGCCGTCCACCGCCACGCCCATCTGCTTGACGCTGAAGCTGATGTCGCTACGCGCGGTATCCACCGTGCGCGGCGCGGCCTGCGCCGTGAGGGTAGCCAGGGACAACAGGACAGCGGTGAAGAGTTTCACGAGGCATCTCCGGTCTTGCGCCAGCGCGGCAACATCCGCGTCAGCACGTCGTCACGATTGAAGAAATGGTGTTTCAGCGCGGCGGCGGCATGCAGGCCCACCACGAACAGCAGGATCGTGGTCAGCAGCTCGTGCACGTCTTCCAGCAGCTTGCCCAGCTCGCGGTCGCGGCCGATCAGGTCGGGGATCGGGAACATGCCGAGGTACACGGTCTGGAAGCCCTTGGCCGAACTCATCAGCCAGCCGGACAGGGGGATCGCAAACAACAAGGCGTACAGCCCCCAGTGGCTCAGGTGGGCGCCGATGCGCTCCCAGGCCGGCATGGCGGGTGGCAGCGGCGGGGCCTTGGCCCATTGGCGCCAGAGCAGGCGCAGCACGGCGATGCCGAAGATCGTGACGCCGATCCACTTGTGATACGAGAACAGCTTGAGCCGGGTGGGCGACATCTTCATGTCGCTCATGATCCAGCCCAGCGCGAAGGCGCCGATTACCAGCAGCAGGGTCAGCCAGTGCCCGGCCTGGGCGATGGCTCCGTAGCGTTGCGGCAGTGGCTGGGACATGGCGGCTCCTGAACTTGGGGGACATCCTAGTCCTCGCCCGAACCTTCAAAAAAGCAAAATGTTCTGAATGAATCGTTCGATTCAGTCGAACGATCCCCCGGTACTCCTGCAAACTGACCGCAGCCGCCCAGCGGGGTTCAGGCCCCGACAGGGCTCGCTGTCGTTTCCTACAAAAGCCATCGCCCGGGGCCGGCTGTGGCCCGGCGGCCGCCCCGGGACAATGCTCCCATGTCGCATCTCCCCGCCATGGCGGCCCACGCCGAGCTCAGCACCTGGATCGAAACCCGGGAAGAACTGCTGAGCAGCGCGCTGCTGGGTGGCGAAAGTGGCATGTGCGCGGTGTTCCTCAGCCGCGACCCCCAGGGCGACTACCTGCTGCGCCTCTGCGATGGCGCTGACGACCGCTGGATGACCTGGCGCGAGCAGCGCCGCCTGCGCTCGGCCTTCGGGCGCAGCTATGCCGAGGCCCTGGCCAACGCCGCCATGACGCGGCTGGAGCGCAGCGGCTGGCAACTGGAATGGCTGGCCCGCGCCAGCCCCGAGGCCCTGCCCGCCCTGGCAGCCTGAGGTAGATCTCCCTAAACCCGGCATAGCTTTTGCCAGTTTTTCGGCAGGGTGGACTGTTGCCGCGCAAAGCTGTCGAGCCAGGCACGGGAGCCACCGATGCGGCTCCTCAACTGCTCAGGGACGATCCATGAACGACATCTTCTTTCGGGCCAGCGCCTGCGCTGCCCTTCTCGCCCTGGCGGCCTGTGGCGGCGGAGGCGGCGGAGGGAGTGAGCCGATCTCGCTGGAGACAAAGACCGACGCCCTGCGTGAACTGGGGGTGGCGACTGCCGCGCTGACCGAGCTGCCCGACCCATTGCCGGCCGCGCCCGCCGTGGCGGAGGCCAAGCGGCTGGGCGAGCTGCCCGATTTTGGCCGGGCCAATGGCCAGTGCGGCGAAGAAGGCACCAGCGTGCTGTCGCCCGGCAACAAGACGCGGAACTTCACGCTCCTGCAGGCCCCACTGTCGGCGGTCAGTGTGTCGTTCTCACGGGAGGTCAGCACCAACTGCATGTCCGTCGCGGAGGCTCCTGTGCCGCGGACGGGGACGCTGCGCTACAACGGCGTGTTCGAGCAGGGGTCGAGCGCGACGCTGGACGACGGCTCCACGGTGGGCTACATCACCGATGGCCAGGGCAGCAACGGTTATCTCGCCATTTACCTGCAGCGACTGGGGACGGCCCTGATCGATACGCAGATCGGCACCGCATTCGGCACGATCGAAAAGCGGGTCGCCTCGGACGGCGCAACCGACCTGAGCGCCGTCTATGGCTACAGCTATGACCGCGAGGACAACACCGGCAACAGCCCGGTGCGGAGCTTTTCGGTGGTGCAACTCGGCAAGCCCGGCGTACCGTTCCACAAGCTCGAATCCGGGCCGGACCTCAGCCTGAACGGCCCCTATACCTACTCGACGACCGGCTGTGCGGGCGGCGAAGTGACGGTCACCACCGAGGAAACGCTCAAGCGGGACGACGGTGGGGACTATGTCGACGGCAAGCTGCGCCTGGCCATCGGCCAGCGCTTCGCCGTCTTCGACTTCAACGCCGAGGGCGGCGCCACGCTGAACCTCAACGGCACGACGCAGGTGCTGACGCCCACGGAGGTGCAGGCCGTGCTGGACCAGTCGCCCTGCTGAGCCTGGTTGCACTGAAACAAGGCCCCGGCATGATCCGGGGCCTTTTTTGCTTGCGGCCCCGCGAGGGAACAGCCTTGGCTGACGGCCGAATCAGCTGGCATTAGCCAAGTGGCCAATTGCCTAGTCGTCTGCCGGTGTCGTAGCGTTCGCGTTCGCCCGCCGGGGAGCCCCAGTGCCGCGGTAATGACGGCCGGGAATGGCAGGCACCTTTCGCAGATCGTTCCAGGGGAATCCGAGTATGGGAAGCAAGACATTCAAGGCCGCCGCCGCCGCCGTCAGCGCAATACTGCTGGCCGCCTGTGGCGGTGGTGGTGGCGGAGGGAGCAGCCTCATCGATCCTCCGGATACCCCCTTGCCCCTCACGACCAAGGCGGATGGGCTACGCGCGCTGGGCCTCACCCTGGGCGGCCCACTGTCCTCCTATGCGGAACTGCCGATCGATGTCGGCATGGCCAGGGCCAAGAGCCGTGGCCATTCCTGGACCCGCAAGCCGTCGGCAAAGGCGATCGTGGAGGACTGTGACAGCGGCAACTACCGCTATGAGGACGGCACGAAGAATCGTGATTTCGACCTGCTGAGTCCTGCGGCAAAGGGCATTTCGGTGTATTTCGAAAAGGGGACGAACAACAACTGCAAGTACAGCTACGAAGAGGATGGCATGCGCTACGTCTCCCTGGAGACCGGCGCGAAGGAGAACGGTGCGTCCGAGGTGCTGCAGTCCGGCAAGTACGAATACTTCCTGACCGGCTCCGAGCGGGCGCCGGTTGGCGAGCTTTACCAGGAGTTCTTCAACAACCAGCTGGTCTATGAGGAAAGAACCGAAACCTACGGCACCCTGGAGCGAGTGCTGGAGCAGAGCCAGTTGCGCTATGGACTTCGCTACACCGAACGCTTTGGCCTGCTGCAGGACGGAGTGCAGGTGGCGCTGGCCTGGGATCTGGGCCGGGGCAATACGCCGCTACGTGCGAGCGTTGGCCGCAACGGCGACTGGTTCAAGCTCGCTGGCAGCTACGCCTTTGGAGGGAGTGTCGAGAGCTGCAAGGGCGGCCAGGTGGACCTCAGCACACCCTCGGTGGGAGGCGTGGCCGTTGCAGGAGGCCAAGCGGTGGGCGGGCAACTGAAGATCCAGGCCGGCACGAATGCCGCGCTCTACAGCTTCAACAATGACGGCGGAGCGACCCTGACCATCAATGGTGGCACGGGCATTTCCGTAAGCGCCGACGAAGTGCGAAACGCCGTGCTCAATATCCAGTACTGCGATTTCTGAGGCGGTTGAAGTACAGAAAAAGCCCCGGTTCCGACCGGGGCTTTCTTGTTCGTGCAGGTCGCCCGGATTTGTAAGCAAAAGCATCAAGCTGTAAATCCAGGCCCCACCGGATTGACGGGGCGGCGGGTGAGATGATGATCTACGCGTTGGCGGGGATGTGGCGGCCCCCGTCGGCGGTCATACAATGCAAAGACCGGAAGCGCGGGGCCGCCGAGCCCTGCCACAGCCTTACCCAGAGCGCACTGTTCTCGTTCAAGGAAGAAACCATGTTCAAATCCCGAATCCTCCCGGCCGCCTGCGGTGCGCTGGTCCTGCTTTCCGCCTGCGGCGGCGGTACCACCGACAACGACACCGGCGGCAGCGCAGCGCTGGAGACCAAGGCCGATGCCCTGCGCGAACTCTCGCTGTCGGCGGGTGCACTGCTGGAGCTGGTCGATGGTGCGGTGGATGTCAGCGGGGCGCCGGGCGCGCCGGCGCGCGCCGTGTCGAAGCGCCTGGCGGACGACGGTGTTGCGGCCAAGGCCGCGCGTAGCTGCAGCACCGGTACTTCCGTCGAGCAGGAGGTAACCCGCAACCACCTGCTCTTCGCGGGCATCACTTCGTCCGGCCTGCGCCTGACCGATACCAATTGCGTACAGACCAGCGTGGGTTCACGCCAGACCTCCGCGGGGGTAACCGAACGAGGCGACTCGGTGACGGCCGGCAACGTGCGCTATGCCTATCTCCGCGATGGCGCCAATGGCTTGAGCGGAACTCCCTATATCGTCGAGTACCGCGAACCGGCGGAGGGCACGGCGTCGTTCATCGAGGCCGAGGCGCGCGCCGGCGATATCGAGGCCCGAGGGCAAGACAACGTCGGCACGGAGCTGCGGGCGCTGTACTTCTACAGCTATGAGAACAGCCAGGGTGACCTGGTGCGGATCGCGCTGGGCGACGGCGTCAACGCGCCGCTCAAGATCGTCATCGGCAACACCCTGACGCTCACCGGCAGCTATGGCTACCGCACGCAGGATTGCAGTGGTGGCACGGTGACGGTGTCCACCCCGCAAGGGCTCACCCGCAACGGCGCCGGCGATTTCAATGGCGGGCAATTGCGCCTGGCTTCGGGCGGTCGCAACGTCCAGTTCAGCTTCAAGAATGACGGCAGTGCAACGCTGACCCGCAACGGGGTTGAAGAGAATGTGACCCGGAATGAAATCAGCCAGGCCATGAACGCCGATCCCTGCGGGATCGACGAGTAACGGCACAAACCTGGAATCCAGAAAAGCCCCGGAGCGATCCGGGGCTTTTTTCTTGGGCGACGATCAACGGAGATCGGGCAAAAAGCAGGGAGCCCGAGGATATCCACTGGGCAAGCCCTCATCCGAAGGTCGGATAGACGCAAGGCATGCCGGATGAATACGGTTGTGTCGCCACGGCGACGAGGTCCTGCCCGCGCGGTGTGCCGCCTGTAGGAGCAGGCGTCGACCACATAACCAGCATGGGGATATCACGGATGAGAAACAGTGCAATCAAGGTGGCCATCCTTGCCGGCAGCACGATGCTGCTCGCCGCCTGCAACAACGGCGGTGGCGGCGACAGTGCGCCGGTCCCGCTGGAAACCAAAAGCGATGGCCTGCGCGAGCTGGGCACGTCCATCGGCGGCGCCGGCTTCCTGGTGGAGCATCTCGACTTCCCGTCCAGTTCGGCGGATAGGAGCGCCAAGGCCTCGCGTGCCAATGCCAAGGCGCTTCCAGACTGCAATACGGTAACGGGCAGCGTGACCTACAGCGGCGGCTCCAAGGATCGCGATTTCAAGTTGCTGGAACCGGCCGCCTCCGGCGTGCGTGTCTACTTCGACGGGCAGGTGCGAGCCAACTACGAACAGCACGAATGCTTCGGGGAAGACGAGGGGAACTCAGACTACTTCCGGGCCGATGGCGCCCTGGAAGAAGGCACCGGCGGATCGTCCGATGCTGTCTATTACTATTACTCGGCCGGGTCCGGTGATACGCCCGCCTATGATCTCAATGAGTCACGCCAGGATGGCCAGCTGTATGCACGCCAGTATCTGGATTATCTCGGCACGATCGAGCGGCTCGAGACGCCGACCCGCATCGTCCAGGCCTTTCGCCTGAGCCAGAAGCGCGAATTCTTCGAACGGGACGAGCGCGATACCAAGCTGTCTTTCGATCTGGGCGATGGCAATGCGCCGCTGCGCCTCACCACCACCAGCGATTCACTCTCGGTGGAAGGCAGCTACCGCTACAGCACCGGCTTCAGTGGCTGCAAGGGCGGCAAGGTCGAGGTATCCACGCCGTCCCAGGGCGGCATCGCGTTCACCGACAGCAGGCCGAGCGGCGGCGAACTGCGCCTGCGCTCCGGCGGCTCCACCGCCAGCTTCACCTTCAACAACGACGGTGGCGCCACGCTGGTGATCAATGGCGCTCCCGGCATCGTCGTGACGCCCGAGGAGGTGGAGGCCGCACTCGTGGCCGAGTCGTCGCCCTGCGTCGAGGACAACAACCCTCTCTGAACCGCCTGCAACCTGACCCTTGAACTGGCCCCGGAGCAATCCGGGGCCTTTTTTAAATTCACATCGCCGGACAAGGAGCGGAACGCACGAAATTGTAAGAAATAAAAGAAGGTGTCGACGCCGTCCGAGGGTGGCATCACGGTCAGTGAAAACAGGCTGACCAGCGGCGAGCTCCGCCTGAGCTCGGGCAGTTCCACGGCCCGCTTCACCTTCAACAATGACGGCGGCGCGACCCTGGTGATCAATGGCGGCGCCAGCATCGCCCTGTCTCCCGAACAAGTGCAGGACGCCCGGCAGAATGTTGCCTCGGAGTGCACCGAAGAAAGCAGCGGCGGTTTCTGACCGGACTGCCCGTTGTTATTGAAAGCCCCGGAGCGATCCGGGGCTTCTTTTTCCCGGCCGTACTACCAGATGCTGACGCGCTGCTCCGGCGGCAGGTAGAGCTTGTCGCCCGGCTTCACGCCGAAGGCCTCGTAGAAGGCCGGCACGTTCACCACCACGCCGTTGCAGCGGTACTCGTCCGGGGCATGCGGGTCGGTCTTGAGGCGTTGCACCAAGTCGGCCTCGCGGAACTTGCGGCGCCAGGACTGCGCCCAGCCCATGAAGAAGCGCTGTTCGCCCGTCAGGCCGTTGATCACCGGCGAGGGGCCCGTGTCGGCCAGCGACATCTGCCAGGCCTTGTAGGCGATGGCCAGGCCGCCGAGGTCGCCGATGTTCTCACCGATGGTGAGCTCGCCGTTGACCTTGTGGCCAGGCACCGGCTCGAAGGCGCCGTACTGCGCGATCAGGCGCTTGGTCTTCTCCTCGAAGCGCTGGCGGTCGGCCTTGGTCCACCAGGACTTGAGGTTGCCGTCGCCATCGTACTTGGAGCCCTGGTCGTCGAAGCCGTGGCCGATCTCGTGGCCGATCACCGCGCCGATGCTGCCGTAGTTCACGGCGTCGTCGGCCTGCATGTCGAAGAACGGCGGCTGCAGGATGGCGGCGGGGAAGACGATCTCGTTCATCGTCGGGTTGTAGTAGGCGTTGACCGTCTGCGGCGTCATGAACCACTCGCCGCGGTCGATCGGCTTGCCCAGCTTGGCCGCCTCGCGCGCATGCTCCACGCGGTTGGAGCGCATGACGTTGCCGACCAGGTCATCCGGCTTCACCTGCAGCGCGGAGTAGTCCTTCCACTGGTCGGGGTAGCCGATCTTGGTGGTGAACTTGGAGAGCTTCAGCAGCGCCTTCTCCTTGGTCTCCGGGCTCATCCAGTCGAGCTTGCGGATGCTGTCGCCGTAGGCCAGCAACAGCCGGTCCACCAGCTTCTCCATGCGCGCCTTGGCCTCCGGCGGGAAGTGGCGCGACACGTAGATGCGGCCGGTGACCTCGCCCAGCGCGCCTTCGGTGGCGTCCACGCCGCGCTTCCAGCGCGGCTTGAGTTCCTGGATGCCGCGCAGCGTGGTGCCGTAGAAGGCGAAGTTCTCGTTGACGAAGTCTGGCGACAGGTAGGGCGCGAAGTCGCTCAGCAGCTGCCACTTGAGGTAGTTGCGCAGCACCGGCAGCGGCGTGGCGGCGACGATGCGGTCCCAATCGCGGAAGAAGCTGGGCTGGGCGATGACCACGCCCGGCGTCGCGGCGAGATCCTGTTCCGCCAGGTAGGTCTTGAAGTCGAAGCGCGGCGTCAGCTTGCGCAGCTGCGCCACCGTGTACTTGTTGTAAGTGAGGTCCGCATCGCGCGAGCGCACCTTGGTCCACTGCGCCTTGGCCAGCTTGGTCTCCAGCGCCATGATCGCCTCGGCGCTGGCGCGCGGATCGGCGATGCCGGCCAGCGTCAGCATCTTCTCGACATGCGCCACGTACTTGGGGCGGATTTCGGCGAACTTGGCGTCGGCCGACAGGTAATAGTCACGGTCTGGCAGGCCGGTGCCGCCCTGCAGGAAATAGACGATGTACTCCGAGGACTTCTTCGCGTCCGGCTCGATCCAGGCCGGGAAGGTGCCCACGCCGATCTTCGACAGCTCCGCCAGCAGCTTCGGCAGCTGCTTGCGGTCCTGCAGCGCGTCGATCTGCACCAGCGTGTCCTTCAGCGGCGCCAGGCCCAGCTGTCCGGCGCGGGCCTCGTCCATGAAGGCGCGGTAATAGTCGCCGACCTTCTGGGCGTCGCTGCC
Organism: Pseudomonadota bacterium; assembly: GCA_052035235.1. Lineage (GTDB taxonomy): Bacteria > Pseudomonadota > Gammaproteobacteria > Nevskiales > Nevskiaceae > Solimonas_A. Next base: position 34,934 of record JBPOHT010000005.1, on the reverse strand, counting down.
CGCGGCGGCGTTCTTGTCGGAGGCGGACTCCTCGATGATCTTGCGCAGCAGGATCTCGGCGCGGTCATCGATCTCGGTGAAGGCGCCGTAGCTGGCCTTGTCGGCCGGGATCTCGGTGCGCGACATCCAGCCGCCGTTGACGGCGCGGTAGAGGTCGTCCTGGGCGCGGACCTGGGTGTCGAAATTGGCCGCGTCGACGCCGGACTGCGGGCCCTTGGCCGCGGGGTCGGCGGCCGGCACGGTGGGGGCCGCCGCAGGGGCCCGGGGCTGGCTGCCGCAGCCGGCCATGACCACGGCGACGCAGGCGGCAAGGGCGAGTCGCTTCATCGGAATCTCCATCGGATGCCTTCGTTGTTCTGGTGTCCAGGGCCTTCAGACCGGCGCCGGCACGCTTAGTGCCCGGCCGCTCGGGCCTGGCGTAGTATGGCGCGGCGGCGGCCGCGGCCGCCAAGGACTACCGTTATCGCCCATGCGTCCCCATATTGGGGTCCAGGGCGGGGCGCCTCCCGCCAGACGACCGAGCACAGCCATGGAAAAGATCACCAAGACCGACGCCGAGTGGCGCGCCCAGCTGACCCCCGAGCAGTACCGGGTGACGCGCCAGGCCGGAACCGAGTGCGCCTTCACCGGGCAACTGTGGGACGACCATCGCGACGGCATCTTCACCTGCCTCTGCTGCGGCCTGCCGCTGTTCGACTCCCGCACCAAGTTCGAGTCCGGCACCGGCTGGCCGAGCTTCTTCGACCCCGCCGTGAACGGCAACGTGGCCAGCCGCGAGGACAACAGCCACTTCATGCGCCGCGTGGAGGTGCTCTGCGCCCGCTGCGACGCGCACCTGGGCCATGTCTTCCCGGACGGCCCCAAGCCCACGGGAATGCGCTACTGCATCAACTCGGCGGCGCTGGACTTCAAGGCCCGCGAGGCATAACGGAGCTTCCCATCCGTTTGTCCTGAGCCTGTCGAAGGATGAACGGACCGCCCGCTGTGCGGTTACCTGCCGTTCACACTTCGACAGGCTCAGTGCGAACGGCTCCCACCTGAGTTGAATCCCCATGCGCGTCCATTGGCTGCAGCACGCCGACTTCGAAGACCTGGGCTGCATCGCCCCCTGGCTCGCGCAGCGCGGCGATGAGGTGACATGCACGCGCCTGCAGCAGGGCGAGACGCCGCCCGCTGCCGACCGCTTCGACTGGCTGATCGTGATGGGCGGGCCGATGAACATCTACGAATACGATGCTCATCCCTGGCTGCGAGCGGAAAAGGCGCTGATCCGCTCCGCGATCGACTCCGGCAAGAAGCTGCTCGGCATCTGCCTGGGCTCGCAGCTGATCGCCGACGTGCTCGGCGGCCCGGTGACGCGCAACGCCCACAGCGAGGTCGGCTGGTTCGACCTGGAGCTGAGCGAAGCCGGAAAGCGTTCGAAGTTCTTCGGCGGATTCCCGCCGCGCTTCACCGCCTTCCATTGGCATGGCGACACCTTTGCCCTGCCGCCGGGCACGCAGACGCTGATGTCCTCGGAGGCCTGCGCCCACCAGGCCTATGAGCTGGACGGCCGCATCGCGGCGATCCAGTTCCACCTGGAGGTCACGGCCGCCAATGCGCGCGAGTGGTTCCAGCACGAGCGCCCGGCACCGGCGCGCTACGTGCAGCCGCCGGAATCCATCCTGGCCGCGCTGGATCATTTCGCCGGCAACAATCGGCTGATGCTGCAGTTGCTCCAGGGGTTCGTGGATTAAGCGACTTGTAGGGTGGGCGAACGTCTTTTCGTTTGCCCACGCGTTGACCCATGGCTCGTTTCGAGCCGCGTGGGCAAGCAAGCTTGCCCACCCTACGGGGCCACAGGGACTTGTGGTTTAGCCGTAACGTTCACGCCCCGCAAAGCTCAACAACAGCAGCGAGCTGGCGCCCGCGAAGAATCCGACCACCAGCAGCACGATGCCGGCGGCGGTCTTGATGTGGAACAGGCCGGTCAGCATGCAGCCGATGCCGACCAGCAACAGGGCACAGATGGTCAGGGGTAGTGCAAGTTTGTCGATCATTCGGGCCATCCTCAGGGCAAGGCGAAACAACCCAGGATGGCTAGAGCAGGAATCGGGCCAATCCAGCTTGTCGCCAGGACGCACAGCCTAGAGCGCTGCTCTTTCAGCACGATGGCAATCCGGCCTCAGTCTTCCAGCAGGAAGGCCTCGATCTCGTCGAGGCGCTGGGCCGCGTCGCGGTAGCCCAGCGCGATCAACTCGCGCGTGAAGGCGTTGTCGAACAGCAGGAAGCTGGTCAGGTCCGCGCTCTGCGCGTCCGGCGTGCCGAGGCCGTCGAGCACGTAGCGCAGGCTGCGGGGCATGCGGTGGGCCAGGGTCTTGGCGATGATGGCGATATCCGCCGAGGGCGACACGGTCAGCGACTTCACCACGCGCATCGGCTCCGACACGCCCGGCTGCACCTGCCCCTTCGCGACCTGTTGGTAGGCCGTCACCAGCTCGTTCATGCGCTTGAGGTGATCCAGGTCGGCGTCGAGGTGATCCAGGAAGATCGCGTTCATGAACACGCCGCAGATCTGCGCCAGCGGCGGGCGATGCAGTTCCGGCACCACGTCGCCGGCGGTGGACATCTCGGAGCGCAGCAGGCTGTCGGCCGATTCCTGGCAGCGCACGCCGATGGCGAACAGACGCTCCGCGCCAAGGCGGATCGCCGGGCTCAGCGGCGTGGTCAGGCGCAGCGCGCCGTCGCCGAACCAGGCGCTGGAGCCGCCCGCCGACAGCGACACCGGCGGAAACACGATGGGGATCGCGGCGGACGCGCGGATGTGGTCCAGCGTCAGCGTGGTCGCCAGCGCCACGCGGCGGCTCTTGTTCCACAGCGGCCGGCCAGGTCTGCCCTGCACGAAGGTGTAGGCCTTGCCGGAGTGATAGCCGGTGGCGGTGATGGCGAGCGCTTCCAGCGTGCCGGCAGAGATGGCGCCGGCGATGCGCTCCAGCGGCAGGTGGTGGCGCAGGAAGCCTTCCAGCGGCGAGGCATCAAGCAGCGCCTGAGTGCGACCGGCACCGGTGAGGCCTCCCAGGGCCATGTCCAGCGCCAGGTCCGCGGCGCCGCGGGCCAGCGCCGCCGGGTCGGTGCGCACCACGTCGGTCATTTGCAGGGCGGCCCACAGCTTTGCCAGCCGGTCGGCGCCCTGGCTGAAGTCGCCATGCCAGGCGGCGAGCGCCGCGCCGTTGATGGCGCCGGCCGAGGCGCCGGTAATGATCGGGAACGGTACGGCGCGTCCGCGCAGGCGCGGAATCTCGCTGACGCGCTTGAGCACCCCGGCCTGGTAGGCGCCGCGGGCACCACCGGCCGTCAGCACCAGACCGGTGCGCGGCCCTTTGACGGCGACCGGCCTGGACGGCGGCTTCTTGCGGGCACGCGTGCTCATCGCTGGCCCTGGATCGGCTGGCGCATCGGTCCTCTCCCGTTCATCCGGGCACTATCCCGGTGCGGGGAGACTCGCAATTCCGGTGCCAGCCTGGGTCAGCGCCAGGCCGGCGGGAATCAGGCCATCTGCTGCAGGGCCTTCACGTCGCGGGTGAGGATGCGGGTCGCGCGCTTCTTCACGCGGCTTTTGGAGCGGGAGCCACCCAGCTCCTCGATGTATTGGTGCAGCGTGGCGATGGCCTCGGCCTTGCCGTCGCGAGCGTGCTCGCCCATGTTGGAGCGGTAGTACTCGTCGTTGCCCATGAAGCGGTCGACGTCGCTGGGAGTCAGGCGCTTCATGTCGGCGCGCATGCCCACGCCCATGCGTTCGATCATGTAGCCGTTGAGGCGCTGCTCGAAGGCGTCTTCCGGCATCGCCATGATCGGCTTGCCGAAGTGGATGGCCTCGCCGATCAGCACGTTGCCGGCGGTGGACAGCACCGCGCGGCAGTGCGCCAGGTCGTGCAGGAACCACTCGTTGCTGGGCGCGCGGAAGTCCAGGTTTTCCACCTTGCCGCGGTAGGGCGTGCCGTAGACCACCACCGGGTGGTCCAGCAGGCGCAGCGCGCGGTCTACCTGCGGCAGGTACTGGTGCTCGCCCTTGTTGAAGTAGCACAGCAGGTAGTCGCCCCGGGTCGGCTTGGTACGCAGGGCCTCGTCGCGCAGCATCGGGCCGATCACCTTCACGCCCGGGTACTGGCCTTCCGCCGGGTAGAAGCTGGAGATCAGGATGCGCTCGGGGATGCCCATCAGCGAGCGGTAGCCCACCGCGTCGCGTATGCCGGTGAGCCACAGGTCCGGCGGGAAGTGTGGCTTGCAGTAGGCGATGATGCCGACATGATCGAAGCTGATGCGCGGAATCTTCAGCTTCTGTGCGCAACGGTGCGTCCAGGCCTCGGAGTCGGAGATCACCAGCTCGATGCCGCGCTCGCGGAACTCGCGCTCCATCTGCTCCATGCCCAGGCCGCCGAACAGCAGATCGGTCATCGGCGCGAAGTTCTCTCGCACGGTGCGCGAGAAGGAGTGGCCGCCATGCAGGTTGTAGCGGTAGCCGATCGTGGGGATGCGCACCGTGGGGAACAGCGGCGCCAGCACGTCGTAGGCGTCGCCGCCGGCGAAAACGGTGACCTCGTGCTCCTGCATCAGCGCGGGCAGCACGGACATGGTCCGCATCGCGTGCCCGCGTCCGTAGCCCATTACTCCATAGGCGATACGCATGGCCTTGCTCCTTTCATATGGAGACCAGCCTAGGCCCGGGGCATAACCCGTCCATGACGGTTCGGCGAAGCTTTTGTGACAGCGGAGCGGCCGGGCAGCCCCCCGCGCGCTACCAGCGGGTGTCGCCGTAGCGCTGTCCCTGCAGCAGGAAATCCTGCCACTCCGGAGCCTCCGCGCGGAAATCGCCGCGCTCCGCCGCATCGGCCAGGGCTTCGGAATCTGGCTCCCTGGGAAGGTCGCCACGCCGCTGCAGCACGCCGAGCGACTGCCAGCGGCCGTTGCGCTCGCCGAAGAACGGCAGCTCGCCGCTGCGGGTCTCGCGCAGCAGCAGCCACTCCATGTTGCCGTCCCGGTTCAGGTCCACCGCGAGCAGCAGGCAGCGAGTGCCGGCGATGCACTCGGACACGCTGGGAACGTCCCGTTCTCCGGAAGAGGCCAGCAGGGCCAGTAGTCCTGGGGGGGCGGCGATGCCTTGCGGGCGCACGGCCAGCTTCTCCGCCAGCAGCGCGGCTGGCGGCGGCGCCTCGTCGGCCCAAGGGTGCGTCATCTTCAGCACGCCGTCGATTCGGCTGGCCAGGGCGGCATCCGCCTGGACGCGTGGATCCTGCTGCAACTGCCGCAGCGCGTCCTCGCCGGCACGGCCCAGCTCCCAGCGCAGGTACTTCATGTCCAGGCGGCCGGGGTCGCCTTCGGCGCGGGCGAGCTGCGAATGCAGGCTGATGCCGCGCAGGTCCAGCAGCGGGCTCTGCGTCAGCAGCAGCACCGCGATCAGGGTCAGTGCCACGGCGGTGTTGACCGGCGCCAGGCGCGACAGCCAGGCCTGGCCGCGCCACAGCACCGCCAGCGCATAGCCGCCAGCGTAAAGCAGCGCGAAACCGATCAGGATTGCCGCCCACAACCGTTCCACCGTCCAGCCATGCTGCGCCACGCGCAGCTGCAGGGCGATAGCCGCGATCACCGCGTAGACCGGTAGCGTCAGCAGGGCCGCCTCCACCAGGCGACGCCCGAGAACGCCGTAGCTCTGGTTGCCGCTGCCCTCCTGGTAGACGCTGTTCACCAGCGCCACGGTACCCAGCACCAGGCACAACAGCAGCGAGGTGGCGCGGCGCGTGTCCCACAACGGCTGCAGGCCGGTGAAGACCAGTGCCGCCAGGAACATCAGCGCCACCAGCGCGATCAGCGGCAGCAGCAGGCGCCCCAGTGCCAGGCACACACGCAGCATCGAGCGCAGCGCCCCGGCCTGGTTGCGTGCCAGCACGATGCCCAGGCCAATCAGCAGCCCCGTCACCGGGTAGTAGAAGCGTTCCTCGCCGAACAGCGCATGGAAGAAACGGATGCCGATCAGCTTGAACAGCGCGGCCCAGAGCCACAGGATCAGCCAGCCGGCGCCGGTGAAGACCCCGGCCGCGGCCATCGCCTGGGCGTTGTCCCAGGCGCGGTGGTAGAGCGTGTCATAGGGCAGGCGCCGGCCCTGCTCGCGGAAACACTGCAGGAAGGGCAGCAGCACGAACAGCGCCGCGCCCAGCGCCAGCGCATAAGGCGTGAAGATGTCGCTGCAGTCACGCGTCCACTCGGGGCTGGTGGCCGGCAAGTCCAGGCAGCTATCACCGGTGTGGAAGGCCAGCGGCCACAGCAGCAGCGCCAGCACCGCGCCGCAGATCCAGGCGTAGCGGTCCCGCGCGCTGCGCAGCAGCAGGCACAGCAGGGCGGGCACGCCCAGCGACAGCGTGTAGCCCGTGCTGCGCAGCACCGCGCCCTCACCCAGCAGCTTTTCCTGCAGGGCCAGCAGCAGCAGGCTGGCCACCAGGGCCACCAGCACCACCGCCACCGCACCGCTGCGGTCGCTGAAGGCGGCGGGAGATTCGGCGGGCTGCGTCATGTCGGTGACTCCGGTAGTGGCGGCGGCCCAGTGTGCCGGGCCGCCGTGCAAAACCCGTGCAGGGCTCGTGACTACTTGGTGCCCATCAGCCGTTGCCGCAGGAAGGTATAGGCCAGCGCCTGCATGGTGGCGAGCTGCGCGTTGTCCGCTGCGCCGCCGTGTCCGCCCTCGATGTTCTCGTAGTACAGCACCGTATGCCCCTGCTCCAGCATGCGCGCCATCATCTTGCGCGCGTGGCCGGGGTGCACGCGATCATCGCGGGTGGAGGTCATGAACAGCACCGGCGGGTAGTCGGCGTCCTTCTTCAGGTTCTGGTACGGCGAGAAGGTCTTGATGTACTCCCACTGCGCGGGGTCGTCCGGGTCGCCGTACTCGGCCATCCACGACGCGCCGGCCAGCAGCTTGTGGTAGCGCTGCATGTCCAGCAGCGGCACCTGGCACACCACCGCGCCGAGCAGCTGCGGGTACTGCGTCAGCATGTTGCCCACCAGCAGGCCACCGTTGCTGCCGCCCTGGATGCCCAGGTGCTGGGGTGTGGTGATCTTGCGGGTGATCATGTCCTGCGCCACCGCGGCGAAGTCCTCATAGGCACGCAGCCTGCTCTGCTTCAGCGCCGCCTGGTGCCAGCGCGGGCCGTACTCGCCGCCGCCGCGGATGTTGGCCACGGCATAGACACCGCCCTGCGTCAGCCAGCCGCGGCCCACGCCCGGGCTGTAGCCCGGCGTCAGCGAGATCTCGAAGCCGCCATAGCCGTAGAGCAGCGTGGCGTTGCTGCCGTCCAGCTCCAGCTTCTTCTTCGACACCAGGAAGTAGGGCACCTTGGTGCCGTCGCGGCTGGTGGCGAAGTACTGCTTCACCTCCAGGCCCTTGGCGTCGAAAAACGCCGGGGCGGACTTCAGCGCCGCGGGCTTCTCGCCGACGCGGCCGTGATAGAGCGTGCTGGGCGTGAGGTAGCCCGTCACCATCATGAAGAAGTCGTCGGACTCGTCGGCATCCACGCCGCCCACGCTGACCGAGCCGATGCCCGGTGCTCCCGGCAGCGGCGCGCGCTTCCAGCCATTCTTCTGCGGGGTCAGCATGAACAAACGGCTCTTCACGTCCTGCAGCACGTTGAGCAGCAGGTGGCTGCGCGTCCAACTCACGCCCTGCAGCGAGCTGCGCGCATCGGGCTTGAACAGCAACGTGAAGCTGCGCTGTCCCGCCATGAAGTCCTTGAAGCGGATCGCCAGCAGCGAGCCGGCGGCGTAGTCTTCCCCGCCCACGGCCCAGGCATCGCGCAGCTGCACCAGCAGCCATTCGCGCTCCACGCTCTTGTCCGCCGAGTTCGGCAGGTCCAGCTTGGTCAGCGCGCCATCGGCGCCGCGCAGGTACAGCTCCTCGTTGTAGAACGCCAGCGAGCGGATCACGAAGTCGCGCTCGTAGCCGGGCGTGTCGTCGTGGCGGGCGGCGATGTAGAGATCGTCCTTCTGCCCCTCGTAGATCGTGCGAGCCTCGGCCAGCGGCGTGCCCCGGCGCCATTCCTTCACCACGCGCGGGTAGCCGGACTCGGTCAGCGAGCCCTCGCCGAAATCGCTGTAGACGTAGACGCGGTCCTGGCTGATCCAGCTCAGCGCGCCCTTGGCCTCGGGGCGGAAGAAGCCGTCCTTTACGAAGCTCTTGCTGCCCAGGTCGAACTCGCGTGTCACGTCGGCGTCGCTGCCGCCGCGCGACAGCGCCACCAGGCAGCGCGTCCAGGGTTGGCCCTGCGGCGGCCGCAGGCACTCGGCGCCATGCCAGACCCAGTTCTCGTTCTCGGCCTGGTTCAGCGCGTCCAGGTCCAGCAGCACCTCCCAGGCGGGCTGCGCCTTGCGGTACTCGTCCGGCGTGGTGCGGCGCCAGACGCCGCGCGGATGCGTAGCGTCCTTCCAGAAGTTGTACCAGTGCCCGCCCATCTGGTGGACGTCGGGAATCTTGTCCTCGGAGTCGAGGATCGCCTTGATGTCACGCTGCAGCGGCGCGTAGGCCGGGTCGGCCTGCAGCTGCTTCAGCGTCGCCGCGTTCTGCGTGCGCACCCAGTCCAGCGCCCGGTCGCCGCCGACGTCCTCCAGCCAGAGGTAGGGATCCGCGCTCACGGCTGGCTCATCGGCATGGGCCAGCAGGGAGAACCCGGCCAGCAGGCCGGCAACGAGGGTGCGAGACATGGGAATACCGGTGAGGGATGCATCCCCGGATCATCCCATGGCCCATGGAATCCGTCATACCGGCGGACGGGGATGATGCCTACCTGTAAGAGCCGGCTTCTAACCCAGCGATTCTTCGACTGGATTCAGCGCTTCCTGGCCACCCGCTGCTCCCCTACCAGCTGTGCCGCCATCGCCGCAAAGATTTCGATCACCTGCTCGCGTGAGACATGCGGCGCCGGGTCGCTGATGTAGCGCACGGTGGTAAACAGCACGCTGTTGATCAGCACGTAGATCTTCGCCTGCAAGTCCTGGATCGGCCGGGTCGGCGGGTTCTGCATCAGGTATACCGCCAGGGCGGTGTTCATCTGCGCCTCCAGGTCGTTCATGGCGGGGCCGCTGTCGAGCTGTGCCCAGTAGCGCGAGATATGCATGTAGCGCCCGCGGTTGGCTTCCAGCAGCGTCCAGACGTCGTGCAGCAGGTCGCTGACGAAGTCATGCATGCCCTTGGGCGACAGATTGCCCAGCTGCCGGCCCACCACCGCCTTCAGCTCGCCGGCGATCTGCTCCAGCACCGCGGCGAAGAGGTCTTCCTTGCTGTCGAAGTACTGGTAGAACGAGCCGACACTGACCCCGGCGCGCGCGGCGATGCGCGCCGCCGTGGCGGCCTCCAGCCCCTCCTCGGCGATGGTGATGGCCGCGGCCTCCACCAGGTCCTCGACCATGGCACGGGAGCGGTGTTGGCGGGGTTTCTTGCGCATGGGCCTAATGCGAATTGAATGCGACTAAATAGTCGCATTAAGGTGGGTCTCGTACAAGAGGAGAAGACGCCATGGCCGCAAAGCGGACCTGGACCTGGGCACGGGACGAGATCGCCGGCCTGGACGTGGAGCGGGATTACCACCGCATCGCCCACCTGTCGTTCGTGGTGCTCTACGGCTTGCCGATGTTCCTGCACGGACTGTTCTCGGCGGCCTTCGTCTACAACGTCGGCATGCCGGCGATGGCGCGCATCCTGCACCGCGGCGGCCGCGGGCCGATCCTGCGCGACACGCGCAAGCGCAACTTCGACTCGCTGACCTTCTTTGGCGAGCTCTACCGCCATGGCGAGGGCGAGCCCACGCGCCGCATCGTGGACCGCCTGCTGCGCATCCACGCCAACTTCCCCATCGAGAACGAAATGTCGCTGTACACCCTGGCGACCCTGTCCTGCCTGCCGGAGCGCATCTCGCAGCGCTACATGGGCCGCGGCGGCCTGTCGGAGAAGGAGTGCGAAGCGCAGTACCGCTTCTGGCGTGCCATCGGCGAGCTCATGCAGATCCGCGACATCCCCCCCACGCGCGCGGCGTTCCTGGCCTGGATGCGGGACTTCGAGCGCCGCCGCTTCGAGCCCACGGCGGAGTGCAGCGACATCACCGCGGCCCTGGCGCGAGAGTGGGCGGGCTACTGGTTCCCCGCCCCGCTGCAAGGCTTCGGCAGCGGCGTGTTCCACGCCCTTATCGACCCCGAGCTGCGCCGCCTGCTGCGCCTGCCGGAGCCCACCGCCTTCCAGAACGCCATGGCCACGCTGGGCGTGCGCGCGCTGTTCCTGGCCAAGCGCCTGCTGCCGGACCCGCCGGAACGCCACATCACCGATTTCTTCGGCCGCGAATACGGCCGCGGCGTCCCACAGATCGACAAGGTTGGTTACCAGGGAGACGGCACGTGAATATCTCCACCACGACGAACGCCTACGGCTACCGCACGCAGGGCGATCCCGTTCCCTTGATCCCGGAGGGCAAGGGCCTGGCCGGGCCGGTAACGAGCGCCCGCTGGCGCCGCACCGCGCTGGTGTATCTGGCACTGGTGGCGCTGGGCACCGCGCTGGCCTGGGGCAGCGATCCGCAATGGGCCTCCTTCGGGCTGGGCCTGGTCGTGCCCGGCGGCGGCTTCCTGTTCCATGCCGGCGGTGCCGGCGCGGCGCTGCTGCACGTCGGCCTGTTCGCCGGCACCGTAGTCCTGTTCCTGCTCGCGCTGTTCCTGTGGGTGGCCACCGGCAATCTGCTGGCACCGATCGTCGTCTGGCTCGGCAGCGCCATGGCCGCCGCCGCCATGGACCATTGGTCCGGCTCGGCCGGCATCGTCTCCATGATGGCCATGTGCCGCAGCGGCGCGCTGGCCACCACCGCGTTCTGGGCGGATACCCGCGCCTGGCTGCCGGCGGGCGCGCTGGCCTCGCTGGCCCTCGTCGTGGTGACCATGCGCCGCCGCCTGCCCTGGCTGCGCGCCGAGCGCGAGCGCATCAACGGCTATCTGGCCGACAAGCGCACCACCGTCACCACCGTGCTCGACGCCACCACCGGCCTGCCCCAGGTGGAGCCGCTGAAGGAACAGGACCTGCCGCTATGGCGCTTCCTGCTGGACCGCTCGCTGCAGCCGGTGCCGGACTTCGGCGGCTTCGACATCATCGACGAGTTCCGCGAGGCGGCGAAGCGTTACCAGGTCTGCAACCTGTCCTACATGCTGGGCATCCACACCTACACGCGCACCCCGGCCTTCCGTGGCTACATCGACCAGGGCCAGCAGAACCTCGCCCGCAAGATGATGGACCACCGCGCCTGGAGCTACTGGCGCCTGGAAAACATGTGGGGCAACCTGCGCAGCGACCCCGACCCCTTCGCCCGTGACAACATCATGTACTACGGCTGGTACGGCGGCATGCTGGGCATCGACCTCTGCAACACCGGCAACGAGCGCTTCAGCCGTCCTGGCTCGATCCGCCTGGAGCACCCGAACGGCGAGGTCTACGAGTCCAGCTTCACCGACATCTGCCAGATCATCCGCCGCAACATGGCGGCCTCCGAGTTCTGCTTGTTCCCCTGCGAGCCGCGCTGGATCTACCCCATCTGCAACAACTTCGGCGCCCTGTCGCTCAAGTGCCATGACCGCCATTTCGGTACGAACTGGTGGGAGGAAGTGCGCGAGCGCTACCAGGCCAGCCTGGAGAACGAATTCATCACGCAGAATGGCCGCATCACCGCCATCCGCGAGTACTACACCGGCATGACCGTGCCGGCGCTCACCGCCACCATGGCCGACGCCGTCACCGCGCTGTTCATCCACCCCGTACTGCCGGAGCTCGCGCGCCGCAGCTGGGAGATCGTGCGGCACGACCTGATCCGCCTGCAGCGCGGCCAGGTGGAGCTCAAGGTCAACGGCTGGGACAAGATCGACTTCGGCAACTACCGCCGCAGCCTGCTCACCACCTACGCCCTGGTCGCCGCCTCCGCCCGCGAGATGGGCGACGACGAGGTGGCCGACGGCCTGCTCGCGCGCATCGACGCCGAGTTCGAGAGCGAAGTGATTGGCGGCGTGCGTCATTACAAGGGCGGCTCGGTCAGCGCCCACGCCGTGATCCATGCCGCGCGCATCTTGCGCGGCAACGGCTTCCATGACCTGGTGTCGGTCGGCATGCCCGAGCCCTGGCGCCGTGGCCCGCTGCTGCAGGAGGCCAACTACCCGCAGGTGCTGGTGGCCGGCGCCGTGTCCGACGGCCAGGCCCTGTTCCTGCGCCTGGCCCCCGGTGCCGGCGGCGGGCGCTTCCCGCTGGGCCTGTCGCAGCTGCGGCCCGGCGCGGAATACCGCGTGATCGGCGGCACCGAGACCAGCCTGCGCGCCGACACGCAGGGCCGCGCCAACCTGCACGTGGACCTGGACCGCATGCAGGACCTGCGTGTCGTGCCGATCCAGTAGCCATGGCCTGCTGCATCGTCGGCTCGCTGCTCATGCTCGGCATCGCCGGGGCGGCGCGCTGGCTGCGCCGGCACCTGCTGCGCCGGCCGGATGCGGCGCCGGAGGCCTGGCGGCTGGAGACGAGCGATTAAGAATCCCAAACGTCATACCGGCGAAAGCCGGTATCCAGTCATCGCTGGGCTACTCCTGTCCGGGACTGGATGCCGGCTTTCGCCGGCATGACGAAGGGGTTTGTCCCTCGAATCACTTCCCGATCCGGCCCCTTCGGATAAGCTTCCTGTCTTACAGGAACTCCACGCCCCATGAACGTCCTCATCGTCCACGCCCATCCCGAGCCCCAGTCCTTCTGCGCCTCCATGTGCAGCACCGCCGCCGAAGTGCTGCGCGAACAGGGCCACAGCGTGGTCGTGTCGGACCTCTACCAGCAGGGCTTCAACCCGGTGGCCAGCGCCGCCGACTTCGGCACGCGCAAGAACCCGGACTACCTGACCTACGCGCTGGAGCAGCGCAGCGCCTACGAGGCCGGCAGCATCGATCCGCAGATCCGCGACGAGATCGAGAAGGTCAAGGCCTGTGATCTGTTGATCCTCAACTTCCCGCTGTTCTGGTTCTCCGTGCCGGCGATCATGAAGGGCTGGATCGACCGCGTCTTCATCTCCGGCGTGTTCTACGGCGGCAAGCGCATCTACGGCCAGGGCGGCATGCGCGGCAAGAAGGCCATGGTCGCGCTGACGCTGGGCGGCCGCGAGGACATGCTCAGCGAAGGCGGCGTGCACGGCGAGCTCTCCGCCATGCTCAAGCCCATCACCCAGGGCACGCTCGGCTACGTCGGCATGGACGTGCTGCCCACCTTCGCCGCCTGGCACGTGCCCTACCTCAAGCCCGAGGCCCGTGCCGCGCTGATGGACCAGTGGCGCGCCCGCCTGGCGCCCGGCTTCGAAGGTGCCGAGCCGTTGACGCTGCCCGACCTCGCGCTCTACGACGACGCCTTCCGCCGCAAGGCATAAAGCCTCTTCGCACAGGACGTAGCCCGGTTTCGCGCAGCGAAGCCGGGGCCCCGGCTTGCCTGCGGCAAACCGGGCTACGCGCGCCGCTTCCGTCGCGAGCGCTGATTGGCCCCTGCGGCGATGGCCCCTCCGTAGCCGTCCGCCGATAGTGCGCTGACCGCGAAGATCAACCGGCTGTCCGGCCGCCGCCCGTGCGCGGCGCCGGGGCAGCGGCAAGCATTCGCCGCCTGCCCACCGACACGCCGATGCCCACCATCCGAATCAATGGCGCCGACCACGCGGTTGACGCCCCGCAGGACAAGCCGCTGCTCTGGGTGCTGCGCGACGACCTGCGCCTCACCGGCACCAAGTACGGCTGCGGCCGCGCGCTCTGCGGTGCCTGCACCGTGCACGTGGATGGCCAGCCGGCACGTGCCTGCGTGCTGCCCTGCGGCACGCTGGGCGAGCGCGAGGTCACCACTGTGGAAGGCATCGGCGGCAGCGAGATCGGCCGCCGCGTGCAGCAGGCCTGGGCCGAGCGGAACGTGCCGCAATGCGGTTACTGCCAGTCCGGCCAGGTGATGGCCGCCGCCGCGCTGCTGGAGCGCATCCCGCATCCCACCGACCGCGACATCGACCAGGCCATGTCCGGCAACCTCTGCCGCTGCGGCATGTACACGCGCATCCGCGCCGCCATCCACCGCGTCGCCGAAGGGCTCTGAACATGGCTGCCGGCGATCACTGGAGCCGCCGCGAATTCCTGCGCGTATCCGCCATGGCCGGCGGTGGCCTGCTGGCGGCCTGCAGCTTCCAGCAGGACTCCGATCCGCTCGCCGGCGGCGCCGGCCCGGAGCCGGAAGTACCACCGCCCAGCCCCGGCGACAGCTGGCAGGCCAACGCCTTCGTCCGCATCGCGCCGGACAACCGCATCACCATACTCGTCGGCTCCGCCGAGATCGGGCAGGGCACCAGCACCGCCGTGCCCATGATGCTGGCCGAAGAACTGGATGCCGACTGGAACCTGGTCGGCTGGGAGCAGTCGCCCACCGCGCGCGACTACGCCAACCCCAAGACCTTCAGCCAGCTCACCGCCGGCAGCGCCACCATCGCCGGCTTGTACCGCCCGCAGCGCCGTGCCGGCGCCGCCATCCGCGCCATGCTGGTGCGCGCTGCTGCAAAACGGTGGGCTGTCAGCGAAGACAGCCTGCGCACCGAGGCCAGCCGCGTCATCGACGATGCCGGCGGCCGCAGCGCCAGCTATGGCGAGCTCGCCAGCGAGGCCGCGCAGCAGCGCGCGCCGACCAACCCCACGCTGAAGAACCCCGCGGACTTCCGCATCATCGGCCAGGCCAAGCGCCGGCTCGACGGCGCCGACAAGGCCAAGGGCGCCACCGTCTTCGGCAGCGACTTCCACATCCCCGGCATGCTCACCGCGCTGATCGCGCGCCCACCGGCGCCCATCGGCCGCCTGGGCTCCGGTGCCGACACCCCCGAGCGCTGGAACCGCGAAGCCGCCCTGGCCGTGCCCGGCGTGGAAGAGGTGTTCGCCGTGGACGCCGGCGTGGTGGTGGTGGCCCAGGACTTCTGGTCCGCCAAGCAGGGCCGCGACCGGCTCGACGTGCAGTGGAAGCGCTCGTCCAAGCCCCACATCGGCAGCGGCGAACAGCGCCAGCGCTACACCGCCAAGCTGGACAGCCCCGGCCTGGTGCTGCAGCGCAAGGGCCGCGGCGCGCAGGGCCTGCGCGGCAGCGGAGTGATCAGCGCCGACTACCACTTTCCCTATCTCGCGCACGCGCCAATGGAGCCGCTCAACGTCGTCATCGACCACGCGCCCGGCCGCTGCGAGATCTGGACCGGCACCCAATGGCCGGACGGCGACCGCGGCGTCGCCGCGCGCGTGCTCGGCATGCCGGCCAGCCAGGTGAAATTCCACACCCTGCCCTCGGGTGGTAGCTTCGGCCGCCGCGCCTGCAGCGCGCATGACTTCGTGGACGAAGCCGCGCAGGTCGCCAAGGTGCTGCAGAAGCCGGTGAAGGTTATGTGGACGCGCGAGGACGACATCCGCGGCGGCTACTACCGCCCTTCCGCCTCCTGCCGGCTCAGCGCCGCGCTGGACACGCAGGGCCTGCCGGCGTCGTTGTCCGCGCGCCTGGTGGTGCAGTCGCTGGTCGGCAACATCGGCCTGGACGAGCTCGCCACCCTCGGCGGCGCCGAGAGCAACTCCGCCCAGGGCCTCACCGACCTGCCCTACGCCATCCCCAACCTGCTGGTGGACGCGCACAACAGCTACGACCCCGTGCCCGTGCTGTGGATGCGCTCGGTCAGCGCCGGCTTCAACGTCCACGCCCGCGAGTGCTTCATCGACGAGCTCGCCCAGGCCGCAGGGCAGGACCCGCTGCACTACCGCCGCCGCCTGCTGCAGGCCCAGCCGCGCCTGCTCGCCGTGCTCGACGCCGCCGCCAGCGCCGCCGGCTGGGGCGCACCGCCGGCCGGCCATCACCAGGGCATCGCCGTGTTCAGTGCGTATGGCAGCCACATCGCCCAGGTGGTGGAAGCCAGCGTGGACGAAACCAGCGGCCTCAAGCTGCACCGCGTCGTCAGCGCCGTGGACTGCGGCACCGCCATCAACCCCGACCTGCTGATTGCCCAGATCGAATCCGCCGTGGTGTTCTCGCTGAGCTCGGCGATGTTCGGCGAGATCACGCTGGAAGACGGCGTGCCGCAGCAGAGCAACTTCCAGGACTACCCGATGCTGCGCATGTACCAGACCCCGCGCATCGACACCGTGCTGGTCAACAGCGGCGGCGAGCCCGGCGGCGTGGGTGAACTCGGCGTGCCCGCCGTCAGCGCCGCCCTGGCCAACGCCATCTTCGCCGCCAGTGGCCAGCGCATCCGCGAGCTGCCGCTGCGCAAGCATGTGAGGATCGAGTGATGTGGTCGATTCTCTCCATCATCAAGGAACCGTTCATGCCGAGTAGCCTCTTCGCGAAGCGAAGTGCGTATCGAGGCACCGCACGAACCCCGCTGCGTCCGCGTCTTCATGTCCTGGCGCTGCTGCTCCTCACCCTGCCCGCCACCGCCTCCCCACTCTTCGGCCCCATCGCCGAAGTCCTCCGGCATCCGCGCTGCATGAACTGCCACACCGTCACCGACTTCCCGCGCCAGGGTGACGAGCGCCGCCGCCACGCACAGCTCGTCATGCGCGGGGATGACGGCCACGGCGCGCCCACGCTCCCGTGTGCGGCCTGCCACCAGGACACCAACATCGACCATGCCGGCGTCCCCGGCGCGCCGCACTGGCACCTGGCACCGCTGAGCATGGGTTGGGAAGGGCTCACCGTCACCCAGCTCTGCCAGACCCTGATCGACCGCAGCCGCAATGGCGATCGCAGCCTCGACAGCCTGCTGGAGCACATGCGCAGCGATCCGCTGGTGCTGTGGGGCTGGAACCCCGGCGCCGGGCGCACGCTGCCGCCGCTGACGCACCCGCAGTTCATGGACGCGCTGCAGGCCTGGCGCGCCGCGGGTGCGCCCTGCTGAGGCGCAGCAGTCGTGGCCTGAAATGAGAACGGCCACAGGCGGCGCCCGCACTCCGCCGGGGCCATCCCGCCGCGGCTGTCCTGAATTATCAATCGCCTGACCGCTGGGAATATCGCCCCGTCGCCCCGGCCCGGGGAGGATGCGATGATGCCGTGGACCATCCCCGCAGAGGGACGGCGGCCGTGCCATTGGAGGAGAGAAGGATGCGAATCGCCCTGGGCTTGGCCCTGGCCCTGATGCTGGCATCACCCGTCAGCCATGCCGTGAAGGCGGGCGAGGCCGCGCCGTCGCTGTCCGCGCCCAATGCCGCGCAGCAGGCCATCCACCTCAAGGACTATCGCGGCAAGGTGGTCTACGTGGACTTCTGGGCGTCCTGGTGCGCGCCCTGCCGCCAGGCCATGCCGCAGTACGACCGCATTTACCAGCAATGGGCCAAGCGTGGCCTGGTGGTGCTGGGCGTCAACCTGGACAGCGACCGCGCCGAGGCCGACCGCGCACTCAAGCGCCGCCCCGTCAGTTTCCCGGTGGTCTACGACCCTGCCGGCACCTGGCCGGCGCGCTTCGAGCTGCCGACCATGCCCACTGGCTACCTGATCGGGCGTGACGGTATCGTGCGTTACGTGCACGAAGGATTCAGGACTTCGGATGTACCGGCGCTGGAAGCGCTGATCGACAAAACCCTGGGGGAGAAACCATGAGGCTGAACCTGTTCTGCGGCGCTTTGCTCGCCGTCTCGCTGCTGTCCGGCTGCGCCACTACCGCCAGGCAGGACGTGCAGCCCTGGCAGCGCGGCACGCTCGCCAAGTCCGAAATGGCCTTCGAGCCGGACCCGCTGATGTCCGAGTACCGCCGCCAGGTGCAGTTCAGCAAGGAAGCCGCCAGCGGCGGCGCCACGATCGGTGGTGGCGGTTGCGGTTGTAATTAAAGCCCTTCGCCGCGTGGAGGGCCCCTGCCGCAGGGCGGCAGGGATCCTGGCGTAGCGAAGGGCGCGAAGGCGTCGACTTCACAAGCCAGGATTTGCCTTGCTCACCAGAGAGAGCGAATCCGCGGCAAGGGGCGCGCCCACACCGCCAACAGATCAAGGAAATCAGGGGAACAACGCATGACCACCAAGACCAAGACCTCCAAGGCCCTGGCCGCACTCACGCAGGCCGCGCTGGCCCTGCCCGGCGCCGCCATGGCCGCCGAGATCCAGTCCGACTATCTCTTCAGCTACTACAAGGAAGGCGACATCTCCGGTAGCAACAAGAGCAGCGGCGCCTCGGACCGCTACGAGATCTACTCGCACATGTTCCGCGTCGTCGCGCCGCAGGAAGGCGACCGCGCCATCGGCGTGAACCTCACCTACGAGACCATGAGCGGCGCCTCGCCCTGGTACATCACGCCCGACGCCAACGGCAAGCCGCTGGTCACGATGAGCGGCGCCAGCATCCGCGAGGAGCGCATCGACGTGCAGGGCACCTACTCCCTGCCCATCGCCCCGTTCCAGACCGCCTTCAGCCTCGGCTACTCCACCGAGGACGACTACGAGGCCATCAACGCCGGCGTCGAGCTGGAGCTGGAGGACGAGCGCAACGGCATCACCTGGACCGGCGGCCTCGGCTACTCCGACGACACCCTCAAGCCCACGCAGGGCACCACCCCGGTCAGCACCACCAAGGACGACAAGCGCAGCATCACCGTGTTCGGCGGCGCCGCCATGGTGCTCAATGCCAACACCGTCGTGCAGGGCAGCATCAGCTACCAGAACCACGACGGCTTCCTCAGCGATCCCTACAAGCTTGCCTCCGTCGGCGGCACCCTGGTGGCCGACAGCCGCCCCGACAGCCGCCAGTCGGTGGCCCTCAGCGGCAAGCTGCGCCACTACCTGCCGCAGTACAACGGTGCCCTGCACCTGGACTACCGCTACTTCCGCGACGACTGGGAGATCGACGCCCACACCGTGGAAGTCGCGTTCGCCAAGGTGCTGCCCGACAACATCCGCTTCACGCCCTCGCTGCGCTGGTACTCGCAAAGCCAGGCCGACTTCTACGCGCCCTTCTACGCCGGCGCGCGTAGCGACGGCTACGCCTCCAGCGACTACCGCCTCTCGCCCTACGGCGCACTCTCCGCCCGCGTGGACCTGAGCAAGGCCATCGGTCCCTGGGCCGTCGGCGGCGGCGCCGAGTACTACAAGGCCAGCAAGGATTTCGCGCTCAAGGAGGTGGACGTGGAGAACCCTGCTTTGATCGACTACTGGAGCATCCAGTTCCGGCTGACGTACCGCTTCGAGTAAGCGCTGAAGCTGTGCTCATGCTGGCCTGATCGAAGCACGAGCTCCAAGAGAAAAAGGCCCTCGTTCGAAAGAACGAGGGCCTTTTTACTTATTCCCTCTCCCGCTGGCGGGAGAGGCGTGTTTGCCGGGCTGAGGAGTGACTCAATGTCACTCCTCAGCCCGGCAAACACGGGTGAGGGTGGTGCCATGGCGGTTACGCACCGCGCAGAGTTTCAAAGATCTGCTCGTTGCTTTGTATGAAGACGTTGCCTTGTCGTTCAACCAGTAAGGCGCGATAGTAGACCGCATCGCAGCACTCCATTCAGGCACCCACCGAACTCGCATGTCACTGAACAAGAACATCGCCGCCGTGCTTCTTGCGGCCCTCGTGGGCGCCGCCGGCTGCTCGCACGATCCGCCGCGCGACAGCGAGATGGAGCGCTGGTTCGGCCGCCCGGCTTCGGAGCTGGTCAAGGTCTGGGGATCGCCGAAGAGCATCGTCAAGCAGGACCAGAACCGGCTCGAGTACCGCTACCCGCGCCCGGACATCGGCGAATCCTGCGTCCACTTCTGGCTGATGAACCGCCAGGGCTACATCATCGCCCACCGCTATGAGGGCCGCTGCGGCTAGCCGCTCCGCGTCACGCGAGAAACGTCATGCCCGGACACCGCATCTTCACCACCAAGTTCTCCAGCGTCTACCCGCTGTACGTCCAGAAGGCCGAGCGCAAGGGCCGCAGCAAGGACGAGGTGGACCGCATCATCTGCTGGCTCACCGGCTACGCCCCGGCGGCGCTGCAACAGCAGATCGACCAGGGCAAGGACTTCGAAACCTTCTTCGCCCAGGCCCCCGCGATGCATCCCAACACCGCGCTGATCAAGGGCGTGGTCTGCGGCGTGCGCGTGGAAGAAGTGGAAGACCCGCTGATGCGCAACATCCGCTACCTGGACAAGCTGGTCGACGAGCTAGCCAAGGGCAAGGCGCTGGAGAAGATCCTGCGGCAGTAAAGAGGAGCCACTGCAGTGGCTCCTCTCTCCCCTTGCGGGAGAGAGGTTGGGAGAGAGGGGGAGCCTTCCGATAGGGTGAAGGCAGCTTTCAGAAAATGCCCTCAGCGCAAGTTGCGCCATACTCGAAGATGAGTCAGCTCCCGGGTCAGGGTAAGCTCTCCCCATGCGCTTCCAGCACTTCAGTTTCCACGCCATGGGCGGGCCCTGCTCGCTGCAGCTGTTCGCGCCCGACGACGCCCAGCTGCGCCGCGCTGCGGCTGCCGCGCAGGCCGAAGTACAGCGGATCGAAGCCAAGTACTCACGCTACCGCGACGACAGCGTCGTCTCGCGCATCAACGCCAGCGCCGGGGACATCCGCGGCATCGAGGTGGACCCCGAGACCGCCGCCCTGCTGGGCTACGCCGCCGCCGCCCACGAGCAGAGCGACGGCCTGTTCGACGCCACCTCCGGCGTGCTGCGCCGCGCCTGGGACTTCAAGGCGCGCAAGCTGCCGCAACAATCACAGCTCGACGCACTGCTGCCGCTGGTGGGCTGGGACAAGCTGCAGTGGCAACGCCCGCGCCTGGTGCTGCCGCTCCAGGGCATGGAGCTGGACTTCGGCGGCTTCGGCAAGGAATACGCCGCGGATCGCGCCGCCGCCGCGCTCATCGCCAGCGGCGTGAGCCACGCGCTGGTGGAGCTGGGCGGCGACATCCGCGTGCTCGGTCCGCAACCGGACGGCGCCCCCTGGCGCGTCGGCATCCGCCACCCGCGCGCGCCGGACCTGCCGGTGGCCGGCGTGGAGCTGCGCGGCGGCGCCATCGCCAGCAGCGGCGACTACGAGCGCTACTTCGAGCTCGCCGGCCGCCGCTACAGCCACATCCTCGACCCCCGCAGCGGCTGGCCCATCGAGGGCCTGGCCAGCGTCAGCGTGCTGGCCGAGCAATGCCTCGTCGCCGGCACCGCCACCACCATCGCCATGCTCAGGGGCGCGCAGGGCCGGGAGTGGCTGGAGGAACTGGGCCTGCCGTGGATGACCGTGGATGCCGGCGGCAAGCTGCAGGGCAGCATCGCCACCACCGCGACGATAGCGGCCTAGCGCCGCCAACGAACAAGCAAGGAAGATTCCGATGAGCCTGACGCTGCACCTGCACCCGCTGTCCTCCTACTGCCACAAGGTGCTGATCGGCCTCTACGAGAAGGGCATCGCCTTCGAGCCGCGCATGGTGAACCTGGGCGATCCGCAGGAGCGCCAGTCCTACGCCGAGCTGTGGCCCACCGCCAAGATCCCGCTGCTGGAAGACCACGCCGCCGGCCGCGTGGTGCCGGAGACCAGCATCATGCTGGAGTACCTGGACCGCCTGCATCCGGGCGCGCCCGCACTCTTCCCGGCAGACCCGGAGCAGCAGATGCAGGCGCGGCTGTGGGACCGCCTGTTCGACCAGTACGTGATGACGCCGATGCAACGCATCGTCGCCGACCGCCTGCGCCCCGAGGGCCAGCGTGACGAGACCAGCGTCAGGGAAGCACGGCAACTGCTGGACATGGCCTACGACATGGCCGAGCGCCAGCTCGCGATCCACCCCTGGGCCGCCGGCCCGGCCTTCACCGTGGCGGACTGTGCCGCCGCGCCGTCACTGTTCTACGCCCACATCCTGCAGCCCTTCGGCCCGCAGCATCTGGCGCTGGCCGCCTACTTCGAGCGCCTGCTGCAACGCGGCTCGGTGCAACGCGTGCTGGAAGAAGCCCGGCCCTGGCTGAAGTACTTCCCCTACAGCGAGCTAGTGCCGAAGCGCTTCATGGCGGAGTAGGGCGGATGCCGAGAGACAGAGAGACCGGCAGCTTTTTCTGATGCCAACGGCTGCACTTAATTTTAAGCTGCACGTACGCCTTGTACTCGGCAGGGAGCCTGACCTTCTTGGTCCGATGTCTCCTACTGTTGCAGAACCAGCACGCAGCCACGATGTTCGACACAAGGTTGCTACCGCCTTCTGACATTGCCTGCAGGTGTTCGGCTGTGCATAGAAAGGGAGATCGCTTCTTGCTGGACGAGGGCGTTCGCAGCATGGGATATCCGCAGTAGTAGCAGAGCCCGCTTTGCTTCTCGAAAGCGAGGGTCCGATTCTTCTTGATGATTGGGCGTGTCATGGAAGCTCCAGTTCAGATGAGGAGCCTCCGTATCGTTCCTTAAGGGGAACATCAAAGAGGGGACTGCAGCGGGCGGTTGCCCTACAGTCGCAACGAGTACGTCCTTCAGGAGGTACTGGCGCCGAAGTCTTTATACCCTTGGGTTGCCACGCAAGTAAAGGCTGATTACAAGCTACGGGCATCCCCATGAAACATCAAACTGGGGCAAGCTTCGCCCCTGAACGCACAAGGACGCTGCCATGGCCGAGAAAGAAGCCACCCGCGAGAAGAAGATCGAGACTGCCCGCCGCCGCCTGCTGGGCCTGCGCCCCGTATCCATCGTGTCCTGGCGCGACGCCGTGGCCACCATCGGCCCCATCGTGCTGCTCACCGCGCTGGCTGTCGGCGCCGCGCTGTACTTCGTGCGGCCCGCGCCGCCGAGCCACCTGAGCATCGCCGGCGGGCCAGAGCGCAGCAACTTCCGCAACATCGCCGAGCAGTACCAGAAGATCCTGGCGCGCAACGACGTGGAACTGCGCATCGTCCCCTCGCTGGGCTCGGCCAACAGCCTCGACATGCTGGCGGATGGCGAGGTGGACCTCGCCTTCGTGCAGTCCGGCGTCACGCGCGAGACCGGCACCGACGAGCTGGTCTCGCTCGGCACCATGTTCCGCCAACCGGTGTCGATCTTCTACCGTTCCGACAAGGCCCTGGAGCGCCTGTCGCAGATGGACGGCATGCGTATCGCCATCGGACGCCAGGGCAGCGGCACGCGCTTCCTCGCGCTGGCCCTGCTCAAGGGCAACGGCCTGGAGCCCGGCGTCGGCAAGACCCAGTTCCTGGACCTGGAAGGCGAGGCAGCGCGCGAAGCGCTGCGCGCCAAGCAGGTGGACGCCATCTTCCTGTCCGGCGACTCCGCCGCCATCAAGACCGTGCGCAGCCTGCTGCGCGAGCCCGGCATCCGCCTGTTCGACTTCAGTGCCCAGGGCGAGGCCTACGAGCGCCGCTTCCGCTACCTCAATCGCGTGGACCTGCCGCCCGGCGCTTTCGACCTCGGCGCCAACCTGCCGGATCACCGCATCACCATGATGGCGCCCACCGTGGAGCTGCTGGCGCACCGCGACCTGCACCCGGCGCTGTCGGACCTGCTGGTGGAAGCCGCGCAGGAGATCCACAGCCGCTCCTCGCTGATGCAGAACCCGCGCGAGTTCCCGCACCCCATCGAGCACGACTACCCGATGAGCGACGATGCCGCGCGCTACTACAAGTCCGGCAAGAGCTACGCCTATCGCATCCTGCCGTTCTGGCTGGCCAGCCTGGTCAACCGCGCACTGGTCATCATCTTCCCGCTGCTGGTGATCCTGATCCCCGGCATGCGCTTTGCCCCCGCGATCTACGCCTGGCGCGTCAACCGCCGCCTGTACAAGCGCTACGGCGAGATGATGGCACTGGAGCGCGCCGCACAGGAGCCGATGACGCCGGAACAGCGCGCCGCGCTGGTGCAGCGCCTGGACGAGATCGAGAAGTCGGTGATCAACGTGAAGATGCCCGGCGCCTTCGCCGACCAGAGCTACATCATGCGCCGCCACATCAAGTTCGTGCGCGACAGCCTGGCCGGCGGCACGCCGCGCAAGGACGACGACGTGGAGCTGGTGCGGTAGGGCAGGCGGCGCACTTCCTCACGCCAAGAAGCAGAAGCTGTCATACCGGCGAAAGACGGTATCCAGTCGTTCGGTGGCTACTCCCATCCGGGACTGGATGCCGGCTTCCGCCGGCATGACGGACCTCCGTCAGCGTGCGAAACACGCCGGGACTAAGAAGCCCGTTCGTACTGAGCCTGTCGAAGTACGGGCGGGCCGGCGCCAACCCCATGACAGGACCCGCCTCAGCGAATCTCCGCCAGCACCCGCTGCACGTTGTCCGCGCAGCTGAGGTCCTGCGGCTTGTTCTCGATGCTGGCGATCACGCCCATCAGCCGGCGGCGGTTGTGCGCCAGCCGCTTCTGCATCTGCTCGATCTCGGCCAGCTTGCGGCGCAAGCTCTCCAGCAGCTCCTGCTGCTGCCAGGTCTCGCCCTGCGGCACCGGCAGCAGCGGGCGGATCTCGTCCAGCGTGAAGCCGCAGGTCTGCGCGCTGGTGATGATCTCCAGAATCCCCAGCGCCTCCGCCCCATAGCGCCGGTAGCCGTTGGCGCCGCGCTCCACCGCGTTGAGCAGCCCGGCCGACTCGTAGAAGCGGATGCGCGACGCCGCCAGCCCGCTGCGCTCCGCCAGTTCGCCGATCTTCATCCCGACCGCTCCACCCATTGACATTAAACCTGACTTTAACCTTAGGCTTCACGGTATGCCACCCTGACGAGCCCTGCCGGACACCTGACATGAGTGCCTTCGCCCCCCTAGTCTTGCCCAACGGCGCCCGCCTGCCCAACCGCATCGCCAAGGCCGCCATGGAAGAGAACATGGCCGACGCCGACCACGCCCCCTCCAAACAGCACCTGCGGCTCTACCGCGCCTGGGCCGAGGGTGGCGCCGGCCTGCTGATCAGCGGCAACGTCATGGTGGACCGCCGCGCCCTCACCGGCCCCGGTGGCGTGGTGCTGGAAAGCGCGCAGCATCTGGACCGCTTCCGCGCCTGGGCCGAGGCCGGTCGCAGCGGCGGCGCGCAGTTCTGGCTGCAGCTTAACCACCCCGGCCGGCAGACCCTGGCCAGCATGGGCCAGGAGACGCTCGCGCCCTCCGCCGTTGCGCTGGACCTGGGTGCGCTGTCGCGCATGTTTCCCATGCCGCGCGCCATGACGGACGCCGAGATCGCCGACGTCATCGCCCGCTTCGCCAACGCCGCGCGCCTGGCCGAGCAGGCCGGCTTCAGCGGCGTGCAGGTCCACGCCGCGCACGGCTACCTGCTGAGCCAGTTCCTCTCGCCGCTGACCAACCGCCGCGAAGACCGCTGGGGCGGCAGCCTGGAAAACCGCGCGCGCCTGCTGCTGGAGGCCGTGAAGGCCGTGCGCGCCGCCGTCAGCCCCGGCTTCTGCGTGGCAGTGAAGCTCAACTCCGCCGACTTCCAGCGCGGCGGCTTCGACACCGAGGACGCGCGTCGCGTGCTGGAACTGCTCAACGAACTGCCGGTGGACATGGTGGAGCTCTCCGGCGGCAGCTACGAGGCACCCGCCATGCAGGGCGACGCGCGTGACGGACGCACGCTCGCGCGCGAGGCCTACTTCCTGGAGTTCGCGCAGCAGATGCTGGGCACCGCGCGCATGCCGCTGATGGTCACCGGCGGCGTGCGTCGCCTGGCCGTGGTGGAGCAGGTGCTGCAGGCCGGCCTCGGCGCCGTGGGCATCGGCACCGCCCTGGCGCTGGACCCGCAGCTGCCGCGCCGCTGGCAGGCCGGCGAGCCCGACGCCAGCGCTGCCGTGCCGCCGATCCGCTGGAAGCACAAGCTGCTCGCCGCGCGCGCCTACATGGCCAGCGTGAAATACCAGATGCGCGAACTGAGCGTGGGCCGCCGCCCGCGTCCCGCCGTCTCGCCGCTCAAGGCCCTGCTGATCGAGCGCTTCGACGTGGCGCGCCGCACGCGTCAGTATCGGCGCTGGATGGCGGGGACATAGCAGCCGGCCCTCGAGAGTTGCCGTTCGCCCTGAGCCTGTCGAAGGGTGGGCGGCAACTGGATGACCATAGCCGGAAAGTCCGCCCGCGCTTCGACAAGCTCAGCACGAACGGACTTCTTCGGGCATCGCAGACAAACCACCACAAGAAGAGAACCCATGGCCCGCAAACTCGCCGCCGTTTCGTTGACCACCCTGCTCATCGCCGCCGCCGCCTTCGCCTGGACCTTCACCGCCGCGCCGCTGCCGGTGCCGCAGGAGCCGGGCCCCGTGCTGCCACCCGCGCCGGCGCAGCGCGTGCAGCTCGCCGTGGCGGAAACCGGCTCCATGGAATCCAACGCCCTGTTCGCCTACCGCGGCGGCAATCTGGAGAAGCGCCTCTTCGGCATGGACGTCTTCGTCATCCGCCATCCGCAGGGCACCATCCTGTTCGAGGCCGGCTTCGGCAGTCATCTGAGCGAGCACTTCAAGACCGTGCCGCGGCTGATGCGCAGCGTCTCCAAGGTCCACCCCGCGCAACTGCTCACCGAGCAGCTCGCCGCCGCCAACATCGCACCCGCCAGCCTCAAGGGCATCTTCCTCACGCACACGCATTGGGACCACGTCGGCGCGCTGCCGGACCTGCCGGGCGTACCGGTCTACGTGAACCAGGCCGAGCGTGATTTCATCGAGCAGGGCGGCGAGGCCACCACGCTCGCGCGCAGCTTCGGCGTCGACAAGTTCCAGACCTACGCTTTCGAAGGCCCGGCCTACGCCGGCTTCCCCGCCAGCCATGATGTCTTCGGCGACGGCAGCGTCGTGCTGGTGCCGGCCGGCGGCCACACGCCCGGCGCCGTGATCGCCTTCCTGCGCGGCGCGGCTCGCGACTACGCCCTCATCGGCGACCTCGCCTGGCAGAAGGAGGGCGTGGACATCCCCGCCGAGAAGCCCTGGATGTCGCGCAACATGGTGGACCGCGATCCCGCCACCCTGCGCGGCGTGCTGGTGCAGCTCCACCAGTTGCAGGGCGCCAACCCCTCGCTGCTCATCGTGCCCTCCCACGACCGCCGCGTGACCTCGCAGCTGCCGCGCCTCGCTGTGCTGGCCCAGACCCCGCCCGCGACGCCTGCCGCGCCCTGAAAACACCCCGCCTGTCCCCCGGCCCGCCAGCGACCCTGGCGGGCTTTTTCATGGATATCAGTAATTTATGTCTGAGCCAAGGCTGGGAGCCGGGCCAGGCGAAGCCTTGACAGACACTCTTACGATATATATCTTTAGATATGTCTTATGACATGAAGGAGCGTCACATGAAACATGGACACGACCATTCCCGAGGCCACTCGCACGAGCACGGCCATCAGCATTTCTGGGAGCGGGCCCGGCAACACATGGCCGGCGGGCGCCACCACGGCGGCCGCGGCTTCGGTCACTTCGGCGGCGGATTCGACGGCGAGGACATGGGCGGCCGCGGCATGCGCATGGGCCGCAAGCTGTCCTCGGAGGACCTGCAACTGCTGGTGCTGTCGCTGCTCGCGGAAAAGCCGCGCCACGGCTACGAGGTGATCAAGGCGCTGGAAGAGCGCTCCAAGGGCTTCTACGTGCCGAGTCCCGGCATGGTCTACCCGGCCCTGACCTACCTCGAAGAGATCGGCTACGCCACCGTCGCCGCCGAGGGCACCCGCAAGCTGTACCACATCACCGACGCCGGCCAGGCACACCTCAGCGCCCACCGCGAGGCGGTGGACGCCATGTTCCAGCAGTTCGAGCGCGTGGGCGAGAAGATGGAGCGCGTGCGCCAGCTCTTCTCCGGCGAAGCACCGGAAGGCGGCGAAGACGGCTTCGGCTTGTTCCGCGGCCGCGGCAGCAAGCCCATCCACGAGGCCCGCAAGGCCCTCAAGCTCGCGCTGATCGAAGCACGCCACGCCTCTGCCGAAGAGCAGCAGCGCATCGCCGACATCCTCCAGCGCGCCGCCGAACAAATCCGCGGCAAGCCATGAAAAAGGAGCACCGCTACCGCATCACCGTGGAGCACCTGCAGGCCGCGCAGCCGGACGCCCCGCTGCACGCGCCGCTGAGCTTCCAGGCCAGCAACCATGACGACGTGCTCGGCATCGTCGACCGCCTGCGCGAGCGGGCCCTGTTCGACGCCGCGACCACCGCCTCCCTTGCCGTGGGTCTCAAGCTGTTCGGCGAAGTGGCCCTGAAGCACCGCGACCACCCGCTGTTCGCGCCCATCAACGGCGCGCTGCGCGAGTTCATCGGCGGGCTCAAGAAAGCCTGAAGCGTCCCGCTGCTGACGCGAGGAGCGGCCATCCCGTAGCCCGGATTGCCGCAGGCAAGCCGGGGTCTGCACACCCGCAGACCGCGCCCTCGCTTCGCTATGCGAAACGAGGCTCCGCATACCCGCTCTAGTGATAGTCGTCTTCACGCTGGTGCCGCACCGCCAGCACCGTCACCAGCTCTTCGCCCTCGATCTCATACAGCGCCACATAGCCGGTGCTGCCAAAGCTGATGAGCATCTCGCGCAGGAACGGATTGCTGGGGTCCGCCTTGCGGCAGGCAAAGGGAAATTGCTGGATGACCACCAAGCCCTGCTCGATGGCCTGCAAGGCTCGCCGCGCAGCCGGCAAATCCTTGTCCGCCAGGAAAGCGTAGAGCCGCTCGAGATCGGTCCGGGCCCCAGGTGTAAAGCGCAGTTGCCGCGTCACCGGGCGCGCTTCACTTTCTTCCCGGCCTGATCGAGCATGCCGCGCAAGGACGCCAGCACCTCATCACCGCTGTAGTACGTGCCGGTAGCGCGGGCCTCCTCGCGTGCGGCGAGACCGCGCGCGATGAACTCCTGCTGGACGCGGCGGCGCTCCACCTGGGCACGCAGGGACTCTTCCACGAAGCCGGACAGGGTCTCGCCCTCGCGCAGCACATCCTCCACCGCGTTGCGGAGATCCGGGGTCACGCGCAGGGGAGGAATGGTGGCGGATTTCATGGTGGCTTCCTGATGCATCGCAATTGCAATGCATCGTATCATTCACGGACTTCAGGTCAAGCAATTTAGAGCCCGGCGGTCGTCCGATCCCGCGAACGAACATTCGCCCGGCCTTATCTACTCTCCCCGGATGAGTCCCCCATTCTCACAGGGGCGTAGGGTGGCCCCAGGAGAATGGGGAGAATGCGGCCATGAGCGAGACGAAACATACGTTTTGCCGAATCTGCGAAGCGTCCTGCGGCCTGGTGGCCGAGGTGGACGGCGGCAGGATCGTCGATCTGCGTCCCAACAAGGACCACATCGGCACCGACGGTTTCGCCTGCATGAAGGGGCTGAACCAGCACAAGATGTACGACTCGCCGGACCGCCTGCAGTATCCGCTCAAGCGCGTGGGCGAGCGTTTCGAGCGCATCAGCTGGGAGCAGGCCTACGCCGAGATCGGCGCCAAGGTCAAAGGCCTGCGCGCCATCAGCCCGCACGCCGTCTCCATGTATGTCGGCACCGCCGCCGGCTTCAGCCTGCTGCACCCCGTGTTCGCCGAAGGGTTCATGAAGGGCGTGGGCTCGCGCAGCATGTTCTCGTCCTCCACGCAGGACTGCGCCAACCGCTTCGCCTCCGCCACCGAGATGTACGGCTTCCCCTTCACGCAGCCGGTGGTGGACCTGGACCACGTGAAGTACATGCTGATCGTGGGCACCAATCCCATCGTCTCCAAATGGACCTTCCTGCAGGTGGCCCACCCCGGCAAGCGCCTCAAGGAAGTGCGCAAGCGCGGCGGCCGCATCGTGGTGGTGGACCCGCGCGAGACCGAGACCGCCAAGGTGGCGGACGCCCACCACTTCATCCGTCCGAACACCGACGTCTTCTTCTTTCTCTCCTTCCTGCACGAGCTCTTCACGCAGGGCGGCGTGGACCGCGAGCGCGCCCAGCGCTACATGACCGGCCTGGCCGACATCGAGCGCCTGGCCCAGGCCTGGCCCGCGGAGAAGACCGCCAGCCTCACCGGCATCGAGCCCGCCGCGCTCAAGGGCATGGTGGCGGACTACATCGCCGCCAGCGCCTCCGCCATCGTCACCGGCACCGGCCTGGGCATGGGCCGCCACGGCACGCTGGCCCACTGGATCTCCGAGATCATCAACGCCCTCTCCGGCAACCTCGACCGCCGCGGTGGCGTGCTGCTGGGCGAGGGCATGTTCGACTTCGCCGCCTACGCCAAGAAGGAGAAGCTGTTCCAGCGCGTGCAGCGCTCCCGCGTCGGCGGCTTCCGCGAACTCAACGGCGGCTTCCCCGGCGGCATCATGGCCGACGAGATGCTCAAGCCCGGCCCCGAGCAGATCAAGGCCCTGTTCGTCACCGGCGGCAACCCGCTGATGACCATGCCCAACGCCGCCCGGCTGCGTCAGGCCCTGGGCCAGCTCGAACTGCTGGTGGTCACCGACATCTACCTCAACGAGACCGCCAGCCTCGCGCACTACGTGCTGCCCGCCACCTCGCCGCTGGAGCGCGCCGACCTGCCCTTCGTCTTCCCGCTGTTCCTGGGCATGCAGTCCCGCCCCTACATCGCCGCGACCGACGCCGTGGTGGAGCCCACCGGCGAGCAACGCGACGAAGCCACGCTTTACACCCAGCTGGCCCGCGCCTGCGGCGTCAGCCTGTTCGGCGCCAAGCCACTGCAGTGGATCATGCAGCTCATGCTCTGGGCCAACGCCCCCTGGCGCCGCGGCAAGCAGCCCTCGCTGCCCATCCGCCTGATCCTGGATCTCATCCTGCGCTCCGCCAAGCTCGGCAAGTTCAAGGACATCGCCCAGCAACCCCAGGGCCTGCCCTGGCGCGGCGGCCCCAAGCCCGAGAGCTACCTCGGCAAGCGCGTGGTCACGGACGACGGCAAGGTCCACCTCGCCCCCGAGATGCTCATGCAGCAGACCGCACGGCTGGAGACCATCTTCGCGGACGAAAGCGCCAGCTACGCCAAGGGCGAACTGCGCCTGATCTCCAAGCGCATGCACAGCACCCACAACTCCTGGACACAGAACATCGCCGAGCTCACCAACGGCGAAATGGGCCAGACCAACTACCTCTACATGCACCCGCAGGACGCCCAGGCCAAGGGCCTGTCCGAAAAGTCCGTGGCCGACATCCACTCCCGCACCAACACCATCCGCCTGCCGGTGAAGCTGCTGGAGACACTCATGCCCGGCACCGTAGCCATCCCCCACGGCTGGGGTCACCAGAACGCCAAGGGCATGCGCATCGCCAGCAGCCTGGGCGGCGCCAACGTGAACCTTCTGGCGGCCGACGGACCAGACGCGGTGGAGTCCGTCTCCGGCATGGCGCACCTCACTGGCATCCCGGTACGCATCGAGCCGGCCAGCGGGCCGATCGATCTGGGAAGCTGGACGGGTATCGCAGAAGAGCGGGCGGCGTAGTTTTCGATTCGAATGAGAGTGCTGACCTACAAGCGCACTCACAGCGTGGACCCGGACTGCTGCGGAGCCACGTTTGGCTCCAGCAATTGCATGGGGCGCGTCCGCGATCTTGCCTACGACGCGGTCATCGGCGTTGGAGGTCTAGGGCTGCAGGCCAAGGCGGCTGGTATTGCCGGCAAGCTAACCTGGATTGGTGTGGGGCCGCGTCGAAAGCCGAGTGCATCGTTTGAAGGCATGTCCGAAGTAAGCTTCGATACGTTCGTCTACTTCGGCTCTTGGGGGCGCCCGCTGCAGGATGTTGCACCGAACCTCGCGCGTAGGATTTATGAAGGGCGCGTTCGCTATTTGACCAAGGGATACAAGCAGGCTGAGCAGCATGAGGCTGAGCAAATCATCCGTAATGTACTTGCGGGACGCTATGGACTCTATGGCCAAGAAAAATGTGAGCATCTGGTGATGGAAGGTGAGCGCAATGCCCGCACTGCCATCACGGGCTTTCAGGGCTGTCGCTGCCAACGAAGGGCGCCGCGGCCAATCGGTGGTCCTAAAATCCGTTCGTGCTGAGCTTGTCGAAGCGCGGGCGGATTTGCTGCGTCGGCTGGTTCAACACACGCATGGCGTGTGAAAATCCACCGCCATTCCAACAACAACATCCAGGCAAGAACCATGACCACGCTCACCGGCGGCTGCTTCTGTGGCCAGATCCGCTACCAGATCGACCAGCCCCTCGGCCCCGGCCGTAGCTGCCACTGCTCGCGCTGCCGCAAGGTCTTCAGCGGCACCGGCTCCGCCTACGCGGAGGTCGTGCCCGGTGCCTTCACCTGGACTGCAGGCGAAGACCAGCTTACGCATTACGAAACCACGCCCGGCTGGGGCATGGGCTTCTGCAAGCGCTGTGGCTCCACGCTCTGCGGCCTGCATGAGGGCAAGGTCCACGGCGTCACCCTGGGCAGCGTGGATGGCGACCCCGGCGTACAGATCGAGATGCACATCTTCGTCGGCTCCAAGGCGACCTGGGATCACATCGGCGGCGATGCTCCTCAGTACACGGAGTTTCCTGTCTAACCTTCTGTAATTCCCTCTCCCCGCTAGCGGGGAGAGGGCTACGAGGGCATGGATGCTCGAGGTAGGGCAACGCATGGAGCAGTTGCCGAGGGTGAGGGGCAACGCCTGCCACTAGCACTAAAGCTCGCTACATAGAGCCCGCAGCAACACATCCCCGACGTCGGAATCCGACACCAGCGTCAGCCCCGGTGCCGCCAGCAGCCGCAGCCGGATCTCTCCCCACACCAGCAGACGGCCCTCATCACCCGCCCGCGGCTGGAATCCATACCTCAGCCGCAACAGCATCCAGACCTTGAGCTTGCGCCGCCGGGACGGCCCGCATTGCAGGCCGAGATGCCCATCGCCACGGCGATACAAGCGCGGAGCCACTGTTTGCGGGGCGAATGACGCGTCGAGAAGAATGTCCATGCCCGCAGCATCGCCACCCGCGGTGCCACCGCCGCGCAGCCCTCGTGCAAATCCTGTGAAACTTCGTGCAGAAACGGTGGAAGCGCTCGCCCACCCATAGCCAGCCGCCGCCGGATGAAAGAGCATGTTCCGCCATGGAACCCACCGCCTTTCAATCCGCCAAGCTCGCCATCGTCACCTTCACCGATCTGGGCCGCGACGCGCTGCACGTCTACGCCGGCCTCGCCACGCTGTTCCTCGCCGCCCTGCTCTGGCGCAAGCCGCTGCGCTCCTGGCTGCCTTGGCTCGTGGTGCTGGCCGTCGCCGTGGTGGTGGAGATACTGGACCTGCGCGATGATGCCGCCACCCATGGCAACCTCAGGTGGGGCGCCAGCGCCCATGACATCGTGAATACCCTGATCTGGCCCACCGTGATCCTGCTGCTGGCCCGCCGCACCACGCTCTTCGGCCCAAGGG
Organism: Pseudomonadota bacterium; assembly: GCA_052035235.1. Taxonomy (GTDB): domain Bacteria; phylum Pseudomonadota; class Gammaproteobacteria; order Nevskiales; family Nevskiaceae; genus Solimonas_A. The sequence goes on along the minus strand of JBPOHT010000005.1, from coordinate 1,685 downwards.
CGCAGCCAGGCCCGGTAAAGCCGCCCCCATAACCTCCCCGATCATTGCCTGCCTCAGCCCTTTGCCCAATAGTCCGCCCCATGAACAAGAACTGGACGGTCTACGGCTCCGAGCTTTCACCCTTCACGCTCAAGCTGCTGGCCATGGCCCGCTACAAGGGCCTGCCGTATCGCTTCCTGCCGGAAGAAGGCGGCTGGCTCGACAACCTGCGCATCACTATCCGCAAGGAGAAGCTGGTTCGCGGCCTGCTGCCGCTCACCTGGCCACGGATGACGGAGGATGATGAGTTCCCCCTGGTCCCTTTCCTGTTCGGCCCGGACGGCGAAAACCTTTACGATTCCTCCGCCGTCGGCGAATGGCTGGACCAGCGCAGCGCTGCCTCCACGTCCCTGATCCCGGCCGACCCCGCCCTGCGTTTCACCGTGAAGCTGCTGGACGAGTTCGCGGACGAGTGGATGCTGTACCTCGTCCACCACTACCGCTGGAAGGTGTCCGCCCAGGACAACAACGCCGGCAAGCGCCTGGGCCACGAGCTGCGCTGGATCACCCTGGGCGTAGACGCCCCCGCCGCCTGCTTCTTCAGCGCCCGCCAGGTGCGCCGCCTGCCCTATCTCTTCAGCGTGGCGCCGCAAGGCTTCCACATCCCCGGCCTGCCGCCGGATCGCCAGCCACCCTCGCGTGAAGGCTTCCCGCCCACTCATGCGCTGCTGGAAGAGAGCTACCGCCGCATCCTGCTCGCGCTGGAGCCCATCGTCTCCAGCAGGCCCTATCTGTTTGGCAACGCCCCAACGCTGGCGGACTTCTCGCTCTACGGCCAGATCGGCATGAACCTGCCCGATCCCTCCGCCAACCGTTTCATCGCCACCACCGCGCCGTGCGTGCATGAGTGGGTGCAGCGTTTGCACCGCCATGAGTTCAACGCTTCACGGAAGCCGGAGCTGGCCCTGCATGAAGACCTCGCTCCGCTGCTGGCAGAAGTCAGCCGCGTCTACGTCCCCTTGATGCAGCAGAACGCCGCGGCCGTGGAGCGTTTCAGGCAGGCCGGAGAGAAGCGATTCAACGAGCGCGCTTTCAATCGTGGGCTAAGCCTGTATGACGGCGAGCTGGATGGCACGCCGTTCCGCTCCGTGGCCAAGAGCTTCCAGGCCAAGACTTGGCGAGGAGTGTTGGATGCATGGACGGCGTTGCCTGCCGCCGAGCAATCGCAGCTACAGCGCCTCGGCCTGCGTTTTTAACTCTCTCTTCCCGCGAGCGGGGAGAGGGTGGGGGTGAGGGGCGAAGCTTTCAGCTAGAAGCGGCAGATCGTAGGGTGGGACCAGAAGTGGGCGCCTCTAGGCGAAGCGAAGCGCATCCCGCCATTTAGAGCTACGGCATCCCTGCCCATTCACCCCGAGTGCCGCGTAGCGGTGTATCGAGGGGCGCGGTGATGCCGGCGACTACGCCGGTCAGGCGCTGTTGATCCCTGGAGGTTTATTTCGCCTAAGGGCGACTTACCTTTCTTTGCTTGTGCAAAGAAAGGTAAGCCAAAGAAAGCACACCCTGCCATCCGCGGCCCCGCTGAAGCGGGGCAACCCGCCTGGCGGTCGGTCGCGACGGGTCGGGCCCACAGGCCATCCATGGCCTGAGGCCCCTCGGCCGGACATCCTGTCCGGCTCGACCCTGCGCCCGACCACCAGGCGGGCGCT
>JBPOHT010000070.1:0-15274 GCA_052035235.1 Pseudomonadota bacterium | reverse complement strand
GGAAAGCGAAGCGCATCCCGCCTTCCGTGATGGCGGGATGCGCTTCGCTTTCCCGCCCTGTGAATTGGATAAGCGATTCCTGATATTAGGCGTATTCCATCCCATCAAAACAAAACCCCTCTCCCACCAAGCAGGAGAGGGGTTGTACACCGCAGCTTGACTAGGCCGTCATCGCTTCGCTGAACAACGCCAGATGATGATCTACATCCCCCAGCAGCAGCGTGATCATCGTCAGCCGCTTGAAGTAATGGCCCACCGCCAGTTCGTCCGTCACGCCGATGCCGCCATGCAGCTGCACCGCCTGCTGGCCGACGTAGCGCGCGGCGTTGCCCACCAGCACCTTGGCACCGGAGATCGCGCGGCGACGTTCGGCGGCATCGGCGGCGTCGAGCTTGTCGGCGGCGAGGTAGCTCATGGAACGCGCCTGTTCGGCATGCAGGTACATCTCCACGGCGCGGTGCTGCAGCGCCTGGAAGCTGCCGATGGGCACGCCGAACTGCTTGCGGGTCTTTAGGTATCCCACCGTGGCCTCGATCAGCGAACCCATGGCGCCCACGGCTTCGGCGCAGAGCGCGGCGATGGCGTGGTCCAGCGCCAGCTCGATCTGCGGCAGCGCGGCGTCTTCGGCTCCCACCAGCGCATCGGCGCCGACGCGCACGGCCTTGAGCGTCAGCTCGGCCACGCGGTGACCGTCCTGTGCCGGCGTGTCGCGGCGCGTGACGCCCGCGGCACTGGCGTCCACCAGGAACAGCGAAATGCCGCCCGGCGTCTTCGCCGACACCAGCAAGCGATCCGCGGCAGCCCCGTGCATCACCACGCTCTTGTGCCCGTCCAGCACCCAGCCGTCGCCGTCACGACGGGCCGTGGTCTGGATGCGCGCCAGGTCGTAGCGGCTGTCGCGCTCGTAGTGCGCCAGCGCCAGGCGCAGTTCGCCACCGGCCACCGCCGGCAGGATCTCCGCTTTCTGGGCCTCGCTGCCGGCCCGGGCCACCAGCCCGGCGCCCAGCACCACGGTGGCCAGGTACGGCTCCACCACCATGCCGCGGCCCAGGGCTTCCATCACCAGCAGGGTGTCGAAGGGACCGCCGCCGAGACCGCCGTGTTCTTCCGGCAGGCCCACGGCGAGCACGCCGAGATCGGCCAGTTGCGCCCAGACCTCGCGGCTCCAGCCGTCGCTGCCGTTGATGATGCCGCGGCGCTTCTCGAAACCGTAGTCCTTGCGCACGTAGCGGTCGAGGGTGTCGCGCAGCTGCTGCTGCTCTTCGCTGAAATTGAAGTTCATGTCGGGAGGCCTCAGAAGCCGAGGATCATCTTGGAGATGATGTTGCGCTGGATTTCGTTGGATCCGCCGTAGATCGTGGTCTTGCGGAAGTTGAAGTACTGGCCCGACAGCGGCACGCCGTAGTCGGGGCCGATCACCTCGCCCGAGAAGTCCGGTTCCATTGCCGCGTGCTGGTAGGGCAGGGCGTCGTGGCCCAGCGCCTGCATCATCAGCTCGGTCAGCGTCTGCTGGATCTCCGAGCCGCGGATCTTCAGAAGCGAGGCCTCGGGGCCCGGCGCGCGGCCCTCCATGTCGGCGGAGATCACACGCAGGTTGGTGATCTCCAGCGCCATCAGCTCGATCTCCACCTGCGCGATACGGTCGCGGAAGCGCACATCCTCCAGCAGCGGCTTGCCGTCGGATCCGGGCTGCTTCGCCGCGATCTCCTTCAGCCGCTTCAGGCGGCGCTTGGAGCGGCCTACCTCGGCGATGTTGGTGCGTTCGTGGCCCAGCAGGTACTTGGCATAGGTCCAGCCCTTGTTCTCCTCGCCGATCAGGTTGCCCACGGGCACCTCGACGTTCTCGAACCAGACCTCGTTCACCTCGTGCTCGCCGTCGATCATGATGATCGGGCGCACGGTGATGCCCGGCGTGTTCATGTCGATCAGCAGGAAGGAGATGCCCTCCTGCTTGCGCGCCTCCGCATTGGTGCGCACCAGGCAGAAGATCCAGTTGCCGTGGTGGCCCAGCGTGGTCCAGGTCTTCTGGCCGTTGACGATGTACTTGTCGCCGACGCGCTCGGCACGCGTGCGCAGCGAGGCCAGGTCGGAGCCCGAGCCCGGTTCGGAATAGCCCTGGCACCACCAGTGCTCGCCGCTGCGGATGCGCGGCAGGTAGTACTGCTGCTGCTCCGGGCTGGCGAAAGCCATGATCACCGGGGCGACCATGCGCAGGCCGAAAGGCGAGAGGATCGGCGCGCCGGCGTCGGCGCATTCCTCCTCGAAGATGTGCTGCTGGGCGGCGGTCCAGCCGGGGCCGCCGAATTCCTTCGGCCAGTTGGCCGCGATCCAGCCCTGCTCGTGCAGGATCACGTGCCAGCGGTAGTAGTCGTCCTTCACCATGCGCTGGCCTTCCAGCACCTTGCGACGGATGTCCGCCGGCAGCTTCTTGTCGATGAATGCGCGGACTTCGCCGCGGAAGGCCTCGTCGGCCGCCGTGAAATTCAGGTCCATGGTTCCTCCAGGATGGCGGGGCGCAGCATAGGCCGGCGCTGCCCATGAGGCCAATGAATTGCATGAATCCCTTTTCATCAATGCCGCCGATGGCAAACCCCCGTGTCTCACGGCCCCTGGCCCTGGCGGACAAACAATGAGCCGTTCTTATCGAAGGGAATCAAAATCATTCATTTGAATGATGAAGCCTTGCAGGTCTAGCCTTCAGGATTCAGCTTTGGCCATTCCAACGAGGAGAACCCCCATGTCCGTCTGCGCCTATCGCAGTGAAGGCGATATCGCCGTCATCAGCATGAACAGCCCCCCGGTCAACGGCCTGGGCCTGCCGCTGCGCCAAGGGATCGCTGAAGGCCTCGCCCAGGCCGCCAAGGACCCCGCGATCAAGGCCATCGTGCTGACTGGTACGCCCAAGGCCTTCTCCGGTGGCGCCGACATCCGCGAGTTCAACAGCCCGCTGATGCTGGCCACGCCGAACCTGCATGACCTCATCGCCCAGATCGAGGCCCTGGACAAGCCCGTGGTCGCGGCGATCTCCGGCGTCTGCCTCGGCGGCGGCCTGGAGCTGGCGCTGGGTTGCCACTATCGCGTGGCAGTGCCTGATGCGCAGATCGCCCTGCCCGAGGTGAAGCTGGGCCTGCTGCCCGGCGGCGGCGGCACGCAGCGCCTGCCGCGCCTGGTCGGCGTGCAGACCGCGCTGGAGATGGTGGTGAGCGGTGACATGGTGCCGGCCGCCAAGCTCGCCGGCACCGCGCTGTTCGATGAAATGGCGGGCTCCGGCGAGCTGCTGGCCGCCGCGCTGGCCTTCGCCCGCAAGATCGCCGGCAACCGCCCGCTGCCGCGCGTGCGCGACCGCACGCTGACCCAGCCGGACGCCGCCGCCTTCTTCGCCGTCGCCCGCGCCCAGGTGGCCAAGCAGGCCGGACGCCTGCCGGCGCCGCTCAAGTGCCTGGAGTGCATCGAGGCCGCCGCCACCCGGTCCTTCGACGAGGGCATGGAAGTGGAGCGCAAGGGTTTCGAGTTCCTGGTCAACGGCCCCGAGTCGCGCGCCCTGCGCCACGCCTTCTTCGGCGAACGCGCCGCCGCCAAGATCCCTGACATCCCGGATGACACGCCGCTGCGCAAGATCGACAGCGCCGCCGTGATCGGCGCCGGCACCATGGGCGGCGGCATCGCCATGAACTTCGCCAACGTCGGCATCCCCGTGCGCATCCTGGAGGTCAAGCAGGACGCGCTGGATCGCGGCCTGGCCGTGATCCGCAAGAACTACGAGAACCAGGTCAAGAAGGGCAAGCTCACGCAGGAGAAGCTGGACCAGCGCATGGCGCTGATCCAGCCCACGCTGTCCTACGCCGACCTGGGCCAGGCCGACATCGTGATCGAGGCCGTGTTCGAGGACATGGACGTCAAGAAGAAGGTCTTCGAGCAGCTCGACGCCGTGATGAAGCCGGGCGCCATCCTGGCCAGCAACACCTCCACGCTGGACCTGGACCGCATCGCCACCTTCACCAAGCGTCCGCAGGATGTCGTCGGCCTGCACTTCTTCTCGCCGGCCAACGTCATGCGCCTGCTGGAAGTGGTACGCGGCAAGCAGACCGCCAAGGACGTGATGGCCACCGTGATGCAGCTGGGCCGCAGGATCCGCAAGCTGCCGGTGGTCGCCGGCGTCTGCGACGGCTTCGTCGGCAATCGCATGATCAACAAGTACAGCGCCGAGGCCCTGGTGCTGCTGGAAGAGGGCGCGCTGCCGCAGCAGGTCGACGGCGCCATCGAGAAGCTGGGCTTCGCCATGGGCCCCTTCCGCATGAGCGACCTCGCCGGCAACGACGTGGGCTGGTACATCCGCAAGCGCCACTACGCCGAGCACCCGGACATGCGCCACAGCCTGATCGCCGACCGTATCTGCGAGCTGGGCCGCTACGGCCAGAAGACCGGCAAGGGCTGGTATGCCTACCAGCCGGGCGACCGCAACGCCCATCCGGACCCGGAGGTCGAGAAGATCATCCTCGACGTGTCGAAGGAACTCGGCGTCACCCGCCGCGCGATCCCCGACAGCGAGATCGTCGAGCGCCTGGTCTACGCCCTGGTCAACGAGGGCGCGCGTATCGTCGAAGAGGGCATCGCCCTGCGCGCCTCCGACATCGACATGATGTACCTCAACGGCTACGGCTTCCCGCTGCACCTGGGCGGCCCGATGCTCTACGCCGACATGCAGGGCCTGGACAAGGTCGCCGCACGCTGCCGCGAGTTCGCTAAGAACCCGCTGTCGGCGCCGGGCTTCTGGGAGCCGGCCAAGCTGCTGGCGAAGCTGGCAGGCGAGGGGAAGACGTTCAACTAAAGCAGAGCTATTCCCCTCGCCCGCTTGCGGGAGAGGGGCAGGGGAGAGGGTTTCTGTAAATCCACGCTGGATTGACCCAGCCAAGTTCTACAGACACCCTCTCCCTCGCGTTTGCTTGGCTGGAGAGTGACTCAATGTCACTCTCCAGTAGGCAAACGCGCCCTCTCCCGCAAGCGGGCGAGGGAAGACAAGAGGGAATTCCATGCACCGCAACGCCGAACTCATCGAAAAGTTCTACCGCGCCTTCGCCGCGCTCGACGCCGACACCATGGCCTCCTGCTACGCGCCCGACGTGGAGTTCCAGGACCCGGTCTTCACCCTGCACGGCCGGCGCGAGACCGCCGGCATGTGGGCCATGCTCTGCCACGCCACGCGCACCAAGGGCGCCGACGTCTGGAAGCTCGACTACAGCGGCATCCAGGCCGACGACCGCACTGGCCGCGCGCACTGGGACGCCCACTACCGCTTCTCCGCCACCGGCCGCATGGTGCTCAACCGCATCGACGCCGAATTCAGCTTCCGCGACGGCCTGATCGCTACCCACCGGGATCGCTTCGACTTCTGGGCCTGGTCGCGCCAGGCCCTGGGCACTCCTGGCCTGCTGCTGGGCTGGACCCCGCTGTTGAGGAACAAAGTGCAGGCCACCGCCCGCGGTAATCTGGATAACTTCCTGAAAAACAGCTGAAAACAGGCTGTAACGGGGCAAAAAGGGGGTTCCGGTATAATCGGCGTCCCACCCGGCTGTGCCCCCTGCGATGTCCAAGAAGCTGTACCTGATTACCTACGGCTGCCAGATGAACGAGTACGACTCGTCCAAGATGGCGGATGTGCTCGCAAAATCACATGGTTACGAGCGCACCCAGAATCCGGACGAGGCCGATTTGCTGCTGCTGAACACCTGTTCCGTGCGCGAAAAAGCGCAGGAGAAGGTGTTCTCCGAACTGGGCCGCTGGAAGGACTGGAAGAAGGCCGATCCGGCCCGCCTGATCGGCGTGGGCGGCTGCGTCGCCAGCCAGGAGGGTGAGGCCATCGCCACCCGCCAGCCGCTGGTGGACATCGTCTTCGGCCCCCAGACCCTGCACCGCCTGCCGGAGTTGCTGGAGAGCACCCGCGCCCTGCGCAAGCCGGCCGTGGACGTCAGCTTCCCCGAGATCGAGAAGTTCGACCGCCTGCCGGAGCCCCGCGCCGAGGGCGTCACCGCCTTCGTCTCGATCATGGAAGGCTGCTCCAAGTACTGCACCTTCTGCGTGGTGCCCTACACCCGTGGCGAGGAAGTGTCCCGCCCGCTGGACGACGTGCTGCTGGAATGCGCCCAACTGGCCGGGCAGGGCGTGCGCGAGCTGACCCTGCTGGGCCAGAACGTCAACGCCTACCGCGGCCGCATGGGCGACACCAGCGAGACCTGCGACCTCGCGTTGCTGATCCGCTACGTCGCCCAGATCCCGGGCATCGAGCGCATCCGCTACACCACCTCGCACCCGGCCGAGTTCACCGACTCCCTGATCGAGGCCTACGCCGAAGAGCCCAAGTTGGCGAGCTATTTGCACCTGCCTGTGCAATCCGGCTCCGACCGCATCCTGGGCATGATGAAACGTGGCTATACCCGTGCGCAGTACATCGACAAGATCCGCCGCATCCGCCAGGCCCGACCCGGCCTGTCGCTGTCCTCCGACTTCATCGTGGGCTTCCCCACCGAGTCGGAAGACGACTTCATGCGCACCATGGACCTGATCGCCGAGTGCGGCTTCGACTGTGCCTACTCGTTCAACTACAGCCCGCGTCCCGGCACCCCGGCCGCCAACCTGCGCGACACCGTGCCGGACCCCGAGAAATCGCGCCGCCTGCACCTGCTGCAGCAGCGCATCCAGCAGCTCGATGACGCCTTCAAGCAGGGGCTGGTCGGCAGCACCCAGCGCGTGCTGGTGGAGAAGCTTTCCAAGCGCGGCCGCGGCCAGATCGCCGGGCGCATCTCGCACAACCGCATGGTCAACTTCGACGGCCCCGAGTCGCTGATCGGCCAGTTCGTGGATATCGAGATCACCGAGATGCAGACCAACTCGCTGCGCGGGCGCCTCTGCGCCGACACGGTGGCGGCATGAAGAAGGCCCCGGTGCAGGCGCGGCTCGACATGGAGCTGCTGCCGGACGAAGCCCAGCGCATCGCCAATCTCAACGGCCCCTTCGACGCCCACCTTCGGCAGGTCGAACTGCGCCTGGGCATCGAGATCCGCAGCCGCGGCAACCGTTTCCAGCTGGTCGGCGCCCGCCCGGACATCGCCCGCGGCGAAGCCGTGCTGCGCGACCTGTTCGAGCAGACCGAGGACGACATCGTCACCACCGAGCACGTCCACCTGGCCCTGGCCGAGCACGGCCCGGACCCGGAGCTGGATGCCGCCGCCGCCGAGGAAGAACGCGCGGCGACTGGCGAGGTGGTGGTGCGCACCAAGCGCGGCGTCGTGCGTGGCCGCAGCCTGCAGCAGAAGAACTACCTGAAGGCCATCGCCAGCAGCGACCTCAACTTCGGCATCGGCCCCGCCGGCACCGGCAAGACCTATCTGGCCGTGGCCAGTGCCGTGCAGGCCCTGGAGCGCGACCGCGTGCGCCGCATCGTTCTGGTGCGCCCCGCGGTGGAGGCCGGCGAGAAGCTCGGCTTCCTGCCCGGCGACATGACCGAGAAGATCAACCCCTACCTGCGTCCGCTCTACGACGCGCTCTACGAGATGATGGGCTTCGAGAAGGTTGCCCGCCTGCTCGAGAAGAGCGTCATCGAGATCGCACCGCTGGCCTTCATGCGTGGCCGCACGCTCAACGAGTCCTTCATCATCCTCGACGAGGCCCAGAACACCTCGGTCGAGCAGATGAAGATGTTCCTGACGCGCATCGGCTTCGGCAGCGTCGCCGTGGTCACCGGCGACATGACCCAGGTGGACCTGCCCAAGCACCAGATGTCCGGCCTGCGCCACGCCGAGCGCGTGCTCGGCACCACACCGGGCATCTCCTTCACCCGCTTCCAGAAGGAAGACGTGGTGCGCCACCCGCTGGTGCAGGCCATCGTGCACGCCTACGAGCTGTACGAGCTGCAGGAGAACCCGGCATGAGCCGCAACCCTGGGTCTATTCTTGCTCGTGACGGTGCCTGCTCATGCCAGCACCGACTCGCGACGCTAGGATCCCCATGCTTCGCATGGGGCCCCTCCACGCTGCTCGCAGTGCTATGACCGCCGACATCAGCATCCAGCGCATGGTCCCCGCTGCCGGCATCCCGGCACCGGCGACCCTGCGCGCCTGGGCGCTGGCCGCCCTGGGCCGCGAGAAGGGCGAGCTCAACATCCGCATCGTCGGCGACGAGGAATCGCGCCAGCTGAACCACCAGTACCGCGGCAAGGACAAGCCCACCAACGTGCTGTCCTTCCAGGGCGAGCCGGAGCTGGAGCGCCTGCCGGTGCTGGGCGACCTGGTCATCTGCGCGCCGGTGGTGGCGCGCGAGGCCGTGGAGCAGGGCAAGCCGGCCCGGGCCCACTGGGCCCACATGGTGATCCATGGCTGCCTGCACCTGCTGGGGCACGATCACGAGCAGGACTCCGAGGCCCTGCGCATGGAAGCCCTCGAAACCCGTATCCTGAAGCGACTGGGCTTCTCCAACCCCTATGAACGATAACGACGAACACAGTCCCAAGCCCGACGGCACCGCGCTACAGCGCTGGTGGCGCCGGGTGACCCACAACTTCGGCGGCGGCCCGCAGACCCGCGAGGAACTGCTGGAGGTGCTGCAGGAGGCGCGCGAAAGCGATCTGCTCGACGCCGACGCGCAGGAGATGTTCGAAGGTATCCTCGAAAGCGCCGATACCCAGGTGCGTGAGGTCATGGTGCCCCGCGCCCAGCTGGTCACGCTGGAGTCCGACTGGCGCCTGGACAAGATTCTCGCGGTGGTGGTCGAGTCCGGCCACTCGCGTTTCCCCGTCACCGGCGATTCGCGCGACGAGATCCTGGGCATCCTGCTGGCCAAGGACCTGCTCAAGTTCTCCTCCGGGGTCGAAGGTTTCGACCCCGCCACCTTCGACCTGCAGCGCCTGCTGCGCCCGGCCGTGTTCGTGCCGGAGTCCAAGCGCCTCAACGTGCTGCTGAAGGACTTCCGCAAGTCGCGCAACCACATGGCGATGGTCGCCGACGAATACGGCGGCGTCGCCGGCCTGGTCACCATCGAGGACGTGCTGGAGCAGATCGTCGGCGACATCGACGACGAATACGACGAGGCCGAAGGCGCCCTGATCCTCAAGCAGGACGAGCGCCGCTTCCTGGTCAACGCCCTGACCACCATCGAGAACTTCAACGCCTACTTCGGCATCGAGTTCCCCACCGACGAATTCGACACCATCGGCGGCCTGGTGCTGCACCGCTTCGGCCACATGCCCAAGCGCGGCGAAAGCGTGCGCATCGAGCGCTTCAACTTCAACGTGCAGCGTGCGGACAGCCGCCGGGTGCACATGTTCCAGGTCACGCTGTCTCCGGCATGAAAATTCGGGCTCGACACCCTGGTCGTTTCGTGGCTAGGTGGTTCAGCGTAACGCTCCTGCTGCTCGCTGCCTTCATGCAGGGATGCCCTCTGCCGCAGAAATTCGATATCTACAACGACTCCTCGCAGGATCTTGTCGTTCTATTTAAGGATGCACCGGCCGCATGGCCTCGTGGAACGGTGCTGCAAATCAGGCATGAAGAGCTGCAGCGTGTGCAGTGGGTGAATCTCTCGCCGGAGATGACCAGCCCCGTCCTGGACGTGGCTTTCTCCGGAGAACGCTTTAGGTACTCTCTGGGCAAGGCTTTTAGTGTGCGACCTCCATACGAGTCGGGAGTGAAGTCGGATATCAAGCGTCTCCAGATCCGATCTGACAAGCGCCTGTACGCAGTGAGTCCTTTAACGGCCTTTGCCACGTCGATAGATGAACAACCTCAGGATTTCCCCCTGGAGCCGGTCGAATTGAGGGACGGACAGTGATGCGCAAGTTCTTCCGGGCGTTGCTGCTGGTGTTGATGCCGCTGCACGCCGCCCAGGCCCAGGAGCCCGCCCCGTTGGCCGCCGAGCGCCCGGCGCCCCAGATCGTCCTGCTGACCTTCGCCCCGGGCCCGGTCTACTGGCAGCGCTTCGGCCACAATGCCCTGCTGGTGCGCGATATCGCCAACGGCGAGGACCGCGTCTACAACTACGGCATCTTCGATTTCCACCAGAAGAACTTCTTCCTGAATTTCGCGCGGGGCCACATGCAGTACCGGCTCGCAGTGGAACCCCTGGCCGACACCCTGGCGCAGTACCAGTACGAGGGCCGCTGGGTGCAGGCGCAGGAGCTAAACCTGGACGCCGCGCAGAGCCGCGAGTTGGCCGCGTTCCTCGAATGGAACGCCCGGCCCGAGAACGCCGACTATCACTACGACTACTTCCTCTCCAACTGCTCCACCCGCGTGCGCGACGCCATTGACCGCGTCACCGGTGGCCAGTTGCGGCTCCAGCTCGCCGGCCAGCCCACCGGCGTCAGCTACCGCTTCGAGGCCACGCGCCTGATCTCGCCGGTGCAGCCGCTGTTCCTGGGTATGGACGCGGTGGTGGGTGCTCGCGGTGACGGCCTTATCGATCGCTGGCAGCAGAGCTTCGTGCCGATGGTGCTGATGGAATCGGTGCGCAGCGCCCGCCTGTCCGCCGCCGATGGCAGCTCCCGCCCGCTGCTGCGAGGCGAGGCGCGTGTGCTCGCCGGTGGCCTGGATGAGCCCCAGCGCCCGCCGTCGCTGCTGGCGCCGATGGCGCTGCTGGGCCTGGGCCTGGCCACCGTCCTGCTGCTGCTGGCGCGCTTCCGTGCGGCCGCCGCCGCGCGCTGGAGCCTCTCCGGCCTGGCCCTGACGCTCAACCTGGCAGCCGGCCTCGGCGGCCTGGCGCTGCTGGCGATCTGGTTCCTGACCGACCACTGGGTCATGTGGGAGAACCGCAACCTGCTGCTGTTCAGCCCCCTGTGCCTGCTGCTGCTGCCGGCCTGGTTCCGGCAGTTCCGTGCCGGCGCCGCGGCCGGGGCGGGCGCCCGCGGCATCTCCCTGCTGGTCGGGGCGGGCGCGATTCTTTCCGTGCTGCTCCTGCTGTTGCCTGGGGCACAGCAGAACCTGCACTGGATCGCGCTGTGGCTACCGGTGCATGCGGCGCAGGCCTGGATCCTGCGGCGGCGTTGAGGGAACGCCTGGCCCGCCGGGAGTGTCAGAATCCTGAGTGACGCCGGTCCTGCCCTACAAGCGGAAAGAAGCAATGACGCAGAAACGCCCCCGGATTCGCTGGATGCTGTATGTGGCGCTGCTGTTGCTGGCGACGCTGTTGCTGCTGGGCGACTGGAACTGGTTCCGGCCCCTGCTGGAGCGCCAGGCCTCGGCGGCCCTGGGCCGCCCGGTCAGCGTGCGCAACCTGGATGTCGACCTGGGGCGCCACCCGCTGATCGTGCTCGACGGCATCGCCGTCGCCAATCCGCCAGGCTTCCCCGCTGACAGCCGCATGGCCAGCGTCGAGCGCCTGGCCATCCGCATCAACCCCTGGCGGCTGTGGCACCGTGAAATCCGCCTGCTGGACATCCAGATCGACAAACCCGATGCCGATCTCCGCCCCGGCCCGGACGGCAAGCCCAACTGGCAACTGCCCCCGCGCGAGAAATCCGAGGGGGACAGCCCTTGGGCTCTGGAGATCGACCGCCTGGAAATCCGTAACGGCCATGCCCGGGTGAAGGAACCCAGCCTGCGCGCCGACTTCGAGATCCGGGTGGGGACCGAGGATGCGGCCGACGGCGAACCGCGCCTGCATGCCGAGGCGAGCGGCACCTACAACGCAGCCCCGATCACGGCTCACTTCATCGGCGGCTCGCTGCTGGGCCTGCGCCAACCGGAGCGGCCTTATCCGGTGCGCCTGAGCGTGGTCAACGGCGCGACCCGCGTCATGCTCAAGGGCACGCTGCTGCAGCCGACGAAGTTCGGCGGCGCGCAGCTGGACCTGAAGCTGAATGGCGACACCCTGGCCGACCTCTATCCCCTGACCGGCGTGCCGCTGCCGCAGACCGCAGCCTATGACCTCCAGGGGCGCCTGGACTATGAGCAAGGCCGCGTGCGCTTCCGCGACTTCCAAGGTCACGTCGGCCAGAGTGACCTGTCCGGCACCCTGGCGGTGGATCTCAACGGCAAGCGCCGCCTGGTCACCGCCGACATGCGCTCGAACAAGGTGGTGCTGGCCGATCTCGGCGGCTTCATCGGCGCCACGCCCGGCGAAGCCGGAGCGGAGACCGAGAGCGAGGAGCAGAAGGCGCAGCGTGCCCAGGCGCAGGCGCGCGATCGTGTCCTCCCGGACAAGCCGATCAACCTGCCGAAGCTGCGTGCCGCCGATCTCGACATCAAGTACCGCGCGGACCGTATCGAGAGCGATCTGCCGTTCGACGGCCTGTCCGCCCACCTGGTATCCCGGGATGGTGAGCTGCAGCTCAAGCCCCTGCAGTTCAAGATCGGCGAGGGCCGCATCACCGGCAACATCGAGCTCGACGGACGCAGCGACGTAGTGCACGTGGTCGGCGACATCGACTTCCGCCGTATCGACCTGAAGCGCCTGGTGCGCGACAACCCCGCGCTGAGCGGCACCGGCCTGATCGGCGGCAGCGCGCGCATCGACAGCTACGGCAACTCCACCGCCCAGGTGCTCGGCAGTGGAGACGGCGAGCTCAAGCTCTACATGAACCGGGGCCATCTCAGTGCGCTGCTGGTGAACCTCGCCGGCCTGGAGTTCGGCAAGGCCCTGCTGTCCGCCCTGGGCCTGCCGTCGGAGACCGACGTGCGCTGCGCCATCGCCGACCTGGGCATGAAGGAAGGCCTGCTGGAGACGCGACTGCTGCTGGTGGATACCGGCGAGGCCAATATCCTCGGCGACGGCAGCATCAGCCTGCGCGAAGAGACCCTGGATTACCGCATCCACACCAAGCCCAAGCGCATCGGCCTGGCGTCACTGCGCGCCCCGATCAACATCGGCGGCACCTTCGCCGCCCCGCGCATCCGCCCCGACTGGGACCGCCTGGCCATCAAGGGCGGCGCTGCTGTCGCCCTGGCGACCCTGGTAGGCCCCCTGGCAGCACTGCTGCCCACCGTGGAGCTCGGCCTGGGCGAAGACAACGACTGCAAGGCCCTGGTCGACGAACTAAAAGCCGAGGCCGCGAACCTGCCGGCGGAGATGAAGGAAGAGGGCAAGGGCACGGCTGTAAAGAAGCCCGCCGCCGCGCAAGCGAAGCAGTCCGAACCGAAGAAGGTCGAGCCCAAGAAGGTCGAGCCCAAGAAGGTAGAGCCCAAGAAGCCTTGAGTGTTTTGTTCCCTCTCCCGCTGGCGGGAGAGGGTTAGGCGAGGGCATGGATGCCCGAGGTAGGGCAACGCAGGGAGCGGTTGCCGAGTGAGGGTGGTGCTTGGGCGGCACGCACCTGGCCGCGGGGCGAAGGATTCATCCTCACTCCCCATACCCCGGATTCACCCGATCCAGCTTCCGCAGCAACCCGGGCCAGGCCAGCGCGCCGCCCAGCCCCCGCGTCACCATCTGCACCTGCTTCTGGATACCGTCCAGGATCGGCTGCGCAATCAGGATCAGCTCGCCGCCGCCGGACTGCGCGCGCACCTGGATCATGCAGGCCGCCTCGAAGATGTACATCTGCAGGAAGGCATCGGCAATGGTGTTGCCCAGCGTCAGCAGGCCGTGGTTGCGCAGCATATAGAAGACCTTGTCGCCCAGGTCTGCCACCAGGCGCGGCTTCTCGTCCTCGTTCAGCGCCACGCCCTCATAGTTGTGGTACGCCAGCGACGACAGCACGAACAGCGACTGCTGCGAGATCGGCAGCACGCCCTCCTTCTGCGCCGACACCGCCACGCCGTTGAGCGAATGCGTGTGCATCACGCACTGGATGTCGTGCCGCGCCGCATGGATCGCGCTGTGGATCGTGAAGCCCGCCGGGTTCACCGGGTGCGGCGAGTCCATCACCTTGCGGCCCTGCAGGTCGATCTTCACCAGCGAGCTGGCGGTGATCTCCTCGAACATGAAGCCGTAGGGGTTGATCAGGAAATGCTCTTCAGGCCCCGGCACCCGCGCCGAAATATGGGTGAACACCAGGTCGTCCCAGCCATACAGCGCCACCAGCCGGTAGGCCGCCGCCAAGTTGACCCGCAGTTCCCATTCCTCTGCCGACACCTGCTCGCGTACACCCTGTGCCATGACCCGCTCCCGGAAGTTTTGGTGCCGCCAACTTGCGCCAGACGCGCAGGCTTGGCAAGTTGGAGGAATCACTCCTGACAGGGAAGGCCATGGCCAAGGCAGAGGCGTACTTCACCCCCGAGCTGTTCAAGTTCCTCAAGGCGCTCAAGCGCAACAACAGCCGCGAATGGTTCCACGCCAATAAAGACCGCTACGAGGAGCAGGTGCGCGGCCCGGCGCTGCGCCTGATCGCCGACATGGAGGGCCCCCTGCGCTCGCTGAGCGAGCAGATCGTCGCCAACCCCAAGCCGGTCGGCGGCTCCCTGTTCCGCATCCACCGCGACACGCGCTTCGCCTCCGACAAGACACCCTACAAGACCCACGTCGGCATCACCTTCTACCACGCCGCCACCAAAGCGATGCAGCGTGGCGACGCCGGCAACGCCGCCATGGGCCGGCTCGACGCGCCGGTGCTCTACCTGCACCTGGAGCCGGGGGAGTGTTTCACCGGCGGCGGCATCTGGCACCCCCAGCCCGACAGCCTCAAGCGTATCCGCAACTACCTGCTCAACAACCCCGCGAGCTGGAAACAGGCCACCCGCTCCGCGGCCTTCCGCAAGCACTGGGAGTTGGGCGGCGATTCGTTGTCACGCCCACCCAAGGGCTATGACCCGACCCACGAGCTGATCGAGGACCTCAAGCGCAAGGACTTCATCGCCAGCACACGGCTGACCGACGAGGACATCCTCTCCCCGGGCCTGCCGCAGTTGCTGATGAAGCGCTACAAGGACGTCGTGCCGCTGTGCGACTGGGTCTGCGGCGCGCTGGATCTGGATTTCTAAAGCCGAATGGCTCTCTCCTTCTTGTCTCCCTCTCCCCGTGTACGGGGAGAGGGTTGGAGTGAGGGGCGCGCGCCCTCCGCTACCAGCCAAAGCCGTGGTACCGGCGACTACGCCGGTCAGGTGCGGTTGATCTCTGGAGATTTATTTCGCCCAAGGGCGAGTTACTTCTCTTTTCTTGTGAACCAACAGTAGGCGCCTCTAGGCGAAGAGAAGTAACCAAGAGAAACACACCCTCCATCCGCGGCCCCGCTGAAGCGGGGCAACCCGCCTGGCGGTCGAGTGCGACGGGTCGGGCCCACAGGCCATCCATGGCCTGAGGCCCCTCGGCCGGACATCCTGTCCGGCTCGACCCTGCGCCCGACCACCAGGCGGGCGCT
>JBPOHT010000002.1:0-25507 GCA_052035235.1 Pseudomonadota bacterium | reverse complement strand
CAATACCTGCTTTACCGCCTCGCTCTTGAACTCATCCGTGTACTGACGATTGCTGCTCATAAACACCTCGGTCTTTGCCATCAATTATGGCAACTTGGGTGTCTATGAAAGGCTGGCCGGTCCAGTAGCGTCCGGGTTTCTGCCGCAATCTACGATGCAGCAATGGTTGCCATCGACAGCTTGTGGAGCAAGCGCAGTGTGATTTCCGGCCAATCTAAGAGAGTTCAGGCGCGCATGGAAGAAGCGCTCGGCGACCCGGAAAAGTTGATTGTACTAACAGGCCAAGGGAACACTGCGAAGACGGTAAAGCAGAGAATCGAATTAATGCGGCAGATTCTCAACCCGGTGTGAGCCGTGGCGACCACCTTTGAGGTCATTTGCGAGGAGTTCTGTGAGGACCTAGAGGCTATAAAGTCGCTGGTTGTCACCTTCAATGACCCTAACCAGTCGAACAAGGCCCGCATCGCGGCTGCCAACTCAGCCACCCTACTCCTCGCCGCCACATTCGAGGAGTTCATTCGGGAAATGGCGCGCGAGTATGCGCGCGTTGTGGTCTCCACTGCTGGCTCCTTTGATCGGCTGCCCTCAAAGCTAGCCGCAACTGCCTGGAGTAGGACCATGAACGGCTTGGCAAAGGTACGGCTTGATGGCGATCAAGCCAGTTCTAGTCCGCAGACCATCTTTGCAGCACAGGCGCGTTTCACTGTCGTCTACGAGTTCTGCAAGGGCGACCTAACACAGGACATTTACCGGGACCTGATCCACAACGAAAACAACATGCGCCCAAACGAACTGAACAGCCTCTTCAAGGTGAGCGGCCTCAGTGACGTGTGCAAAAAATTATCAGACAAGCAGCCAATACTTGATGTGATCGGCGAGACTGAGCCAGTGAAGATTCATTGGAAGCTAATCTCTACGCTTGAAGATTTTTTTGAGCGTCGGAATGCAATAGCGCATGCATTGAACACCGGTCAGTCCAGCGGTCCCAATCAAATATTGAATGACATCGGTCTTCTCGAAGCATTCGGCAAGGCTCTCTGTATCACCCTGCCGGAATCAGCGCCTACAGAGCCATCGCCGGCGGCAGCGAATCAACCGGTTGTTACTCACGGTGGCGCTGTTGTAATGGTTCGTATCGAAGAATAGAGCCGCAAGCTCGGGGAGAGGAATGTCTGCCGGAAATAAAACGGACGTTGCTCGATTCTTGGGCCGGCTACAGCTCGCAAGCGATGGTTTTCAGCGCATCTCCATTCGATATATTGCGCTTGTCGATGGCGACACGTTATCCATCATCCAAGGCCACCTCCGCATCGAGGCATTTCCGGAAGGAACACTGGATGACTGGTCATATGCGTGCGGCGACTTGCGAGCCGGCCACTTCCGACGCGGTATAGACCAAGAGGGCCTTAACTCTTTACTTAAGCAAATCACATCGGAAGGGCGGTTTGAGCTAAATGACATGAAATTCGCTGTGACAGGGGAAGATGGGAAAGCACCAACTTTCTTCTACCCCTCTCACATAGACACC
This sequence comes from Pseudomonadota bacterium, assembly GCA_052035235.1. Classification (GTDB taxonomy): domain Bacteria; phylum Pseudomonadota; class Gammaproteobacteria; order Nevskiales; family Nevskiaceae; genus Solimonas_A. Next base: position 23,979 of record JBPOHT010000002.1, on the reverse strand, counting down.
TCTCCAACAGGAGGAGTTTTCGCTAACAGGCTAAGAATTACCGGCGCCAGCCGCTATGTCCTGTTGCAGAACCCTACGGAAGTGGATGCCCAACTGAGAGCTGCGGAGCTGCCATTTCAGTCCTTAAACGAGCTTCAGTCGCACATTGGGCTTTCGGCTCAGGCGCTGGATCATGTTCAGCTAGAGATTGGCGCCACCACGGTTGCCGAAATACTCCAGGCAGACGCAGAGAGCTACATTGACGGCGGCAAAGCCAAGGTCTCCGTCTTGCTTTCCTCTCCGTTGTCTCCTAACGAAGCGAGGCTCGGCTGGCGAGCACTTGTAGATGGAGTCGTGGTGGCAAGATCGTCGGTCTCAGGGGAAACTGGGACCTGGGAGCCGGCGGGTCTTGCGCAAAAATGTTGCTTTGAACTTGATGTGCCGCCGCGGTCGGTGGTGGAGTGCTTTCTGAGTTTTCGCGGGCGAATTCAACACGATTGGTGGCTGGCTGATCCCCGCGTTATATACAACCCCCGCCGCGTCGTACATGAAGCGTTTGATCCCAAGCTGGAAAGGCTTGAGCAGTTGTTATTCGATCCCGCCTATCTAAAGAGCAATTCCCGTAAGTTCGAGGAAGGGGTGACGTACCTTCTTGCCATGCTCGGATTCAGGGCTACTCGGTTCGACAGCCCCTTGGCGGATGCCCCGGACATTGTGGTATCGACGGCTGCAGGCGATGTAGCCCTTATTGAGTGTTGCACATCCGCATTCGATCCTGGGAAGTTAACCAAACTCGCCGCACGCGCGAAGCTTGTTCGAGCCAAGCTAGATTCTTCTGCTCACCACGCCAGGAGGGTGGTCGCTATCGCAGTCACCTCACTTAGTCGTGCAGACATAGAGGCAGAGCTACAAGTAGCAACGCGCATGGGAATTGTGGTGGTTGCCGCGGAGAACCTGCGCGCAGGAATTCCCCGAACACTCTATCAAGCCGATCCTCACCTGCAGATATACGAGGAAGCAGTGGCAGAGCTTGCCGTCCAAGGCCAATTGCCTTTGGAGGACCCAAATGTCTGACTTCCGCCGTTTGCGCAAAACCGGCAAGCCGACTGACCCGTGGGCTACCGTCCGTCGAAAAGTCGAGTAAGTTTGCTCAGGAGGCGCCGGCAGTTCTCGGCAGACTTCGATTGGTTTCATGCCCTGCTCGAAGACTTCCGGGTAGATTTCCGGGTATCACGCAAGTAGCGCAGCAGGAAATCTCTAAGAGATCAGTAGCTTAATTAGGCTTTGCGGGTTCTCTCTTGGCACCAAACAAAACAACCTGGCTTCGGCCGGGTTTTTTTGTTTTGGGGCCCGCCTGAACACGGCAATAGTGTTCCACATCCCCAGCCCCAACGCCCGCAGGCGCCCCTGCCCCCTGTTGGGAGGGCAAGAAGGCGCCGCGGATGGGACCCAGGAAGCGGGAAACAGCAGAAATCAGTTGAACGGGTTCCTCAGCACGATCGTGTGCTCACGATCCGGCCCCGTGGAGATGATGGCGACCTCGGCCTCGGTGACCTCTTCCACGCGCTTCAGATAGCGCTTGGCGGCCTCCGGCAGGTCCTCATAGCGGGTCACGCCGTAGGTGTTGCTCTTCCAGCCCGGCAGGTCCTCGTAGATCGCCTCGACCTTGCTGAAGGCCTCGGCGCCCACCGGCGGCACTTCCACCGGCTGGCCATCGACCTTGTAGCCGGTGCAGATGCGGATCACGTCCATCTCGTCCAGCACGTCAAGCTTGGTGACGCACAGGCCGGTGACGCTGTTGTTGAAGATCGAGCGGCGCGCAGCGACGGCGTCGAACCAGCCGCAGCGGCGCGGACGCTTGGTGACGGTGCCGTACTCGGCACCCTTGTCGCGGATGTGCTGGCCGATGTCGTTATCCAGCTCGGTCGGAAACGGACCGGAGCCGACGCGCGTGGCGTAGGCCTTGACGATACCCAGCACGTAGTCGAGCTCGCGCGGACCCACGCCGGTGCCGGTGGCGGCGCCGCCGGCGGTGGTGTTGGACGAGGTCACGAACGGATAGGTGCCGTGGTCCACGTCCAGCAGCGCGCCCTGGGCACCCTCGAACAGGACGTTGTCTTCCTTCTTCAGGTGCAGGCGCAGCAACTCGGTGACGTCGGCCACCATCGGCTTGACGATCTCGGCGTAGCCCAGCAGATCGTCAAGGGTCTTCTGGAAGTCGACCGGCTCTTCCTTGTAGTAGTTGACCAGCACGAAGTTGTGGTACGCCAGCAGCTCGCCGAGCTTGGCAGCCAGCAACTCGCGGCTGAACAGGTCGCCGACGCGCACGGCGCGGCGCGCCACCTTGTCCTCGTAAGCCGGGCCGATGCCCTTGCCGGTGGTGCCGATCTTGTTCTCGCCACGCGCACGCTCACGTGCCTGGTCCAGCTTGGCATGCACCGGCAGCACCAGCGGAGTGGCCTCGGAGATGCGCAGGCGATCGCGCACGGACGCGCCGGTAGCCTCGACCTTCTCGATCTCCTTGATCAGGTCCGGCAGCGACAGCACCACGCCATTGCCGATCAGGCAGGCGACGCCCGGGCGCATGATGCCCGAAGGGATCAGGTTCAGCGCAATCTTCACGCCGTTGATCACCAGCGTGTGGCCGGCATTGTGGCCGCCCTGGAAGCGCACTACGGCCTGGCAACGGTCGGTGAGCAGGTCCACGACCTTGCCCTTGCCCTCATCGCCCCATTGTGCGCCGATTACTACTACGGTCTTTCCCATGATCTTGGCTCGCTAAAAAGTTAAACCGCAGTACCGCCGGCAAGGCAGGCGTACAACGGGGCGAAGGCCCCGCACAGTCTGGCCCGCAAAAATGCGGGCGGCGCACCGATTACAACGACTGTCTTGCCCATGATCTGCATCTCTTGATGAATCGTTAAGCCGCTACTGCGCCAGGCGCAGCAGCTCGTTCAAATCGGCCGAGAAGCCGGTGGCTGGACGTGCCACGCCGAATTCGGCGCCGACACCGTCGTAGCGACCGCCTCTGGCAATCTCACGGCCGTGCCCGGGCGCGAAGGCCGCGAACACGATACCGGTGTGGTAGCTGTAGCCGCGCAACTCCGCCAGGTCCACATGGATCGGCAGCTTGGGCGACTCGGCGCGCAGCTTGCGCACCACCTGGTCAAGCGTGTCCAGCGCGGCCTGCACGGCAGGGCCGGCGGACTTCAGCGTCTCGCGCGCACGTTGCAGCACCGTGACGTCGCCGTTGAGTTCCATCAGCTCCGCGAAGACCTTCACCACCCTGGGCTTGAGGCTGCGGGCCTGGGCGAACTCCGCCAGGTCCGGCTGCGACTTGCGCTGCAGGATGTCGAACAGCACCGCCTCGTCGTCCGGGTCCAGTGCCAGCTTGGCGGACACGGCGCGGTAGATGCCGACATGGCCCAGGTCCAGGTGCGCCTTCTTCAGGCCCGCACCGCGCAGGGTGCGCAGCATCAGGTCGATCACTTCCAGGTCGGCCGCAATGCCGGCCTCACCGAAGATCTCGCAGCCGACCTGGCGCGGCGAGCGCGGACCACCCAGCGCATCAGGCTGGGCACGCAGCACCGTGCCCAGGTAGCACAGGCGCACCACGGCCTGGTCGCCGAAGCGGCGCGCGGCGATGCGCGCGGCCTGCGGCGTCATGTCCGAGCGCAGGCCCAGCAGGCGGCCGCTGGCCGGGTCGGTGAACTTGAAGGTGCGCGCATCGAGATCCTGGGCGGTGCCGGTCAGCAGCGCATCCAGGTGCTCGATCAGCGGCGGCAGGATCAGCTCGTAGCCACGCTTGCGGAAGCCGTCCAGCAGCTTGCGCCGCAGGTCTTCCAGTTCCCAGGAGGTCGGCGGAAGGGCTTCTTCCACGCCCTCCGGCAGCATCCATTTCTTGATCGACATGACTAGGTTTCTAAAGCAAGTTGAGCAGGACGACGCCACCGAGCATCGACCCCAGGCCGATGAAGCGGATGTGGCGGCTGTCCAGCTGCATGACCGACAGCATCATCTGGCGCCAGCGGGCCGGCGCCACGAAGGGCAGCAGCCCTTCGATCACCATGACCAGTGCCAGCGCGCGCAGGAGTTCGTTCCAATCCACACTACTTGGCGCCAGCACCCTTGAAGTAGCGGAACAGGTCGCCCTTGGGCTCCAGCACCATCAGGTTCTGGTTGCCGCTCATGCTCTCGCGGTAGACGTTGAGCGTGCGGTAGAAGCTGTAGAACTCGGCGTCCTGGCCATAGGCCTTGGCGTAGATCTCGGCCGCCAGGGCATCGCCCTGGCCCTTGAGGGTTTCGGCCTGCTTGTAGGCGTTGGCCAGCGTCACCTGGGCGGTGCGGTCGGCTTCGGCGCGGATCTTTTCGGCGTCTTCGGCACCGCGGGCACGCAGGTCGGTGGCTACGCCGATGCGCTCGGCGCGCATGCGGTCGTAGACCGATTCGCTGACGTTCTTCGGCAGGTTGATCGACTTGATGCGGATATCCACCACCTCGATACCCAGGTCCTTGACCTTGGAGACGGCGTCCTTCTCCACTTCCTGCACCATGGAATCACGGTCGTCGGCCACGGCCTGCTGGATCGTGCGCGAGCCGAGCTGGTCGCGCAGGCCGCGGTTGAGGATCGAGGAAAGACGGTCGGACGCGACGATCTCCTGGCCGCCGGTGGCACGGTAGTAGATCGCCGCATCGGCGATGCGCCACTTGACGTAGAAATCGACCTCGACGTTCTTCTTCTCGATCGTCAGGAAGTTCTCGGTCTGGTTGTCCAGCGTCAGGATGCGCCCGTCGAAGCGGCGCACATCCTGGAAGAACGGCGTCTTCACGTGCAGGCCCGGCGCATAGTCCTTGCCCTTGAGCTCACCGAGCTGGAACAGCACGGCCTTCTCGCGCTGGTCGACGATGAAGAAGGAGTTGGTAATGGTCAGCAGCGCCATCAGTCCCAGCGCGGCCCAGAAAACAGGATTCTTGCTCATGATTTAACGTCCCCGGTCGCGCGAGCGCGAAGGATCGCCGCCCTGCAGGCTGCCGGCACCCGGCAGCGCGCTGGGCGCGGTGATGTAGTCGGGCGCGCTGTCGCGCGACGTCGCCGGTGCCGATTTCATCAGCTGGTCCAGCGGCAGGTAGAGCATCGGGCTGCCCTTGTCCACGTCCACCAGCACCTTGCTGGAACTGCCCAGCACGCTGCTCATGGTGTCGAGGTACATGCGCTCGCGCGTCACGCGCGGCGACTTGCGGTACTCCACCAGCAACTGCTGGAAGCGCGACGCGTCACCCTGTGCCTTGGCCACCACCTGCTCGCGGTAGGCGTTGGCTTCCTCCACCTGGCGGGCGGCGGCACCGCGCGCCTTGGGCAGGCGGTCGTTGGCGTAGGCCAGGGCCTCGTTGCGGGCACGCTGCTGGTCTTCGCGCGCCTTGATGGCATCGGCGAAGGCAGCCTGCACCGGCTCCGGCGGCTGGGCCTGCTGCAAGTTCACTTCGGTGACCACCAGGCCGACGTTGTAGCTGTCCAGCAGTTCCTGGAGGATGGCCTTGGTACGGTTGGCCATCTCCTCGCGGCCTTCGGTCAGCACGAAGTCCATCGAGTTGCCGCCCACCACGGCGCGTACGGCCGAGGTGGTGGCCTGGCGCATGGTCAGGTCCGGGTCGTTGACGCTGAAGACGTAGTCCTCGACGTTGGATACGCGGTACTGGACCTTGAGCTCGACCACGACGATGTTCTCGTCGCGGGTCAGCATGGTGGCCTCGTCGCGCGCTTCGCGCACGCCCGTCACGTTGACGATCTCGGCCTTGTCCACCGGCCAGGGGATATGCCAGCGCAGGCCCGGCTCGGTGGTGCCCACGTACTTGCCGAAGCGCAGCGTCACGCCGCGCTCCTGCTCGTCCACCACGTAGAAACCGGAACCCAGCCACAGCACGCCGAACAGGGCCACGATCAGGCCGATGAGGCCGATCGGCAGGGGCGCACGCGTCCCCGGGGGCGTACGGCCGCCACCGCCACCGAAGCGCGACTTGAAGCGCTTCAGCATTTCATCCAGGTCCGGAGGACCTTCGCCGCCCTTCTTGGGCCCCTGGCTCCAGGGGTCTTTGCCAGGGCCGGGTTCATTCCATGCCATTCGTATTTCCTTTCGTAGCCAATGCCGCAAGGGGCACCCGAATCCGTTCCTGCTCGTTCCAAGCCATTGTTGCTGCTGCAAAACAAGCGGAGGACAGGGTGGTTCCCGAAGCGGGGGAAGCGAAAAATCGGGGGTAATTCAATATTTTAGAGAGCGGATTTTAGAGCCTGTACGCCAATAAATCACGTCGGCGACGGTAACCGCCAGGCTCTCAAAGACCCATCTCCCATTCCTCAATGACCGTCGGTGCCGGAGGCGGTTCCAGGCCGGCGGCGACGCAAAGGCCGCGCAGGCGCTCCCAGGACAGGCTGATCCTGAGGTGGAAGTTGCCGTCCTCGTCCAGGGATTCGGAAAGGATGGCATTCAGGGCAAAAAGCTGCGCCCGCAGCTTCGCCGCCCGCGGCGGCACGACCAGGTCATAACTCTGCAACTGGGGACGGATGCGCTCGGCGATGGCCTCGCGCAGGGCATCCAGGCCCTCGCCGTTCCTCGCCGAGACAAAAGCCCGTACCGGCAGCCCCTGATCGTCGCGCTCGATGCGCGGCACCTCGCCCTCGCGCAGGTCGATCTTGTTGAACACCTGCAGTCGCGGCACCTCGGCGGCACCGATCTCCTTGAGCACTTCCTCGACCTGGCTGATGCGGGTCAGGCGCTCGGGATCGGCGGCGTCGATCACGTGCAGCAGCAGGGCGGCTTCGCGCGCCTCTTCCAGCGTGGCTCGGAAGGAGGCCACCAGGTCGTGCGGCAGGTCGCGGATGAAACCCACCGTATCGGCCAGCACCACCGGCTCACCGGCCGGCAGTTCCAGCTTGCGCACCGTGGTGTCCAGGGTGGCGAACAGCACGCTGGAAGCAAAGGTGCTATCGCCGGTCAGGGCGTTGAACAGGGTCGACTTGCCGGCGTTGGTGTAGCCCACCAGGGACACGGTCGGCACGTTGTTTCGGGTGCGCGCCACGCGGTTCTGCTGGCGGCGGGTACGCACCGTCTCCAGGTGCCGCTTCAAGGTGGCAATGCGGGTCTTGATCAGGCGGCGATCTAGCTCCAGCTGGGTCTCACCGGGGCCGGTCATGCCGATTCCGCGACCGCCGCCCTGCCGCTCGAGATGGGTCCAGCCGCGGATCAGGCGCGTGGACATGTGTTGCAGCTGCGCCAGTTCCACCTGCAGCTTGCCTTCGTGGGTACGGGCACGCTGCGCGAAGATGTCCAGGATCAGTCCGGCGCGCCCCAGCACGCGGGCGCTGATCAGCTTCTCGAGATTGCGCTCCTGGCTGGGCGACAACGGGTGATTGAAGATGACCAGCTCGGCTCCGGTGGCGGCGACGCTGTCGGCCACTTCCTGGGCCTTGCCGCTGCCCACGAACAGGCCGGAGTCGGGGTCCTTGCGGCTGCCGCCGATGACGTTGAGCACTTCGGCGCCCGCGGAGACACAGAGCTCCACGAATTCCTGCCGGTCCGAATCGAAATCGGCACCGGGAAACTCCAGGTGGACGAGGATGGCCTTCTGGCCAGACTTGGGACGTTCAAACATGATTCAGAAATGCAAAGGCCACCCATGCCGGCGGGTGCCGGCATGGGTGGCGCGGTAAAGCAGGATGAGCTGCGACGACGTCAGGCCGACGGCGCTTCCGGAGCGCCACCCTCGTGGCCGTGATGCTCGGAAGAATCGCTGTTGCTGCCGTCGAAGATACGGACGGCGCGCGCCGGCACGATGGTCGAGATGGCGTGCTTGTAGACCATCTGGCTGACGCTGTTGCGCAGCAGGACGACGAAGGAGTCGAAGGATTCGATCTGGCCCTGCAGCTTGATGCCGTTCACCAGGTAGATCGAGACCGGGATGCGTTCCTTGCGCAGGGCGTTGAGAAACGGTTCTTGTAACGTATGACCTTTAGACATGTTCTGTTCCCTTTTTAATGTTCGTCCTGCGGCTGGAACCTCGCACACCGCAACGGCCGGATATCCCCGGCAAAGCGAGTGTACCACTTGTCAAGTCCCGCGCACGCCCCGTACAGGCGCCCCGATCAGACTGAGGGCCCGGGACAAAAGTTCAGGCTCGGCGGGGTTGAGCCACTGCAGTTCAGGCTCCGTGCGCAGCCAGGTCAGCTGCCGCTTGGCGAACTGACGCGTCGCCGCGATGCCCCGCCCCACGGCCTCCTCCAGCGTCCCCTGCCCGTCCAGATGATCCCAGAGCTGCCGATAGCCCACGGCCCGCACCGAGGGCAGGTCGGCGTGCAGGTCGCCGCGGGCGCGCAGGCGCCGCACCTCGTCGAGAAAGCCCTGCTCCATCATCTGCCGGAAGCGCAATTCGATGCGGCTGTGCAGCTCCGAGCGCTGCGGCGGATTCAGCGCCAGCTTGATCACCGTCCCCTCGATACCCTGCGGCTTGGGGCGCGCGTACCACTGGCTGGGTGACGCGCCGCTGAGTTCGATCACCTCCAGCGCCCGCTGGATGCGCTGCGCATCGTTGGGGTGCAGGCGCGCCGCGGTGGCCGGATCCAGGGCCGCGAGCTTCGCGTGCATCCCGGCCCAGCCGATCAGCTCGGCCTCCTGCTCCAGGCGCAGGCGTACTTCGGCATTGGCCGAAGGCAGGTCCGACAGGCCCTGCTGCAGGGCGCGGAAATACAGCATGGTGCCGCCCGCCAGCAGCGGAATGCGGCCACGGCCACGGATTTCGTCGATCAGCCGCAGCGCGTCATCACGGAAGCGCGCGGCGGAGTAGATCTCGCTGGGCTCCAGGATATCGATCAGGTGATGCGGCACCGCGGCGCGCGTGGCGGCGTCAGGCTTGGCGGCGCCGATATCCATGCCACGGTAGACCAGGGCCGAGTCGACGCTGACGATCTCCACCGGCAGTTGCGCCGCGAGATCCAGCGACAGCTGGGTCTTGCCGGAGGCCGTGGGGCCCATCAGCAGGATGACGGGCAGCATGCCGGCGTCAGCGCCCACGCAGGAACAGCCGATCCAGCCCCGCCATGTCCACCTGGATCCAGGTCGGTCGACCGTGGTTGCACTGGTCGGCCAGCTCGGTGCGCTCCATGTCGCGCAGCAGCGCCTCCATCTCCGGGATCGTCAGGCGACGGTTGGCCTTGATCGCGGCCTTGCAGGCCATGTCGGCCATCACGCGATGTTGCGCATCCAACACCTCGCCCAGATGATGTGAGCTCTCGCGCAGGTCTTCATCCGACACCAGCCCGCGAACGAAGGCCGGCAGGTCCTCGCGCGCCAGCAGCGGCGGCACCGCACGCAGCAGCACCGAGCTCGGGCCAGCGCGATCGATCTGCAAACCGTAGCGCGACAGCTCTTCGCGGCGTGCCTCCAATGCATCCACCGCGTCTTCCGGCAGCTGCAGGCGCTCGGGCACCAGCAGCGCCTGGGAAGGAACCCCACCCTCGACCAGCTGCTGCTTCAGGCGCTCGTACAATACGCGCTCGTGTGCCGCGTGGGCGTCCACCACCACCAGGCCGTGGCGGTTCTGCGCCAGGATGTAGACGCCCTGCAACTGCGCCAGTGCATGGCCCAGGGGATGCTCTTCCGGCTCCGCCACCGGCCCGGAGGCCGGTGCCGACTGCGACATCGACGGCCAAGCCGGCTGCGATGACGGCAACTGAGCGACCTGCGCCGCCAGCGTGGTCCAGGCCGGCGCGGCAAGCTCGCGAGTCTCTTCGTAGCGCGGCGCAGGCGCCGCATAGCGGAAGCCCGACTGCTGCGGCTCCGGCGCCGTCGGCATGGGCGCGACGAACTGCGTCGGGCGGTTCAGCGCCGGATCGGGGCGTAGCTCACGCAGCACGCGATGGACAGTACCGAACAGGAAGTCATGCACCATGGAGGAATCACGGAAGCGCACCTCGGCTTTCTGCGGATGCACGTTGACGTCCACCCGCGCCGGGTCCAGCTCCAGGTACAGCACGTAGGCCGGGTAATGCGTGGAGTGCATGGCGTCCGCGAAAGCGCGGCGCAGGGCATGCGTCATCAGCTTGTCGCGCACCGCGCGGCCGTTGACGTAGAGAAACTGCAGGTCGGCCTGCCCTCGGGCAAAGGCCGGCAGGGCCACCCAGCCCCAGAGGCGCAGGCCGGCGCGCCGCTCGTCGAGGAATACCGCATGGCGCAGGAACTCCTCGCCACAGACCGTGCCCACGCGCGCATCGCGGCCGGCCTCGTCGTCCACCGGCGGCAGGTCCAGCACCTTGCGGCGGTTGTGCAACAGGCGGAAGCCATGCGCGAAACGCGACAGCGCCAGCCGCCCGACCAGTTGCTGGATGTGCCGGAACTCGGTGGATTCCGACTTCATGAACTTGCGCCGCGCGGGCGTGTTGAAGAACAGGTCCCGCACGACGACGCTGGTGCCGTGGGGGTGCGCGGCCGGCTGCGGCTTGTCGCTCTCCAGCGCACCGGCACCCTCGACCTGCCAGGCATGACCGTCGCCCGGCGTCCGCGACACCAGGCTCAGGCGTGACACCGACAGGATGCTGGGCAGCGCCTCGCCACGAAACCCGAAGCTGGCCACCTGCTCCAGGTCGTCCAGCGAGCCGATCTTGCTGGTGGCGTGGCGCGTCAGCGCCAGCGCCAGCTCCTGCGGGGCGATGCCGCCACCGTCATCGGTGATGCGGATCAGGCCCAGGCCGCCCTGCTCGATCTCCACCTCGATGCGGCGGGCGCCGGCGTCGAAGGCGTTCTCCACCAACTCCTTGACCACGGCGGCGGGACGCTCCACCACCTCGCCGGCGGCGATCTGGTTGACCAGGACATCGGGAAGGATCTGGATCGACATCCGCATATGGTAGCCGGCCGCCAGGGGAAAGCCGAAAAGAAAAAGGCCCCGACGGGAGCAACGCCAGGGCCTGAATGCCTCCGGTCAGGAAGGCCTATGTGTAAACCTTGAAGTGCCTACTTGAGGCTGACTTCCTGCGGGCCGGCCACGGCCTCCACCATCTGCTGCTGCGGCCGGTAGCTGACGAAGTAACCCTTGATGCCGTCCAGGATCGAGCGCGCGAGCTTCTCGCGGTAGTCATCATCGGCCAGCAGGGCTTCCTCACGCTCGTTGGTGATGAAGGCCGTCTCCACCAGCACCGAGGGAATGTCCGGCGCCTTGAGCACCATGAAGCCGGCCTGCTGCACGTCGACCTTCTGCAGCTTGTTGACCCGCCCCATCGACTTCAGGATGCGGCCGCCGACATCGAAGCTGGCTTCCATCGTCGCGCTCTGCGACAGGTCGATCAGCACCGCCGCCAGTTCCTTGTCCTTGCCGTGGATCTCGACGCCGCCCACCAGGTCGGCCTCGTTTTCCTTGCGTGCCAGCCAGCGCGCGTGCTCGTTGGTGGCGCCCTTGTCCGACAGCACGTACACGGCGGTGCCGTGCAGGTCGCGGTTGTGGAAGGCATTGGCATGCACCGACACGAACAGGTCGGCCTGGTGCTTGCGCGCGATGTTCACGCGATCGCGCAGCTTGAGGAAGTAGTCGCCGTCGCGGGTCAGCACGGCCTTCATGCCGGGCTCGGCATTGATCGCCTTGGCCAGCTTGCGGGCGATGGCCAGGGCCACCTCCTTCTCCTCGAGCCCGCTCTTGCCGCGCGCACCCGGGTCTTCGCCGCCGTGGCCGGCGTCGATCGCGATCACCACCGGCCGCTCCTGCAGTTTCATCGGCGGCATCGCCGGCGCGGGCGGTGCAGCCATCACCGGCGTCGGCGCCGCCACGGGCGCGGCGGCCGTCACCACCGGCGCCGGTTCCGGGGCCGGCACGGGACGTGCGCGGCCTGGCAGGTCCAGCACCAGGCGGTAGCCATGTTCGTCGTTGGGGGTGAGCACGAAGCTCTTGGGATTCACGGCCTCGCTGACATCCAGCACCACGCGAACGCCGCCATCCTGGATGCCGGAGCGCACGCGGCGCACCAGGCCCTTGCCGGTCACGCGGTTGATGCGCGCCATGGCCGATGGAGAGAGGCCGCCGATGTCGACGACGATGCGATCGGGATTGGCGAGCGTGAAGACCTTGTGCTGCGCGTCGGCGCTCAGGTCGAACACGATGCGGGTGGAGTCCGGGCTTTCCCACAGGCGCAGGTCACGCAGCTCCGCCGCGAAAGCGGCAGGCATGGCGAACAGCATGGCCAGCAGGACGATGGACCGCACAGCAGACCCCCGAAACAGGCAGTGGTACAGGCAGTGATGGGGAATGTATCGCGATCTTTTATACAACGCAACTTTTTCCCCAATCGATCCATGGGGATAGGTTTGCTTCTTAATGTTCAACTTTCAAGAATTCAGAAAAGCGACCCGACCAGGGGCCCGACAACCGCGCTTCACGCCCTTCTCCGGCAACCTTCAGCTCCACGATCAGGTCGGCCGCGGCCAGCAGGGCGGCACCTTTCTCAGGCCATTCCACCAGCCAGAGATGATGCTCCGGCGGATAGTCTGCAAGGCCCAGATTCTGCAGCTCCAGCGGGTCCGCCAGGCGGTACAGATCCATGTGCAGGACGCTGCGCCCACCCAGCTCGTAGGGCTCCATCAGCGTATAGGTGGGGCTGCGGATGCGGCCCTTCACCCCCAGGGCTTCCAGCAGGCCCCGCGCCAGCGTGGTCTTGCCGGCGCCGAGATCCCCCAGCAGCCACAGGACCCCACGAGGCTGCGGCCCCAGGGCTCGCGCCAGGGCAGCACCCAGGGCGGCGGTGGCCTCCGCGTCAGCCAGGGAATGAAGGGATTCGGGATTCATGCGACAGGGTTCACCACGCGGCGGAGCTGGCTGATCAGGTCGCTGGGGAGCAGGCCGCGCTCACCTTCGGCGGCGGCGAGGTCGCCGGCCATGGCGTGCGCCAGGACACCGGCGGCTGCCGCCTCTTCGAGCGGCAGCCCCTGGGCGATCAGGGCGGCGATGATACCGGTCAGCACATCCCCCATGCCACCGACCGCCATGCCCGGATTGCCACGGTCACAGAGCCACAGGCGCTGGCCGGCGACCAGGCTGCCGGCGCCCTTCAGCACGGCGACACCGCCATAGCGGGCCGTCAGCGCCTGCGCAGCGGCCGGGCGCTCGCGCTGCAATTCGATCGTGCTGGACTTGAGCAGGCGCGCCGCTTCGCCCGGATGCGGGGTCAGCACCCAGTTGTCGCGGCGGATCGGCTCGCGCGCCAGCAGGTTGAGGGCATCGGCATCCACCAGCAGCGGCAGGCTGCTGTCCAGCACCTCCGCCAGCAGGCCCAGGCTCCAGTCGTCCTGTCCCAGCCCTGGGCCGATCGCCACCACATCGACACGCTCCATCAGCCGCCGCAGCAGCGCCGGCTCCTCGATGCCATGACACATCAGCTCCGGCTGGGCTGCCGTGAGCGCCGCCGCGTGGGCCGTGCGCGTGGCCAGCGTCACCAGCCCCGCCCCGCTGCGCAGGGCCGCCCGGCCGGCCATCAGGGCCGCGCCGGACATGCCGGTGTCACCGCCCACCACCAGCACATGCCCATGGGAGCCCTTGTGCGCGCCGCGCGCACGCCGCGGCAGCCAGGCGGCCAACTGCGCCGGCGCCAGCACCGTGGCCACCGGCACGAGGCCCTCGTGGGCCTCCGGCGGCACACCAAGGTCGTCGAACAGCCGCTCGCCGCCGCAGGCAGGGCCCTCACCGGTTTCCAGGCCCAGCTTGCGGCCGATGAAGCTGACCGTGACGTCCGCCAGCACCGCCGCGCCCCAGAGACGGCCGTTGTCGGCATCCAGGCCGGAGGGGATGTCCACCGCCAGCACCCCGGCGCCGCGGGCGCGGGCAGCGCGCATGGCGTCCACGGCCGCCGCCGCGGCCCCCTGCAAGGGCCGCGACAGTCCGATACCGAACAGCGCATCCACCACCACCTCGGCGCCGTCCAGCCCTCCGGGCAGCAGCAGGGTTTCCGTCCCGCCACCAGCCAGCCAGTCGGCACGCGCCTGGACGGCATCGCCGGCCGCCGCCGCGGGGCCGATGGCGTACAGCACCACCGGCAGGCCAGCCTCGCGCGCCAGCCGCGCGATGACGTAGCCATCGCCGCCGTTGTTGCCGCCGCCGCAGACCACGGCGATCTGCCGCGCCGCCGGCCAGCGCCGCCGGATCTCGGCCCAGCAGGCCCCGCCGGCACGCTGCATCAGCTCGTAGCCGTGGATGCCATGGCGCTCGATCGCACGCCGATCGAGTTCGCGCACCTGGGCGGCGGAATACAATCTGCGGGTGATGTCGTTCATGGCCCCCAGTATAGGAACTCCCCCCGCCGCCTTGGCAGACGGCTTGCCGGCGCGTATCCGTGCCTGGGCGCAGGAGCTGGGCTTTGCCGACGCCGGCATCGCGGAGCTGACGCTGGACGAGGACCTGGCCCACCTGCGGCGCTGGCTGGACGAGGGCCGCCACGGCGGCATGGAGTTCATGCGCCGTGACCTGGGCCTGCGCGAGCACCCTGCCCGCCTGCGACCCGGCACGCTCAGCGTGATTTCGGCCCGCCTGGACTACCGCCCCGAGGCGGAAGCCGCTGAAGCCGTGCTGCGCAACGGCGAGCAGGCCTACATTTCGCGCTACGCGCTGGGCCGCGACTACCACAAGCTGATGCGCGGCCGCCTGCTGAAGCTGGGGGCGCGTATCGAGGCGGAGGTGGGGCCGCACGGCTACCGCGTGCTGACCGACAGCGCGCCCGCGCTGGAAAAGGCGCTGGCGCGCAATGCCCGGCTGGGCTGGATCGGCAAGAACACCCTGTTGCTGAACCCGGCCGCCGGCTCCTGGTTCTTCCTGGGCGAGATCTACACCGACCTGCCCCTCACGCCCGAGGAGCGTCCGGTGGTCGCCGAGCAGTGCGGGCGCTGCAGCGCCTGCATCCGTATCTGCCCGACACAGGCGATCACCGCGCCCTACAAGCTCGACGCGCGCCGCTGCATCTCCTATCTCACCATCGAGCACCACGGCCCGATTCCCGAAGAACTGCGGCCGATGATGGGCAACCGCATCTTCGGCTGCGACGACTGCCAGCTGGTCTGCCCCTGGAATCGCTACGCCAGGACCACGGTGGAACCGGATTTCGCCCCGCGCCACGGTCTGGACAGCCCAGGTTTGCTGGAACTGTTCGCCTGGGACGAGGAGGAGTGGCTGCGCCGCACCGAGGGCATGGCGCTGCGCCGCGTCGGCTATCCGCGCTGGCTGCGCAACCTGGCGGTGGCCATCGGCAACGCACCGCCTTCCGGGGCCGCCGTGGCGGCCCTGCAGTCACGCCTGGAGTATCCCGACGAGGTGGTGCGTGAACACGTGAGCTGGGCGCTGCAGCGGCAGACCGCCCAGGCCTAGGGCAGGCAGGCCGCCTGCGGCGACGCCGCCAGGGCCTCGCCGGTCTCCTGCAAGGCCGCGGCGATGACCGGCGTAGCCGGCAGTTCCCCGGCACGCGCCAGCGCCGTCATGGCCGCCTCCCGGCAGCCCAGCTCCAACTCCACCTGCGCCAGGTTGTTGTAGCTGGCGGCATCCGGCTTGAGCTCCACGGCGCTGCGGTAGGCCTGGCGCGCGCCGGCCTTGTCACCGCTGCGATACCGGACATTGCCCAGCAGCTGCCAGGCCAGCGGCAACTCCGGCCAGCGCGCCGTTGCCGCCTCATAGGCCGCGGCGGCCAGCGGCCACTGGCCGAGCTGCTCGAAGGCCGAGGCCGCCGTCAGCCAATCCAGGGCGTTGGCGCTGGCCGGCACGCTATCGGCTGGCGTCACGACCATCGCCCAGCGATCCGCACGCTGCCAACTGTCCATGAAGCGGCGATAGCTCATCACGCGCCGGCGATCCGTACCGGAGCGCAGCACCACGGTCTCTGCCACCGGGTCCGCGCCGATCACCACGGCGTAGTGCCAGGCCGGCAGCCAGGACACGCCAAGGTTCTGCAGCACCAGCACCGGCTTGCCTGAGGCCAGCTCCGCGAACAGGGCGCCGGGCTCGGGCTTGAGCACGTAGGCCAGGCGCTGCTGGCGGCGCGTGGCCGCCACCAGCTCCAGCTGCAGGCTGCCCTTACGCCCCGGCAGGAAGACCTGCGGCGCCAGCTCGTCCGGCGTGACCGATAGTCCGGAGGCTCCCAGCACAGTGGCCAGTGCGGCGGGGCCGCACTGGTACTGCGTCTGCGCGAAGAATGGCGTGTCGGCCAGCTCGGTGGGCGCGGCAGCCTCCGGCCACTGCGAACGCAGCGGCGCGTGGCTGGCGCAGGCAGCCAGCGCCAGGGCGGCGCAGGCTGCCGCGAAACGCCGCATCAGATCGCCGTGAAGATGTTGGTCACGCCGAGCAGTTCAAGGATCAGCAGCACCACGAAGACGACGCCGATCACGCCGATCACGCCGCTGCCGGCCGGCTGCTCGTCCATGTTCTGGGCCAGCTGCTGCAGCTCCTGCTCGGTCAGCGCATTGATGCGCTCGGTCGCCTGCTGCGCATCCACGCCCAGGGACTCGAGCTGCTGGCGCACGTCGTCGCGTGCCATCCACTGCTGCAACTGCTCACGGTTGACCGTATTGCGCTCGGACTGGAGCAGCTGCTCGCTGCCGACGATGCCGGCCTGCGCGGGCAACGGCATGCCGACCACCGCGAGCGCGGCGAACAGGATGCCCAACAGGAAATGAGAGGGTTTGGACTGCTTCATGACACGCTCCTTGTGTAGAAAGCCGGGGTGGGTCAGGCCTGCCCCTGGGTACTCCGCCTGACCTGTTCGAGCAGGGCGATGGTCGAGGGATCCAGACCGGCATCCTGACCGTCCATCGCCTTGAGGACATCCTGTGCCAGCTGCTTGCCGAGCTCGACGCCCCATTGGTCGAAGGCGTTGATCTCCCAGATCACGCTTTCGACGAAGGTGCGGTGCTCGTAGAGCGCCAGCAGGGCGCCGAGGTGCCAGGCATCCAGCCTTGGCAGCAGCAGCGTGTTGCTCGGGCGGTTGCCCGAGAAGACCCGATGTGGAACGGCGCCTTCCAGCGCCTCGCCCGACAGTCCCTTGGCGCGCAGTTCCTCGCGGACCTGCTCGGAGGTCTTGCCCTTCATCAGGGCCGCACTCTGCGCCAGGCAGTTGGCGACCAGGATGCGATGATGCTCCTCCAGCCCGGGAGTGCCCTGCATCGGCAGGATGAAATCCACCGGATGCACGCGCGGTCCCTGGTGCAGGGTCTGGAAGAAGGCGTGCTGGGCATTGCTGCCGACGTCGCCCCAGAGCACCGGCGAAGTACGGTAATTCACCTCGGCGCCGTTACGGGTGACGGCCTTGCCATTGGACTCAAGTTCCAGCTGCTCCAGCCAGCCGATGAACTTTTCCAGCCGCTGCGCATACGGCACCACGACCTGGGTGCCGTAGTTCAGGAAATTGAAGTTCCAGACTGCCAGCATCGCCAGCAGTACCGGCAAATTCTGCTCCATCGGCGCCGAAACAAAATGCTGGTCCATGGCGCGCGCGCCCTCCAGCAGATTGTCGAAACGGGCCGGCCCGACGCTGAGCAGGATCGCCAGACCCACCGCCGACCACAGCGAATAACGGCCACCGACCCAATCCCAGAACTCGAACATGTTGGCCGGATCGATGCCGAAGCGCTCGATCTCGACACGATTGGTGGATACGGCGACAAAGTGGCGGGAGATGGCTTCCTCGCCGGCATGCTGCACCAGCCAGCGACGCGCAGTGTGCGCGTTGGTCATCGTTTCCTGGGTGGTGAAGGTCTTGGAGGTCACGATCCACAAGGTGCGGGCCGGATCCAGCCAGCGCAGCAGGCCGCCGATCTGGGCGCCGTCGACGTTGCTGACAAAATGGATGCGAGGGCCGTCGGCTTCATCGCGCAGGGCTTCGCGGACCATGCGGGGGCCGTAGTCCGAGCCGCCGATGCCGATATTGACCACGTCCTGGATGGTCTGGCCGGAGTAGCCGCGCCATTCACCGCCGCGCACGCGCTCGGCGAAGGCATTCATGCGCTGGCGTACCGCGTGCACCGCGGGCATCACGTCCGCACCCTGCACTTCCATGCGGCTGCCCGCAGCACCGCGCAGGGCCATGTGCCCGGCGGCACGCCCCTCGGTGGCGTTGAGCGTCTCGCCCGCCGCCATGCGCTGGATCCATCCCGACAGGTCTTGCTGACGGGCCAAAGCCATCAGGAAACCCAGGCCCTCGCGGTCGATCAGTTGCTTGGAATAATCGAGCCGGATCCCCTCGAGCGAGGCGGAGAAGTCCGCGGCACGCTTCGGATCGTTGTCGAACAGGTCGGTGATGCGCCGGGCCTTCATGGCCTGCGCATGGTTCTGCAGCCGGCGCCAGGCCGGGGTTTGGATGAGGGCTGTCGTCATCGGAGTCGATACGCTTCTTTTGGCGACAGTGTAATTCACGACCCCAGGCCCCGTTGCGACAGTCGTCATAAAGACAACACGGGACGGCTGAATCGGCCCTGAACCTCCGGGAAGATCAGTTCCAGTGGTAGTTGAAACTGACGCTCACCCGTTCCTCGTCCACCGGATTGGGGGGCACCTCGTGCCGCAGCCAGCTTTCGAACAGGATCAGGCTGCCGGCCTTGGCCGGATAGACGATGTGAGCCTGTCCGGGGCTGCCGGCCTTGCGCATCGGCGCCGCCATCATCCGCGACAGGCGTGGATCCTCGAACTTGAGCCCCGGCGCCCCGCGCGGCACGCGCAGGTAGTAGGTGCCGCTGATCACCGCATGCGGGTGCAGGTGGAAGCTGTGGGAGCAACCCCGGGGCATGATGTTGAGCCAGCAGTCGCTCATCGCCAGGCGGCCGCCACGCAGGTCCCACTCCAGCTTGCGCGCGTAAGCGCGCACATGGCGGTCCACCGACCGCCGCAGGGTGTCGAAGCTGGACGAGAACTGGTGCAGCCGGTCCAGCGAGCCGTAACTGGTATAGCCGCCCGGATAGCTCTTCTCCGACCAGCGCCGTCCGGCCTCGTCGTAGTCGCGGATCTGCTCCGCCTCGCGCAGCAGCTCGTTGTTGAACGCGCGCAAACCCTCGCGCTGCAGCGGCGCGTGGTAGATCAGCGTGGGGAACCAGGCCTTGGTATTGGACATGTCGGGGTGCCTGAAACGAGAACGCCCGCTTGCGCGGGCGTCTTTTCGAACCGGAGGGCGCTTACGCGGCCATCTGGACCGGAATGGTGTTGGCGGTGCGGACCACGCGGTTTTCCTCGTCGAGGTAGACCAGGCGCGGCTTGAGCTGGCGGGCAGCGGCCTCGTCCATCTGGGCGTAGGCAGCAATGATCACGCGATCACCGACGCGAGCCTTGTGGGCCGCGGCGCCATTGACCGAGATGATGCCCGAGCCTTCCTCGGCGCGGATGGCGTAGGTGGTGAAGCGCTCGCCGTTGGTGATGTTGTAGATGTCGATCTTCTCGAACTCGAGGATATTGGCGAGATCGAGCAGCTTGCCGTCGATGGCGCAGGAACCGTCGTAGTCCAGCTCGGCGTGCGTTACGCGCGCACGGTGCAGCTTGCACTTGAGCATATGGAGATGCATGGCGTATGTCCTCTGAAGGGTCTGCGAATCCGGTGGCCCACTAAGACATGCACCTGATACGCGGTTTGGGTCGAAACGGGCGGCCCACTAAGACATACGCCCGGGCTTGAGACCTGGGTCACAAGCGGCAGCTCAGTTTACCCGATTCCGATCGTTCATCAAAGCTTCACGACGAGATTGTCGATGAGGCGGGTCTTGCCGAGAAATGCGGCCAGCAGCACGACGAACGCGTCGTCCTGGGCGCCTGGCGGATCGAGCAGGGGATTGCGGACTTCCAGGTACTGCGGTTTGAAGCCGGCGGCCAGCAGACGCTGCAGGCCCTGGCCGCAAAGTTCGCTGAAATCACGCCTTCCCGCCCGGATGGCGTCGGCAATTTCGCTCAGCGTGGCGTGAATTTGCGCGGCGGTACGCCGCTCGTCAGCGGCAAGGTATTGATTTCGCGAGGACATTGCCAGGCCGTCCGCCTCGCGCTCGGTGGGTACGCCGACGATCTCGATCGGCAGGTGCAGGTCCGACACCATGCGCCGGATCACCAGCAGTTGCTGGTAGTCCTTCTCGCCGAACAGGGCCACGTCGGGCTGCACCTGGTTGAACAGGATGTTGACTACCGTGGTCACGCCGTCGAAGTGGCCAGGGCGGAAATGCCCCTCCAGGATCGTCGAGTAATGCGGCAGCGACACCTGGCAGAGGTGTTCACGGCCGTTGGGGTACATCTCGTCCACCGTGGGCGCGAACAGCAGGTCGCAGTTCACCGACTCCAGCCGCTGCTGGTCGTCCGGCAGCGTGCGCGGGTAGCGCCCGAAGTCCTCGGTGGGCCCGAACTGCAGCGGGTTGACGAAGACACTGGACACCACCCGGTCGGCCAGCTGGTGCCCGCTGGCGATCAGCTTCAGGTGGCCCGCGTGGAGGTTGCCCATGGTCGGCGCGAAGGCGACGCGCTGGCCGGCACGGCGCCACTCGGAAACCTGGGCGCGCAGCTCGGCGACGGTGCGGACGGTCTTCACTTCAGAAAGCAGTGCTCGGGGGCGGGATAGGCGCCGCTCTTGACCTCGGCGACGTAGTTGCGGATGGCCGTTTCGATGTCGACGCCACCGGTCATGTAGTTCTTGACGAAGCGCGGCTTGCGGCCGAGCGTCACCATCGGCGAAATGTTGAGGATGTCGTGCATGACCAGGATCTGGCCATCCACGTCCTGGCCGGCACCGATGCCGATCACCGGCACCGGGGACGCCTCCGTGATGCGCCGCCCCAGCTCGGCCGGCACGCATTCCAGCAGCAGCAGGTCGGCGCCAGCCTTGGCCAGCACCTCGGCGTCGTGGAGCATTTCCCGCGCGGCGTCCTCGTCCCTGCCCTGCACCTTCATGGCACCCATCTTGTGCACGAACTGCGGGCGCAAGCCCAGGTGCGCACAGACCGGCACGCCGCGCACCGACAGGTACTCGACGATGCTGGCCTGCTCGCGGCCGCCCTCGAGCTTCACCATCTTGGCGCCGCCCTCCTGCATCAGGCGCAGGCTGGCATCCAGCGCGCGTTCCAGCGTGGCATAGGACAGGAACGGCAGGTCCGCCACCAGGAAGGCGCGCTTCAGGTGCGGCGCGACGCAGCGCGAGTGATAGGCGATGTCCGCCACCGTCACCGGCGTGGTGGTGCTGCCGCCGTGGATCACCATGCCCAGCGAGTCGCCCACCAGGATCATGTCGACCCCGGCGCGGTCCTGGATCAGGGCAAAGCTGGCGTCGTAGCAGGTCAGGCAGGCGATCTTCTCGCCGGCCTCGCGCATGCGGCGCAGCTCGGAAACGTTCACGGTCTTGGCGGGTTCCATACGGGCTCCGAAAGTAAGGGGGCTCCGAAAGCGGCGCGACTATAGCAAATGGTCCCGCGGCAATCGCAGCCCGTCGCCGTCCTCGCCCAAAGCTGACAGAAGTTCGCAAAAATCCGCCCGGGAATTCAGGAAGTCGAAGCGTGCCGTGTCCACTTCAATGACCGGGGCCGGCGCGTACTGGCTGAAATAACGGCGGTAGGCCGCAGATAGGCGCAGAAGATAATCCGCCTCGATCGACACCTCGTACTCGCGTCCACGCCGGGCGATGCGTTCGAGCAGCAGCTCCGGCGGCGCAGTGAGGTAGATCACCCGCTTCGGCGGCGGCACATTCCAGGCCAGGCGCTCGAACACCTTCAGGTACAGCTCGAAGTCGGCGTGCTCCAGCGTCAGTTCGGCGAACAGCCGGTCCTTGTCGAACAGGAAGTCCGCCACGCAGCCCCGGATGAACAGGTCCGGCTGCTGCAACTGCTCGGCCTGCCCCGCCCGCTGCAGCAGGAAGGCCAGCTGCGCCGGCAGCGCACCGCTGGCCGGGTCGCGGTAGAAGCGCGGCAGGAAGGGGTTGTCCTCCGGGCGTTCCAGCAGCAGTTCGTAGCCCAGCTCCGCCGCCAGCAGGCGCGCAAGCGTGCTCTTGCCCGCGCCGATGGGGCCTTCGATGGCGTAGTAGTTCATCAGGCTACTACCAGGGCTGCAGGCCGGCCCGGCCCAGGGCCAGCGCGGCATCGGCCACGCGACCGACACCGGGGATCTCCAGGTCCGGCGCCACGTCGGCCAGCGGCGTCAGCACGAAATTGCGCAGGCCGATCTGCGGATGCGGCAGGCGCAGCTCCGGCGAATCCAGCGTCACACCTTCGTAGTGCAGCAGGTCCAGGTCGAGGCGCCGCGCCGCCCAACGCCGGCCATCGCGCACCCGGCCCGCCGAGCGCTCCAGGTCCAGCAGGCGATCCATGAGTTGCCGTGGCGTCAGCGCGGTATCGATCACGCAGGCCGCATTGCAGTAATCCGGCTGCCCAGGCTCGCCCAGCGGCGCCGTGCGGTACAGCGGCGACTGCGCCAGCACACGGCTACAGCTGCCCAGGCCCGCCAGGGCCTGCAGCACCTGCTCGGCCGGCTGGCCGAGATTGGCGCCCAGGCCGATATAGGCGAGCGGCATCAGTCCGTGGAGGCTGCCGGACGGCGGCGCCCGCGGCCACCACGGCGGCGGCGGCGCTTGGGACCATTGCCGTCGCCCGGCGAATCCTCGTCCGCCGGCACGGGGGGCAGCTCCGCGCCCTCCTGTGCCTCGGTCCACCAGTCCGCCAGTTCCTGCGGTGCTTCACCGACGGCGGCACGCAGCAGCAGGAAGTCGTAGGCCGCACGGAAGCGGGGGTGGGTCATCAGGCGCTGGGCACGGCCGCCACGGCGACCGTCGAAGCGGGTCTGCATGGCCCAGATTTCGCGCATCGGCACCGAGAAGCGCTTGGGGATCGCCACGCGCTGGATCGCCTGCGACAGCACGATCTCGGAAGCCTCGGCGATCGCCACGTTGGGATGCTTGCCGTCACGGCTGACCAGGGTATTGACCTGGGCCGCCACCGCCGGCCACAGCAGCGCGGCATAGAGGAAGGCCGGGCTGACCGGCATGTCGGTGCGCACGCGCTCGGCCGTGTTGCCCAGGGCGCGCTTCACGAAGTCCAGCGCACGCGGGTAGCGCAGCATGGACTCGGTGTAGGGGAACAGCTGCCCGAACAGCCCGTGCTCGCGCAGCCCTTCGAAGTTGGCCACGCCGTCGACGCTCTGCAGCAGCTTGAGCACCTCGTCGAACAGGCGCGCCGCCGGGATTTCCTGCAGCAGCGCGGACAGGCGGCGGATCGGCTCGGCGCTGGCCGGCTCGATGTGGTACTTCAGCTTGTTGGCGATGCGGACCGCCCGCAGCATGCGCACCGGGTCCTCGCGGTAGCGCAGCTCCGGATCGCCGATCATGCGGATCACGCCATCCTTGCAGTCCTGCAGGCCACCGGCGAAGTCCACGATCGAGAAGTCGCGGATGTCGTAGTACAGCGCGTTGACGGTGAAGTCGCGCCGGAACGCATCCTCTTCCAAGGTGCCGTAGGCATTGTCGGCAAGAATGCGTCCGGTTTCGTCGCGCTCGTGCGAGTCGGTGATCGGACCGCGGAACGTCGTCACCTCCAGAACTTCCTCGCCGAAGCGCACGTGGCAGATGACGAAGCGACGACCGACCAGCCGGCAGGAACGGAACAGGCGCTTGACCTGCTCCGGGTGCGCGCTGGTTGCGATGTCGAAATCCTTGGGCGTGATGCCGGCCAGCAGATCGCGCACGCTGCCGCCCACCATGTAAGCCTCGTGGCCCGCATCGCGCAGCGTGTACAGCGTCTTGAGCGTGCCCGGGGAAATCATCGCGCGCGAAATGGGATGCTCGGCGCGCGGAATACGGCGTGGCGTCGTGATGGCGAAGTCCTGCGTGATCGAAGCGGGTGGGATCGCGGCGCCGGATCGGCCAGTGGCGATTGTCTGCACGCCGCGAGTCCCTATAATACGCGCCCCGCTGCATCGCTCCTATCGTCTAGAGGCCTAGGACGGAGCCCTCTCAAGGCTTAAACCCGGGTTCGAATCCCGGTAGGAGCGCCA
>JBPOHT010000040.1:0-64415 GCA_052035235.1 Pseudomonadota bacterium | reverse complement strand
TTCCGGGGGCGGGTGGGCGCCGGCACCCGGGTCCCGACGGGGGGTCCGGGGGTGGGCGCGGGCTGCCCGGCGACAGGGCTGTATGAGAGGGCGTCCGGCAGGGCAGGGACCAACGAAAAGGGCGGCCAATGGCCGCCCTTTTTCTATGCCACGAGGCTTTGTTCAGATGATCAGGAACTTCATCTGCGTGCCGGCCAGCTCCACCACGTCGCCGTCGCTGAGCTTGCGCGCCTGGGTGTCCAGCGACTGGCCGTTGACCAGGGGCTTGGCGCCGCCGGCCTGGCCGCCCACGTGGACGATGTAGTAGCCGTCGGCGCGGCGGGTGATGGCTGCCACCTGCACGCCGGGCTTGCCGATCGTGGTCAGGGCCTTGGACAGCTCGAGTTCCTTGCCCTGGTTGGGGCCGCTGACGACGCGCAGCTTGCCGAGGATCGGCTTCGGCGTGTTGGTCGCGGACAGGTTGGGGGCGGCGGGGGCGTGGCCGTAGGAGGCGCCCAGCGACGGAGCCGCAGCGGCGGCAGGCGCCGGAGCGCCGGTGGCCTTGTGGACCTGGGCATCGAAAGCCGCGCCGAACTGGCCCGGCTTCAGGATCATGGTCTTCTCGAAGTCGTCGTCGGCACCCTGGCCTTCGCCTTCGTAACGCAGCGAGTTGCGGCCGATGCTGATCACGTCGCCATGCGACAGCGGGTGCTTGGCGATCTGCTTGCTGTTGACCTGCGTGCCGTTGGTCGAGTCCAGGTCCTCCAGGAAGGAGTCCTGCAGGATCGTGATGACCACGGCGTGGTGGCCGGAAACGGCCTTGTCGTTGAGCGGGATGTCGTTGTCGGCGTGACGGCCGATGGTCACCCGCTCCTTGCTGAGCGGGAAATCCTTGGTCTGGCCGCTGCTATCCGTGACGATGAGCTTGCCCATAGTGTTCTCAGAACCACTCCATCAATCGTTCATACCAGCGCCTGCCGCGGGCGAACGACGCGTCCGCGCGAGCCAGCACCACCGAAACGTTATCCTTGCCGCCGGCTTCATTGGCCAGCCTGATCAATTCTTCTGCTGCACTATCAAGATTATCAGCTAACTTGCCGAGTGTTAAGCTGATTTTCTCGTCGGAGATCATGTCCGTCAGGCCATCCGAGGCGATCAGGACGATGTCCCCGACCTCCACCATGTCCTCGATCAGGTCCACGGTGACGTCCGGTTCCACGCCCAGGGCGCGGGTGACGATGTTCTTGCGTACCAGCCGCTGGGCGTCCTCGCGGGTGTAGTGACCGCGGGCCACCAACTCTTCCAGCAGGGAGTGATCGCGGGTGATCTGCTCCAGCTTGCCGTCGCGGTACCGGTACAGGCGGGAATCGCCAACATACGCGATCGACATCCTATCGTCGTGCATCAGGCAGGTAACGATCGTCGTTCCCATGCCAGCGCACTGCGGCTGGCTCTGCGCCACCTGGTAGATCGTCTGGTGAGCGCTCTCCACGGCCTTGCGCAGCAGCAGGGCTTCGACGCTATGGCCGCTGGCAGGGTCCACTTCCCCGCGCTTGAGCTCCTTCCATTCGCGCCGGACCACGTCCAGCACGGTGGTGGTGGCGATGCCGCTGGCGATCTCGCCCGCGTTGTAGCCACCCATGCCGTCGGCCAGCACCAGCAGGCCCAGGTCGCCGTCCTGTTCGACGGCGTCCTCGTTGTTGTTGCGCATCCTGCCCACGTCGGAGAGCAGGGCGGTGGCTACTTTTTCCTTCAATGCCATGCCGGTTCTCTCAGGTCGGGCCGCCGAGGCCGGAAAGGATGAAGCGGAGATCGCGCGCCAGCTCGCTGCCGCGCTGGTAGCGCTGTTCCGTGTCCTTGTGCAGCGCGCGGTCGATCACGACGTTCACCTTGGGAGGCAGGTCGGGGCGCAGGCCGCCGGCCGGGGGATGCGGCTCGTTGGCGATCTTGAACATCAGCGTCGCCATCGAATCCGCCTGGAAGGGCAGCGTGCCGGTCAGCAGCTGGTACAGCGTCACGCCCAACGAGAACAGGTCGGAGCGGCCGTCCACGCGCTTGCCGGCCAGCTGCTCGGGCGACATGTAGCTCGGCGTGCCCAGCACCATGCCGGTCTTGGTCTTGCTGGAGTCGGCGATGCGGGCGATGCCGAAGTCCATCAGCTTGATGGTCTGGGTGGCTTCCACCAGCATCATGTTGGCCGGCTTGATATCGCGGTGGACCACGCCGTTGGTGTGGGCGTAGTCCAGGGCGTCGGCGGCGTCGGCCACCAGGCGCAGCACCTCCGGCATCGGCAGCAGGTTGTTGGCCTTGGTGTGCTTGGTGAGGTCGTGGCCCTTGATGAATTCCATCGCGATGAAGGCGAGGTCATGTTCCTCGCCGGCGTCGTAGATCGAGACGATGTGCGGATGCGTCAGGCGGCCGGCGGTCTCGGCCTCGCGGAAGAAGCGCTCCTTGACGCTGGTCAGCTCGTCGGGCTCGAACTCCTGCGACAGCGCCATCGTCTTGATCGCCACGGTGCGGCCGATCTTCGGGTCCTTGCCCATGTAGACGATGCCCATGGCGCCCTTGCCGAGCTCCTTCTCCACCTGGTAGCGGCCCAGCATCGGCTTCTCGATCTGCTGGGTGGCGTCGTTGTCCAGCACCATGGTGCCGCCCGGGTGCGAGCGGCCTGCGCCACCGCCGAGGATGACCGTCTCGGAGAGCTTCTTGGCACGGTTGAGCTTCTGCTGGACGTCGCGGAAGTCCTTCTGGTGTCCGGCGATGTGCTGGTACACCGACTCGGCCTTGTTGAACTGGCGCTTGCGCTCGAAGTCCAGGGCCAGGTTGTACATCAGGTCCAGCAGCTTGTCGTCCACCGGCTGCACGCGACGGAACTTCTCGAAGGCCATGTCGAGCTGGCCCTGGCCCTGGAAGGCGAGGCCCAGCATCTTGTTCGACTCGGCGTTCTCCACCTCGGTGGTCTGTTTCAGCATCTCGGTGATGCGGAACTTCTTCACCGTCATGAAGGCATGGCCGGCCAGCAGGAATACCGCCGGGATGGTCAGCTTGAACCACAGCGCGCTGGAGGCCATCACGCCGATCTGGGTGCCCAGCAGGGCCAGCACCAGCACCAGCGTCACGCCGGCGGCCAGCGCCGCCTTCATGCGCGGCACCAGCAGCGCGAGATAGGCCGCCAGCAGCAGGAACACCGCCATCTCCAGCCAGCCGGCCCAAGCCGGCCGGGTGAAGTAGTGCTGCTTGAGGATCGACGACACCGCGTGCGCCAGCATGGCCACCGGCGTGGTCGAGGCGGACGAGGGCGTGGCGAAGGTGTCGCCGGTGCCCGGCGCGGTGGTGCCGATCAGCACCACCTTGTCCTTGTATTTGGCCAGCGGAATCTTGCCGGCCAGCACGTCATAGGCGGAGTCCACGGCGAAGGCGGGCTTGCCTTCCTGGTCGCCGTAGAACTGCGTGTACATGCGCAGCGCGTAGTCGGTGCCGATATGGATGCCGCCCAGCGTCACGCCTTCGCCGAGCTGCACCTGGATGTCCTGCGGCTTCAGGTTCAGCTTGGCGGCCGCGATCATCAGCGACAGCGACGGGTAGAACTCGTCGAAGTGCTGCAGCACCAGCGGCTCGTAGCGCACGCCACCGTCCACGTCCTGGGCGATGTTGAGGTGGCCCATGCCGGGAGCGTTCTCGCCGACGCCCGACACCGGCACTTCCACCGAGACGGTGGGGCCGGGCACCGCGCCGTCGGCACGCGCGCCGATGCGGTCCTGCACGTCCTGCAGGCGGTTGCGCCGCACGTATTCCGGCAGTGCCTGGTCCGGCCGGCCCTGGGGGCGGCCTTCCTTGAACAGGATCGGCAGTACCACGTTGCCGGAGGCCACGGCGGCGCCCAGCACGGAGTCGGTGGTGCCGCCGGCCTTGGCGCCGGCTTCAAGCTGCGCCAGCAGTGCTTCCATCGCCGGGCGGTACTTGGTGGCCAGCGCGGAATCCTTGTAGGTCTGCGCGATGTTGACGATGGCCGGCGAGCGCGTGGTCCTGGCGGTCTCGTCCAGCATGATGCCGAAGGTCTCGGCCTCGGCCGGGATGTCCTGCACCAGCGGCGAGGCCTTCAGCTCGGCCAGGATGGCGTTGAAGGTTTCGGCGGAGCTGCCGGCGTCGGCCTCGAAGTACAGCATGGTGGCGCCGATGACCTTGGCGCCGCCCTCGTGCAGCTTGTTGATCAGCTCGGCCTGCTGGTTGCGCGGCCAGGGCCAGCGGCCCAGGTTGGCGATGGACTGCTCGTCGATCGCCACGATAGCGACATCTTCGGACGGGGCCAGGTCGCGCGAACGCACACCCACGTCGTAGGTGCTGCGCTCCAGTGACTGGAAGGCATCGCTGAACACGCCCCAGGCCAGGATGGCGAAGACCAGAGAGAAGGCTACCGCGGCAAACCAGTCCTTCGACCAGAAGCTATTCTTTTGCACGAGCTACGTCCCCCCGCAGTTGTGCTCTTCGGCTCATACTAACTCAAGTATCTCCGATATTAGTTCCTCAGAAAACAAGAATATGTGAGATGGGTTCCAGAACGAAAACTCAATACGTCTGCCAGTCCTGCGGCTCCTCCAGCCCCAAGTGGGTCGGCCAGTGCCCCGACTGCTCCGCCTGGAACACGCTGGTGGAGGCGCGCGTCGATGCGTCCGTCGCCAAGGCTGCTGCCAAGTCCCGCGGCGGCGGCATCAGCGGCACCGCCGGCGGGCGGGTGCAGTCGCTGCGCGAGGTGGACATGCGCGAGACGCCGCGCACCACCACCGGCCTGTCGGAGATGGACCGCGTGCTGGGTGGCGGCATCGTCCCCGGCGCGGTGATCCTGATCGGCGGTGACCCGGGCATCGGCAAGTCCACCTTGCTGCTGCAGGTGCTGGCCAGCGTGCAGCCGCACCTGAAGACCCTCTACGTCACCGGCGAAGAGTCGTTGACCCAGGTTCACCTGCGGGCGCACCGGCTCGGCCTGCCGGAGCTGGACCTGCCGGTGCTGGCCGAGACCGGCGTCGAGGAAATCCTGGCCCAGATCGCCCAGCACCGCCCCGGTCTGGTGGTGATCGACTCGATCCAGACCCTGTACACCGACTCCCTGGACTCCGCGCCGGGTTCGGTCTCACAGCTGCGCGAGTGCGCGGCGCAGCTGGTACGCCACGCCAAGGCCAGCCATACCGCGGTGATCCTGGTGGGGCATGTCACCAAGGAAGGCGCCATCGCCGGCCCCCGCGTACTGGAACACATGGTCGACTCGGTGCTGTACTTCGAGCACGACCCCGGCTCGCGCTTCCGCATCATCCGCGCCGTCAAGAACCGCTTCGGCGCCGTCAACGAACTGGGCGTTTTCGCCATGGGCGACGACGGCCTCAAGGAGGTCAGCAACCCCTCCGCGCTGTTCCTGTCGCGCCACGAGCAGCCGGTGCCGGGTTCGGTGGTCACGGTGACGCGCCAGGGCAGCCGTCCGCTGCTGGTAGAGGTGCAGGCCCTGGTGGACCGCTCGCTGGTTGGCACCCCGCGCCGCGTGACCCTGGGCCTGGAGGGCAACCGCCTGAACATGCTGCTGGCGGTGCTGCACCGCCATGGCGGCATTCCACTGGGCGACCAGGATGTGTTCGCCAACGTGGTCGGCGGCATGCGCATCCAGGAGCCGGCGGCGGACCTGCCGCTGGTGCTGGCAGTGCTGTCCTCCTTCCGCAACCGGCCGATGCCGAACGACCTTGTGGTCTTCGGCGAGCT
This sequence comes from Pseudomonadota bacterium, assembly GCA_052035235.1. Classification (GTDB taxonomy): domain Bacteria; phylum Pseudomonadota; class Gammaproteobacteria; order Nevskiales; family Nevskiaceae; genus Solimonas_A. The sequence goes on along the minus strand of JBPOHT010000040.1, from coordinate 58,691 downwards.
GGGGCTGGCGGGGGAGGTGAGGCCGGTGGCGGGCGGCGAAGAGCGCCTGGCCGAGGCTGCCAAGCACGGCTTCCGCCGCGCCATCGTGCCGGAGGCGAACAAGCCCCGGAAGTCGGTGAAGCTGGATATCGAGGTGATCCCGGTGGCGCGGCTGGAGCAGGCGCTGGCGGTGCTGTGATCTTCGCCCCCTCTCCCGCTGGCGGGAGAGGGTAGGGGTGAGGTGTGCGCACCTTCAGGTACAGCGTAGCGGGGCTGCAAATCCAGGAAGTGTTTCGCTCGGCAGTGTTTTACAGAGCCCTCTCCCGGCCCTTCGGGCCACCCTCTCCCGCAAGCGGGCGAGGGGAATGACTCACGCCGCCGCCCGCTGTTCCCCAGGCGGCCTGACCCGCGCCGACTTCACCGCATTGGCCCGCGTCTCCGTGATCTCGAACTCGTAGCCCTTGATGGTGATGCGGCGGCCGGCCTGGGGCATGGTTTCCAGCTTTTCCATCACCAGGCCGTTGACGGTCTTGGGCCCATCCAGCGGCAGCTTCCAGCCGAGGTTCTTGTTGAGGCTGCGGATGGTCACCGAGCCGTTGACGCGGTAACAGCCATCGGGATCGGCGTAGACGTTCTTGATACGGGTGGCGGGGTCGGACGTGAACTCGCCGACCACTTCCTCGAGGATGTCCTCCAGCGTCACCAGACCCTGGATGTCGCCGTACTCGTCCACCACGAAGCCGATGCGGCGCTTCTGGTTCTGGAAGTTGAGCAGCTGCTGGTTCAGCGGCGTGCCCTCGGGGATGAAATAGGGCTCGCTGGCCAGGCCTACCAGGCTGTGCGGGTCCAGGTTGTTCTCGGCGGCCAGGCGCACCACGCGGCGCAGGTGGATCACGCCGCGCAGGTTGTCGATGGAGCCGTCGAACACCGGCAGGCGGGTGTGCTGGCTGTCCACGATGGCGGCGCGCACCTGTTCCCAGGGCTCGGAGATGTCGATGCCGGTGATTTCGTTGCGCGGCACCATGATGTCCTCGACCGTTTCCTTCTCCAGGTCCAGGATCGACAGCAGCATCTTCTGGTGGCGATGCGGGATCATGGCGCCGGCTTCGGCTACCACGGTGCGCAGTTCCTCGGCGCTGAGGCTGTGCTGGGCGGCTTCCTCGGGCGAGACGCCGAGCAGGCGCAGCAGGTTGTTTCCGATCAGATTGACCAGCCATACCAGCGGGAAGAGCAGACGCTGGAGCGGCCACAGCACGTAAGCGGCAGGTAGTCCCAGGCGTTCGGGATGGAGCGCGGCCAGGGTCTTGGGGGTGACCTCGCCGAAGATCAGCAGCAGCAGGGTCAGTACGCCGGTCGCAATGGCGATGCCGGTCTCTCCCGGGAACAGCCGCAGGCCGATCAAGGTGGCGATCGATGCCGCCAGCGTGTTGACGAAGTTGTTGCCCAGCAGGATGGTGCCGATCAGCCGGTCAGGACGTTCCAGCAGGCCCTGCGCCAGGCGAGCCGCGCGCTCCCCCTTTTTTGCGCGCGTGCGCAGGCGGTAGCGATTCATCGTCATCAACCCGGTTTCGGACCCGGAGAAGAACGCCGACAACATCAGCATCAGCATCAGGAGTCCGAAGAGGACCCATAAGGGAATAGCGTCCAAGATTGCGCGGTCAGTCTTTGGCCGTGTGGACTTCTATCTATGCGGCCCGGAGGGGTGCTGTCAATGAGGCTGACATGAAGTATGCCGCCTAACTCCAGTGCTTGCCTAGGAATTGTTCCAACACCAGCTTGCTGCCGAAGTACGCCAGGATGAGCACGGCGTAACCAGCCAGCGACCAGCGGATGGCGGTACGGCCACGCCAGCCGTAGCGCCAGCGGCCCCACAGCAGGGTGCCGAAGATCAGCCAGGCGCTGATCGACAGTACGGTCTTGTGGGCCAGGTGCTGGGCGAACCAGTCGTGCACGAACCACAGGCCCGACAGCAAGGTCAGCGACAGCAGCAGGAAGCCGATGGCGATCAGCTGGAACAGCAGCCGCTCCATGGTCTGCAGCGGTGGCATGCCGCCGAGCAGCAGGCGGCTGAGGTCGTGGCGGTGCAGCAGGCGGTCTTGCAGTGCCAGTGCGCCAGCCTGCATCGCGGCGATGGTCAGCAGCCCGGCCGAGAACAGCGACAGGATGATGTGCCAGCGCAGCTTCCAGTCGGCCACCGGGGCGGCGTTCATCAGGCTGGGGTCCAGGGCGGCCCAGAGGGCGGCCAGGCCGGTCAGCGGGTAGATCGTCAGGCCCAGGCTGCGCAGCGGCTCGCGCCAGGACAGCAGCCACAGCAACACGGCGGATTGCAGCGTGAACAGCGAGGCGGCCTCGGGCAGGCCGATGCGGATCGCGCCGCCCTGAAGGGCCTGGTGGCCCAGCACGCCGGCATGCAGAACGATGGCCACGGCGGCCAGCGATCGCTCCAGCGGGCTGTCGGTCTGGGGGTGTCGCCAGACCAGCCAGCCGCAGCCGGCGTAGAGCAGAACGGCAATGAGAATCAGTGCTAACGTCATGGGGTTCGCAGCATAACCGAATCGCCTGGGATGTGACGCAAGCCGCGGTTGGGGGAGCTGACCCCTATGCTAGGATCAAAAAAACACAACCATCAAGACAAACAGGAACGCATGCGGATCAAAGTCCTGGGCTGCAGCGGGGGAGTGGGGCCGGGCCTGCGTACCACCAGCCTGCTGGTGGATGATGAAATCCTGATCGATGCGGGAACGGGCGTCGGCGACCTGTCGTTGGCGCAGCAGCGCCGCATCAGCCATGTCTTCCTGTCGCACTCCCATCTTGACCATGTTTGCGGCCTGGCTTTCATGGCCGACAACCTGTTCGACCTGATCGACCGGCCGGTTGCCGTCCATGCCACCCGGCAGACCCTGGACGCGGTGCGACAGCACGTTTTCAACTGGACCATCTGGCCCGATTTCTCCAAGTTGCCCAACGAGGAGCGGCCGCTGCTGCGCTTCACCGAGATCGAGGTGGGGCAGCCCACCGACCTGGGCGGCGACCGGCGCCTGACCGCCTTCAAGGTGCTGCACACCGTCCCGGCCGTGGGCTACGCCCTGGAGAGCCCCAACGGCACCTTCGCCTTCAGCGGCGATACCTGGGCCAACGACGACATCTGGACCTTCCTCAACGGCCTGCCGCGGCTCGACAAGCTGATGATCGAGATCGCCTTTCCCGACGAGCAGGAGGAGCTGGGTGCGGCCTCCCGGCACTTCACCCCCAGCCTGCTGGCCTCGGAGCTGCGCAAGCTGCGGCATCACCCCGAGCTGTTCCTGACCCACCACAAGCCGGGTTGCGAGCAGCTGATCGAAAAGCAGTGCCGCACGGCCCTCAAGGACTGGCGCTACCACCACCTGCAGCGCGGCGACCTGATCGCCTCCTGAGGGGGTAGGGGCTGGGCAGGAAGACCTACGGGCACCCCGGCGGGTCTTGCTCTAGAATCCGCGGGACGCTCTATACAGACCCGCTTTCGCCCCCATGTTCGACAACCTCACGACGCGCCTTGGCCGCGTCCTCGACTCCATCCGCGGCCAGGGCCGCCTCACCGAAGAACAGGTCACCGCCGCCGCCCGCGAGCTGCGCATGGCGCTGCTCGAGGCCGACGTTGCCCTGCCGGTGGTCAAGGAGTTCATCGACAAGGTCAAGACCCGCGCCCTGGGCGCCGAGATCCTGCAGTCGCTTACCCCCGGCCAGCAGTTCCTCAAGATCGTCCAGCAGGAGCTGACCGAGACCCTCGGCGGCAATGCCGAGCCCCTGAACCTGCGCCAGCAGCCGCCCGCCATCATCCTGATGGCCGGCCTGCAGGGCTCGGGCAAGACCACCAGCACCGGCAAGCTGGCGCTATGGCTGAAGGAGCGCGAGAAGAAGAATGTCGTCGTCGTCTCCGCCGACGTCTATCGCCCGGCCGCCATCGAGCAGTTGCGCATCGTCGCTGGCAACATCGGCGTCGAGTGGTTCCCCTCCGAGGTCGGGCAGCAGCCCGTAGCCATCGCGCAGGCGGCCCTGGCCCATGCCAAGAAGCAGTACGCCGATGTCCTGATCGTCGACACCGCCGGCCGCACCACGGTCGACGAGGCGATGATGAAGGAGATCGCCGAACTGCATGCGGCGCTGAACCCGGTCGAGACCCTGTTCGTGGTCGACAGCATGACCGGCCAGGACGCCGCCAAGACCGCCAAGGCCTTCGGCGACGTGCTGCCGCTGACCGGCGTGATCCTGACCAAGGTGGACGGCGACTCCCGCGGCGGCGCCGCGCTGTCGGTGCGCCAGGTCACCGGCCGCCCGATCAAGTTCCTCGGCGTCGGCGAGAAGTCCGATCGCCTGGAGATCTTCCACCCGGACCGTATCGCCAACCGCATCATCGGCCAGGGCGACGTGCTCGGCCTGATCGAGGAGACGGCCCGCAAGGTCGATCACGAGAAGGCCCAGAAGCTCGCCGAGAAGCTCAAGAAGAACAAGGGATTCGATCTCGCCGACTTCCGCGAGCAGATGCTGCAGATGCAGAACATGGGCAGCATGCAGTCGATCCTGGAGAAGCTGCCGGGCGGCGCGCAGATGCAGGAACAGATCAAGAGCGTGGATGCCGAGAAGCAGATCCGCCGCACCGTCGCCATCATCAATTCGATGACCCGGCAGGAGCGCCGCTTCCCGGACCTGATCAAGGCCTCGCGCAAGCGTCGCATCGCCGCCGGTGCCGGCGTGGAAGTGCAGCAGGTCAACCAGCTATTGCGCCAGTTCGAGACCACCAAGGACATGATGAAGAAGTTCGCCGGTGGTGGCATGACCAAGATGATGCGTAGCCTCGCCGGGCGCCTGCCGCCGGGCATGATGCCCAAGCGCTGATTCCCATGTTCAAGCGCCTGGCGGTACTGCTGTGTCTGCTCTGCCTGCCCTCGGCGCAGGCGGCGACGATCGGTGACATGGCCCCCGAGGCGGCCGGCGTGGTGCTCAGCGGGCCGGAAGGCATCAAGCTCAGCTCGCTCAAGGGCCGCGTGGTAATCGTGGACTTCTGGGCCTCCTGGTGCGGTCCCTGCATCCAGGCCATGCCGGAACTGGATGAGATGCGCGCGGACCTGCACAAGAAGGGCTACGCCGAGAAGTTCGAAATCCTGGGCGTCAGCATCGACCGCAACGTCGAGGACGCGCGCCGCTTCGTCAAGGCGCGCCCGGTGACCTATCCGCTGGTGGTGGACCAGCTTGGCTTCGCGCCGAAGTTCTACGAGGTCTGGCGCCTGCCGGCGACCTATCTCGTGGCCCAGGACGGCCGCATCTCCATGGTCTACCACGGCTACGGCGCCGGCTTCACCGAAGACCTCAAGCAGCGTGTCATCGCGCTGATGAACAAGAAATAGCGTGCCCGCAAAAAAGGCCCTCAGCGTCAGCGGCAGCCTGCAGCTGGAGGCCAGGGGCGGCAAGCTCGGCAGCCAGCGCTGGATCGAGCTGCTGGCGGCCATCGGCGAGAGCCGCTCCATCACCCATGCCGCCAAGGCCGTGGGCCTGAGCTACAAGGCCGCCTGGGATGCCGTGGAGTCCATGAACAACCTGTCCGACCGGCCGCTGGTGCAGCGCGCGGCCGGCGGCAAGGGCGGCGGCGGCACCACGCTGACCCCGCGCGGCGAGCAGCTGGTGCGCACCTACGGCGCCGTCGCCGACGAACACCAGCGCTTCATCGACCGGGTCAACGGCCTGCTCGGCAACGCCGAGGCCGATCTGCGCATGCTCAGGAGGTTCACCATGCTCACTAGCGCCCGCAACCATTTTTCCGGCAAGGTCGTGCGCGTCAAGACCGGCGCGGTCAACGACGAGGTGGAGCTGGAACTCTCCGGCGGTGATCGCCTGGTCGCCATCGTCACCCACGACAGCGTCGAGACCCTGGGTCTGAAGAAGGGCGTCGAAGCCCTGGCACTGGTCAAGGCCTCCTGGGTCATCGTGGCCCTGGACGAGGGTCCGGCCATGAAACTGTCCGCCCGCAATCGCCTGCGCGGCACCGTCACCAAGCTGACCCGCGGCGCCGTGAACAGCGAAGTGGTGATCGGCCTGAAGGGCGGCAACTCGGTGGTCGCCACCATCACCAACGCCAGCGTCGAGGAACTGGGCCTGGCCGAGGGCAAGGCCGCCAGCGCCATCATCAAGGCCTCCAGCGTGATCCTGGGCGTCGCCGCCTAGGGATGGCTGCTCACTCCTGCAGGCGGCCGGCGTCCATCCGCATCACGCGATCCGCCAGGTAGTCCACCTCGGCCGTGGCGTGTGTCACGTAAAGCATCGGCAGCCTGGTTTCCTCCTTCATCCTTCGCAGGAAGGGCAGGATCTGCAGCTTGAGGCGCTCGTCCAGCGAAGACAGCGGTTCGTCCAGCAGCAGCAGGCGCGGCGAGTAGAGCAGGGCGCGGCCGAGGGCCACGCGCTGGCGCTCGCCGCCGGAGAGCTGTGCCGGGCGGCGTGTCACCAGCGGTCCGATCTCCAGCAGGTCCAGCACCGGCTGCAGCTCGAAGCGCCGCTGTGCCGGCTCCAGGCGCCTGTAGCCGTAGAGCAGGTTGTCGCGCACGCTCAGGTGCGGGAACAACTGCCCGTCCTGGAATACCAGGCCGAAATGCCGTTGCCAGGGCGGCACGAAGCAGCCGGCACCGCAGAGCGTCTCGCCGTCGAACCGGATCGATCCGGCCTGCGGTTTCAGCAGCCCCGCCAGCAATGCCAGCAGCGTGCTCTTGCCGCTACCCGAAGGGCCGCAGATGCCGGTTACGCCCGCGCCGAAATCCGCCTGCGCCTGCAGCCGGAATGCGCCGCGCCGAAAGTCGAGATCAATGCTCAGCATGCGGCCGGTAGCCCAGCAGGCGCTCGGCACGCCGGTTGATCAGGTGGGCCGTCACCAGTGCGGCCGTGGCCAGCACGATCGACAGGATCGCCAGCCGCTCCGCGGCCGCTTCACCACCCGGTACATGCGTGTAGCCATAGATCGCCAGCGGGATGGTCCGCGTCTCGCCGGGAATGCTGCCGACGAAGGCCATGGTGGCGCCGAATTCGCCCAGGCTGCGGCTGAAGCAGAGTACCAGTCCGGCGATGATGCCGGGCAGGGCCAGCGGCAGGGTCACACTGAGGAAGACCTGCCAGGGCTTGGCGCCCAATGTGCTGGCTGCCTGCTCCAGGCGACGGTCGATCATGGCGAAGGCCAGTCGTAGGGGCTGCACCATCAGCGGGAAGGCCATGACCGCCGAGGCCAGCACGGCCCCCTTCCAGGTGAAGGCGATGCTGATGCCGAAGCTCTCGTTGAGCCAGCGACCGATCAGGCCCTGGTTGCCCAGCAGCACCAGCAGCAGATAGCCCGGCACCACCGGCGGCAGCACCATCGGCAATTGCACAAGCACCTCCACGGCCAGCTTGGCACGCGAGTCACGCCGCGCCAGCCACCAGCTCGTGGCGACGCCCAACGGCAGGCAGAGCAGGGTGGCCCAGAACGCGACTTTCGCGGACAGCCACAGCGCGGTCAGTTCGTCTGGGGAGAACACTCAGGGCTTGGATGCGTCGAGCAGGGTGAAGCCGTACTTGCGGAAGATCGCCGCAGCATCCGGCGAGGAGCGCACATACTGCAGGAATTCGCCGCCCTCGGCACGCCCTCCCTTCACCAGCGAAACCGGATAGACCACTGGCTTGTGGCTGCCGGCAGGGAAGCTGGCTACCACCTCCACCTTGCTGCTGATCGCCGCATCCGTGGCGTAGACGATGCCCAGCGGACATTCGCCGCGCTCGACGAAGGACAGGGCGGTGCGCACGTCATCGGTGCCGACAATGCGCCCGGAGAGTTTGTCCCACCAGCCCAATGAGCTCAGCGCTTCCTTGGCGTAGATGCCCACTGGTACCACGCCGGGTTCACCCGTGCAGAGCTTGCCCTTGAAAGCCGCAGCCAGGTCGAAGTCACGCTCCATCCTCACCTCGGGCGAGCGACCCTTGGGCGCGATCAGTACCAGCGTGTTGCCGAGCAGCGAGCTGCGGCTTCCGGGGACGAGCGCCTTGCGCTGCTCCAGATAGTCCATCCAGGTCAGGTCGGCGGACATGAAGACGTCGGCCGGTGCGCCGGCCTCCACCTGCTTGGCCAGGGCCGACGAGGCGCCGAACACCAGCACTGGTGCTGGCTGGCCGGTCTTCTCCCAGGCCGTACCGATGTCGGTGACGGCATTGGTCAGGCTGGCCGCGGCGTAGATGCGCGCTGGATCGGCGGCGCCGGCCGCGGTGGAGCAGATCAACAGCAGCAGCGACAGCAGTCTGTTCTGGAGACGCATGGTTAGGCACCGGGGCTTGCGGAGATATCGATATATAGCGTTCTATATAACGACATCCGCTGTCAAACAGAAAATCCCAGGGAGCTTGTGATGAGTCATCGTTTCCCGGCCGGCTTGGCCGCGCTGTGCGCCTTACCCTTGCTGGCCGCCGTGCCGGCCGCCTCTGCCGCCGATGAGCTGCTGGAGACCCTCGCGCGCAAGGGCGTTATCACGATGGAGGAGTACGAGAAGCTCAAGGCTTCGCGCAAGACAACGCCCGTGGTCAACACCGATGACGGCTTCCGCGTGGTGTCCGGCGACGGCACTGCCAGCATCCAGGTCGGCACGCTGCAGCAGCTCGACTTTGCCGTCTACCAGGACGAACCCGGCTATGACCTGCCGGACGGTAGCGAGATGCGCCGTTCCCGCATCTCCGTGGGCGGCACCTTCCTGAAGGACTGGAGCTACCGTGCCGAGTACGAGTTTGCCGGCACCAACGGCGTCACGGACGCGTTCGTCGCCTACAACGGCTACAAGCCGCTGGTCGTCACCGCCGGCAACTTCAAGGTGCCCTTCGGCATGGATGCGCTCGCCGCAGACAAGAGCGTTGCCTTCATGGAGCGCGCCATGTCCTGGGGTTTCGTGCCCTCGCGCGCGCCGGGCCTGATGGTCAGCAGCTCCGGTGCCAACTGGACCGCGGCGCTGGGTGCTTTCGGCGAGCCGGTGGCCACGGCCCAGGCGGGCGACGAAAGCTTCAGTGCCGTGGGTCGCGTTACCTGGGCGCCGATCCTGGGCGAGAACCGCGTATTGCACCTGGGCCTGGCGGCCCAGGTACGCAACCCCACACAGGACACGCCTGCGGCCATTGCCTTCAAGCCGGAATCCAACCAGGTGCCCACCGCCCAGCGCCTGGTCAACACCGGCAACATTGCGGGCGCGGACCTGATCAACGTGCAGGGTCTGGAACTGGCATGGCAGCAGGGCGCTCTTTCCGCCCAGGCCGAGTACACGTTCCTGCAGCTGGATCGCAAGACGGGTTCCTCGCTGGGCTTCTCCGGTGGGTATGCGCAAGTAGCCTGGACCCTGACCGGCGAGGGGCGGCGCTACAAGGTCGACCGCGGCATTTTCGAGGGGGTGCGGCCGGCGAGCAATTTCGGAAAGGACGCCGGCTGGGGCGCCTTTGAAGTAGCGGTGCGCTACAGCACGGCCGACCTGGAGGACAAGGACGTCCGCGGGGGCACCGAGGACAACGCCGCCCTGGCCTTGAACTGGTATCTGAATCCTTTCGCTCGCGTGAGCTTCAATGCCATCAAGGTGCTGGAGGCAGATGGCCGCACCGGCGCCAGTGCCGCGCTCAACGACAAGGAGCCCACGATCTTCCAGATGCGCCTGCAATTGGCGATCTGATCCTTGCTGGATGGAGGTGTCGCCGAGCGCCCAGGCTCTCCTGCCTGGGCGTTTTTTTGGCCAATGCCCAGGCCGGGCAGGGCATTCCCTACGACCAAAGTCGTAGTCCCTATCTCGGATACCGCGCGCCGCGGCGGCGGCGGAACATGACCGTTACCCATCGACAGGGGACGTCCGCGAGCGCCCCAGGAGCCGCCCATGATCTGGTATCTGGTCACCGCACCCCACACCTACACGGTGAGCGAGCACCTGCGCGGCGACTGGGGTACTGCGCTGCGCAAGCGCATGGTGGTCATGCCCTATGAGCTGCTGACGCGCATGCCGGTGCTGCCGCAGGGCAGCTACATCTTCTCCGACCTGGAGCGGCTCGACGCCCTGCCGCGCAAGGTCCTTGGCAAGCTCTGGGCAGGGTTGCAGGCCAATGGCTGCCGCATGCTCAACCACCCGGAGCGCAGCCTGCGGCGGCTGGAACTGCTCGACGCCCTGCACGCGGACGGCAGCAACCGTTTCCGCGCCTTCCGGGCCGACACCGCTGGCGAGCCCTGGCGCTACCCGGTCTTCCTGCGCCAGGAGAAGGAGCACAGCGGCGCGCGCAGTCCCTTGCTGCATGACCTGCAGTCGGTGCGCGAGGCCATGCTGCAACTGGTGCTGGCCGGGCATGCCCTGGCCGACCTGCTGGTGGTGGAGATGTGCGACACCTCCGATCCGGACGGCATCTACCGCAAGTATTCGGCCTTTTGCATCGGCGACCGCATCGTCCCCCGGCATGTGCTGTTCAGCCGCAAGTGGATGCTGAAGGACATGGACCTGCGTGAGCCGACGCATCGCGCGGAGACCCGCGACTACTGCCAGAACAATCCGCATGAAGCCGAGCTGCGCCGCCTGTTCGCCTGCGCGCAGATCGACTACGGCCGCATCGACTATGCGCTGGACCATGACGGCCGCATCCAGGTCTGGGAGATCAACACCAACCCGCAGATCATGCGTGCACCGCAAGCCTATCCGCAGGATGCCCTCCATTTTCACCAGGCCTTCGCCGAGCGCTATCTGGACGCCATGCACGCCATCGACAGTGCAGGGGATGAAGCGACCGACGCCGGCTGGGCTGGCCTCGCGCAGGCGCTGGTCGCTTGAGATGAACGCGCCGGAGACTGCCATGGCGGAAGCACTGAAATTCCGATTGGCCTTACCGCAGGATGCCACGGCCATCACGGCCTGCGTGCGTGCCGTGCATGGCGCGCACTATCCGAACCGGCTGTTCTACGCACCCGAAGAAGTCGCCCAGGCGATTGCCAGCACCCGGCTCGTATGCGCCCTGGCGTTGCTGCCGTCCACCGGCGAGGTCGTTGGCCTGGCAGCGCTGGAGCCTTCGCCCTACGGCTGCGCCGGCGAACTCGGCGCGGTGATGGTGCTGCCGTCACTGCGCCGTCGCCGCACCGCCGACGAGGTGCGCCTGCTGCTGGTCGCCTGGGCACGCGAACACGGCAGGCGCGGCGTATGGAGTGAGGTTCTCGCACCATACCGGGATGCGCCGGAAGGGGCCTGCGTCTCGCAGCGCTTTGCCGAGCGCGCGGGGCGTGTCCCCTGTGGCCTGGCCCTGGGCCTTTGGCCGGGACCCGCGGGTGGACGGCGCAGTTTCGTCCGCTATGCGTGGGTGCTTCCATCCGGTGCCATGCCCACGATCTGCCGGCTGCACAACAGGCACCGTGGGCTCGCTGCGGAAATCTTCGATCGCTTGTGCTGCCCCGTCCGCTTCGAGGCCGATCAGCCGGCCAGTGGAGTCGGCATCCTGGACGCGAAACACGACGAAGGGCTCCGCTCCTGGGTCCTTACCGCTCCGCGAATCGGCCGCAACAGCGCCGCGGACCTGCTGGTCGCCATCTGGCGCATCCAGGGCGATCCCAACGTAGCCTGCGCACACCTGGAACTGCCATTGGCGCAGCCGGGCGCCATCGCGCTCTGTGAGTTGGCGGAATCCAGGGGCTTCTTCTTCTCAACGGTCACCCCCGAGGCTTTCGGCGATGGGCCAGGGTTGCGCCTGCAGTGGCTGGCTCAGCCCGTGGAGACCAGCGAGCTGGTGCTTCTCAACCCGCTCGCTCGGCGCATCGCCGAGCACCAATGGCGCGAGCAGGTCCGCGTGCAGGCCGGTGCCATGGCGGTGGCAGCATGAGCAACCACGGATCTGCACCGATCCTGCTCGCCACCGAGTTGGGGAACGGGCAAGGGCATCTCGCGCCCATCGGCACCGTCGCCGCGCACCTCGCCGGTCGCGGGCAGCGCTGCCTGCTGGCAACGCACCAGCCCGAGATGGCGGAGTCACTGGGTTTGTACCGCTACGCCAGCATCCTGCCGGCCCCGGTCGGTACCGCCGGCATCCAAGCCGTGCCGGTGCAGGCCAGCTACGTCAGCCTGCTGCACAACTGCGGCTGGCATGGCACGGTCGCCCTCGCGGGGCGTCTGCGTGCCTGGTGCTCGCTGCTGCAGCTCAGCGGTGCTCGCGCCCTGCTGGTCGATCATGCGCCGACGGCCCTGCTGGCCGCGCGCATGCTCGGACTGCCGGCCGCCGCACTGGGCACCGGGTTCTGCCTGCCGCCTTTGCAAAGCCCGTTCCCGGCCTATCCCACGGTGTCGGCTCGCGAGCAGCGGCTGCGCGACAACGAATCCCACGTGCTCATGGTGGCCAATGCCGCCCTGGCCGCCCTGGGGGCAGAACCCCTGCCGAACCTGCAGTCCCTGTTCGCTGGTGTGGAACTGGGGCTCAAGACCTACGCCGAGCTGGATCACTACGGCATCGCACGCGATGCCCAGTATCTCGGCCTGCCGGATTTCTCCTCCGGCCTCGCGGTGGAGTGGGGTGCGGTCCGCGAGCCGCGGTTGTTCGCCTACCTGCGCGCCGGTGATGGCCTGGAGGCGCTGCTCGCCGCGCTTCATGCGACCCCGGCCCAGGTCGCCGTACGGCTGGCGGACGTGCCGCGATCGGTCGTGGCCCGTTACGAGCGTCCGGGCATGCGGATCCTGGAGAGCAACATCTGGCTGCGGCAGGCACTGGAAACCTGCGATGCCTTCGTCACCTCGGGTTCCCACGGTGCCGTGGCCGAGGCACTGCTCGCCGGCAAGCCCTGCCTGATCCAGCACTTCCACACGGAACAGCGGCTGATGGCCAGGCGTGTCACGGCGTTCGGCGCCGGCCTTGGCTTGGCCGCGGACCAGCCCGAGTCCTTCCGGCCTGCATTGCAGCAACTCCTGGAAGACACCTCGCTGCATCAGGCCGCGCAGCAGTTTGCAGCCCGCTACGCCGGCATTGACCGGCAGCAGATCCTGCCGCGATGGGTGGAGGGCTGGATGGAGAAGCTCGCCGCCTGAGTGCGCCACTCCACAGGGCACCAATCCCCGCCGCTCGGTTGGTGATCGAGGGCCTGCCTGCTGCCGTAGCGTCACGCTCCGGCGGGGCCCTGAGCTGTTTCATGGGGGCCTCCGACTAAAGTACTAGGACTACTCGCGGATACCGCCAAAGTCGCCGGCCACCGATCCTTGCATTCAAATCACGAATACAAGGGGCGCGCGCAATGAACCACATCCACAAGATCATCTGGAGTCGCGCGCTGAACTGCCTGGTCGTGGCCTCGGAGCTGGCTCGTAGCCATGGTGCTGGCAGCAGCGGAACGGTCGGCGCGACAGCGGCGGGGCGTTCAGGGGTGATACGCCTCAGTGCATGGGCTGTGGCGCTGCACCTGGCATTGCCGCTGATGGGTTACACCCCACAGGCATTGGCCGAGGAATGCCGGCTCGACAACAACACCAATGGCGGCAGCAACGGCAGCGGGGCGACCTCCCTGGCCTGCGGCTTTGGCAGCACGGCTGGCGGTACCGACAGCACGGCCGTGGGCCGTGCCAATTCCTCCGGTGGAGTGGAGTCCACGGCCGTGGGTGTCCTCAACGTTGCCAGCCAGAGCGACGCCACGGCCGTGGGCAGCGCGAACCAGTCCACGGGAGGTGGCGCCACAGCGGTCGGCTCAGGCAATCGGGCCCAGGGAGTCGACAGCACTGCGCTCGGCCGCGCGAACACTGCGGCAGCCACGGGCAGCAGCGCGGTCGGCTACCTCAATAACGCGTCGAGTGCCAGCAGCAGCGCCTTCGGGAACCAGAGCAGGGCCACTGCCTTCGGCACCACCGCGGTGGGGTACAACAATACTGCCAGCGGCGCGCGCAGCGCGGCGATCGGTGCCTTCAGCTCGGCAGCGGCGCAGGATTCGCTGGCCATCGGCAGCGCGGATGGCGCGGCCGCTGGCGCACGCGTAGCGGCTGATTCCGCCAACGGCATCGCGATCGGCCGTAATGCCAGTGTCGGCGCAGCCAGTGGCAACAGCGTGGCTGTGGGCAACAGCGCCTCGGTCACCGCGGCCAGTAGCGTGGCCGTGGGTGTCAGCGCCTCCGCTACGGCGGCCGGCAGCGTCGCGCTCGGCCAGGGCTCGGTGGCCAATGTGGCCAACACGGTCTCGGTCGGCTCCACCACCAACCAGCGCCGCATCGTCAACGTCGCCGCCGGTACCGCGAACACGGATGCGGTGAACAAGGCCCAGCTCGACGCCGCCATTGCCGCGGTGGATGACTGCGTGGCGGGCACGGGTGCCGGCTCGCTGGCTTGTGGGCCCTCCAATACCGCTTCGGGCGCCAACAGCCAGGCTGTCGGTAGTGGCAACCAGGCCACGGCGACGGGTGCCAGTGCCCTCGGCCGCAGCAACCTGGCCTCCGGTCAATTCAGCACCGCGGTGGGTGCGGGCAGCACCGCCAGCGGACTTCGCGGCACGGCCGTAGGTGCGGCCAGCACGGCGGCTGCCGAGTATTCGCTGGCGATCGGCAACTCCGATGTCTCCGGCACCGGCGCGCGCGTGGCCGCCGGCGCCACCAACGGTATCGCCGTCGGACGCAATGCAGCGGTGGCGGCGGCCGGGGTCAACGCGATGGCCCTGGGCTCCAGCAGTGCCGCCAGCGGCCTGCGCAGCGCGGCAATCGGTGTGTTCAGCAATGCAGCGGGGCAGAATTCGCTGGCGATCGGCAACGCGGCGGACGCTCCAACCGCGGCGCGCGTCGGCACCGGCGCCACCAACGGCATCGCGATCGGCAACGATGCCGCCGTCGCCGCCAATGCGACCAATGCCGTCAGCCTGGGGACCAGCACCGACGCCTCGGCCGCGTCAGCTACGGCCATCGGGGCCAGCGCCCAGGCCACCGGCGCCAACAGCACGGCTGTCGGCAATGGCAGCCAGGCGACCGCGCTAGGCAGCAGCGCTCTCGGCCGCGCCAACGTGGCTTCGGGCGATTACAGCACTGCAGTAGGCGCTGCCAGCACCGCAAGCGGCCTGCGCGGTACGGCCATGGGTGCGAACAGCACAGCGGCCGGACAAGACTCGTTGGCCATCGGCAACTCCGTCACCCCCGCCACTGGTGCACGCGTAGCGGCCGGGGCCACCAGCGGCATCGCGATCGGCAGTAATGCCAGCATCGCCGCGGCGGGCGTCAACAGCATGGCCCTCGGCAGTTCGGCCTCGGTCACGGCAACCAACAGCGTGGCACTGGGCGTCAGCGCCTCCGCCACGGCGGCCGGCAGCGTCGCACTCGGCCAGGGTTCGGTGGCCAATGTCGCCAACACCGTCTCCGTGGGTACCACCACCGCGCAGCGCCGTATCGTCAACGTCGCCACCGGCACCGCCGGCACCGACGCGGTGAACCTCAACCAGCTCAACGCGGCTCTGGCTACCGTTGAAGCAGGGAACTGCGACAATGGCACCGGTGCGAACTCGCTGGTCTGCGGCAACGGCAACATCGCCAGCGGCCAGGACAGCACTGCGGTAGGTTCACAGAGCGATGCCACCGGCCAGTTCAGTAGTGCCTTCGGTGCCGACAGCCAGGCCACGAACACCCGCGCCACCGCGCTGGGTGTGAGCAACATCGCCTCCGGTATCAGCAGCACCGCGGTGGGCGATGCCAACCGCGCGAGCGGACTCAACAGCACCGCGGTTGGCCATGCCAGCATCGCATCCAATACCAGCAGCCTCGCTGTCGGCGATGACAGTGCCGCGAGCGGTAGCTACAGCGCGGCCGTGGGCTACGACAACACCGCCGGCGGCAGCCGCAGCCTGGCTGTGGGCAGCCGGGCAACCGCCAACGCCGATTTCTCGGTGGCGATCGGCAATTCCGACCAGGCCGCGAGCGGCGCCCGCGTGGCTGCCGGCGCGACCGCCGGCATCGCTATCGGCCGCAATGCTTCCATCGCGGCGACCGGCGTCAACGCCATCGCCATCGGCACGAATGCCGTCGCCAACGGATCGTCCTCGACCTCCGTGGGTGAAAGCAATACGGCAACAGCTCTCGAAGCCACCGCGTTGGGCGCGGACAACACGGCCTCCGGCAGCTACAGCACCGCGCTGGGCCGGTCCAACGTGGCCAGCGGATCCGAAGCGATGACGCTGGGTAGCGCCAACACCGCCAGCGCCCAGCGCAGCACCGCGGTCGGCAGCGGCAACCAGGCTACAGCCGTGGGCGCTGGCACCTTCGGGCGTTCCAATACAGCCAGCGGCGAATACAGCACCGCGATGGGTGTCGCCAATTCGGCGGCAGGTGCTGACAGCACCGCGGTCGGCCGCAGCAGCGCGGCGACAGCGCAGGGCAGCTCCGTCTTCGGGTACAGCAACTACGCCGGAGGCGTGAACAGCAGCGCTCTCGGCTCCTCGAACGAGGCCGATGGCGATAGAAGTGTCGCGATTGGCTATAACACTACCGCCGCAGAAAACGACAGCGTGGCCATGGGCTCCAGCAGCCAGGCTTTAGGGAGCAATTCGCTGGCGATAGGCATGAGTTCGGCCGACGCATACGGCGGATTCGGCGCGTACAGCGCCGGCACGAGGAGTATCGCGATCGGCAGTGTCGCGGGTGCGGTCTCCGATCGCTCCATTGCCTTCGGCAACACGGCGGCTGCATTGGGTGAAGGCGCCATCGCCATCGGCAACGGCAACATGGCGGGGTTGTACCAGATTGATCCGGAAACCGAAGAGCTCCTCATCACTGGAGTGGATGCCATCGCCTTCGGCTCGCGCAACGGCGCCTATGGCGATACCAGCATTTCGCTGGGCGTAGACAACAGCGCTTACGGCGTTGCGAGCCTCGCCTGGGGTGTGTCCAACCTGGCGGATCTGGATGGCGCCATCGCCATCGGCCTGGAGAATGACTCGCTGGGCGAGGAAAGTGTCGCGATCGGCGTATACAACGAAGCCACGGAGGAGGACGCCGTCGCCATCGGCCACAGCAACATAGCCGAGGGCAACGACAGCAGTGCGGTCGGCGTCAACAACGTCGCGTCCGGCGAAGACAGCAATGCCTTCGGCTTCGACAACACCGCGAGCGGCATCGACAGCTCGGCGATGGGTCACCAGAACGTGGCCAGCGGCACCGCCAGCAGCGCCCTGGGTTACCAGAACGCTGCTGCGGGCAGCTACAGCGTAGCCGTTGGCGCCAACGC
This sequence comes from Pseudomonadota bacterium, assembly GCA_052035235.1. Classification (GTDB taxonomy): domain Bacteria; phylum Pseudomonadota; class Gammaproteobacteria; order Nevskiales; family Nevskiaceae; genus Solimonas_A. The sequence goes on along the minus strand of JBPOHT010000040.1, from coordinate 41,510 downwards.
CAACGCCAATGCCGACCATTCCGTCGTGATCGGCTCGGGGCTGGATACCGAGGCCGGCCCGACGGTCGCCGCAGGCGCCTCCAACGGCATCGCCATCGGCCGCAACGCCAACGTCGCCGCGGCCGGGGTCAATTCGATCGCCATGGGTGCCCTGGCCTCGGTGTCCGGAGTCAACTCGATCGCGCTGGGCTCCAGCACGTCCGCCAGCGGTGTGCGCAGCACGGCGATCGGCACCTACAGCAACGCCGCCGCGCAGGACTCGGTGGCCATCGGCCAGTCGAATGCCGCGGCTACTGGCGCGCGTGTCGCCGCGGGCGCTACCAATAGCGTCGCCATCGGCCGCAATGCCGCGGTAGCGGCCACCGGGATCAATGCGACCGCCATCGGCAGCGATGCCGCGGCCTCCGGGTCCCAGAGCGTGGCGGTCGGTTATTCCAACTCCGCCACTGCTCTCGTCACCAGTGCAGTGGGTAGCGACAACACCGCTTCGGCCGCCGGCGCCAGCGCGCTCGGCGCACGCAATGTTGCCAGCGGTGTGAACTCCTCGGCGCTTGGATTCACCAACACCGCTTCGGGCGGAAGCAGCACCGCCGTGGGTTCGCAGAGCCAGGCGGCAGCCGACTTCTCGCTGGCCATCGGTAATTCCGACACCGCGGCAACCGGCGCCCGTATCGCCGCTGGGGCCACCAACGGCATGGCGATCGGCCGCAACGCCTCGGTTGCCGCTGCTGGAGTCAATGCCCTGGCCTTGGGTAGCAATGCGGCCGCCTCGGCCGCCTCGGCAACGGCTCTCGGCCATGGCGCCAGCGCCACCGCGGCCAACAGCACCGCTATCGGCCAAGGCTCGGTGGCAAATGTCGCCAACACGGTGTCGGTGGGTACCAGTGCGGCTCAGCGCCGCATCGTCAACGTGGCGGCCGGCACTGCCGGAACCGACGCGGTGAACAAGGCCCAGCTCGACGCCGCCATCGCCGCGGTGGACGACTGCGTAGCGGGCACCGGCGCCGGCTCGCTGGCCTGCGGTCCCTCCAACATCGCCTCGGGTACCAACAGCCAGGCGGTTGGCAGCAACAACCAGGCGACGGCGTTGGGTGCGAGCGCCCTTGGTCGTAGCAACGTAGCTTCCGGTCAGTTCAGCACCGCGGTAGGTGCCGGCAGCACTGCCAGCGGCGTACGTGGTACAGCGGTGGGTGCCGCCAGCACGGCGGCCGCAGACTATTCGCTGGCCATCGGCAATGCGGACACCACGGCTGGCGGCGCCCGCGTCGTCGCGGGTGCCACCAATGGCATCGCCATCGGCCGCAACGCCGAGGTGACGGCAACGGGTGTTGATGCCATGGCCATCGGTTCGGCCACTGTGGCCACGGGCTTGAAGGCCACGGCTGTCGGAGCGGAAAGCAGGGCCACGGGGGCCAGCAGTGTCGCGCTGGGTTCCGGGAACGTCGCCAGTGCGACGTCCAGCGCGGCGGTCGGTGCTGGCAATACGGTTTCTGGCACGGCATCCGTGGCAGTGGGTGTGTTGAACGAGACCACCGGGAACAATGGCGTAGCCATGGGTCTGTCGAACGACGCCACGGCCAATTTCAGCTCGGCCCTGGGCTTCACCAACGTTGCCAGCGGCGTGCAGAGCACGGCCGTCGGCGCCCGCAACACGGCCTCCGGTACCGGCAGCGTAGCCATGGGCTCGAACAGCCAGGCTGCCGCGGCCTACTCGCTGGCGATCGGCAGTTCCGATACCGCCGCTGCCGGTGCGCGCATAGCGGCCGGCGCCACCAACGGCGTTGCCATCGGCCGCAACGCCAGCGTGGCGGCGGCAGGCCTGGATTCCATCGCCTTCGGCACCAACGCCAGCGCGACGGCGGCGGGCAGCGTGGCCCTGGGCCTTGGTTCGGTTGCCGATGTCGCCAACACGGTATCCGTCGGTTCTTCCACCAGCCAGCGCCGCATCGTCAACCTGGCGGCCGGTACGGCAGCTACCGACGCAGTGAACAAGGGCCAGCTCGATGCTGCCATTGCCGGCATCGAGGGTGGTTCCGGCCTGTGCGCGGTTGGCGGCGGAACGGATTCCATCACCTGCGGCACCGGCAATACGGCCAGCAACAACTACAGCTCGGCGTTTGGCAACCGCAACACGGCCAGCGGCGCATTCAGTTCCGCGCTCGGCTACAACAACACTGCTTCCGGCACGTTCAGCACTGCCGTGGGTTACAACAGCGTGGCTTCGAGCGACTCCAGCACGGCTGTCGGCCGTGGTAGCTCCGCTACGGCCCAGCGCAGCAGTGCTTTCGGCTCCGGCTCAGTGGCTTCCGGAGTCGCCAGCGCAGCCATGGGCAGCAACAGCAGTGCCCTGGCAGACCGCTCGCTGGCGATCGGCGCGTTCTCGGGTGACCCCTACGGTGGATTCGGCGCACGCGTACGGAGCAATGCGGTCGAGGGTATCGCGATCGGCAGCCAGGCCTCCGTCGTCAGCGAAGGCGCCATCGCCATCGGCCGCCAGAGCGTCGCGGGCCTGGTGGAGGTCGACTCCGTTACGGGTGAGGAGATCGTGAGCGGCGAGGATGCTATCGCCATCGGTACGCGCAATGCCGCCGAGGGCGATTTCACCATCGCGTTTGGTCTGGACAACCAGGCTGAGCTTGAAAGCGACATCGCCATTGGCCTTGGCAACAGGGCGAGCGGAGGTGAGAGCAGTGCCTTTGGTCGCGATAACGACGCAAGTGGCTCCAACAGCAGTGCCTTCGGCAACGAGAACGACGCTCGCGGGCTGTCCAGCAGCGCTTTTGGTTATGAGAACAACGCTAGCGGTGACCGCAGCTCGGCGATGGGGCACGACAATGTCGCCAGTGGGCTGAATTCCTCCGCAATGGGCTTCAGGAACACGGCATCGGGTGCTTATGGCACAGCGGTGGGTGCAAACAGCGAGGCGGCCGCGGACTACTCGCTGGCCATCGGTAACTCCGACACCGAGAGCAGCGGTGCACGCGTTGCTGCCGGTGCTATCAACGGCATCGCCATCGGCCGCAATGCCAGCGTGACGGCGGGCGCGGGATCCGATGGCATTGACGGCATCGCCATCGGCGTGGATTCGTCGGCGCAGGCGGATTCAGCGCTGGCGGTCGGTCAACAGAACACGGCTTCCGGCGTCGTCAGCGTGGCGGTCGGCAACGAAAACGTCGCATCTGCCCTGCGCAGCACGGCCATCGGTGCACAGAACACGGCAGACGGGCAGCAGAGCTTTGCTGCGGGGCGGGGCAACTCCTCCACGGGCAACGATAGTGCCGCGGTGGGTGAGGGCAATCAATCGCTCGGCTACGCGAGCGCCGCGATGGGCTTCCTGAACAGGTCTTCAGGGGAGAACAGTTCGGCGTTCGGCTATCGCAACACGGCAGACGGTACCGGCAGCGCTGCATTCGGATCGAACTCGACGGCCGCGGCGGATTACTCGCTCGCCATCGGCAATTCGGATCGCAGCAGCGACACCGGCACCCAGGTGGCGGCGGGCGCAGCCAACGGCATTGCCATTGGACGCAATGCGTCGGTGGAGGCGGCGGGCATCGATGCCATCGCCTTGGGAACCAACACGAGCGTTACCGCTGCGAACAGTGTCGCGCTCGGTAGCGGTTCGGTGGCGAGTATGGCGAACACGGTGTCGGTAGGTTCCGCCACCAACCAGCGCCGCATCGTCAACGTCGGCGCCGGCTCGCTGGCCGCCGGCAGCACGGATGCGGTCAATGGCAGCCAGCTGCGCGGCCTGAGCCTGACGCTGAGCAGCGCGCTCGGCGCCGGTGCGGCGGTGAACGTCGACGGCAGCTTCGTGGCGCCGACCTACAACGTGGCCGGCAACAACTACAGCAACGTCAATGGCGCGATCGAAGCGCTGGAGGCTCTTGCCGGTAGCGGCAGTGCGCTGGGCGTCGCCTACGATGACGCCAGCCGCGACACCATCACCCTGCAGGGCGACAGCGGCACGACCCGCATCACCAACCTGACGGCCGGCACGCTGGCCGCGGGCAGCACGGATGCGGTCAATGCCGGACAGCTCTTCGATACCAACCGGGACGTCGCCCAGAACAGCAGCGATATCGCCATCCTGGAAGGACGTGTCGATACGGCGGAGACCGACATCGGCACGCTGCTGACGGACGTCGGTGGCCTGCAGACCACGGTAGGTACGCACACCACGCAGATCGGCGCGCTCGATGCCCGTGTTACCACGGCGGAGGGCGGCCTCACCGACCTGGTCGGTCGTGTCGACACCGCCGAGACCGACATCGGCACGCTGCAGACGGACGTCGGCGGCCTGCAGACTACTGTGGATACGCACACCACGCAGATCGGTGCGCTGGATACCCGCGTGATCGCGACCGAGGGGGACCTCACCGCTCTGGGCGGCCGTGTTGATACGGCCGAGACCAACATCGTTACGCTGCAGACGGATGTTGGCGGCCTGCAGACCTCGGTGGGAACGCACACCACGCAGATCGGGGCCCTCGATACCCGCGTGACCACGGCCGAGGGAGGCATCACCACCCTGGGCGGCCGGGTGGATACGGCAGAGGCTGGTATCAGTTCCCTGCAGACCACTGTTGGCCAGCACACCACCGGTATCAGCGGTCTGACAAAGGCCCTGGGTGGCGGTGCATTGGTGAATGCGGACGGCAGCATTTCCGCTCCCACCTACAACGTGGGCGGCAACGACTACAACACCGTCGGCGCGGCGGTGGAGGCACTGGAGGCACTGGCCGGTACTGGCGGTGCGCTGGGTGTGTCGTACGATGACAGTAGCCGCGACACTATCTCCCTGCAGGGTGATAGCGGCAGCACCCGCGTCACCAACCTGACGGCCGGTACGCTGGCTGCGGATAGCACGGATGCAGTTAACGCCGGGCAGTTGTTTGCCACCAACCAGGATGTGGCTCAGAACGCCAGCGACATCGCGGATGTGGATGGTCGGGTCGATACGGCCGAGGCGAGCATCAGCAGTCTGCAGGGCACGGTCGGCACGCACACCACGCAGATCGGGGCCCTTGATACCCGCGTGACCACGGCCGAGGGTGACATCACCACCCTGGGTGGCCGGGTCGATACCGCCGAGACGGACATCGGCACGCTGCAGACGGACCTGGGCAGCCTGCAGGGCACGGTTGGTACGCACACCACGCAGATCGGCGCACTCGACACCCGCGTGACCACGGCCGAGGGCGGCATCACCACGCTCGATGGCCGCGTGGATACGGCCGAGACGGATATCGGCGCGCTGCAGACGGACCTGGGCAGCCTGCAGGGCACGGTTGGTACGCACACCACGCAGATCGGCGCACTCGACACCCGCGTGACCACGGCCGAGGGCGGCATCACCACGCTCGATGGCCGCGTGGACACGGCCGAGACGGATATCGGCACACTGCAGACGGACCTGAGCAGCCTGCAAGGCACGGTTGGCACGCACACCACGCAGATCGGCGCACTCGACACTCGCGTCTCGACGGCCGAAGGTAGCATCACCACGCTCGATGGCCGCGTGGACACGGCCGAGACGGATATCGGTGCGCTGCAAACGGACCTGGGCAGCCTGCAGGGCACGGTTGGCACGCACACCACGCAGATCGGCGCACTCGACACCCGTGTAACCACGGCCGAAGGCAGCATCACCACGCTCAATGGCCGCGTGGATACGGCCGAGACCGACATCGGCGCGCTGCAAACGGACCTGGGCAGCCTGCAGGCTACGGTGGGTACGCACACCACCCAGATCGGGGCGCTCGACACTCGTGTCGCCACGGCGGAGAGCAACGTCAGTGCCCTGCAGACCACGGTGGGCCAGCACACCACTGGTATCGGTGGGCTGGCGCTGGCCCTGGGTGGCGGTGCCTCGGTGAACGCCGACGGCAGCATTGCAGCGCCGACCTACAACGTGGGTGGCACCGACTACGACGATGTCGGTTCCGCTGTGGAAGCGCTGGAAGCGCTGGCTGGCGCCGGCAGCGCGCTTGGCGTGTCCTACGACGACGCTGGCCGCAATACCATCAGCCTGCAGGGTGACAGCGGCTCCACCCGCATCACCAACCTGACGGCCGGCACACTGGCCGCGGGCAGCACGGATGCGGTCAATGCGGGGCAGCTCTTCGACACCAACCAGAACGTGTCCCAGAACAGCAGCGATATCGCCAGCCTGGATGGCCGTGTCGATGCCACCGAGACGGATATCGGCGGCCTGCAGGCCACGGTGGGTACGCACACCACGCAGATCGGTGCGCTCGACACCCGCGTGACCGCTACCGAGGACGACCTGACCGCCCTGGATGGCCGCGTCGGTACGGCGGAGTCCGCCATCGCCAGCTGGCAGACGGATGTTGGTGGCCTGCAGACCACGGTGGGTACGCATACCACGCAGATCGGCGCACTCGACACCCGCGTGACCGCCACCGAGGATGACTTGACCGCCCTGGATGGCCGCGTCGGTACGGCGGAGACCGACATCGGCAGCTTGCGGACGGACGTTGGTGGCCTGCAGACCACGGTGGGTACGCATACCACGCAGATCGGCGCGCTCGACACCCGCGTGACCGCCACCGAGGATGACCTGACTACCCTGGATGGCCGCGTCAGCTCCGCGGAAGGCACGCTCTCCCAACACGGCACCGATATTGCCGGTCTCGGCACGCGCCTGGACACTGCCGAGACCGACATCGGTGGCCTACGGACCGACGTCACCTCGCTTGGTGATCGCGTCACCGCCACGGAAACCGATATCGGCGACCTGGAGGGACGCGTCGATACGGCGGAGGACACCCTTAGCCAGCACACGACCGATATTGCCGGTCTCGACACGCGACTGGGCTCGGCAGAGTCCAGCATCGTCAACCTGGACGGCCGCGTCACCGCCAACACCAGCAGCGCGGCAGGCCTGGCGCAAGCTCTGGGCGGCGGCGCCGCGGTCAATGCCGACGGCAGCATTCGGGCGCCGAGCTACAGCATCGGCGGTAACGCCTACAGCAATGTCGGCGATGCCTTCGGGGCGCTCGAGGGGCTGGCTTCCATCGGCAATCCGCTGGGGGTTGCTTATGACGATGCCAACCGCAACACGCTGACCCTGCAGGGCGCCAGCGGTGCCACCCGCATCACCCGCGTCGCGGCCGGTAACCTGGCCGCCGACAGCAGCGATGCGGTGAACGGCGCGCAACTGCACGCCACCAACCAGAGCGTGGCGCAGAACGCGGCCAACGTCGCGGGGCTCGGAAGCCGCGTGGATGCTGCCGAATCCGATATCGCACAGAACAGCACCGATATTGCCGCCCTGGGCGACCGGGTCAGCACCAACGAGTCCGCCATCAATGGCCTGAGCACTCGCGCCGACGCGGCGGATGCCGGTATCGCCGCAAACGCCGCGGCCATCACCGCGGTTGACAGCCGTGTGGATGCCGCGGAGGCCGATATCGCCACGGTGAATGGGCGGGTAGACGCGGCGGAGCAGCAGATCGGCGATCTGGATACGCGCCTGGGCGCCAACGAGGTCGCCACGGCCCAGAACACCGCGGATATCCAATCGCTGCAAGCGGCCACCACGCAGAACAGTGCGGATATCTCCGCCCTGGAGTCGACCACCGCACAGAACACGGCGGACATCCAGGCCAATACCGCAGCGATCAGCGTGCTGGATTCGCGGGTCGATGCTGCGGAAGCCGATATCGCGCAGAACACCGCGGATATCGGTGCACTCGATACCCGCGTGGGCTCGGTGGAAGCGGATGTCGCGGCAATCTCCGGCGACGTGAGTGACATGGGCGATCGCCTCGATACCGTCGAGAACGACGTCATCGAGGTGGATAACCGCGTGACCGTGGTTCAGAACGCTGCCAACGCGGCGCAGACGACGGCCAGCACCGCGCTGGCTCGCGCCGACGAGGCCTTGGCGTTCTGTGGACCCGGCGGCGGTGCCGACTCCGCCAACTGCGGTGTACGCAACGATGCCAGCGCCGATGGCGCCACTGCAATGGGCGTGGACAATGCGGCCAGCGGTGAGGGCAGTGCGGCGCTGGGTTCCAGCAACACGGCCAGCGGTGCCAATTCCAGCGCCATCGGCGTGAATGCCACGGCCGCTGCGGATAACGCCATCGCCATCGGTGCCGGGGAGGACGCGGCCAGTTCGGCCAGCGTCGGCAGCAATGCCAACAATGCCGTGGCGATCGGCAGCGGAGCCCAGGTGGCTGACAACGCGGCCCATGCCGTTGCCATCGGTAGCGGTGCGCAGGCCCAGGCTGCGGGCGCCATCGCCATGGGTCAGAACGCCAGGGCCGTGCAGTCCAACTCGGTAGCCATCGGTGCCGGTGCCGTGGCGCAGTCCTCGGTCGCAGTGGGTACCGGCGCGCAGGCGACGGGCACCAACACCACGGCCGTCGGCGACAACGCCCGCGCTACGGGTGTCTTCGCCGCAGCGCTCGGCAACAACGCCGTGGCCAGCGCCGACAACAGCGTGGCGCTGGGCAACGGCTCGGTGGCGGACCAGGCCAACACGGTCTCGGTGGGATCCTCCAACCAGCAGCGACGCGTCACCAACGTGGCGGCCGGCACGGCGGATACCGACGCAGCCAATGTCGGCCAGCTCAACCAGCTCGGTGCCAGTGCGGTGCGCTATGACTTCAACGGCGACGGCAGCATCAACTACAACTCGGTGACCTTCGGCAATCCCAATGGCAATGGTGGCCCGGTGACGCTGCGCAACATTGCCGCCGGTGTGGCGCCGACCGATGCCGTCAATGTCCAGCAGCTCACCGACCTGCGCGTGGACTTTGGCCAGACCGTGGACGAGATGCGCGACGAGGCCAACGCCGGCATCGCTGCAGCCATCGCCATGGAAGCGGCGCCGTACATCCCCGGTCACATCACCTATGCGCTGGGCAGCGGCTACTACGTCAACCAGGGCGCCGTGGGCGTGACCTTCCGTGGCACGGCGGAGAACGGCCGCTGGAGCGTCACCACGGGTGTCTCCACCTCGGAGCATGGCACGGCGGTGCGCTTCGGCGTCAGTGGTGTGCTGTGGTAGCGGCAGCCGGATTTTCCAGAACGACAGGGAACACCAAGGGCGATATCCAGATGAGCCTCAAGAACAACAATAGTGGGAAGGCGCACCAGCGGCGCCACAAGGCGGGTGGCCTGTTGGCCACCCTGGTGGCGGCGATGGCACTGGCCGGCTGCAGCACGCCGCGCCTGGCACCGGATGCGCAGGGCGTTTCGTTTCCGCCACGCGAAGCGTCCTATCGCAGCGACGGTATCGTGGTGGCCGCCGATACGGTGCGGCTGCTGCAGCCCGGCGTGAGCAAGGACCAGGTGCGCCAGCTCATCGGCAATCCCCACTTCAGCGAGGGCCTGTTCGAGGTTCGGGAGTGGAACTACATCCTCAAGCTTCCGTCCGTTGAAGGTGGCTTGATCGAATGCCAGCTCCAGCTCCGGTTCGATGAACGCAGCCAGCTGCGGAGCCGTCATTGGCAGGCCGAGGCTTGCGCAGCAGCGGAGGGTGGGACGTTGGTAGCGGGAGGCAAGGCGTCCGCGGTAGTCGCCAGTAGCGGAGCGGCAGACGCGGGGTCGGCGCAGGATGCCGCGGGCGATCGTTGGACTGAAGGTGATCTGGTCTTCCCGTTTGGTCGCTCCAGCCTGGACGATCTGCGCGCGGCAGACCGGGCGCGGCTGAAGGGCTTGGTAACACGAACAGTGCGCCAGCTGGACTCGGTGGAGCGCATCGTCGTGATCGGTCACGCTGATCGCGTCGGCCCGGATTCACGCAAGCAATCGCGTGCGCTGGCTCGTGCTCATGCGGTGGCCGAAGCCTTCACCGCCAAAGGCATTGCGCCCGGGATCATCGAAGTGGTCGGGCGCAGCGATACGGAACCGATGTCAGCCTGCCCCTCGCAGCCCCCGCTTGCGGAGCTGCTGGCTTGCCTGACTCCTGATCGCCGAGTGTCGGTGATCGTGCACATGAAGAAAGGATGAAAGACCCATGGGAGATATGCACATGTTCTGGCTTGGGATGACCGTGGGCCTGCTGATGGGCACGATGGCTGGCGCAGGCGGGCTCGCCTGGCTGGCGATCCGAAACGATCGGCGCCGGATGAGGTAGGGGCAACGACCGGATTCAGCTGCCGACGAGCAGCCGTTGTGCCAGCACCGCGGCCTGCGTGCGGCTGCGCAGGTCCAGCTTGCGCAGCAGCGCGGTGATGTGGGTCTTCACCGTGGATTCGCGGATCGAAAGCTCGTCTGCGATCTGCTTGTTGAGCCGGCCGTCCTTGATGTAGAGCAGGATGCGCAGTTCTTGGGGAGAGAGACGCTCGATGCGTGAATCGATCGAGTCGGGCAGTGGCGGGGGAAGGCTATCCGGCGGCGGCCACCAGCTGCCGCCGGATAGTACTTTTGCCAGGATCTGCTGGGTCTGTTCCACCGGCGTCGCCTTGGGAATGAAGGCGATGGCCCCCAGGGCCTCGACGGAACGGACCCATGAACGGTCTTCCATGCCGGAGACGACCGCCACCTTCAGGTGGGGCCATTCATGGCGCAGGTACTGCAGGGAGGACAGATCCTCGACATCGGGCATCATCAGGTCCAGCAGCACCAGCCGGGTATCCGGGTGCTGCGGCAGGCAGGCCTTGAGGGCCGCCAGCGAGTCCACTTCGATGACGCGGGTGCCGGGCTCGAGGCGCTCCACGCTCAGGCGCAGGGCGATGCGCAGCAGCGGGTGATCGTCCGCGATGATGATGGTGCCTGTGGCCGTGGTACCCACGGTGCCTCCGATGTCATGCTCATTGCCGGGCGCGAAGAATGCTGGCGCCAGGGCATTGCTGTGCAAGTGTACTACGCAGCGGCAGGGTTCAGAACAGGAACCTGATCACCAATTCGGCATAGTCCGCCGTCCTTGCTCCTGCCGCCCGCAGGCCGGAGGAGGGGATGTAGTGCAGGATTTCTGTGGCCAGCGTGAGGTGCCGGTTGCAACGATAGCTGGCGTTGAGACGTAGATAGTCGCCGATGACCCTATCTCCGTTGATCGAGCCGGGCATCGGCAGCAGGGGCTGTGCATAGGCGGCGTCCTCGCGGGACTGCCGCGCCATCCGCCCGCCACCAATGGCCAGGGTGGCCTGCGGCAGGGGGCGGGCGCTCAGGAACAGCCCGGTATTCACCAGGTTGGAGAAATCCGTCAGGCCTGACTGCGAAAAATACGCCCCGCGGGGGAACAGGGGGTTGAAGGTCTCGAGCCGATCGTCTCCGGCTTCCCGCTCTCCCGATGCCACATCCACCTGCAGCGCCAGGCGCGGCTGCCAGGCCCAGGTGTCGAAGCGCCAACCCAGGACGTTGCCGAAGGCCCAGGCGCGGATGTCCGCGGAACCGAAGCGGCCCGTCTGGTAGACCGCTTCCACATCCCAGTCGAACGCGCCGCGGCGTCCGGCGGATTGCAGGCCGAAGACGTCGCGGCGCTCCTCGGCAAGGACTGCGCCGAAGCGGGCTTCGTCACGCTCGTAGCGATACCAGTAGCCATCGAGCTGGCCCGGCCTGCCCGCGCCGTGCCGGACGCGCAGGCCGGAGAAGCGGGTGTCGTCGCTGTCACGGTCATCGAAGGCCCGATCGTCACGGATATCGACGGGTTCGGTCATGAATGCGGTGATATCCAGCGCTCCGCCGGACCAGGTCAGCCGCGCACCATCGTAGGCGCGCCTGACGTTCGGCCCCTCGCGCAGGGCGACGAAGCGTTGCATGGCGTCGAAGGCCAGCTCCTGACGACCGATCCGCAAGCTCAGCTTGCCGCCGGCCGCGGTCGCCGACAGATCGGCGAAGGCCAACTGCAGGTCGCTGCGATTGGAGTCCGCCGCGGTGGCGGGCGTCTGCTTGCCATGCACCTGGGCGTCGCCGATCTCGGCGAACACGCGCAACCGAGGGCCCAGATGCCAGTCGCTGTGCAGGTTGAGACACTGGAACCCGTAACCGTCGGCGTCGGCTCCGCCGAGGCCGAAGAGGGGCGCGTCGAAGTCGACGGCCTTCAGTCGCAGTTGTCCGCCGAGGCTCAGGTAGTGCTCGGGATTGGCACCCAGCGGGATGTGCTTGAGGGCGTCGAGCGGTGTTGCGTGTCGCGCCGGATCAGCGAGATCGCGGTGATCCTCCGACCAGCGAGCCAGTGCGAACTCCGCCGCCTGCAGCGGCGTGCAGGCCAGTGCGATCAGTGCACCGGCCGCGATCAGACGCGCCATTCGCGCAACTGTGCGATCAACGCGGCATAGGCGCTCATGATGGATTCCAGCAATGGCCCAGAAAGAGCAGCGTCCTGCATCCGTGCCAGCGCCGCGCAGTCCTGGGCCAGTAGGGTCGCGCCGACCATGCTGCAGTTGGCCTGCAGGGCCTGGGTCGTGCGTACCAGGCCCTGCGCATCACCGCCGTCATGAGCCTCGCGCAGGGCGTTCAGGCTGCCGGGTGCGGCACCGATGAGCTCAGCGACCAGCTCGGCCATGCCCTCGGCGCCGATGTCGGAGGTCAGCTGGGCCAGCGCAGCGGGATCGGCCTGCCGTCCGGTCATCGCTTGCGTGATCGGCGGTGCCTGGCGGCCGACGCTGGCAGCCACCTCTCGCAACATGCTTTCCAACTCGCGGCGGCGGAAGGGCTTGGCCAGGTGGCGATCCATGCCGGCGTCGAGGCAAGCCTGGCGTTCGTGATCGAGGGCGCTGGCGGTCATCGCGAAGATGCGCGGTTGCGGCCTGTCCTGCAGCGCACGAATCCGCCGCGTGGCTTCGAGACCGTCCATCTCGGGCATGTGGATGTCCATCAGCACGAGATCGTATTGTGCTTGCTGCAATGCGGTGACCGCTTCGACGCCGTTCTCGACCACGTCGGCGTGATACCCCAGCGACTCGAGCATTCGCGTTCCGACCTGACGGTTGATCGCATTGTCCTCCGCGAGCAGGATGCGCAGCGCGGGGGCAGGGGGGGCGGGCAGGTCATGCTCCGGCGTCGGGGCGGTAGCCTGTGCTGGCGCCAGCAGGTCGAGGAATGCGTCCAGGAGCCCACTGCGGCGCAGCGGCTTGATGCGCACCAGGTTGAAGTCGGCCAGATCGCTGCCCGGATGACGAGCGCTGCTGAGCAGCAGCAGGGGCAATGAGGCAGGGCCATGGTGGCGGCGAATCGCCGCGGCCAGCGCCACACCGTCCATATCGGGCATGAAGTCATCGAGTACCGCCAGGTCGAAGTGCTCGCCGCGCCCGATCATGTCCCGCGCTTCCCGCGGTGAGGCAAGGTCGACGACACGCATGCCCCAGTCCTCGGCCGTCCTGCGCAGGATGCGCCGATTGGTGTCATTGTCATCGACGACCAGCAGTCGCTTGCCATCCAGTGCGTCCAGGCCCGGCCGCTCAGGTTGCTGCCAGGCTGGATCGGTGGCCGCAACGAAGCTGAAGGCGAACGTCGAGCCTTTCCCGGGCTCACTGTCGACCGTCACCCCACCTCCCATCATCTCGGCGAGCCGCTTGCAGATCGCCAGGCCCAGGCCGCTGCCGCCATAACGGCGTGTGGTCGAGGCATCGACCTGGCTGAAGGACTTGAACAGGCGCTCCAGCCGCTCCGCCGGAATGCCGATGCCGGTATCGCGCACGGCGATACGGAATCGGTGACGTCCTGCTTCGAGCGCCTCCGCAGCGACCACCACGGAGACATCGCCGTGCTCGGTGAACTTGATGGCGTTGGACAGGTAGTTGACCAGGATCTGGCGCACGCGTGCCGCGTCGCCGCGCGCCATGTCCGGGGTGCCGGGCTGGAAGTCGCAGGAAAGCTCGAGCTGCTTCTGGACGGCCTTGTGTCCGACCAGTTCCATGGATTCCTCGATCACGCGGTTGAGATCGAACACCGCGTCCTCCAGCTCCAGCATGCCGGACTCGACCTTGCTGAAGTCGAGGATGTCGTCGATCACACCCAGCAGGTGGTCGCCGCTCTGCTGGATGGTATGTAGGCTTTCACGTTGCTCGCGGGTCAGTGGCGTGTCGTTGAGCAGTTCCGCGGTGCCTAGGATTGCATTGAGCGGCGTGCGGATCTCGTGACTCATGTTGGCCAGGAAATCGCTCTTGGCGCGGTTCGCCGATTCGGCGTTCCGGTGTGCGTGCTCCAGGGCGATGGAGCGCCGCTCCCGCAGGCGCACGTTGATCCCCAGGCTCATGAAGATCGCGAACATGTGGATGATCACGCCGAACAGGTAGCTGTACTGCGTGAATCGGGTGAAGGGGAGCCAGTCGAGGTTCTTGGCAAAATGCAGCGTGCCAACCACGCCATAGGCCGAGTACCCGACGAAGTAGAGCCAGGCTCCCGGCTGGCTGCGGCGGATCAGCTCGATGCATAGCGCGACGATGACCAGCGCCAGTGCCAGCCGGGTCAGGCTCACGGCGGGTCCGATGACGCCGTAGTGGCCGGCCAGCGAGACGACGCAAGCCATCGTCGCGAGGGCCGCCAGCGCCAGGAACACCACGGACAGGCGCGGAAACTGCTCGCGCATGTCCAGCACGCTGTGGGCGAACAGGATGGAGGTCAGCAAGCCCAGGCTTACCGCTACATGATGGATGCGCATGGCGAGCAAGGGCTGCTCCGGCAGCAGCAGGGCCGCGACCAGGTTCTCCGAGCAGGCAAAGAGCAGCGCAGTGACCCCGAGATACGCCGAGTACCAGAGGAACTTGCGGTCCGGCAGGGAAACACCCAAGGCGAGGCAGACCAGGGCCATCAGCAGGGTCATGCCCACGACCGCTGCGACCCTGACGACGACCCCCTGCAGGTGGCTGGTCAGGGTGTCCAGCTTCGACACGCTGCCGGTCAGGTTGAGGGAGCGTTCTCCGGCGAGCCGGATCCAGACCCAGTGTGGGCCCTCATCCGGCAGCGCGGACAGGCGCAGCACGGGCAGCGACCAGGGAAGGTCCCGCGCCGAGACGGGGCGCATCCCGCCGAGCGCCCGGTGGCGCAGCACTTCGCCGGCACCGTTTTTCTCGGGCAACCAGATATCGATGTAGTCGACATAGGGCGCCCCCAGTTGCAGCCACCAGTCGTCGGACAAGCCGGGCATTGCCGTGATCTGGAACCGGATCCACCAGGCTCCGTGCAGCGTGAAGCCGCCGTTGAAATCCCCCTCCACCGGCTGGAACCGAGCCGAGTATTCCACCGTAGCGACCTGTGCTTGCGTCAATTTCCCGCTGGCGTCGTAGAACGATTCCAGGTGATCGGTCAGCGGAATCGATGCAGAGTCCAGGCTATCGTCGAGGACGACCGGGCCCGCCTGTGCCTCGACCGGTGCCATCAACAGGCACAGCAGGAGGGCAGGAAGCAGGGCAACCATGAGCCGAAGCATGCCAGGTGGCTGTTTCCTGGGCTTCTGCGATGCCGGACCGCTGTGGCGACTCATGCCGGTGCTCAAGGCACGTTGCCAGCCGCTTCCTGCAGCGCCTTTTCCAGTTCGTGCCGGCGCAGGGGCTTGGCCAGATGCCGATTCATGCCGGCATCGAGGCAGGCTTGACGCTCGTGATCGAGCACGCTGGCGCTCATGGCGAATATCTGCGGTTGCGGCCGTTTCTCCAGTGCCCGGATCCGGCGTGTCGCCTCCAGGCCATCCATCACCGGCATCTGCATGTCCATCAGCAACAGGTCGTAGTCGCGCTGCTGCACTGCCTCGACGGCCAGCAGGCCGTTCTCCGCCAGATCGGCGCGATAGCCCAGCGACTCCAGCATGCGCAGCGCGACCTGCTGGTTCAGGGGCGTATCCTCGACCACCAGGATGCGCAGTGCCGCGGCCGACTTCACCGGCCGCGAGGCGGTGGCGGGCGCATTTCTGGACGTATCGCCCGGCGACATCAGTTCCAGCAAGGCGTCGAGCAAGCCTGCGCGGCGTAGTGGCTTGTATCGCACGAGGTCGAAAACCGGTTGTGACTGCGTGCTCTGGCGCACGCTGCTGAGCAACATCAGCCGCGGGCAGGCGCTGCCGAAATCCCGGCGCAGCGCGGCTGCCAGGGCGGCGCCATCCATCTCCGGCATCAGGAAATCGATGATCGCGGAATCGAAACGCGCCCCGCCGCCGATCAGCGCCAGCGCCTCCTGCGGCGAGGCCGTGTCGGTGACTTCCATGCTCCATTCCTGCGCCGCGGCGCGCAGGATGCGGCGATTGGTGTCGTTGTCGTCGACGATCAGCAGGCGCTTGCCCTTCAGGCGGCTGGCATCGGCCGGGGGCGGGGCCCGCCAGGCCGGATCGCTGCCGGCCATGAAGCTGAACGAGAACACCGAGCCCCGGCCCGCATGGCTCTCCACGCTCACGCCACCGCCCATCAGTTCGGCCAGGCGCTTGCAGATCGCCAGCCCCAGGCCGCTGCCGCCGTAGCGGCGAGTGGTGGAGGCATCCACCTGGCTGAAGGTCTTGAACAATCGATCCAGACGATCCGGTGGGATGCCGATGCCGGTGTCGCGCACGCTGACGTGGATGCGATGCCGCTGGGGCTCCACCTCCACGGCATGGACCATGACGGCGATCTCGCCCTGCTCGGTGAACTTGACCGCGTTGGACAGGTAGTTCGCCAGGATCTGACGC
Source organism: Pseudomonadota bacterium (assembly GCA_052035235.1). GTDB lineage: Bacteria > Pseudomonadota > Gammaproteobacteria > Nevskiales > Nevskiaceae > Solimonas_A. The sequence goes on along the minus strand of JBPOHT010000040.1, from coordinate 24,934 downwards.
ATGCGGCCGCGGTCGGCCTTCAGCATCTCCGGCGTGCCGGGCGCGAATTCGCAGCCTAGGTCCAGGCCCTTCTGCGCGGTGCGCGTGCCCACCAGCTCCAGGGCCTCTTCCACCACGCGGCGCAGTTCGAAGACCTGCTCGTCCAGTTCCAGCATGCCGGCCTCGACCTTGGTGAAGTCGAGGATGTCGTCGATCACCCCCAGGAGGTGGTCGCCGCTCTGGGTGATGGTCTCCAGGCTTTGCCGCTGGGAGGCATCCAGTACGGTGTCGCCCAGCAATTCCGCCGTACCGAGGATCGCGTTGAGTGGCGTGCGGATCTCATGGCTCATGTTGGCCAGGAAGTCGCTCTTGGCCTGCGTCGCGGCTTCCACGGCGGCTTGGGCCTGCGCCAGCGCCGAGGCCTGGGCTCGCCAGCGCGCGCCGCCGCGGGCAAAGACGTAGAGCAGCAAGCTGGCCATCAGCCCGCCGAGTGCGACCAGCCAGGGGATCGCCTGTTCGCTCGGCGTGGCGAATCCCGGCTTGCTCCGGAAGTGCACCGTCCACGCCCGGCCGGGCATCTGCACGGTGCGGAAGGCTTCGAAGCTGGCCTGCGAGTCGGACGGCAGTGGCTGAGGATCTCCGTCCGCTTTGACGCCGGCGGAAGAGTAGAGCATGGCATCGGGATCGGCGGAGTTCCCGTCGAAGACCTCGAAGGCCAAGCTGCTACTGTCGCCACCCAGGAGCCCCTGCATGAACGCCTGCGCATGGAAGGTCGCGGAAATCCAGCCGAAGTGCCGTCCCTCCTTGAAGATCGGCACGTAAGCGATGAAGCCGATCTGCGTGCCGGTCCTGCTCAGCAGGCGCAAGCGCGGCGCGAGGACCGCGTCGCCGGTTGCGACAGCGGCTTGCAGGGCGGCACCACGGTCGGCATCCCGCATCATGTCGATGCCGATGCCCCGTTCGCTCTCGGCGGTCAGCGGCTCGCTGTAGTAGACCGGCGCATGGAAGGGCGGATCCACGAGCCTGATCGGCGGCGGCGGTGCGCGCAGTTTGAACTCGCTCAGGATCAACGGATTCGTGAAGCGTGTGGTGGGTTCCCGGCGCACGCCGGCGACGAAGGCGTCCACCTGGTCTGGCATGAGCTTCGGAACGAAGGTCAGGGCGCGGATGCCGGGGTAGTTCTTGTAGAGCTGCAGTGGCTCCACATAGTCACGCCAGTCGTCGCGGCTGACATGCGTAGAGGCCTCGATCATGCCGCGCCCGCCGCGCATGATCTGCGTGTAGGCGTTCATGCGCCTGCCGATGGAGGATTCGATTAGCTGCACCTCCGAATCGAAGCGCTGCTGCTGATGTTGGTGGATGACGCGCGCGGTCTGCGCGGCCATGAGCAGGCTCGCCAGCAGCGTGAGGGCGATCAGCGCCCCCGCGAACACGGACATGCGCGCGGTCATGGGACCAGCGCTAGGCGGTTTCATGGCGCAGTCGCTCCGCGAGGGCTGCATGGCGCCCGATCAGGCGGGCACCGAGTTCGAAGGCGGTGCCGGTCTGGCCTGCCGCCGCGGCCGCCTCCGTCTGCGTGCAGAGCTCGGCCAGGGCCTCGGCACCGAGTTGCAGGCTGACGCCGCGCAGCGCATGGGCAACCCGCTTCAACGCCGACAGATCCTGGTCGCGGATGGCATCGGCCACCCGTTGCTGCTGCACCGGCAGGTCATCGACTACGGCGCCGGCCAGCTGGGCGGCGCCGTCGGGGCCGAACATCTCCAGCAGTTCAGCCCAGGCTTCGGCGTTGAAATCGCCGGGTTCTGCAGCAGTTGCCAGCAGCGCCGCCAGTTCCGGCAGCGCCAGCGGCTTGGCCAGCACCGCATCGGCGCCCGCTTGCAGGCAGGCCTGCCGGGCCGCTTCCGAAGCGCTGGCGAGCACGGCCACCAGTCGCGTCTGCGAGCGCTTCGCCGGATCGATTCGGGAACTTAGGGCGGCAATGCCCTGGGCTCCGTCGTCGGTCCCGGCCAGGATCAGGCCTTGCAGGGTGGCGGGGGCGTCTTGGGCTGTCTCGGCCAGGGTAGGCGAGGGGTATCCCAGGCGCTTCAGGAGCAGTCCGGCCAGGCGGCGGCTGACGGCATCGGCGTCTACGATCAGGCAGTCGGTCGAGGTGTTTCCAGCTTCGATGTTCATCCGGGATTTTCCGCGGGGTGCCCGGTATTGCCCGCAAGGACGTCGCCTGGAGGGTGGGGCATGGGGCTCGCCAAAATTAAGGACCTGGCGGGAGGCCTCCATCGGCGCCCCCGGATCGGCCGATACGTTCGTAATATAATCAATAACTAAGGGCGTGGCGCCGATGGCGGGCACAAAATCGGCCCCCGCCGCTCGCAAGTTACGGGAAAACTGGAATTTTGTGAGGAAATCGATACAATACGCGCCCTCAAACGGCTCGGGAGGTCCCGGGCCGTTCAATTTTTATCTGGAAGATTCGAGACATGGTAACCATCCGTCTTGCCCGTGCCGGCGCGAAGAAGCGTCCGTTCTACCACGTCGTCGCGACCGAGAAGAGCAGCGCCCGTGACGGCCGCTTCATCGAGCGCCTGGGCCACTACAACCCGAACGCCAGCGGCGCCGAGCAGAAGCTCGTTGTCGATTTCGGCCGTGTCGAGCACTACCAGAAGAACGGTGCGCAGACCTCTGATCGCGTTGCGTTCCTGCTGAAGTCGGCCGCCAAGGCCGCTGCTTAAGCCGATGACGGCGCGCCGGGTGACGCTGGGCCGCGTCGCCGGGGTTCACGGTGTGCGGGGCGGGATCAAGGTTTGGTCCCTCACTCGCCCCATCGAGAACATCTTCGAATATCGCCGCTGGTGGATTGCCCACGGCGCGGGATTCGAGGCTAGGTTGCTGGAAACTCACGTGCACGCGCGCTCCCTGGTGGTCTACATCAGCGGAGCGGACGGGCAGCCGATCACGGATCGCGACATCGCCGCAGGGCTGATGGGCGCGGAGATCCAGGTGGATCGGGAGGCGATGCCGAGGCTGCCCAAGGGGCAGTTCTACTGGTTCGACCTGATCGGCGTGAAGGTGGAAAGCACGCTGGGCGTGGCGCTGGGTCAGGTCGAGGACATGACCAGCAACGGCGCCCAGGATGTGATGGTGCTGCGGGATGGCGACAAGGAGCGACTGATTCCTTTCGTCAAGGAGCACATCGTCAAGGAAGTGGATCTGGACGCGGGCCGCATCGTCTGCGACTGGCATCCGGACTACGATGAAAATTGAAGTCCTGACGCTGTTCCCCGAGTGGGTGGAACAGGTCACGCAGCACGGCATGCCGCGGATCGCGGCAGATCGGGGAAAGCTGCAGCTGGCGACGCGCAACCTGCGCGACTACAGCGAGAACAAGTGGCGCAAGGTCGATGACCGGCCTTACGGCGGTGGTCCCGGCATGGTGATGGAAGCCGAGCCGCTGGCCAACGCGATCCGCGATGCCAAGGCATCGGCGGAGGCGGCGAGGGTGGTGTACCTGTCGCCGCAGGGCGAGCGTTTCGACCAGCGATGGGCGGAGCGTCTGTCGCAGGAAGCGGGGTTGGTGTTGCTGTGCGGGCGGTACGAGGGGCTCGATGAGCGCCTGATCCGCTCGGAAGTGGATTTCGAATTGTCGCTGGGCGATTTCGTGATGTCCGGCGGTGAACTGGCGGCGATGGTGGTGGTGGACGCGATAGCGCGGCTGCTGCCCGGGGTGCTGGGGCATGAGGGTTCGGCGGCTGCCGATTCCTTCTCCAGCGGCCTGCTGGATCATCCGCACTACACGCGGCCTGAAGAGTGGCGCGGAGAGCGGGTGCCGGAGGTGCTGCTGGGTGGTGACCACGCCAAGGTGGCGCGGTGGCGGTTGAAGCAGGCGCTGGGACAGACCTGGCTCAAGCGGCCCGACCTGCTGGACGGGCTGGAGCTGGACAAGAATCTAGAGGTGCTGTTGCGGGAATTCATCTCGGAACAGCGAACATAAGTGAGGTAGCTGACGATGAATGCGAACAAGATCATTGCTGCGGTCGAAGCGGAGCAGATGACCAAGAAGGTCCCGGACTTCGGTCCTGGCGACACGGTCGAGGTCAAGGTGAAGGTGAAGGAAGGCGACCGCGAGCGTCTGCAGGCTTTCGAAGGCGTCGTCATCGCCATCAAGAGCCGCGGCCTGCATTCCGCGTTCACCGTGCGCAAGACCAGCCACGGCGAAGGTGTGGAGCGTGTGTTCCAGACCTACAGCCCGCAGGTTGCCGACATCGTGGTGAAGCGCCGCGGTGACGTGCGCCGCGCCAAGCTGTACTACCTGCGCAACCTGTCGGGCCGCGCCGCCCGTATCGCCGAGAAGCTGGATTAATCCAGCCTACGGGGCGCATCGCGCCCCGGTTCAGCGGTAGCAGGAAGCATCAAAAAGCCCGTGGCCGAATGGCCACGGGCTTTTTGCGTCTGCCGTACGGCCACGGATCCTCGCTGTGATGCCCGTCACCGTTACCGGCTGGCCTGCCTTGCGGTTCTGCTTGCCACAGTCCTAATATCCACTGCGGCCCTTATTCAGGTCCGAGCCGGTATAACCCACTGAGGGAGATCAAAACATGAAGAAGCTGGTTCTGGGTGCAGTTCTCGTCGTTGCGTCGTCGTCTGCTTTCGCGGAGGCCCCGGGCGGCCCGAACTGCGGCTGGGGCAACATGCTGTTCAAGGGGCAGTCGGGCTTCGCTCCGCACTTCCTGGCCTCCACCACCAACGGTACCTCGGGCAATGCCACCTTCGGCATGACCACCGGCACCAATGGTTGCTCGGTCGATGGCAAGCTGACCTATGGCGGCAAGGAGATGGTCGGCGCGATGTTCGACGAATTCTCCGCTGACGTGGCGGTGGGCCAGGGTGATGCGCTGAACGCCGTTGCCGTTGCCTATGGCGTTGCCAAGGAAGACCGCGCGGCCTTCGCTGCACTGGCGCACAACAACTTCTCCGTCCTGTTCCCGAGCGAGAACGTGACGGCTGACGAAGTCACCGCCAGCCTCGAATCGCTGATGAAGTCCGACGCAGCGCTGTCGAAGTACGTCATCTGATCCCTGTGACGGCCGCCTTCGGGCGGCTGTCCCATGATCGGCATGGGCCCGGTATCGCAGGATGCCGGGCCTTTTCTTTGACCGCCTGATGCAATGCGCCCGCTGACGCTTGTCCCTCTCCTGGTTGTTTTCTTCCTCTTGCTGGTGCCGCCTGCACGCGCGGCGGATGACGCATGGGCGCAGGCCCAGGCGCGCGAGCTGTGGCAGCGCGGCGAGTGGCACAAGCTGGTCCACTACAAGCCGGGCCGGTGGCCCGGAAGCTGGAACAGCCAGGCTGACGATCCCCGTTTCTTCCTGGCGGCCGACGGCGACTCCAACCCACGCGCAGAACTGCAGGCCACGCTGGAGGCCTTTACCGCGCCCGCCGATCAGGGTAACGAACACGCGCAATGCCGCTTCGTCGCCCGCTTGGCCTGGTTGCGCCGGGAGCTGGCGCTAGGCGAGTTGCCCCAACCCGACTGTGCCGAATACCGGGAATTCCGCTCGCTGGTGCAGGCCACGCAGGCGGTGCTGGTGTTCCCCTCGTATTATTTGAACAGTCCCTCTTCGATGTTCGGCCACACCCTGCTGCGGCTGGACTCGGGCGCCGCTGACGGTGGCGCCGAATACTTGTCCTTCGCTGCGAACTTCGGAGCCTTGGTGGACCCGGGCGACAACAGCCTGTTCTACGCCTTCCGCGGCCTGACCGGCGGGTATCGCGGCCAGTTCGAGGTGGACCAGTACTACAAGAAAATCCGTGAATACAACCACGGCGAAAACCGCGACATCTGGGAGTACCCGCTCAACCTTAGCGCCGAGGAAACCGGGCGCCTGGTCGAGCACCTGTGGGAACTGCGCAGGATCAACTTTGCGTACTACTTCTTCGACGAGAACTGCTCCTATCGCATCCTGGAGCTGCTCGAGGTCGCCCGTCCGGGGCTGGACCTCACCAGCGGCTTTCCGCTGACGGCCATCCCGATCGACACCGTACGTGCCGTGCAGCGCGCAGGCCTGGTGCGCGACAAGCACTTCCGGCCGGCGCAGGGCACGGTGCTCAAGCAGCGCCTGGACGACATGCCCCCGGAGCTCTATCCGCTGGTCATCCAGGTGAGTGCGGACCCGGAGCGCCTGGATTCTGACGAGCTGCGTGCGTTGGATCCTGTCCTGCGTGCCCGCCTGATCGAAGCCGCCTACAAGTACCTGCGCTACAAGCAGACCGGCGAGGAGCGCGATCCGGCGATTGCGCAACGCAGCTTCCGGCTGCTGCAGGCCATGCAGGCCCACGCCCCGGAGCTGGCGCAGACGCAAGCGCCGGCCGATCCCGCCGCGTCACCGGACATGAGCCATGGCAGCCGCCGGCTGTCGGCGGGTGCCTGGCGTGAAGAGCAGCAGGACTACCTGACCCTGGGCCTGCGGATGTCGCTGCACAGCCTGCCGGAGAATCGCGCCGGCTTTCCGGCCGGGGCGCAGATCAACATCGGCAACTTCGAACTGCGCGTGGAGGAAGGTGGCGAGGTAGACCTGAACCGTCTGGACCTGGTCGACATCCTGTCTTTGAGCCCGCGCGATCGCTTCTTCAAGCCCCTGTCCTGGGCCGTGAATACCGGCGTCGAGCGCCAATGGGCCGGCGGCCGCGAGCATCGCGTGGCGCAGGTCAATGGCGGCGTGGGTGCCACGCGGACCTTGTGGGCAGACAATCGCGTCTACGGCCTGTTCACCGGCCGCCTGGAGCACAACCACGGTTTTGACGATCCGCTGCAGCCAGCGATCGGCGCGCGTGGCGGACTGCTGCTGGGTGGCGGCACGCTGACGGCCGTGTGGGAAGCGGGGGTGGATCAGTTCGCCAACGGCCAGACCCGCACGCGCGTGGACCTGCAGCAGAACCTGCGCCTGTCGCGTAACCAGGCCCTGCACCTGCAGTTGCTGTGGCGCGATCAGCGGCCGGATGACACCCTGGCCGTTGGCCTGCGTTACCAGTACTACTACTGAGCCGGGAACGCCTCGTGACGCACATGCACTGCCGGCTCCCTACGCCGCGCCACAGTTTCCAGGCGCTGATGGCCTTGTGGCTGTGCCTGGCGCTGAGCGGCTGCACCGGGCTGTTCCTCTATCCGGACCGTGTGCGGCATCTGCCGGACCGGGCGATCGGCACGCCCGCCGAGGAGCTGTGGATTCCCGCGCCGGATGGCAGCCGGATGCACGCACTGTTCCTGCCGGCGCAGGGGCCCCGGCGGGCAACGGTGCTGTTCCTGCATGGTAACGCCGAGAATCTCAGTTCCCACGTGCATGCGGTGAGCTGGCTGCCGGCGCAGGGCTACGCCGTGCTGGCGCTGGACTACCGTGGCTTCGGGCTTTCCCAGGGCAATGCCAATGTCGATGCCATTCATCAGGATGCCGCCGCTGCACTGGCCTGGCTGTCGGCGCAGCAGCCTGCCGCTACCGGGCCGCTGATCGTCTACGGCCAGAGCCTGGGAGGCTCGGTGGCCATCCGCCTGGTGGCGCAGGCCGATGCCGCGCAGCGCCAGCGCATCGCCGCGCTGGTCGCGGACAGTGCCTTCTCCAGCTACCGTGGCATCGCGCGCGAGAAGCTGGCGCAGGTCTGGCTGACCTGGCCGCTGCAGGCGCCACTGTCCCTGCTGATCTCCAACCGCTACTCCGCGGTGGACGTCGTCGACCGCATCAGTCCGATCCCCCTGCTGCTGCTGCACGGCGAGAACGATGTCGTGGTGCCCTTCAGTCACTCGCAGCGGCTCTACGCCGAGGCTCAGGAGCCCAAGGAGCTCTGGCTGATCCCTGGCGGGCAGCATATCGACCTGGCCCGACGCGAGTCGGTGCGCCAGAGGCTGCTGCAGTACCTGGACGCCACGGCCGGACCGGCTGCGCCCTGAAGGGATGAAGCCCTGCCGCCAGCCTCGCGGCCAGGGCTTGATTGTGTTTAGCGCGACCGCATAATCGGTCTTGCCCGATCAACCCCATACCTTCGAAGCCCAAGACATGACTACCGAAACGCGCTCCGAGAAACGCGAGTTCCAGGCGGAAACCCGCCAGGTTCTGCAGTTGATGATCCACTCGCTGTATTCGAACAAGGAAATCTTCCTGCGCGAGCTGATCTCCAATGCCTCCGATGCCTGCGACAAGCTGCGCTTCCTGGCCTTGAGCGATGCCGGGCTGCAGGGCGGTGATGAGCTGGCGGTTGAACTGATACCGGACGAGGCGGCGGGCACGCTGACGATCCGTGACAACGGCATCGGCATGACGCGCGAGGAGGTGATCGAGAACCTCGGCACCATCGCCCGCTCCGGCACCAGGAAATTCCTGGAGTCCCTGTCCGGCGACCAGAAGAAGGACTCACAGCTGATCGGCCAGTTCGGCGTCGGTTTCTATTCGTCGTTCATTGTCGCCGACAAGGTCACCGTGCTGACCCTGCGCGCGGGCGCCAGCGAGGCGGTGCGCTGGGAGTCCGACGGCGAGGGCGAGTTCACCATCGAGCCGTCCTTCAAGCAGGACCGCGGTACCGAGGTGACCCTGCACCTGCGCGAGGAGGACAAGGACTTCCTGCAGGCCTGGCGCCTGCAGTCCATCGTCCGCAAGTATTCCGATCACATCGGCCTGCCGATCCGCCTGAAGGACGACAAGGGCGAATCCGAGACGCTGAACCAGGCCCGCGCCTTCTGGACCCGTCCCAAGGCGGAGCTGAAGGACGAGGACTACCAGCAGTTCTACGAGCACCTCTCGCACGACCACCAGCCGGCGCTGGCCTGGGCGCATAACCGTGTCGAGGGCGGCAGCCTGGAATACACCTCGCTGCTGTACATCCCCTCGCAGGCGGCCTTCGATCTCTGGGATCGCGAGCAGGGCCGCGGCGTGCAGCTTTACGTCAAGCGTGTCTTCATCCTGGACAAGGCGGCGGAGCTGCTGCCGCCCTGGCTGCGTTTTGTGCGCGGCCTGGTCGACACCGCCGACCTGCCGCTCAACGTCTCGCGCGAGCTGCTGCAGGGCAACCGCACGGTGGACAAGATCCGCGCCGCCCTGGTCAAGCGCGTGCTCGACCTGCTGGAAGACCTCGCCGAGAAGCGCCCCGAGGACTATGCGAAGTTCTGGCAGGCCTTCGGCGTCGTGCTGAAGGAAGGCCTGGTCGACGACCACGCCAACCAGGAACGCATCGCCAAGCTCTGCCGCTTCCACTCCACGACGGAGACGACCGAGCAGAAGGTCTCGCTGGCCGACTACGTCGCCCGCATGCCGGAGGGCCAGGACAAGATCTACTACCTGAGCGCCGAGAGCCTGGCCGCCGCCAAGGGCAGCCCGCACCTGGAAGGTTTCCGCAAGCGCGGCTTCGAGGTGCTGCTGCTGAGCGACCGCATCGACGAATGGGTGGTCGCGCACCTGACGCAGTTCCAGGACAAGAAGCTGGAGTCCGTGGCCCGCGCCTCCAAGGACATCGAATCGAAGATCGAGACCGCCGACAAGGCGCGACACGAGAGCGAATACGCCGAGACCCTCAAGCGTCTCGGTGAAGTGCTGCAGGGCCGTATCGAGGCGGCGCGCCTGTCGGTGCGCCTGACCGAATCGCCGGTCTGCCTGGTGGCCGGGGAGCAGGCGCTGTCGCGCCGGCTGGAAGAAATCCTGCGCAAGGCGGGCGAGGCCGTGCCCGGCAGCCTGCCGGTGCTGGAGCTGAACCCGGATCACGCCCTGGTGCAGCGCCTGCGCGACACCGCCGACGATGCAGGCTTCGCCGACCTGGCGGAACTGCTGCTGGGCCAGGCCGTGCTGGCCGAGGGCGGTCAGTTGTCCGACCCCGCCGGCTTCGTGCAGCGGCTCAACCGCCTGCTGCTGGAGGGCGCAGGCCCTAGCCGGATCGTGCTGGGCTGACGCCCAGGGCCAGCAGCGGCCGGCAGGTCTCGAACAGCAGCTCGTAGGACGCGCGCTCGGCGGCCATCGCCGAGCGCCGTTCCGCCATCGACAGGCGCGTCCCCGCCGCCCTGTAGGACATGCTCACGCGCATGCGGAACATCGCCTGGCGGAGCTGCTTGGCCCGCCAGGGGTGAGCGCGCGGCATGGCGGCGGTGCACTGTTCGATCAGCGCCAGGCTACCGCCAGTGGGTGGCGGCGGCGGCAACGGTCCCGCCGCCGCCTGCAGGGACATCAGCGAGATCGCGACCCCGGCGAGCAGTGCTGGCATGCGACGGGACAACCTGTGGAACAGCCTGGAAAGGGGTTTCATGAAACTCGGCCTGAAGCCCGGACTGTGAACAGGTTAACAATTCATGTTGCACTGCACAATGACTGGAGCGACAAGTGCTCATGCATTCATTTAGTCATTAAAAATCAATGACTAATTCGTGAATCTTCAGATCAGGAAAGGCTTGCAGGCCGCCACGAGCAGCCGGTAGGCCCCTCGTTCGTTGGCGATGGCGGACTGTTTTTCCGCGGCGGACAGCTGTCCGGGTGCCCGGCGCCAGGACAGGCTGAGCCGCAGGCGCAGCATCGCCTCGCGTGCGGCGCGCCGCCGCCGGCTATCCGCCGGCGGCAGGGCCGTCTGGCACTGGGCCAGCAAGGCCACCACCTGCGGCGGGCTGCCCGGCGGCGGTGCCGGCTGGGCAGCCAGCGCCAGCGGCAGCATCAGGCCGAGCAGCAGGCAGGGCAGGCGAGGGGCGAGGTTCATAAGGGCTCCAGTATCCCAGGCTCGGAGTGCCCGGGCGATGGCGGACGGGGCCAGCCCATCGGCCTGCGTCGGCCGGCTGTCGCCGCTCTGCGCTAAGCTTTGCTGAAATTCATCGCGGATCAACGCTCCCATGGCTGAACCCCTGCCCAAGACCAGCGCTTTCCCGCGCCCGCCGCGCGAGCTGGTGCTGACGACGCCGGAACACTTCATCGCCTTCGGCTTCGGCGCTGGCCTGGCGCCCAAGGGACCGGGCACGGTGGGGACCCTGGTGGGCTTGCCGTTCTGGTTGCTGCTGATGTGGCTGCCCGCCTGGGGTTTCGGAGTCGCCCTGCTGCTGCTGTTCCTGTTCGGCTGCTGGATTTGTGGCGAAAGCGCCCGCCTGCTGGGCGTGCACGACTACGGCGGCATCGTGTTCGACGAGATCGTCGGCTTCCTGATCGCCTGCCTGCCGCTCCTGCCGGCGCTGGGCCTGGTGCAGGGCCCGCAGGACATGGCGCTGGGGCTGCTGGCGGCCTTCGCGCTGTTCCGCCTGTTCGACATCCTCAAGCCCTGGCCGATCCGTGCCTTCGACCGCAGTGTCCATGGCGGCCTCGGCATCATGATCGACGACGTGCTGGCGGGGGCGTTCAGCGCCGCCGTGCTGTATGGCGGCATCCTCCTGCTGCAACGGTAAGCAACGTTTTCCTTGAAAACCTCGAGCGTCGCGAACATCCTTCGCGGCGCTGACGGGTCGTGGATGAATATCACGACAACGATAATTACCGATCAAGAGGATTCCGGATGAAGACCGTGCGCATCGGCTGTGCCTCCGCCTTCTGGGGCGACACCAACGCCGCCGCCGCCCAGCTGGTGGAGAAAGGGGGCATCGACTACCTGGTGTTCGACTACCTGGCCGAGATCACCATGTCGATTCTCGCCGCCAAGCGCATGAAGGACCCCAACGACGGCTACGCCACCGACTTCGTCGAGCACGTCATGGCGCCGCTGATGGGGCGCATCAAGGAAAAGGGCATCCGGGTCGTCGCCAACGCCGGTGGCGTCAATCCGCTGGCCTGCAAGAAGGCCCTTGAAGAGGCTGCGGCCAAGGCTGGCCTCAGCTTCCGCGTGGGTGTGGTGCTGGGCGACGACCTCAACGGCCGGCGCAAGGACTTCGCCGACTGCACCGAGCTGGGAACGGGCAAGCCCCTGCCGCCGGTCACCGTGTCGATGAACGCCTACCTGGGCGCCATCCCCATCGCCAAGGCCCTGGAAGCCGGTGCGGAGATCGTCATCACCGGCCGCTGCGTCGATTCCGCCGTGGTGCTGGGCCCGCTGATGCACGAGTTAGGCTGGCAGCCGGAAGACTACGATCGCCTTGCGGCCGGCTCCATTGCCGGTCACATCATCGAGTGCGGCGCGCAATGCACCGGTGGCAACTTCACCGACTGGGAGCTGGTAAGGGGCGGCTACGCCGACATGGGCTTTCCCATCGTCGAGATGCAGGCCAGCGGTGAGTTCACGGTGACCAAGCCCGAAGGCACCGGCGGCCTGGTATCGCCGCACACCGTGCTTGAACAGATGCTCTACGAGATCGGCGATCCGCGGGCCTACCTGCTGCCGGACGTGACCTGCGATTTCACCCAGGTGAAGCTGGAGCAGGCCGCGCCCGACGTGGTGCGCGTGACCGGCTGCCGTGGCCATGCGCCGACCGACTCGTACAAGGTCAGCGCCACCTATCCGGCCGGCATGCGTTGCGCCGCGCTGTTCATGATCGGCGGCATCGACGCGGCCCTCAAAGGGCGGGCCTCGGCGCAGGGCATCGTGGAGAAGGTGCGCCGCCAGTTGCTGGAGGCCAAGCTGGGCGATTTCAGCGGCGTGGACATCCACTGCATCGGTGCCGAGGAAAGCTACGGTCCTCATGCACGTGCCGCTGCGGCGGCAACGCGCGAGGTGGTGGTCAAGATCGCCGTGCAGCACCCCAATCCCAAGGCCTTGAAGCTGTTCGCCCGCGAGATTGCCCAGGCCGCCACCGGCATGGCGCCGGGCTTTACCGGCTACTTCGGCGCCGGCCGCCCGGAGCCGCACATGGTGCCGCGGCTGTTCTCCACGCTGGTGCCCAAGGACCGGGTAGCAATCGAGGTGGTGGTGGGCGAGGAGCGCCTGCCGGTCGGCGTGCCGCTGGCGGGTGGTTTCGCGCCTCCCCCGGCGGAGGCCGAGCAGCTACCCGACCTGGATCTGGCCGCGGCCGTGCCGGTGCCCCTGATCCGCCTGGCGCTGGCGCGTTCCGGCGACAAGGGCGACCACGCCAACATCGGCGTGATCGCCCGCCGGCCGGAATACCTGCCGTACCTGCGTGCAGCGCTGTCGACGGCGGCGCTACGCCGCTATTTCGACCATGTGCTGGCGGGCGGCGAAAGCGGTGGCGTGGAGCGCTGGGAGCTGCCGGGCACGAACTCGCTCAACTTCCTGCTTCACAACGCCTTGGGCGGTGGCGGCGCCGGCAGCCTGCGCACGGATCCCCAGGGCAAGGCCTTCGGCCAGATGCTGCTGGACTTCCCGGTGCCGGTGCCGTCGACGCTGCTGGCGGACTAGCGACCGCCGCTGGGGTCGACGTTGCGCAGTCCGTATTCGAGGCGCGACAGCTTGCCGTCGTTGTTCTTGTCCAGCGAACCGAAGCGGGTCACCAACTCGGAGTTGGCGCTGATCTCGCCGCGGTCCAGCTTGCCGTTGCCGCTGGTGTCCAGCGTGGCGAACTTGGCGTCATCGCTCATCATCGGCTGCACCGGTCTCGGCGCGGGCTTGATCACCACTACCGGCGGCAAGGTGGCGGGTTGGGCCAGCGGCTGTGCGGCGGTTGGGGCCGGCACGGCGGTGGGTGCCTGCAGAGCGGCTTCGGGCGGCATCGCCGCCAGAGGCTGCGGGGCGGCCGGCGCCGGGGGATAGCAGTCGCCCGGCGGCAGGCCGGCAGGCTGGGCGAGGGCGGGGCCGGCCGCAAGGGCCAGGACACCCAGCATCAGGTGGGTCTTCATGCTCGTCTCCTCCGTGAGACAGGGGTGGGGTCGCATCCGGCGGCCCCGTGCCCATCCAGACTGCCCAGCCGTGGCTGTCTTCGCGCTGAACCGGCACCCGGCGGGGCCGGAATTGACTGTAAAGCCAGCAAAACCTGTCTTACGGAGGGTAGGTCCGGCGCGCGTGACGGTTTACAATACGCGTCTCTATTTGCCCAACAGCCAGCCTCCCAGGGTATCGGGAGCAGCCAGGAACTGCCTAAATGTCCGTTGAACGCGATGTAATGGAGTATGACGTCCTTGTGGTCGGCGGCGGTCCCGCCGGCCTGTCCGCAGCCATCCGCCTGAAGCAGAAGGCGGCCGAGGCCGGCAAGGAACTCAACGTCTGCCTCGTTGAAAAGGGTTCGGAAGTCGGTGCCCACATCCTGTCGGGCGCCGTGTTCGAGCCGCGCGCGCTCAATGAGCTGTTCCCGGACTGGAAGGAAAAGGGTGCGCCGCTGAACACCCCGGTGATCGGCGACGACATCTACTTCTTCCGCAGCCCGACCGCTGCCGTGAAGATGCCCAACCTGTTCGTGCCCAAGCCGATGCACAACGAGGGCAACTACATCATCTCGCTGGCCAACCTCTGCCGCTGGCTGGGTACCCAGGCCGAAGCGCTGGGCGTGGAGATCTACCCCGGCTTCGCCGCGCAGACCCCGATCATCGAGGGCGGCGTCGTCAAGGGCGTCACCATCGGCGACATGGGCGTCAACCACCAGGGCGAGCACAAGCCGGACTACGCGCCGGGCATGGAGCTGCGCGCCAAGTACACCCTGTTCGCCGAAGGCTGCCGCGGCCACATCGGCAAGCAGCTGATCGCCAAGTACGACCTGGCCAAGGGCACCGACCCCCAGCACTACGCCATCGGCATCAAGGAAATCTGGACGGTGCCGGCCGAGCAGCACAAGCCGGGCCTGGTCGTGCACGGCGCCGGCTGGCCGCTGGACCTGCTGGGCACCGATGCCCTGGGTGGCTCCTTCCTATACCACCTGGAAAACAACACGGTGGTCTGCGGCCTGATCGTGGACCTGTCCTACACCAACCCGTACCTGTCGCCGTTCGACGAGTTCCAGCGCTTCAAGCATCACCCGAAGATCGCGCAGTACCTCAAGGGCGGCACGCGCGTGGGCTACGGCGCCCGCGCCCTGGTCAAGGGCGGCCTCAACTCCCTGCCCAAGCTGACCTTCCCGGGCGGTGTTCTGGTCGGCGATGACGCCGGCACGCTGAACTTCGCCAAGATCAAGGGCAGCCACACCGCCATGAAGTCCGGCATGCTGGCGGCGGAAGCCGCGGCCGAGGCCGTGCTGGGCGGTTCCGAAGGCGGTGACGAGCTGACCGCCTACACCGAGAAGTTCAAGGCCAGCTGGCTCCACGAGGAGCTCTACAAGTCGCGCAACTTCGGCGTACTGCTGCACAAGTTCGGCGCGCTGATCGGCGGCGCCATCAACTACATCGAGCAGAACTGGTTCGGCGGCAAGTTCCCCTGGACCTTCCACGACCTCAAGCTGGACCATGCCTCGCTGAAGCTGGCGGCCGACAGCCACAAGATCGAGTACCCGCGTCCGGACGGCAAGCTGTCCTTCGACAAGCTGTCCTCGGTGTTCCTGTCGAGCACCAACCACGAGGAAGACCAGCCGGTCCACCTCGTGCTGAAGGACAAGAGCATCCCCATCTCCAAGAACCTGCCGCTGTACGACGAGCCCGCGCAGCGCTACTGCCCGGCCGGCGTCTATGAGGTGGTGGGCGAGGGCGATGCCAAGCGCTTCCAGATCAATGCGCAGAACTGCGTGCACTGCAAGACCTGCGACATCAAGGATCCGGCGCAGAACATCAACTGGGTCGCCCCGGAAGGCGGCGGCGGTCCCAACTACGCCAACATGTAAGGTCCCCATGCTCCGTTCCGCCTGGCTGTTGCTGCTGACGCTGATGCTGCTGCCCCTCACGGGCTGCGTATCGGCGCGCGTGCAGGCCGAGCGGGACGCCACGGCGACCTACAACCGCTGCTACACGGCGCTGCGCCAGGCGGATCTGCCGATGTACCAGCTGTGCCAGTCGCGGCTGTCCAAGGCTCGGCGCCAGGAGCAGCGCCTGGCCGACGCCGACCTGCCGCAGGAAGACGAACAGCAGTGGCTCAAGGGTCAGGCCGAGGCCGCGCCCTGGGAGGTCCAGATCCTCTCGTCGGCGGTCAGCGAGGACCTGGGCACCGTCACCCTGGAGACGAACAACCGGTCCGGGGTGCTCGATCAGCAGATCGAGCATGTCGAGAAAATCGTGCTGGTGAAGGAAAATGGCCGCTGGGTCATTGACAAGGATTGCTGCGAATACTCGAATGCGAGGTTCGCAAGTCCCTGATTTGATGTGAACGCGCCGTCCCCCGGCTCGTTTGGGGCAGTTTTGGAATAAACCGAGATCGAGAGAATGAAAGTTCTAGTCAGCGTCAAACGCGTGGTGGACTACAACGTCCGCATCCAGGTCAAGTCCGACGGTTCGGGCGTGGTCACGGACGGCGTCAAGTTCAGCATGAACCCCTTCGATGAAATCGCGATGGAAGAAGCCGTCCGTCTGCGTGAGAAGGGCAAGGTCACCGAGATCGTCGCTGTGACGATCGGCGGCGCCAAGAACGAAGAGACCCTGCGCTCCGCGCTGGCCTTCGGCGCCGACCGTGCGATCCACATCAAGGAAGAGGGCGAAGTGCAGCCGCTGACGGCCGCCAAGGCCTTCGCCGCCGTGCTGAAGAAGGAAGGCGCCCAGCTGTTCCTCTGCGGCAAGCAGGCCATCGATGACGACGCCAACCAGACCGGCCAGATGGTCGCCTCGCTGTTGGACATCGCGCAGGCCACCTTCGCCTCCAAGGTTGAAGTGGACGGCGCCAAGGCCCAGATCACCCGTGAAATCGACGCCGGTCTCGAGACCCTGGAAGTCGACCTGCCGGCCGTGGTCAGCGTTGACCTGCGCCTCAACGAGCCGCGCTACCTGAAGCTGCCGGACATCATGAAGGCCAAGAAGAAGCCGATCGAGACCATCGGTCTCGGCGACGTCGGCGTCACCGTCGAAGCTGGCTCCAAGACCGTCAAGGTGTCGCCGCCGCCGGCGCGCGCCAAGGGCGTCATGGTCAAGACCGTGGATGAACTGGTTGCTGCACTGAAATCGAAGGGGCTGGTGTAATGAGCAAGATTCTCGTCATTGCCGAACATTCCGACGGCAAGCTGAACGCCGGCGTCGCCAAGGCTGTGGCCGCCGCCCAGAAGATCGGCGGTGAAATCGCCATCGCCGTGCTGGCCACCGACGGCGCCGCCGTCGCTGCCCAGGCCGCCAAGCTGGACGGCGTCGCCAAGGTCGTGGTGGTCAACAACGCCGCCAACGCCTACCCGATCGCCGCCGTGCTGGCGCCGCAGATCGCCGAGCTGGCCGCGGGCTACACCCACGTGCTGTTCCCGGGCACCACCTTCGGCAAGGACCTCGCCCCGCGCGTGGCCGCCAAGCTGAACGTGCAGCAGGTCAGCGACATCATGGCCGTGCACGCGCCGAACCAGTTCGACCGCCCGATCTACGCCGGCAATGCCATCACCACGGTGGAAGCCGCGGCCGGCACGGTCGTCGCCACGGTGCGCCAGGCTTCGTTCACCGCGGTCGGCGAGGGTGGTTCTGCCGCCATCGAGACCGTGTCGGTCAGCGCCGCCCTGCCGTCGCATACCCGCTTCGTGAAGATCGAGGCCCAGAAGTCCGCCCGTCCGGACCTGCAGGCCGCCAGCCGCGTCGTTTCCGGTGGCCGTGCGCTCGGCTCCTCCGAGAACTTCAAGGTCATCTACGACTTCGCCGACAAGATCGGCGCCGGCGTCGGTGCCTCGCGCGCTGCGGTGGACTCGGGCTACGTGCCGAACGACATGCAGGTCGGCCAGACCGGCAAGATCATCGCCCCGGAGCTGTACTTCGCGATCGGCATCTCCGGCGCGATCCAGCACCTGGCCGGTATCAAGGACGCCCGCACCATCGTCGCCATCAACAAGGACCCGGAGGCCCCGATCTTCGAGGTGGCCGACATCGGCCTCGTCGGAGACCTGTTCACGGTGGTCCCGGAGCTGTCGGGCAAACTGTAAGAAGTCGCTAGGCTGTACTGATCAAGGCCGGGATATCCCGGCCTTGATCGTTTCCGGAGGGTGAAAACATGGGTTACCAGTCTGTATTCCGCACCGGCCAGTTCGACGGCCAGACGATCGTGATCACCGGCGGCGGTTCGGGCATCGGCCGCTGCACCGCGCACGAGCTGGCGTCCCTGGGCGCGCACGTGATCATCACCGGCCGCAAGCAGGAGAAGCTCGACGCCACGGCCGCGGAGATCGTGGAGGATGGAGGGCGCGTCTCGACCCGGGCCTTCGATATCCGCGACGAGGACGCCGTCAGGGATGCCGTGAAGGGCATGCTGGACGAGCACGGGCAGATCCACGGCCTGGTCAACAACGCGGGCGGCCAGTACCCGATGCCGCTGGCCACCATCGGCAAGAAGGGCTGGGAGGCGGTGGTGGCCAATAACCTCACCGGCGGTTTCCTGATGGCCCGCGAGACCTACAACCAGTGCATGAAGGACCACGGCGGGGCGATCGTGAACATGCTCGCCGACATGTGGGGCGGCATGCCGAGCATGGGCCACAGCGGCGCCGCCCGCGCCGGCATGCTGAACTTCACCGAGACGGCCGCGGTGGAGTGGGGCGTGTCGGGCGTGCGCGTCAACGCCGTGGCCCCGGGCTTCGTCGCCTCCAGCGGCATGGACAAGTACGACCCGGTGTTCGCCAAGGAGGTGCTGTCGCAGCTCTCCGGCCTGGTGCCGCTCAAGCGCATGGCCGAGGAGGCCGAGATCAGCTCCGCGATCGTCTGGCTGCTGTCCGAGGGCGCCGCTTTCGTCACCGGCAACTGCATCAAGATCGACGGCGGCGGCAGCCTCAATGCCAAGGCCTTTCCGTTGCTGGACCAGCAGCGCTCGCAGCCTTATCGCGGCTTCCACCGTGCGGTGCGCCCCAAGCAGGTCTGAATCACCGGAGTTCATCGAAAGCCGCCCCCGGGCGGCTTTTTTCATGCCCGAAGGCGGCAGGGCGTGCTTCGGTATGCCCTAATATGGAAATATTCATTGTTGATGAAAACCCTGTTTATACGGGGGTAAACTCGCGAAAACCAGCGAAGCATAGAGAGATTGGAAATGCCTGTTATCGAATCCCGCATCGACACCGGCAGCGGCCAGTTCCAGCAGAACCGCGAGGGCCTGCTGAAGCTGATCGAGGAGTGGCGCGCCATCGAGGAGAAGGGCCGCAAGGAGGAAGAGTCCAAGCGCGAGCGCTACCGCAAGCGCGGGCAGCTGTTGCCGCGCGAGCGCGTGCACCTGATGCTGGACCGCGGCTCGCCCTGGCTGGAGCTATCCACCCTGGCGGGCTACAAGCTGCATGACGACAAGGACGGGTCGCTGGCCGGCGGCAACACCATCATCGGCATTGGCTACGTCTCCGGCGTGCGCTGCCTGGTTTCGGCCTCCAACTCCGCCATCAAGGGCGGCACCATGACCCCCTGGGGCGTTCAGAAAGGCCTGCGCGTGCAGGAGATCGCCCTGCAGCAGAAGCTGCCGACGGTTTCCATGATCGAATCCGGCGGCGCCAACCTGATGTACCAAGCCGAGCTCTTCATCCCCGGTGGGCGCAGCTTTGCCAACCAGGCCCGCCTGTCAGCTGCCGGCATTCCGCAGGTCGCCATCGTCCACGGCTCCTCCACCGCCGGCGGTGCCTACATGCCGGGCCTGTCCGACTACACGGTGATGGTGCGCAAGAACGCCAAGGTCTTCCTCGCCGGCCCGCCGTTGCTGAAGGCCGCCACCGGCGAGATCGCCGACGAGGAATCCCTGGGCGGCGCCGAGATGCATTGCAGCGTCGCCGGCACCTCCGAGTTCATCGCCGAGAGCGACGCCGACGGCATCCGCATCGGCCGCGAGATCGTCCGCAACCTCAACTGGAACGCGTCGCGCCCGCGGCTGGAACGGCTGCCGGTGCGCGCACCGCTGTACGACGTGGAGGAGCTCTGCGGTGTGGTCTCGCCGGACTACCGCAAGCCCTTCGACTGCCGTGAGGTGATCGCACGCCTGGTGGACGGCTCCGAGTTCCTGGAATTCAAGAACGAGTACGACCAGCAGACCATCTGCGGCCGCGCCACGCTGCATGGGCACCGGATCGGCATCATCTCCAACAACGGGCCCATCACCACCAAGGGTGCCGCCAAGGCCGGCCAGTTCATCCAGCTGTGCTGCCAGGCCAACGTGCCCATCGTCTACCTGATGAACACCACCGGCTACATGGTGGGCACGGAGAGCGAGCAGGGCGGTATCGTCAAGCACGGCTCCAAGATGATCCAGGCCGTGGCCAACGCCACGGTGCCGCAGATCACCATCGTCATGGGCGGCAGCTTCGGCGCCGGCAACTACGGCATGTGCGGTCGCGGCTTCGGCCCGCACTTCATCTTCGCATGGCCCAACTCCCGCACCTCGGTGATGGGCGGCGAGCAGGCCGCGGGCGTGATGGAGATCATCACGCGCGAGAAGTGGGCCAAGGAGGGCAAGCAGGTCTCCGAAAACGACGAGAAGATGCTCGGCATCATCCGCCAGAACATCATCGGCCAGTTCGACAAGGAATCGCATGCCTTCGCCGCCACGGCGAGGCTGTTCGATGATGGCCTGATCGACCCGCGCGACACCCGCAAGGTGCTGGGGTTGTGCCTGTCGGTCTGCCGCGAGAGCAAGGCGCGCGAGTTGTTCCCGAACAGCTTTGGCGTGGCGCGTTTCTGAGCCGATGGGCGCCGTCCTTCACTTCCGTCATGCCGGCGAAAGCCGGCATCCAGTCCATCAGGGACCCCTGAGGCTTGCGGTACTGGATACCGGCTTTCGCCGGTATGACGATAAGCACTGAGTGATGGACAGGCACTTCTGCGTCTACATCTTGGCCAGTGGTCACAACGGCACCTTATACACCGGCGTGACCTCGGACCTGATCAAGCGCATATGGCAACACAAGAACAACCAGGTCGAAGGCTTCACCGAGAAATACGCAGTCCACGACCTGGTCTGGTTCGAGCAGCACGAGAGCGCCGAAAGCGCGATCACTCGCGAGAAACAGCTCAAGGAATGGAAGCGCCAGTGGAAGCGGGAATTGATCGAGAAGAGCAACCCATAATGGCGCGATCTGTATGACGAGATTTGCGGCGCAAACATCGAACGTCATGCCGACGAAAGTCGGCATCCAGTCCATCCGGCCTGGATGAAGCATGAGGTACTGGATACCGGCTTCCGCCGGTATGACGAAGCCAGGGATCAGAGAATGAAATTACCCGACTGCAAGAACCTGCTGCTCAAACTTGAAGGCGGCGTGCTATGGCTGACGATCAACCGCCCGGAATCGCGCAATGCCATGACGCCGGAACTGCTCGGCGAGATCGGCGCGGCCTTCGATGCCATTCGTGAGTCCGTGGAGGTACGTGCGGTGGTGCTTCGCGGCGCCGGTGGACATTTCTGTGCCGGCGCGGACCTCAAGGGCATGATGGCCGGTGGCCTCAAGCCGCCGGCGCCGGGCGAGGCCGATCCGGTGGCGGCCATGAACCGTGCCTTCGGCGTGATGCTGCGCCAGGTTAGTGCGTCTCCGCAGGTCGTGATCGCGGTCTGCGAGGGAGCGGTGCTGGGCGGTGGCTTCGGCCTGGCCTGTGTGTCCGATATCGCCTTTGCGCATGTAGACGCCAAGTTCGGCATGCCCGAGACCACGCGCGGTCTTCCTCCGGCACAAATCGCGCCCTTCGTGGTCGAGCGTATCGGCCTGACCCAGGCACGTCGCCTGTGCCTGACCGGCGCCCAGTTCCGTGGTGCCGAGGCCCTGCGCCTGGGCCTGGTGCACGAGGGTTACTCCAGCGAGGAAGAACTACAGGTGAAGCTCGGCGACACGCTGGCGCAGGTGATGAACTGCGCGCCGCGTGCCAATGCGCTGACCAAACAGATCCTGCTCAACGTCGGCAAGCTCGAGATGGATGCGGTGCTCGACGATGCGGCGCAGAAATTCGCGGCCTGTGTGCGTGGGCCGGAGGCGCCGGAAGGCATCGCGGCCTTCATGCAGAAGCGTAGCCCCCAGTGGGCGAAAAACTAGAAAACCCCGAGGCAGGAACCATGGCCCGATTCTCCAAAGTCCTCGTCGCCAACCGCGGCGAAATCGCCGTCCGCGTGATCCGCGGGGCGAAGCAACTCGGTTACCGCACGGTCGCCGTCTACAGCGACGCCGATCGCGACGCGATGCACGTCCAGGAGGCGGACGAGGCCGTGCGCATCGGTCCTGCGCCGGCCAAGGAGTCTTATCTCGTCATCGAGCATCTCATTGCCGCGGCGAAGCAGAGCGGTGCCGAGGCGATCCACCCGGGCTACGGTTTCCTGTCCGAGCGCGAGGATTTCGCGCAAGCCGTCCAGGATGCCGGCCTCGTGTTCATCGGGCCGGACCCGCATTCGATCGAGGCCATGGGCAACAAGTCCGCCTCCAAGATCCGCATGATCGCCGCCGGCGTGCCCTGCGTCCCGGGCTACCAGGGCGACGGCCAGTCGGACGAGACGCTGGTGTCGGAGGCGAACAAGGTCGGCCTGCCGGTGATGGTCAAGGCGGCGGCGGGTGGCGGCGGGCGCGGCATGCGCCTGGTCCACCAGGAATCCGATCTGCTGGCCAGCATCCAGTCCGCACGCTCCGAAGCCACCAATGCCTTCGGTAGCGGCCAGCTGCTGATCGAGAAGGCCGTGGTCGATGCGCGCCATGTCGAGATCCAGGTCTTCGGCGATCGCCATGGCAATGTGGTCTACCTGGGTGAGCGCGACTGCTCGGTGCAGCGCCGCAACCAGAAGGTGGTGGAGGAAGCGCTGTCGCCAGCCGTGGGGCCGGATTTGCGCCGCCGCATGGGCGAGGCGGCCGTGGCCGCCGCCAAGGCGGTGAACTACGTTGGCGCCGGCACCGTGGAATTCATGCTGGCGCGCGACGGGCAGTTCTACTTCCTGGAGATGAACACCCGCTTGCAGGTGGAGCACCCGGTGACCGAGCTGGTCTTCGGGCTCGACCTGGTGGAATGGCAGTTGCGCGTGGCCCAGGGCGAGAAGCTGCCACTGTCGCAGGACCAGGTCCTGCAGCGCATGAACGGCTGGGCCATCGAAGTGCGACTCTGCGCCGAAGACCCGCAGCAGAACTACCTGCCGCAGACAGGCCAGGTGCTGCGCTGGAATGCGCCGCAGGGCGCCGGCATCCGCGTGGACAGCTACCTGCGCGACGGGCAGCTCATCAGCCCGTTCTACGACTCCATGCAGGCCAAGATCATCGCCTGGGGCGAGGACCGCGAGACCGCGCGGCAACGCCTGCTCAAGGCCCTGCAGGACACCACGCTGCTGGGCGTGGTCAGCAACCGTGACTACCTGGTGGACATCATCGCCCACGAGGCCTTCGCTTCGGGCGACTTCAGTACCGCCTTCATCGGCCGGCATTTCCCGACGGACGCCGTGGCCGCCCGCAAGCCGACGCCACGCCAGGCTGCGCTGGCAGCGGTGGCCCTGTACCTGGACGATGCCCGGTGCCTGGCCCAGGAGCATGAACTCGCACCGGAGTTCATCGGCTGGCACAGCTCGCATGAATCACCGGTGGACTACAAGCTGAAATGGCGCGACCAGGCCTTCGAGTTGCGCGTGCTGGCGCAGCGCGGCCATGCCTTCTCCGTCACCCTGGGTGGCGAGACCTTGATGATCGATGTCAGCCGCAGCAGCGGCGAGGGTTTTCACTACGTCTGCGACGGCGTGCAGGGCAAGGCTCGCACGGCGCGGGATGGCGATGCCATCTGGATCGATGCCGACGGTGCCTGCTGGCACTATGCAGACGCCTCGCTGGCGCCGGCCCAGGCCGCTGCCGCGGGCTCCGATGGCCGCCTGCTGGCACATTCCGACGGCAAGGTCGTAGCGGTGCACGTGCAGCCCGGTGACCGCGTCGAAAAGGGCCAGGTACTGGCCGTGCTGGAGGCCATGAAGATGGAGTTCCAGTTGCAGCTACCGGTGGCTGGCACCGTGGAATCGGTCAGCGTCGTTGCCGGGCAGCAGGTGAAGAACCGGCAGGTGCTGGTGGTCGTTCGCGTCGCGTAGAGAAGGGATGGCCCGGCGCGGTCTGGCTCAATGTCAGGCCGGGCCAAGACATCACTCTCCATGCTGCACACCGGAGGAGTGTGGCGACACAAGTCATCGAGCCATAGCGACGATTCAAGGCCCGCAGATGCGGGCCTTTTTGTGCCTTGATGAATCTCCGAACCCGCTCATGCCGAGTGCCGCGTAGCGGCGTATAGAGGCACGTGCGCCCCTCGATACGCCGCTACGCGGCACTCGGGGTGAACGGTCTGGTAGCTGTGTCTGAAGAAAAGCCCAGCCGATAGCCGGTCGAGGAGAGTAGGGGCGAGCCGAAAACCAGCTAGGGAAGGCATCCGCCCTCGCAGGTAAAGCCCCCGCAGCCCACCCTGATGGGTGAGGCGGTGTGCTTAGGCAATGCCTGCATGGCATCGCCTGCGACATCGAATGCACGGCCTTGGAGGGCCGGGGCCCAATCAGCTCGCTGCTGCCTAGCTATGGATGGCGATCCCCCTCCTCTTCGCATAAAAGAAAAACCCCGCCGGATCGCTCCGGCGGGGTTTTGATTTACAGCAGCTCGACGCTTACTCGAGCACCTTGAGTTCCACGCGACGGTTGTTCTCGCGACCCTCTTCGCTATCGTTGGTGTCGATCGGGCGGGTCTCGCCGTAGCCCACCGGGTTCATGCGACCGCTCGGCACGCCACGGCCCATCAGGTAGGTCTTTACAGCGTTGGCGCGGCGCTCCGACAGGCCCAGGTTGTAGGCGTCGGAACCAATCGCATCGGTGTGGCCTTCCAGGTCCACGCGGATGGCCGGGTAGGCCTTCAGCGTCTCACCGACCTCGTTGAGGATCAGCTTGGCCGGCTCGGTCAGGCGGTCGGAGTCGAACTCGAACTTCACGCCCCGCAGGATGAAGTTCTTGTCCAGCGCGCAACCGTTGGCGTCCACCGCCTCGCCCGGACGCGGCGTACGGCAATCGCCGGTCAGCGCGCAGCCGTTGGGCAGCACCTTGGCACCCGGCGGCGTACGCGGGCACTCGTCGAGGTAGTCGGGGATACCGTCACCGTCGG
>JBPOHT010000049.1:0-110136 GCA_052035235.1 Pseudomonadota bacterium | reverse complement strand
GATTGCCGGGCTAACCCAGTAGGGCTCTGCTAGCGCATCCGCGAACGAGTCCCGGGTCACACCTGCTGTCGGCGCTCATTAACAACACGGTATTGCTGCCCGCCGGGTCCCTCCACCAGGGGAGCCCGCGCAGCGCAACGGGCGTGCCTGGACGAGGCGCCCGCGGAGACAACGGCTGGCCGCAAGGCCAGGTCTGGCACGTGGCGCGCGCCATCTCTCCGGAGCGGCCCGGCGGAGCAGTTTTTTAGGAAAGTAAATCTGTCTCCTTTTCCGTCGCCCGGGATTTCACGCGCCGTTCAATGATGCTGGGAAGGCTGTATGATCAATCTGTGTTCCTGCTCCGGGGTAGTTCAGAGGCAGAACGTCCGGCTCTGGACCGGAAGGGCGCTGGTTCGATCCCAGCCCCCGGACCCTAACTTGAAACTGCAACGATGACCCAGCGCGATCCTACAATTTCGCCGTCGGTGCAAAGCGGAGTTAGTCCGCTTTATGCGCGCCTCCAGCTTGCCAAAGCACTTGTCCGTTCGTCATCTGATGATTCGGCCCAAGCTGCGCGCAGGCAGTCACGCATCGAGCAGTGGATGAGCGTGCTTCGGTCGATCGTGTACGGATCAATCGATCATGGATCGCGCACGCCGGTGCGTGATACCCCGGCGTGGGTGACCCTGCAGGTAGTGACCGGGGGCTTCGCGACAGGGAACTTCGTGGCAGGTGGCGATCTTCTTTCTCACGAGCAAGAACTTCTCAATAGAGCCAGTCTGGGTGGTGCAAACCGCCAGCGCGGCGCTCTCAATTCTTGGTTCCTCACCGAGCCGGGTCTTGCCCTCCTGGAGAGCTGGCTTGATGACGGGCGCTATGAGATCAAGATTCCAGAAGAAGGGGCGCTGCTGGTGGTTGCAGCTCTGCTGCAAGCCAATGAGGTGGACGCTGCCGGAGCAGTGCTTCAGGAACTGACGCCGTGGTTTGACCGATTGCGTTTCTATCCCATACCGCGTTCCAAGTCGAGGCGATTCGATGGCGGCGTTTTCGTCCAGAACGTTACGCAGACTAAAGAAAATCTACAACAGATACCGCGGAATCTGCGAATTCTTGCCCAGAAGGAGGCGGTTGAAGTCTGGGCGCCTTTCCTAGACAGCGTGGTAGCGCTTCTGCTCGAATCAATGGAGGATCAGGTGCCCGGTCGGTGTCGCACCGAGCAATGGTGCGGCAGAGCGCGACAGAAAATAGAGGAGTATCACCGGCTTCGCGACACGCATCGGTTGTGTGGAAGAGTGCATCGCCCGCGAGGCCATCTCGAGCCGCTGATGAGGGCCCTCGAATCCCTGGGGAGCATGAGGTCACCTGCCCTGTCCGATGGCGCTGCGCGTAGGATTTCGGTCATCCTTGATCGTCACGTACGTGCTCACGGAGCTCCGGAGTCCCAACAGCTGAAGGCTCATCGTGAAAGGCAGAAAGCAGATGTGGAGGCCCCACTGCATCGGAACATCGCCCAAGCTATCGCAAGCCGCCTGGAGAGCCTTGATGGTGAGGGAGGGCTCGTGAAACCCGAGACCGCCACGTATCCCATCATTGCGGACGAGGCTGGACGCTTTGACGTAGCTTCAGGAACGCCAATTCCATCATCTGTGCGCCGCCGAGTTGAACGCTGTTTGCAGGCGACGGTTCCCGAGTTAATCGAGAAGGACCTAATTACCTCTGGCGATGTAGTGGCTCAGTTATTACCCCAACTGACGGCGGCTGTAGGCGCGGGTAGTTTGCCGTCGGTTCAACTACGGACCCTGTTCGTTCATGTATACACCGCATTCCGGCGCCGCCGCTCGCTGTTGCTGCTGGACCTGAGCCGTCAGGTGCAGTTTGAGGAATTGCCATGGGTTAGGGCTCTTAACGGTCTCGCGCCAAGCGACTGCGGTGACACGGCTATTGCTCGCCGATCTCTTGAAGAGGCGGTCACGCTGGTTCTGTCGGCCTTTCCGCAAGCAATCCTGCCCAACAAGCTGCTTCAGGAACTGAGAGCTCTAACACAGTCTGCTGGTCTGAAGATTTCTCTCACGGAGGAAATCGCTGCCGACATATTTCAGGGCACCTTCACAGACAAGTACGTGGATGCCGTGCGTGATGCCTCTGGGCTCCTACAGAACTCTCTATATTCTCGTTACTACGATATCGACTACGAGGATTTGTTGCGCGAAATCGAAGGCATCACACCAGCATCACCCGCGTGGAGAGCGGCCAGGGTCGAGAATCGTCTGGGGCAGGTGTGTGCCGTCCGAGCCGGGTCCACGGTTCGGAGAAGTGTCGTTGCGAATGGCATGATGATCGAACAGCAGCAGATTCTGACGACACACAACCTCGCCTCGCTGTGTATGGCCCTCGGATTGACCGACAAGCTGCGTGAGCGTTTTCCGATAATGGCACGCGACTGCTTTGCGTGGATATGCCGAAGCCATCGGCAACACCTCAAGCTCTCCTGGCATGATCGGCTGATTCAGGTGAAGAGATCAGCTTATGCTTGGCGCCAGATGGTCTTTTTCTTGTCGCTTTGCGCCGACGATGATCATGTTGCATTCGTCTCCTGGGCAGCGCGACACCTCGGCGATCAGCCCGCGTCTCTGCAGGAGCGACTCGCCCCGCTGCTGAGCGGTCTCGTAACAGCCATAGAAGGTGGCCATGCTTCGACGGGACAAGGCATCGCTCCCTTTTTGGGGTGGACCAGTGGACGACATTGGCTGCTACAAGATTCGATAGCTGACGCCAAATGAAGTTAGGCGGACTCTAGTCCGCCTTGGGCTGCAAGCGGATATCCCAGCCTCACAACAACTTCAACACCATATCCACCAACGTCCGCGTCAACCTCTCCCGCGACAGATGCGCCGGCCGATGCAGCACCGTCTGCAGCACCGCCGCCCAGGTCATGTTCATCAGCAGGTAGGTGCTGGCCTCGGGATCTTCGAAGTGGATGACGCGCTGGCTCTTGTATTGGCCTTCCTTGCCGAACTTCTGCAGCGTGCGGGAAAACTCGCGCACCTCGGGGATGCTCCAGAAGAAGGGCACTTCGCGTAGCGCCACCCTCAGCAGATCCTCGCGCTGCTCCAGCGCGGCGATCATGCCGCGCATCCAGTGGTCGATGCCGTCATGCGGCTGGTGGGGCAGGGCCAGGGCGGTGCGCAGGCTGCGGCCTACCTCGTCCATCACCTCACGCATGGCGCGGGCCAGGGCGGCGGCCACCAGGGACTGCTTGTGGGGGAAGTATTCGTAGAGCGAGCCGATGCTCACGCCCGCCACCTCCGCGACGCGGTTGGTGGAAACGGCCTCGTAACCCTCGTCGACCAGTAGCCGAGTGCAGGCGTCCAGCATGGCCTCCACGGAGGCCCTGGCGCGTGCCTGCTGCGGCTGCTTTTTGGGCGACAGATCAATTGCCTGCGCCATCTTGTGTCCCCTCCTGCTGGGTCCCCAGGGAGCCCCGGCCGAAACCGAGTAGTACCTGAGTCCTTGCTCGGGTTAGCTTAGTCCCGAGCGGGAAGTTCCGGAAGTAGCTTTTCGGGTCACGAGCATCGAGGGCGTTCATCCTTCGACAGGCTCAGGGCGAACGTAAAGCGCATCCCAGGAATCCCCGAAAGACTAAAGGCACAGCGGCAAAGACCGCGGCCAACATGGTGTGGGGAGGAGAGCCCTATATGAAGCACGTGTTCCGCGGCCGCCTGGCGGCGTTGTCCCTGCTGGTCCTGCTTTCGGCCTGCGCCCCGGGGCGCAGCGATCCGGTCTCCGGTGGCGGCGGTGGTGCCCGCAGCATGGAGGAGCACTTCAGCGGCCAGGTGCAGCCGCGCATGGACTTCTGCCGCACCTGCCACGTGCCCGCCGGCATCGCCGACGTGGAAGACGGCAAGGACTTCATGCTCTCCGCCAACAAGGCGGAAGACCTGAAGAACCTGCGCGACAGCTGGGAGCGCCTGGGCAAGAACAATCCCACCTCGCGCATCCTGCTGATGGCCTCGGGCCAGGAGACGCCGCATACCGGCGGCGCGCCCTGGCCGGTGGGCAGCGACGCCTATAAAGCGATGGCCGCGCTGCTGAAGTGTTTCGAAAGCCCCACGCAATGCGTGCTGGGCGAGGGCGGCATCGTGGAAGAGCTGCCGCTGCTCGGCAGCAAGCACGCGGTGCATGTCTGGAACAGCTACTGCCAGGACCAGCCGGACAGCGCGCTGCTGCCGCGCGATCCGCGCACGGCGATCCAGCCGGGCGTCAACAAGGACAAGGCGGTGTACTACAACGCCTGGTGGACGGACTGCCACGCCGCGCTGCCGGTGGAAGAGCAGCAGGCCAAGACCTGTGGCGAGTACCGCAAGCGGCGTGACGGCGGCTTCCACTTCCTGATGGACGAGCTGCCGGGCGGCAACATGACGGCGGAGGACTACGACAACAGCTGGCAGAAGTGGGGCCTGGAAGAGCGCCCGGACAACTTCGACCAGCTCTACACGTTGCGCTACGGCCTTAACACCGCGCCCTTCCCCAACCCCTATCCGCGCAACGGTGAAGACCCGAACGCGGCGGGCGTGAATGGCGGCAGTGGCCAGTTGCCGCTGGGCCTGCGCCAGTTGAAGGACGAGAACGGCAAGTGGACCGGCAAGATCGGCAGCGGCGCCTGCTTCCAGTGCCACGGTGGCCAGATCGGCGACCCGAGCGCGGGCGACATCATCGCCGGCGTGGAGAGCCTGGGCATCGGCAACAACAACTACGACACGCTGATGAACGGCCGCGACAACGCGCCCTGGGCCAACACCATCCTGGCGCCGATCCTGCCGACGCTGGATGTAGGCACGCTGTTCAACATCGGCGTGCAGCAGCGCGGCCAGAACAACGCGGTGGGTGCCTTCGAGCTGCTGAACACCATCCTCGACGTGGACAGCCTGGGCCTGAATCCCATCCCGGTGAAGATGTTCGTGAACCCCAAGAACCCGGTGGGTGGCGTGCTGGATGTCTCGCATCCGCTGGCCCACACGCAGGACACGCCGGCCTGGTGGAACATGGGCTCGCGCCCGCGCAAGTTCTTCGACGCCGGCGTCTCCAACGACAGCACGCGCATCATCATGGCCGCCGGCCCCGGCGAGTTCGGCCAGCTGATCAGCCTGGACGGCAAGTACTACCGCGACCGCGTGGAG
Source organism: Pseudomonadota bacterium (assembly GCA_052035235.1). Lineage (GTDB taxonomy): Bacteria > Pseudomonadota > Gammaproteobacteria > Nevskiales > Nevskiaceae > Solimonas_A. The sequence continues at coordinate 104,980 of JBPOHT010000049.1, read as the reverse complement.
AAGTACGACCAGGACCTGGAAGCCTTCTTCCTGTCGCTGCGCTCGCCGCCGTATCCGCGCGATGTAGACACCAAGCTGGCGGAGCAGGGCGCCGTGCTGTTCCACAGCAAGGACCTCTGGGGCAAGGGCCTGGAGAACCCGCGACCCAAGCCCGCGGGCGGCAATGGCTCCTGCGCCAGCTGCCACGGCGTGTACTCGCCGCGCTACGTGCATGACGAGAGCTACCTGGAGTCGCCGGACCTGGAAGGCGTGGCGGGCCACATCGTCGCCCTGAACGTGATCGGCACCGACCCCGCGCGCTCCGACATGCTCACGCCCACGCTGCGCCTGCAGTGGGACACCACCTACTGGGGCTACCCGGAAGGCGTGGAAGGCTACGTCTCGCCGGACGACAAGAACCCCGCCGTGGAGCTGCTGGACGACATGAGCCCGCTGCGCCCGGTGGGCGTCTGCGGCTGGCAGAAGGAGTTCATCGGCTACCAGGCACCGCCGCTGTACGGCATCTGGGCCACCGCGCCCTACCTGCACAACGGCTCGGTGCCCACGCTGGAGCAGTTGCTGGACTCGTCCCAGCGCCGGCCCATCTGGCGCCGCCAGTTGCAGACCGTGGACGGCATCACCGGCTTCGACCAGCGCCTGGGCGAGGCCTATGACTTCAAGGCGGTGGGCTGGAAGCACGAGGTGCTGGCCTGCGGCGACATGCCGGGCAACCTGCTGCTCAACTGCAACCCGGTGGCGCGCGACAACCCGTCCATCGTCCAGATCGTGCAGAACCTGCTGAACAGCACGGTGAGCTACGCGGGCCTGGTGATCCTGCCCGACCCCACGCCGGGCGGCTTCGACAAGCGCCTGGTCTACGACACGCGCATCCTCGGCAACAGCAACGCCGGCCACGACTTCAGCGACGTGCTGACCGAGCAAGAGCGCAAGGCCGTGATCGAGTACCTGAAGACGCTGTAATCCGGATTGTCCGGCCTCTCCGAAAAAGGAGAGGCCGGCCTGGCGGTAGCACGGGATAGAGCTTGTTTTTCTGCTTGTCACGCAGCGGCCCGTTCTCCTACTCTTTGCCCATCGGGTCTCTGCGCCGCAATGGCGGAGGGACTGGATCCCGATCATGTAGCCCGGTTTCGCAGCGCGAAGCCGGGACGCCAGATGCAGGCGCGCGCCTATTGCCCTCGGCAAACCGGGCTGCGCTTACGACGGAGTTGTAGGGGGGAGCACATTGCCGTCACGTCCCGCCATAGGGACGGGCGGCGATTTTTAATGGCTCTTCGCCGAGTTCCGAAATCAAGCCAACACATGATTCGTCATACCGGCGGAAGCCGGTATCCAGTCATGCGGCAGCTAATCATGTCGGGACTGGATGCCGGCTTCCGCCGGCATGACGATCTTTGGATCGGTAACGGATAAGCCAGAACTTTTTGCTGCGAATTGATCCGCGTGCTCCGCGGCAACACCGTGCTACCCGATGGCAGCGTCGCCCCCCCCGGAAGCATGCCGAGTGCCGCGCGCCCCTCGATACGATCCGCCATGGCGGATCACTCGGGATGATCGGTCTGGTGTGTATTGCGTCCCCCACCCGCCAATTCCCGACCCCCAACCCCCAACCCGTTCATGCCGAGTGCCGCGTCCCTCGATACAACCCGCCAAGGCGGGCCACTCGGGATGACCGGACCCATGTGTATCGAGGCACGCCCCAGGCCCTCGATCCCCGCCGCCCAGCATCCCCGCCCGGCGAAACGCTCCGGGAGAGATCCTGAAATTAAATAGCCACATCAAAGACTTGCCAAACCCAGGCCCAGCCCTTGCGAGCGGCTCAGCTAGAATGCGCCCCTCTTTAAGGCCCTGACCGCCATGGAATTCCTGACCTCTCCCGAACTCTGGATCGCCCTGATCACGCTGGCCGCGCTCGAAATCGTGCTCGGCATCGACAACATCATTTTCCTGTCGATCATGGCCAACAAGCTGCCGGAGCATCAGCGCGCCCGCGCCCGTACCATCGGCCTGGCCGGTGCCTGCCTCACGCGCATCGCGCTGCTGATGTCGCTGGCCTGGGTGGCGCAGCTGACCCAGCCGCTGTTCCACATCGGCGACTTCGGCGTGTCCGGCCGCGCCATCATCCTGATCGGCGGCGGCCTGTTCCTGCTGGGCAAGAGCGCGCTGGAAATCCACGAGTCGGTGGAAGGCGACGGCCACGGCCCCGAGGACGTGATCGGCAAGGTGGTCAGCGTCAGCTTCGCCTCGGTCATCGTGCAGATCATGATCCTGGACATCGTGTTCTCGCTGGACTCCGTCATCACCGCCGTGGGCATGACCAACAACGTCCCCGTCATGGTGACCGCCATCATCATCGCCATCGGCGTGATGATGTTCTTCGCCGGCGCAGTGGGCCGCTTCGTGGAACGCCACCCCACCATCAAGATTCTGGCGCTGTCCTTCCTGATCATGATCGGCATGGTGCTGATCGCCGAAGGCGCTGGCTTCCATGTGCCCAAGGCCTACATCTACGTGGCCATGGCGTTCTCCGTGGCCGTGGAGATGCTCAACATCCGCATGCGCGGCAAGCTCGACAAGCCGGCAGCCTAAGTCCGCAAGGGTCGCAAGATGAGCCAGTACTGGAGCGCCGTGGTCCGCGGCCTGACGCCCTATGTCCCGGGTGAGCAGCCCAAGATCGCGGACCTGATCAAGCTCAACACCAACGAGAACCCCTACCCGCCGTCGCCGCAGGCGATGGCGGCCATGGCCTCCGCGGTGAACGATGCCCTGCGCCTGTACCCGGACCCGAACGCCGACGCACTGAAGTCCGCCATCGCCGGCTTCCACGGCCTGAAGGCCGCGCAGGTCTTCGTCGGCAACGGCTCCGACGAGGTGCTGGCCTTCGTGTTCCAGGGCCTGCTGAAGCATGAGCGCCCGATCCTGTTCCCGGACATCACCTACAGCTTCTATCCGGTGTACTGCGGCCTCTACGGCGTGGAGTTCACCAAGCTTGCGCTGGACGAGTCCTTCCGCATCCGCGTGGCGGACTACACGCAGCCCAACGGCGGCGTGATCCTGCCCAACCCGAACGCTCCCACCGGCTGCCTGCTGTCGCTGGCGGAGATCGAGACGCTGCTGCGCGCCAACACGGATTCAGTGGTGGTGATCGACGAGGCCTACATCGACTTCGGCGGCGAGTCCGCCGCGGTGCTGGTGGATCGCTACCCGAACCTGCTGGTGGTGCAGACGCTGTCCAAGTCGCGCTCGCTGGCCGGCATGCGCGTGGGCTACGCGCTGGGTCACCCGGAGCTGATCGACGGCCTGGAGCGCATCAAGAACAGCTTCAACTCCTACCCGCTGGACCGCGTCGCCCAGGCCGGCGCCACGGCCGCGATGCAGGACCGCGCCTACTTCGACCAGACCTGCCAGGCCGTGATCGCCAGCCGCGAGCGCCTTACCGGCCAGCTCGCCGCGCTGGGTTTCGAGGTGCTGCCTTCGGCCGCCAACTTCGTCTTCGCCCGCCACCCGGCGCGCGATGCCGCCCAACTCGCCGCCGCGCTGCGCGAGCGCAAGATCATCGTGCGCCACTTCAAGAGCGCGCGCATCGACCAGTTCCTGCGCGTCACCATCGGCACGCACGAACAGTGCGAGGCGCTGGTGACGGCGTTGAAGGACATCCTGGCCTGAGGTTTCCTTAGCCTGTAGGAGCGGCCAACGGCCACTCCTACAAAAGCCCCATCGCCCGGCGCTATGATCCTCGCGCGGCACTCCGCCGCGCTCCGGATGTCGCCCATGTCCGCCGATCCCGTGCAGCTCGCCGCCATCGACGAGGCGCGTCGCATCTATGCCGCGGCGCCCTACATCCAGAACCTCGGCGCCCAGGTGGTGGAAGCCGGGCCGGGGCGCCTGGTCGCGGAATTCGCGCTGGCGCCGCATCTCACGCAGCACCACGGCTTGCTGCACGCCGGCGCCGCCGCGACGCTGGCCGACCACACCGCCGGTGCCGCCGCCACCACGCTGCTGCAGCCGGGGCAGGCGGTGCTGACGGTGGAGTTCAAGATCAACATCCTGCGCCCCGGCCGCGCGCCGCGTTACCGCTGCGAGTCCGAGGTGCTCAAGCCCGGTCGTCGCATCAGCGTGGTGGAGTCCTCGGTCTGGGGCCTGTTCGACGACGGCCGCCGCGAGCTGCAGTCCAAGGCCACGGTTACGCTGGCCGTGGTCGAGACGGAGAGCATCTGATGGGCAAGCTGCAGGAAGACTTCGAGAAGATCTGGGCCGTCATCCGCCGCGTGCCACTGGGCCGCGTCGCCACCTACGGCCAAGTGGCCGCCGAGGCCGGCTTCGTCAAGCGCCCGCGCCTCACCGCCCAGGCCCTGGCCCACGTGCCGCCCGGCATGGAGATCCCCTGGCACCGCATCATCAACGCCCAGGGCAAGAGCTCCATGCCCGAAGGCAGCCGCGGCAACCGCGAGCAGCTCAAGCGTCTGAAGAACGAGGGCGTCAAGATCGTGAAGGGCAAGATCGACCTCGAGGTCTACCGCTGGCGGCCACGCTCACTGGCGCCGCTGCTGGACTGATTGGCACGCCGGACCGAGTGATTGGCGCCCGCGCCCTTGCCCGCCGGGTCTGGCCCGTGTCCAATGGCTATTCAAGCAATCAGACGGTCGTCCCGGACCTGCTGCGCATTGTTCGCCCTAGTCCTGAGCTTGTCGAAGGATCGAAGGGTGAACGGCCCGCCAACGGACTTCCGCACCATGGCCGCCGTTGCGACGGCGGCACGAGGAGAACAGCTGCATGAGCGTCCGCGCCGGCTACCCGCACTTCCAGGCCATCACCACCCGCTGGAAGGACAACGACGTCTACGGCCACGTCAACAACGTCGAGTACTACAGCTACTTCGACACCGTCATCAACACCTACCTGATCCGCGTGGGCGGGCTGGATATCCACAAGGGGCCCAACATCGGCCTTTGCGTGGAGTCGCACTGCCGCTTCGACGCGCCGCTGGAATTCCCGGACACGGTGAACGCCGGCCTGCGCGTGGTGAAGCTGGGCAACTCCAGCGTGCGCTACGAGATCGGCCTGTTCCGTGGTGATGACGAGAAGCCGGCGGCCGAAGGCTGGTTCGTCCATGTCTTCGTGGACCGCGAGACACGCCGCCCAGCATCGCTGCCCGAGCCCCTGCGCGCCGCGCTGACCCAGCTGCAGAAGGAAACCGCATGAAAGTCCGCGCTGCCGTGCTGCGCCAGATGGGCCTGCCCGCCCCCTACGCGCAGTCCAAGCCCCTGGTGATCGAGACCGTGGAGCTGGACCCGCCGGGCCCCGGCGAGATCCTGGTCAAGGTGCTGGCCGCGGGCCTGTGCCACTCCGACCTGTCGGTGATCGACGGCTCGCGCCCGCGCGTGATGCCGATGGTCATGGGCCACGAGGCCGCCGGCGAGGTGGTGCAGGCTGGCGAGGGCGTGCTGGACCTGAAGCCCGGCGACCGCGTGGTGTTCTCCTTCGTGCCGGTCTGCGGCCACTGCCTGCCCTGCGCCAGCGGCCGCCCCGCGCTCTGCGAGCCGGGCGCCAAGGCCAACGTCGCCGGCACCCTGCTGTCCGGCGAGCGCCGCTGGCATGACGCCGAGCCACTGAACCATCACCTGGGTGTGTCCGCCTTCGCCGACCACACCGTGGTGTCGGCGCGCTCCGCGGTGAAGATCGACCCATCGCTCAAGCCCGAAATCGCCGCGCTGTTCGGCTGCGCGGTGATGACCGGCATGGGCGCCGTGGTGAACACCGCGCGCGTCGCCCCCGGCGAGAGCGTGGCCGTGTTCGGCCTGGGTGGCGTCGGCCTGTCTGCCGTGCTCGGCGCCAAGGCCGCCGGTGCCTACCCGCTGGTGGCGGTGGACGTGGTGCCGCAGAAGCTGGAGCTGGCCCGCGAACTGGGCGCCACCCACTGCATCCAGGCCGGCCCCGGCGTGGACGTGGCGGCGCTGATCAAGGAGGCGACGGCCGGCGGGGTGCACCACGCCATCGAGAGCGTCGGCCACGAGCAGGTGCTGGCCCAGGCCTACGCCGCCACCCGCCGCGGCGGCACCACCATCACCGTGGGCCTGCCGCATCCGTCCAAGCAGTTCTCGATCTCCGCGGTGAGCCTGGTGGCCGAGGAGCGCACGGTGAAGGGTTCCTACCTCGGCTCCTGCGTGCCCATGCGCGACGTCCCGCGCTTCATCGCCCTGCACCAGGCCGGGCAGCTGCCGGTGGAGAAGCTGCTGACGCAGACCATCCGGCTGGAGGACATCAACGAGGCCTTCGACAAGCTGGCGGCGGGTTTGGCGGTCAGGCAGGTGGTGGTGTTCTAGCTGGTCTTCCCTCGCCCGCTTGCGGGAGAGGGAGTGAGGGAGAGGGTTTCTGTAAGTCATGAATGGGTGGCCAGGGCGTGATTTACAGAAACCCTCTCCCGCCCTTCGGGCACCCTCTCCCGCAAGCGGGAGAGGGAAGCCGATACGGGCTAAAATACCCCATGGATTTCCTCCCCCCCACCGATCCCAGCGTCGCCGCCCTCACCCGCGACCTCAATCCTGCCCAGCTCGAGGCGGTGACGGCGCCGCCGGAGCACAGGCTGGTGCTGGCGGGCGCCGGGTCGGGCAAGACGCGGGTGCTGACGCATCGCGTGGCCTGGATCATCGCGGTGGAAGGTGTTTCGCCGCAGTCGGTGCTGGCGGTGACCTTCACCAACAAGGCCGCCAACGAGATGCGCGGGCGCATCGAGCAGCTGATCAAGGTGCCGGTGCGCTCGATGTGGGTTGGCACCTTCCACGGCATCGCGCACCGTATGCTGCGCCTGCACTGGAAGGAAGCCAAGCTGCCGCAGAATTTCCAGATCCTGGACGCGGACGACCAGCAGCGCCTGGTCAAGCGCGTGATCAAGGCGCTGGACCTGGACGAGGACAAGTACCCGGCCAAGGCACTGACCGGCTGGATCAACGCGCGCAAGGAAGAGGCCGAGCGCCCGGAGCATGTCCAGGACACCGGCGACTACGCCATGCGCCAGTACGTGCGCATCTACACCGCCTACGAGGAGCAGTGCCGCCGCTCGGGACTGGTGGATTTCGCCGAGCTGCTGCTGCGCGCCTACGAGATCTGCCGCGACAATCCGGACATCCAGCGTCACTACCGCACGCGCTTCCGCCACGTGCTGGTGGACGAGTTCCAGGACACCAACAAGCTGCAGTATGACTGGCTGCGCGTGCTGGCCGGCGACCGCGGCGTACTGTTCGCGGTGGGCGACGACGACCAGTCGGTCTATTCCTGGCGCGGCGCGCGCGTGGAGAACATGCTGCACTTGCAGCGGGATTTCCTCGGCACCGAGGTGGTGCGCCTGGAGCAGAACTACCGCTCCACCGGCACCATCCTGCGCGCGGCCAATGGACTGATCGCCAAGAACAGCGGGCGCCTGGGCAAGAACCTGTGGACCGACGGTGGCGACGGCGAGGCGATCCAGCTCTACGCCGCCTTCAACGAATACGACGAGGCGGAGTTCGTCATCAACCGTATCCGCGACGGCGTGGACGGGCGCCGCCGCTACAACGATCACGCGGTCCTCTATCGCACCAGCGCGCAGTCGCGCGTGGTGGAAGAAATCCTGATCCGCAACCGCATCCCCTACCGCATCACCGGCGGCCTGAAGTTCTTCGAGCGCCAGGAAATCAAGGATGCGATGTCCTTCCTGCGGTTGCTGCACAACCGCGACGACGACACCAGCTTCGAGCGCGCCGTGGGCACACCGCCGCGCGGCATCGGCGCCACCACGGTGGAAAAGCTGCGCCTCTGGGCGCGCGAGCAGGACATCTCGCTGTGGGCGGCGTCCAGGCTGGGCCAGCAGCACCTGGGGCGCTCCGCCAACGCGGTGAACCAGTTCGCGGCGCTGATCGAGGCCATCGCCGAAGAGGGCAAGGACCTGCCGCTGTCGCAGCTCGCCGAGCTGGTGATCGCCCGTACCGGCCTGCGTGACCACTACCGCAAGGAAAAGGGCGAGCAGGCCGAGGCGCGCCTGGAGAACCTGGACGAACTGGTCAGTGCCGCGCGCGGCTTCGAGCTGCTGCCCTTGCCTCAGGGCGACGAGCAGTTGCCGGAGATGGACCCGTTGACCAACTTCCTGGCGCATGCCTCGCTGGAAGCGGGCGAGCAGCAGGCCGGCCCGGGTGAGGAGAGCGTGCAGCTGATGACGCTGCATGCGGCCAAGGGCCTGGAGTTCCCGGTGGTGTTCCTGGTGGGCGTGGAGAATGGCCTGTTCCCCAACATGCGCTCCATCGAGGAAGGCAACATCGAGGAAGAGCGGCGCCTGTGCTACGTCGGCATCACGCGGGCCCGCGAGCAGCTCTACGTGTCCTACGCCGAGGTACGCCGCGTGCACGGCGTGGAGCAGATCGGCAGCCCCTCGCAGTTCCTCAAGGAGATTCCCTCCGAGACCCTGCAGGAGACCCGCCCGCGCGCCCAGGTGCTGCGCCCGGCCTTCATCGCCCGCGACACCAGCTACGGCGGCGGTTATTCGCGCAGCGGCGGGGCCAGCAGCGGCAGTGGCTATGGCAACAGCGGTGGCGACAACTACCCGCGCGGCGGCTACGCCGGTTACGACCGGCAGAACATGGCGCGACCCCAGCTCAAGGAGAGCAGCATCGGCCCCGGCGGCTTCACCCTGGGCCAGCGCGTCAAGCACGCCAAGTTCGGCGAGGGCACCATCCTGAGCTTCGACGGCGACGGTGATCGGGGGCGCGCCGAGGTCAAATTCAAGACGTCCGGGAACAAGTGGCTGTTGTTGTCGGTCGCAAACCTGCAGGCCCTGTAGCCTGCGCACAAGCCGGAGATTGCCATGGGTGCCGAATTCTTCTGGGTTGCCGTACTGGTGGTCATCCTGCTGGCCGGGCCCTTCGCGACCCTGCGGGCCGTCTCTGCCTATCGACTGCGCGTCAGCGAGTCGGTGAAGAAGCGCCAGAAGGAGATGGACGCCAAGGAAAAGGCCGAGGAAAACAGTCCCGACAAGCCGCGCGGCTTCTGGTGAGCGACGCGCAGGGACTGGTCGGCCTGCTGGTGGTCGCCGGCCTTGCGCTGGCGCTGTGGCGCCTCTTCCGGCCGACGCCGCTGGTGGCGCAGCCCCTGCCGGCACAATGGCAGGAACGGCTGGGTGAGTTGGTCCCACCCTCCGCCTGGGTGCCGCCGGAGCATCGCGCCCTGTATGAATCCCGTGTCGAGACCTTCCTGAAGACCAAGCGCTTCGTGCCCTGCGGCGGCCTGGAGCAGGTCGATGACGAGCAGCGCCTGGCCATCGCCGGCTATGCGGCCCTGCTGTTGCTGCGGCCGGACGCGCAGGTGTTTCCGGATCTGCGCAGCGTGCTGCTCTACCCCGATGCCTTCCTGGTGCCGCAGACCGAGCCCGACGAAATGGGCCTGGTGCCGGATGAACCCGAGGAGCGCCTCGGCGAATCCTGGGCCGGCGAGCGCGTGCTGCTGTCCTGGACCGACGTGGAAGCGGCGCAGCAGGGTGATAGCGTTAACGTGGTGGTGCACGAGTTCGCCCACCAGTTGGACGACGAGGAGCACGGCATGGAGGGCGCGCCGCGCCTGCAGGATTACGGCCGCTGGTCCGAGGTGATGCAGAAGGAGTACGCCCGCTTGCAGCGCCACCGCCGCCCACCGGTGCTGGACCCTTACGGTGCCGAGAGTCCCGGCGAATTCTTCGGCGTGGTCACGGAGGCGTTCTTCCAGCGACCGGAAGAATTGCAGCGGCATCACGCGGAGCTGTATGCGTTGTTGGCGGATTACTACCGGCTGGACCCGGTGGCGGCGATGCCTGCTGCCGTTTCGGCCTGATCTGGAAGTTCGGAGCGGGTCATGCCGACGGAAGCCGGCATCCAGTCTCCGGCAGGAGTAGCCCCGTCATGACTGGATACCGGCTTTCGCCGGTATGACGATGCGGGTGCGTGATGAAATCCGGGGAGAAGCAATGAGTGCCGCCAAGGAAATCGCCGAACTGGTTCGCCAGGGCAAGAAGATCGAAGCGATCAAGCTGCTGCGCGAAGCCAGCGGCATGGGCCTGAAGGAAACCAAGGACTTCATCGAGCGCGATGCCTCGCCGGAAGCGCTCGATGCCGTGATCCGTCATGCGGCCAGGCCCGCGCCCGCTGCGGGCGACGACGACGTACGGCGCCTGGTGGCGGAAGGACAAGGGATCAAGGCGATCAAGCTGTTGCGCCAGCAGACCGGCATGAGCCTCAAGCAAGCCAAGGAGGCGGTGGACGCGATGCGGCCGCCGAAGCCGCCCAAGCAGCCGGGCGAGGGCCTGCCGCTGAAGTGGCTGCTGGCGGCGGCCGTGGCTGTGGCGCTGTGCGCCGCGCTGTACGCCCTGGGGATTCGTCCCTGATCGCTGGTCCTTAAAACCCCTCTCCCTCCGGGAGAGGGGTTGGGGTGAGGGACAAGGGTGGCGTGATGGACTGCGGCTACTTGTTTGCAGCGCGTCCCTCACCCGCGCCTGCGGCGCGACCTCTCCCGGGAGGAGAGGCAAGCGGGGCGGTGAACACAGTGACCCCGGACCTCATGACGTTAGGATCCCCGGCGCGATGCGCTGGGGGGGCTCCACGCTATGAGGTCACTTCACCTTCACCACCAGCGCCTGGATGCCGTTGTCTTCCAGTCGGTTGCTGATGATCTGCACCTTGCCGAAGTCCTTCAGCGGGCCGACACGCACGCGGTAGAAGGTTTCGGAGCCATCGATGGTGACGGTCTCGATGCGAGACTCGATGCCCAGCAGCGCGAGGCTGGCCTTCTGCTTGTCGGCTTCTTCGCGATCGCGATACGAGGCGACCTGGATGACGTAGGTCGAGCCGTCGCCGGAGGCCGCCGGGGCCTTGGCGGCTTCCTTGTCGCCGCGCGGCACCACCACCTCTTCGCTGGGCAGCAGTTCATAGAAGGTGAAGCGCGCCTTTTCCTTGGGCGGCAGCTTCACCGCTTCCTTGGGGTCCTTCTTCGGCTTGGCGGCGGGCTCGGCCGCCACCTGCTCTTCCACCGGCTCGGTGCTGCGCATGGCCCCGGAGGGGCGCTTGATGTAGACGAAGGCCGCCACCACCAGGCCGATGGCGAGGCCGAATACCAGCCAGACCCAGCCGGGCATGCCGCCACCACCGCCGCCACCGCGGCCCTTGGCCTGGCGGCCGCCGCGCTTGGGTGAGTGTGCGTAGTCGCGTGCCATCAGTTGTTCTCGGTCGTCTCTTCGCGGTACATCTTTTCGGGAGCGCTGACGCCCAGGATGTCCAGCGCATTGCGCAGTACCTGCGCTACCGCGCTGATCAGCGCCAGGCGCGCGTTCTGCAGCTCGGCATCGTCTTCCACCAGGAAGCGGTGCACGTTGTAGTAGCTGTGCAGGCCCTCGGCCAGTTCCTTGAGGAAGAACACCAGGCTGTGCGGCGTGTAGTCGGCAGCGGCGCGGCGCAGCGTCTCGGGGTAGCGGTTGAGCAGGGTCAGCAGGTTCTTCTCATGCTCGTTGTCCAGGCGCTGCAACGCGGCGAGGCCGGCGGCGGGGTCGAACTTACCGCCCTTCTCGGCCAGCTGGTCGAACACGCGGCAGATGCGCGCGTGCGCGTACTGCACGTAGAACACCGGGTTGTCGGTGGTCTGCGAGCGCGCCAGGTCGATGTCGAATTCCAGGTGCTGCTCGTGGCCACGCATCAGGTAGAAGAAGCGCGTGGCGTCGGTGCCGGCCTCGTCGATCAGGTCCTGCAGCGTCACGAAGTTGCCGCTGCGCTTGCCCATGCGGCCGGAGGACAGCGTGACGAACTGGATCAGCTGGACGTTGAGCGCATCCTTGCGGCCGGTGAGGGCCTCGATGGCGGCGCGCACGCGGGCAATGTAGCCGTGGTGGTCGGCACCCCAGACGTCCATCAACAGGTTCCAGCCGCGGTCGAGCTTGTCGACGTGGTAGGCCAGGTCGTTGCAGAAGTAGGTGGCGGCGCCGTCGGCCTTCACCAGCACGCGGTCCTTTTCGTCGCCGTAGGCCTCGGTCTTCATCCAGACCGCGCCGTCCTTGTCGTAGACCAGGCTCTTCTCGCGCAGCAGGGAGATCGCCTTCTGCACGAAGCCGCTCTTCACCAGCTCGGCCTCGGAGGACCACTGGTCGAAGCCGACGTTGAAGTCGGACAGGGTCTTGCGGATCGTGCCGAGCTGGTCGTCCAGCGCGATGCGCTGCAGCTGGGCATAGCCCTCGCCCAGCAGGCTGCGCGCACGCGCGATCAGCGTGTCGGCATAGGCCTCCTGCTGCAGCTTGATCTCGTCTTTCTGCTTGTCGGACGCGCCCTCGGGCACCACCGGCTCGGCGGCCAGGCCGTCGAGCACCGCGGCGGCCCCGCGCTTCAGCGCGTCGCCGTGGGCGTCCTTCACCTTCTGCGCGGTGCGGCGGATGTAGTCGGCCGGGTAGCCGCGCTTGGGGAAGGGCAGCGTGACGCCGCAAAGTTCCAGGTAGCGCAGCCACACCGAGATCGCGAGGATGTCCACCTGGCGGCCGGCGTCGTTGATGTAGTACTCGCGCCAGACCGTCCAGCCGGTAGCGGCCAGCAGTTTGCAGATGCTGTCGCCGTAGGCGGCGCCGCGGCCGTGGCCCACGTGCATGGGGCCGGTGGGATTGGCGGAGACGAACTCCACCATGATCCTGCCGGCCTTGCCGCTGCGGTCGGTACCGTAATCGGCGCCCTGCTTGAGCACCTCGGCAACCACCGCCTGGAAGGCCGACTTGTTCAGGAAGAAGTTGATGAAGCCGGGCCCGGCGATCTCCACCTTGGCCACCTGGGCGGAGGCCGGCAGCTTCTGCACCAGCTTCTCGGCGACGGCGCGCGGGGGCAGCCCCAGCGGCTTGGCCAGCTGCAGGGCGAGGTTGGTCTGGAAGTCACCGAACTTGGCGTCCTTGGTGGCGTCCAGCTGGATGGCCGGCTCGGCGGTGGCGCCGGCCTCGGCCAGCAGCGCGTCGAGAGCGGCGCGCAGCAGATCGTGCAAATGGGCTTTCATCAGCGTTGAATCAGGGGTTTAAGGCGTGAATTGTAGCCGGCCATGGGTTTTGGGGTCGGATTTGGGTATAGTCCAAACCGTTTTTGGGGAGTAGCGCCCTGCCTCGGCAGGGGGATGCGTCAACATACTTGGCCCTCATGGCCATGGTGCATCCAGCCAATCCGGCATGCGAGACCAAGACAGCCATGCTGCGCCGCCGGGCGCTTGCGTGGATGTCTTGTGTCCATCTTGCGCCCGGCCGGAGTATTCAAATGGAAGCCTTTTTCGTCTCCACCGGCGCCGTGTTCCTCGGCGAGATCGGTGACAAGACCCAGCTACTCGCCCTGCTGCTCGCCAGCCGTTTCCCGCACCGCCCCTGGGCGCTGATCGCCGGCATCCTGGTCGCCACCGTGTTCAACCATGCCCTGGCAGGCATCGCCGGCCAGTGGCTGCGCGGCCTGCTGGACCCGGCCTGGCTGCCGTGGATTGTCGGCTTCTCCTTCATCGCCGTGGGCCTGTGGGCGCTCAAGCCCGACACCGTGGAGCAGGGCGAGGCGGAGCGCGCCGGCCACAGCGTGTTCTGGATCACCACCGTCTGCTTCTTCCTGGCCGAGATCGGCGACAAGACCCAGATCGCCACCACCGTGCTGGCGGTGAAGTACGACGCGCTGTTCCAGGTGGTCGCCGGCACCACCACCGGCATGCTGCTGGCCGACGTGCCGGTGGTGTTCCTGGGCGCGGCCCTGGCGGCCAAGCTGCCGCTGAAGCCGATCCGGTTCGCGGCGGCGGGGCTGTTCGTGGTGCTGGGGGTTCTGACACTGGTTTTCGGCGGTCAGCTGGCGGGGTAAACCCCGAAACGTTCACACCGAGTGCCGCGAAGCGGCGTATCGAGGTGCCTCCGGGGCGTGCCTCGATACACCGCTTCGCGGCACTCGGCATGAACGGTTCGTTGAACGCCGCGAAACATGAACGGCCTGGTAGGCCGCTACCCGCTAGAACAGATCCGCCGGATCCACGTCCACCGACCACCGGACCTTCCGCGATTCCGGCAAGCCATCCAGCCGCGTGACGCAGGCGGCCAGCAGTTTCTGCAGGGCGGCGCGGCTGCCGGACTGCAGAAGGAGCTGGGCGCGGGTGTAGCCGCCGCGCTTTTCCATCAGGGCCGGCACCGGGTCGGACAGCATCACGCCCTCGGCGTGGGGCTCCAGCAGTTCGCGGGCGGCGGCGAGGAAGCGCAGGGGCAGGCCGGCGTCCATGGACTCGGCGCGCAGCAGGGCCAGGTGGGAGTACGGCGGCAGGCCGGCGGCCTCGCGCTCGCCCAGCAGCAGTTCGGCCAGGGCGGGATAACCGCCCTGCATCAATTGCTGCAGGGCGGGGTGCTCGGGCTCGTGGGTCTGCAGCAGTACCTCGGCGGGCGGGGCGGCGTCGCCCTGGATGCCGGCGCTGCGGCCGGCGCGACCGGCGACCTGGGTGACGAGCTGGCCCATGCGCTCCACGGCGCGGAAGTCGGCGCCGTACAGGGCCTGGTCGGCGCTGACGATGCCCACCAGCGACAGGCCGGGGAAGTCATGGCCCTTGGCCAGGATCTGGGTGCCGACCAGGATGCGGATGTCGCCGCTGTGGATGCCGGCAAGCAATTGTTCCAGCTCACCTTTCTTGGTCAGGCGGTCGGAGTCGAAGCGCTCGGTGCGGACCATCGGGAAGCGGTTGCGCAGGGCGTCCTCGATGCGCTCGGTGCCCTCGCCGACCGGCTGCAGGTTCTTGCAGCCGCAGCTGGGGCAGGACAGGGGCGTGGGTTGCTGCGTGCCGCAGTGGTGGCAGATCAGGCGGCGCCGGCCGCGGTGCAGGGTCATGCGCGCATCGCAGTGCGTGCAGGGCGCAATCCAGCCGCAGTCGTGGCAGACCAGCATTGGCGCGTAGCCGCGGCGGTTGATGAACAGCAGCGCCTGGCCGCCGGCGTCGAGGTGTTGCTGCACCTTGTCGAGCAAGGGCGCGGACAGTCCGTGGTGCAGCAACTGGCCGCGCAGGTCCAGCGCCCGCACCTGCGGGGGGGCGCCGCGGCCGACGCGGGCGGCCAGCTCGATGCGGCGGTAGCGGCCGGTCCGGGCGTTGTGCAGGGACTCCAGCGCCGGGGTGGCGCTGCCCAGGATCAGCGGGATATCGAGGCGCTGGGCGCGCAGCACGGCGACGTCGCGCGCGGAGTAGCGGAAGCCTTCCTGCTGCTTGTAGGAGGGGTCGTGCTCCTCGTCGATGACGATCAGCTCCAGCCGGGCAAAGGGCAGGAACACGGCGGAGCGCGTGCCCACCACTACCCGCGCGGCGCCGCTGCGGGCGCGCAGCCAGCTCTTGGTGCGCTCGGTGTCGGTCATGCCGGAGTGGAAGGCGGCCACCCCCTCGCCGAAGCGCTGCTGCAGGCGTGCTACCAGCTGAGGGGTCAAGCCGATCTCAGGGGCCAGCACCAGGGCCTGGCCGCCGCGCTCCAGCACCTCGGCCACGCGCCGCAGGTAGAGCTCGGTCTTGCCGCTGCCGGTGACACCCTGCAGCAAAGCCACGTCGAAGCCGGCGGCCTCCTGCAGCAGGGCCAATGCTGCGCTTTGCTCGGGGGTCAGTTCGGGCGGGGTCTCGGCCAGGGCGAACGGCAGGGCGGTGGCCGGCACCGGCTCCACCCAGCCGGATTCCAAAGCCGTGGCCAGGGCCGGGCCGCGCGGCAGGGCCGAGCGCGGCTGCGGGCCCGGCCCTAAGGCCTGCAGCAGGCCGCGCAGGGCCTTCTTGCGTGAGGGCAGTTCGCCCAGGGCGGCGGCGCCGGAGCGGGTCAGTTGTAGGCCGGGGTTTTCCGGCAGGCGGGCGGGCTGGCCGCGGCGCAGGTTGCCGGGCAGCAGGGCCCAGGCGACCTCGCCCGGTGGGTGGCGGTAGTAGTCGGCGGCCCAGCGCGCCAGGCCCAGGACCTCGCGGGTCAGCAGGGCTTCCTCGTCCAGCAGCTCCTCGACGTGGCGGTAGCCCTCGGTGTCCATGCCCGCTTCGCGCGGCGCTTCCAGGGCGATACCCACCAGGTGCCGGCGCCCGAAAGGCACCTTGACGCGCATGCCCGCCTGCAGCCGTCCGCGAAGGCGGGACGGCACCAGGTAGTCGAAGGTTTTGTAGAGCGGGACCGGAACGGCAACCGCCACCAATTCGAGGCTCACGGGCTTGTGGATAAGTTTGGGGATAGTTCCGGCGGGGAATTAGGGCCTGTCTGGGGGCTGGCTAGCGCCATCTTTCCGACTCTGCAACTTCGAAAATAAGCTTATGCAATTCAGTGACTTCCACCGACATTGCTACATTGTGAAGCTGTCAAGGCTTGACCGCGGAGAATCTTCGGGCGCACCGCCGTTGTGCATAAGCATGTTGCACTGCACCGAAAAGCGGGCGGTCAACCGACCCGGCCTTGGCACGTTTTATCTTTCAAGTACATCACCCCGGAGATTGTCCCATGAGTAGCCGAGTATCCGCCGTTTTCGGCCTGATGGCGCTGGCCCTTTCCGCGACGCCGGCCCTGGCCGACAGCCCGGTGAACGATCGCCTGGACGCCAAGGGCGAACGCATCGAGGAGCGCCTGGATCGCCGCGGCGATCGTATCAATGACCGCCTGGATGCCAAGGGAGAGCGCATCGAAGACCGCCTGGACCGCCGGGCCGACCGCGCCGAGGCCCATGGCAACGACGCCCGGGCCGAGCGCCTGAAGAAGCAGGGCGACCGGATCGACCACCGGCTGGACCGCCGCGGCGACCGCAAGGACGACCGCCTGGACCACAAGGGCGAGCGCGTGGAAGACCGCCTGGACGCCAAGGGTGACCGCATTGAACGCCGCCGTGACCGTAAACGCGACGCTGGACAGTAAACTCGGCGGGGTGAGCACCGCCGATCTCCAGACCCTCGACGCCTTCCTGGCGTCGGTCGAACGCCGCGCCTTCCGCATGGCGGAGATCGCCACGCGCGACCGCGACGAGGCCCTGGACCTGGTGCAGGACGCCATGCTGCAGCTGTCGCGCCGCTATGCCGGCCGGCCCGCCGAGGAGTGGCCGGCGCTGTTCTACCGCATCCTGGAGAACCGCATCCGCGACTGGCAGCGCCGGCAGACGGTGAAGAACCGCCTGTTCTTCTGGCGGGCACCGGCGCGGGACGAGGAAGCGGAAGAAGATCCGATGGCCCTGATCGCCGAACCCGGCGCCGGGCCGCAGGAGGATGTGCAGCGAGCCGAGCAGATGCGCCGCCTGGAACAGGCGCTGCATGGGCTGCCGGGCCGCCAGCGCGAGGCCTTCGAGCTGCGCCTCTGGGAGGGGCTCAGCGTGGAGGAGACGGCGCGCGCCATGGGTTGCAGCGATGGCAGCGTCAAGACACATCTGCACCGCGCGCTGGCCGCGCTGCGCCAGGAACTGGAGGGGGTCTGGCCATGAACCACGAACACGACGACCGGATGGAAGCACTGCGCCGCGCGCTGCGCGACAGCGAGCAACTGGACATGGTGACCCGCGCGAAACTGGGCGCCGCCCGGGCCCGCGCGATCGATGCCGCCCGGACGCCCGCCCGGCCCTGGCTATGGGCGGTGCCGGCCACCGCCATGGCGGTGCTGGTGGCGGCCCTGTGGCTACCGGGCACGCCGACCACCGCCCCGCTGCCGCAGGTCCCCGGCACGACGGTGGCCTCCGAGGCCCTGGACGTGCTGACCGACGAGCAGTCGCCGGAGTTCTACCAGGACCTGGAGCTGTACGAGTGGCTGGACCGGGAGGCGGGCCGTGCTTGAGGCATTGATGTTCCTGGCGGTGGCGGCAGTGCCGCCCAAGACGCCCGCGCCCAGCGCGGAACTGCTGGAGTTCCTGGCCGAGTGGCCGGACGAGGCGGCGCAAAGCCTGCTCGATGGGCGCGCCGCCGCTGTCGCAAAAGACAAGGAAGCCCATGAACGCCAGGAGAAGCCCGATGCGAAGCTTCGCTAGCCTCGTCGCCCTGCTGGGCCTGCTGTTGCTGGGCCCGGCCCAGGCCGCCACCGGCTGGGAGCAGCTCAGCCCCGCCCAGCGCGAAGTGCTGGAACCGATGCGCGCCGACTGGGCTGGCCTGCCCGGCGAGAAGCAGGACCGCCTCGCGCGCGGCGCCGAGCGCTGGTCGCAGCTGAGCCCCGAGGAGCGCGACCACGCGCGGCAGCGCCTGGAACGCTGGCGCGGAATGTCGCCGGACGAGCGCAAGCACCTGCGCGAGAAGCGCGACCGCTTCCGCCGCCTGACCCCGGAGGAACGCGAGCGGCTGCGCGAGCGCGCCGAGCAGTTCCGCCGGCTGCCGCCGCAGGAGCAGGAGCGCATCCGCCAGCGCTTCCACGAGCTGCGCGAACAGCGCCGCGCGCCGGACGCCGAGGACCGCAAGCTGCTGGGTTGCGCGCCGGACGAGCCCTGCAAGCCGCCCAAGCCGCCGAAGGGCGAGCGCCCGCCGCGTTGAACGTCTCGAACGTCATGCCGGCGGAAGCCGGCATCCAGTCATGAAGTGATCGCCCGTAATTGCGGGACTGGATACCGGCTTTCGCCGGTATGACGGGATTGGGTGGAGCGGGGCCTTGCTTCCCGGCCAGGGCTGCACCGTCCCCGGGAATCTTCAGGTGTAAGCTGGCGCGATGACCGAGTTCATCGCCGCTTCCTATGCCGATCCGCGCTTCGTGTGGGTGGGTATCGTCACCGTCCTGCTCAGCGCCCTCGCCTTCCTGGCGTTCGCGCTGCCGCTGACGGTGCTGGCGGCGCGCGACCCAGCCTGGGCGCGGCGTTGGAAGATCCAGAATCCCCGTGGCGCCGGCGCCATGTCGCAGGAAGAGGCCGAGCGCCGCGGCATCCTGGTGCAGGGGCCGCGCATGGTGCGCGAGTCGCTGTGGAGCTGGGCGCGCAACAACCTCTGCATGCTGGCCCTCACCCTCGCCGCCTGGCCGCTGATGAGCCTGTCGGGCGTGCACCTCGGCCCCATCCCCGCCAATGCATGGTGGCTGTTCCCGCTGCAGCTGCTGTTCTGCATCTACCTGGACGACTTCCTCTACTACGGCATGCACCGCGCGATGCACACGCGCTGGCTGCTGTCCAAGGTGCATGGCCGGCATCACCGCGTGCTGGCGCCCTGGGCCATCACCGGCCACTACATGCACCCGGTGGAATACGTGCTGACCGGCTCGCTGGCCTTCCTCGGGCCCTCGCTGCTCGGCGCGCACGTGGCGCTGCTGTGGATCTGGATCGTGTTCCGGCAATGGGAAGCGGCGGAGGGGCATTGCGGCTATGCCTTCCCCTGGTCGCCGACGCGTTGGCTGCCGTTCTCACATGGCGCCCTGCACCACGACGCGCACCATGCGCGCGTGCGCGGCAACTACGCCGGCTTCCTCGGGCTGTGGGATCGCCGCTTTGGCACCGAGGTGCGCGGCTACGACGAGCTGCGGCAGGGCTGGAAGTCGCGGTGAATTTCAGGCTGCCCCCATTGCCGGCCCTGCTGACCGGCGCGACCCTGATCGGCCTGGCGCCGATCTTCGTGCGCCTGGCCGACGTGGGGCCCACGGCCATCGCGTTCTGGCGCGTGGTGCTGGCGGCGCCGGTTTTCGCGCTGCTGATGTCGCTGCGCGGTGAGAGCTTCCGCGGCACGCCGCTGCCCGTCCTGGGCTGGCTGGCATTGGCGGGCCTGTTCTTCGTCGGCGATCTCGCCGTCTGGCACCAGTCGATCCTGTGGACCTCGGTGGCCAACTCCACGCTGCTGACCAACCTCGCGCCGGTGTGGGTGACGCTGCTGGCCTGGCTGCTGTGGCAGGAGCGCGTCAGCGCTGCCTTCGTCGGCGGCATCGCGTTGGCCCTGCTCGGTGCGCTGCTGTTGATGGCCGACAGCCTGGAGGTTTCACGGCAGACCTTGGCCGGGGACCTGCTGGCGGTGCTCACGTCGCTGTTCTATGCCGGCTACCTGCTGGTGCTGAGCCGCCAGCGGCGCCTGCACTCCACGCTGGCGGTGATGTTCTGGACCAGTGCCAGTGCCGCGGTGTTGCTGCTGCCGCTGGCCTTGCTGCAGGGTGAGACGCTGCTGCCGCAGTCGGCGCAGGGCTGGTGGGTGCTGGCGGGCCTGGCGCTGCTGTCCCATGTGCTGGGCCAGGGGCTGATCGCCTATGGCTTCGCGCAGCTGTCGGCCTCGTTCTCCTCGGTGAGCCTGCTGCTGCAACCGCTGGCGGCGGCGGCCTTTGCCTGGCTGCTGCTGGGGGAGCACTTCGGCCTGCAGCAGGCGCTGGGTGGCGCGGTGGTGCTGGCGGGCATCCTGTGGTGCCGGCGGGCGATGAAGGATGAGGCGTAGTCAGTAAGGTTTGGTCCGAGTCCTTCGATGCAACGCGCCAGGGATTGTCGAGGTCCGTCCCGGGGCGTGCCTCGATATGCCGCTTCGCGGCTACTCGGCATGAACGGGTCGGGGGTTTTCGGCCATCAGTTTGTCCTGAGTCCTTCCCGCCACCATCACCCCCACCATCGCAAAACCCGCCGCCAGTACCAGTCCGGCGGCATAGCCTGCCGCCGCCGACTGTGGCAGCAGTGCGGCGAACAGCGCGCCCGAGAGGGCCAGCGCGGTGGCGGAGAACAGCGAGTCGCTGAGCTGCAGCGCGGAGCTGTTGCTGCCCTGCTCCGACGGCGCCGACAACTGCAGCGTCAGCACCGACAGTGTCGGGTAGACCACGCCCATGCCCAGGCCCGCGCCGATCCAGCCGAGCACGCCGAGCGCCAGCGGCACCGCCGGCCACAGCAACGCCAGGATCGCGAGGATACCGGCGACGATGGCCATCATGCCGCCGCTCAGCAGCACGGCGCGCGGCGGTGCGCCGGGGCGTGCCTGCCACCAGGAGCCGGCGGACCAGCCCAGCGCACCGACGGTGAGCACCAGCCCGGCCTGTGTCAGTGACAGGCCGCGTTCGCCGGACAGCAGCAGCGGGATGAACACCTCGCAGCCGAAGAAGGCGGCGGCCACCAGGCCGCGCAGGGCCACCACGGCGGGCAGGCCGCGCTGTGCCAGCAGCGTGCCGCGCGGCAGCAACTGGCGCGCGGCGATCGCCAGGACCAGCAGCGCCAGCGCGAGCCAGGGCGCCTCGTGATGCTGGCCGGCCCAGTACAGCCCGCCGGCGCTGGCGGCGGCGACCACGGCCCAGGGCAGGCGCGAGTTGCGGATCTTCACCGCGGGCGCTGGATCCTGCAGTGCGCGCCCGCGCAGCCCGGCCTGCACGAACAGGCTGGCCGGCACGGCGAGCAGCACCGCGCCGAGGAACACCCAGCGCCAGCCCAGTGTCTCGACGATGAAGCCGGCCAATGCCGGGCCGACGATCACCGGCGCCACCCAGGCGGCGGCGAAGGCGGCGAAGATGGGCGGATGCAGCGCCGGCGGATAGGCGCGCGCCACCAGCACGTACAGCGCCACCGACATCAGGCCGCCACCGAAGCCCTGCACCAGCCGACCGGCCACCAGCAGCGCCATGGTCGGTGCCAGGCCTGCCAGCAGCAGGCCGGCGGCGAAGGCCACGACCCCGCACCACAGCGGCCCGCGTGGGCCGTGGCGGTCGCTCCAGCCGCCGGAGAGCACCATGCCGATCACGCCCGCGGCCATCGGCCCGCCGAAGGCCAGCGTGTACAGCGGCAGGCCATCCAGCGCGCGCGCCACCGCCGGCATGGCGGTGGCGATGGCCAGATACTCGAAGCCGATCAGCGAGATCAGCGCGACGATGCCGGTGGTCAGCGCGCGGTAGGGCCGCGACATCAGGCCTTCGCTCAAGGCTCGCTCCCGACGCGCAGCACCAGCTTGCCACGCACGTGGCCGGCCTCGATCTCGCGATGCGCCGCGGACGCATCTTCCAGCGGGTAGCGGCCGGAGACATGCACGCGCAACTGGCCGCGTGCATGCAACTGCAGCAGTTCGGCCAGGCGCGCGGCCGAGCGCTGGCTGCGGATGGCCTGCACGCCGAACAGTTCGGCCTTGATGAATTCCACCAGCGTGACGATGCGCCGGCGCTGGCGCACCGCTTCCACCGACACGTACAGCGCCTGGCCGCCCGCTGCATCCAGTGCCGCGTCGACGCCCTGCGGTGCCATGCCGCGCAGCCGATCCAGCAGGCCGGCACCGTATTCCACCGGCTCCGCACCCAGCACGCGCAGGTAGTCGTGGTTGCGCGCGCTGGCGGTGCCGATCACGCGCAGGCCGCGAGCGCGCGCCAGTTGCACCGCCATGCTGCCGACGCCGCCGGCGGCGCCGTGCACCAGCAGCGTTTCGCCGCGCTTCAGATCCAGGGCCTCCAGCGCGGTGTGTGCGGTCTGGCCGGAGGCGGACAGTGCGGCGGCCTCGTCCCAGGGCAGGATCGAAGGCTTGTGCTGCAACTGCGTTGCCGGCACCACGACGTATTCGGCGCAGGCATTGAGCAGGGTCCAGCCCAGCACGGCCTCGCCGACGCGGAAGTGGCCGATGCCGGCGCCCACGCGGTCCACCACACCGGCGAATTCGTTGCCCGGCGTGATGGGCAGGGTGGAGACGAAGGCGCCGCCGCGCGCGAAGCAGCCACGGCGCACGGCGGCGTCCACTGGCTGCAGGCCGGCGGCGACCACGCGCACGCGCAGTTCGCCGGGGCCGGGTTGCGGCAGCGGCCGCAGTCCGATCTGCAGTACCTCCGGCCCGCCGTACTCCTCAAGCAGCAGTGCCCGCATGGTGGCGGTGGCGGGGCGACGGTTTCGCAGGGCTTTCGGAATGACGACGACGGGACTGTTCATGCTCGACCTCGGGCTTGACCTCTCCAGGGCATGGGGCCAGCATAGAACCTCAAGTTAAGTTGAGGTCAAGGCATGCCGTCTCCTTTTGACGAACTCAGCGTCGGCCAGGTCGCCGAGCGCAGTGGCGTGGCGGTGTCCACCCTGCACTTCTACGAAAGCCGCGGGTTGATCCGCAGCCGCCGCAATGCCGGCAACCAGCGACGCTACACGCGCGACACGTTGCGCCACATCGCGATCATCCGCGTGGCGCAGCGCGTGGGCATCCCGCTGGAGACCATCGGCGCGGCGCTGGCGCAGCTGCCGGAGGGCCGCCCGCCGACGCTGGCGGACTGGACGCGGCTGTCGCGCAACTGGCGCGCGGAACTCGACGCGCGCATCGAGCAGCTGACGCAGCTGCGAGACCAGCTCACCGACTGCATCGGCTGCGGCTGCCTGTCGATCGAGCGCTGCCGCCTGCGCAATCCCTACGACAAGCTGGCCGCCGAAGGCCCGGGACCGCGGCGGCTGGTGAAGCAGAAGGGCTGAGCAAGAATCGGCAAGTAATCCCCCGCGACCTGCGCCAGACTGCCGCCATGAACGAAGGACTTTGCCTGTTCGACACGCCGATCGGCCGCTGCGGCATCGCCTGGGGCGAGCGCGGCCTGTTGGCCACGCAACTGCCGGAGGCCAGTGACCGCCTCACGCTGGCGCGCCTGTGTCGTCGTCGGCCGGAGCTGGAGGAAGCGCAGCCGCCAGCGCCGGTGCAGTCCGCCATCGATGGCATCGTCGCGCTGCTGGCCGGCGAATCGCGCGACCTGATGGAGATCGCGCTGGACCTGGAAGGACTGCAGGATTTCGCGCTGCGGGTCTACGAGCTGGCCCGCGCGATCCCGCCGGGGCAGACGCGGACCTATGGCGAGCTGGCGACGGCGCTGGGCGATCCCGCCGCGGCGCGCGCCGTGGGCCGGGCACTGGGCGCCAATACCTTTCCCATCGTCATCCCTTGTCACCGCATCCTCGGTGCGGGCGAGTGGAGCGGCGGTTTTTCCGCGCATGGGGGTGTCGAGACCAAGAAGCGCATCCTGCGCATCGAGTCCGGTGGCCGGGGGCAGCAGGAGTTGTTCTAGCTTGGGCTCGATTCGAATCGTTTAAGGGAACGTCATGCCGGCGCAAGCCGGCATCCAGTCCCGGACAGGAGTAGCCCAGTGGTGACTGGATACCGGCTTTCGCCGGTATGACGATGGGGGTGCTGGACCGCTCTCCAAAACTCCGCGCAGGCCCTGCCTCAAAGCCCCCAGCGCGGCTTGTTCAGCCAGGAGAAGCCGAAGCGGTCGCCGAACAGATAATGGCCCAGCTCGCGGTCATCGGTGGGATGTTCGCCTTCGCGCAGCTGGAACAGCAGGCGCTCGTCGTGGCGGCCGAGGTAGCCGGTGCGGCGGCGCCAGGCGTCGAGGTCCCAGCTTTCCAGCTCCTGCATCACGGCGGGGGTCAGGCGGCTGCGGGCATTGCTGATGAGGATGTCGCCGCCGCTGATGATGGCGTCGTCGCCGGTGTCGAAGGGCTCGTTGAGCAGCTTGCCGCTCGCATCCTGCAGCGCCAGGTGCAGGCGTCCGTCGATGACCTGGGCGTGGATGTCGGCGCCGCGCGGGCGGTAGATCACCCGGCCCTGAGCGTCGTAGTCCACGCCCCACAGCATGCCGGCCTCCACTTCCGCCACGCCGTAGCCCTGCAGCAGCGTGAACGGGATGCCGCGCGTGGCCAGCAGCTGCGTCAGCGCGGCATGCAGGGAATGCGGCGTGCAATAGCCGCCGGCAATGGCCATCACGGCGTTGGGCAAGGCGAAGCCCTGCGCCACGTGCCGGAACAGCAGCTCCGCCAGGAACAGCGACTGGCACATCAGGATCACCGGCATGTCCTCGCGTGCAGCGAGCTGCAGGGCGCGGCTGGCGGTGCGCGGGCTCAGGTAGCAATCCACCATCGCGCCGTCTGTGGGGAAGCCGATGGTCGCCGGGTAGGCGTTGATCACCAGCGGCGTGCGCCCGCCGAAGGGCGCCAGCAACTGCGGCCAGTGCCTGCGGACGGTGGCGGTCAGCGACAGGCCGCCGCGGTTCACCTTGCGGAAGCCGTCGGGGCCGGTCTGCGTGGAGCCGGCCGAGTAGGACAGCAGGTCGCCTGCGGAAAGTACCGGGCCGCTCATGCCGCGGACCCGCCAGCGGGCTGGCTGGTGCCGGAGAGGCGCAGCGCCAGGATGCGGGACAGGTTGTGGTAGAAGCGCGAGGCCAGCGCGGGGTCGGCCTCCAGCGTTTTGCGCAGCACGTTTTCCTGCAGCGACAGTACCTGTGCGCCACCCTCGCTGGCGCGCACGTCGGCACTGCGCATGCCGCCGAGCACGAAGGACACTTCGCCCACCAGCTCGCCCTTGCCGATGCGGGCCACCACCTGCTCGCCGCCCAGCACTTCCATGGTGCCCGACAGCACGATGAAGACGCTGCGGTAGACCGTGCGCCGGCGGATGAACAGCGCACCCGCTTCGCACTCCAGCACGTTGCTCTGGTCGGTGAGCTGCTGAACCTGCGCGGGGGTGAAGCCCTGGAAGATCGGCAGCAGGCCTTCACTCAGGAGCTGGAACACCTGCGACTGGCTGCCGTGGCGCTGTGCGGCCTCGGCATAGCTGGAGTGCGGGAAGCGGCGGTGGACCCAGTCATCCGCCACGACACCGGCGCGCATGGCGTCGACCAGGGCCAGCAGGTTGCTGCCGACACGGGCGAGGTGCTCGCGGTCGTCCAGCACCAGGCACATCGGCACCAGGATGCCTACTGCCGCGTCCTCGATGTTGTCGGTGTACTGGCGCCAGCCGAGGCGGGTGTAGAAGTTGATCAGGTGCGGCACGCAGTCCAGGAACACGAGGTCCATGCCGCCTTTCAGGCATTCGGTCAGGGCGTGCGCCATCAGCTGGCCGGGCAGGGCCGAGCCGCGGTAAGACTTGTCTACCGTCAGGCGCGAGCCGACTACCATCTTCGCGGGCGCGACCTCCGGCAGGAAGCTGTCGAAGCGGTAGACATCGTTCCATTCTTCCGGGAACTGGCCGTCGCTGCCCCAGTGCAGCCGCAGGCTGGCCACGACCTCGCCATCGACCTCGGCGAAGTAGAAGCGCGACCAGGCGTCGTCCGGATCCGAGAGCTGCTGGCCCTGGCGGTCGGCGCTGTCCTGGTAGAGGTTCATCTCCTCGGTGTAGACGCGGTAGCGCTGGCGTGCGCAGGCGGCGAATTCCTCGGGCGACTGCGCGAGCTGGATACGGGTAGCCATGGTCTGGACGCCTTGGGTGCTTGTTATGGTGGGTATGGCAGGCAGGCGGCAATGGCCGCATTCCCCTGGCCGACACCATACACCGGGCATGGCTCCGGCAATGTGTCCGCTGTGAATGCAGTCACAAGGCGAAACCGGAAGCCGCCGGCGCGGTCCCAGGTAGGCCATCCCTACAGGACGTCGCGACATGCCCACCGAACGCCAGAAGATGCTCCAGGGCGAGCTCTACGATCCCCACGACCCGGAACTGGCCGCGGCCCGCCTGCGTGCCCGCGAGTTGTGCCGTGCGCTCAATGCGGCCCCGGACGGCGACGAGGGCGAGCGCCGCCGCCTGCTGCGCGAGCTGATCGGCAGCGGCGGCGACAGCGTCTGGATGCAGCCGCCGTTCTGGTGCGACTACGGCAGCAACATCCACCTGGGCGAGCGCGTGTTCTTCAATTTCAACTGCACCGTGCTGGACGTCTGCGAGGTGCACATCGGTGACTACACGCTGTTCGGCCCCGGCGTGCAGATCCTGACGCCGCTGCATCCCACAGACCCCCGGTTGCGCCGCGAGCAGGAGTTCGGCGCGCCAATCCGGATCGGCGCGGACGTCTGGGTGGGCGGCGGTGCGCTGATCCTGCCCGGCGTCAGCATCGGCTCGCGCAGCATCATCGGTGCCGGCAGCGTGGTGACGGGCAACATCCCCGAAGGCGTCCTGGCCGCGGGTAATCCCTGTCGCGTGATCCGGGCCCTGGAGCCGGGCGAGACGGCGACGGGGCCGATGCCGTAGCGTATGCGCATGAGAACGCCCGTCACCTTCTTCCTGCTGGCCGCCAATATCGCGATCTTCTTGCTGCAGACGCAGACGCCCGATGGCCTGATCCCGCGCTACGCGCTGTGGCCGCTGGGCGAGGGCTTCCAGCCCTGGCAGGTGGTCAGCAGCGCGTTCCTGCACGGCGGCCTGCTGCACCTGGGCGTGAACATGCTGGGCATCTGGACCTTCGGCCGCGAGCTGGAGTCCGCCATGGGCTCGCTGCGCTACCTGTGGCTGTACGCGGTGAGCGTGCTGGCGGCGGCGGCGACGCAGCTGGTGGCGGTGAGCTTCGGCGACCCGGTGCCCACGGTCGGCGCTTCGGGCGGCCTGTTCGGCCTGCTGGCGGCGTACGCCATCCTGTTCCCGCGCCGCAAGCTGATCCTGCTGTTCCCGCCGATCCTGCTGCCCGCGCCGGTGTTCGTGCTGCTCTATGCCGCTTTCGAGTTGTATGCCGGCGTCACCGGCACGCTGGCCGGCGTGGCGCACTTCGCGCACCTGGGCGGCCTGGTCGGTGGCCTGCTGGTGCTGCGCGGCCGCCGTCGCTTCAGCCGACGATGACCTTGGCCCGCTGCAGCCGCGTGGAGACGATCTTCCAGCCCGCGGCGTCGCGGCGGTAACGGTCGTGGTACCAGCCCCAGCCTTCCAGCGTGCGGAACGGCAGGCGTGCCGGCGCCTCCGCGCGTAGCCACAGGCGGTCGTTCATCGGCCAGCGCGCCTGCGCCTCGTCGTCCGACAGGAACTCGATCTCGGGCATGAAGCCCAGGTGCATGGTGTCCACGCCTTCCAGGATATGGAGCGTGTCCTGCACGAAGGCGTCGGGATCGTGCCGGTGGAAGGCCGGATCGCCGGTGGGTGACTCGGAGCGGAAGTCGGTCTCGGCGCCGTCGGCGAAGACCGCGCGCAGCACGGCGGCATCCTTGGTATCCACGCCGCGGAAGTAGCGCGCCTTCAGTGCCTTGATCTCTTCGAGTGCCAGCAGCCGTTCGGTTGCGGTCATGCGATCTCCTTGCCTCAGGGCTGCCCGACTCTAAGCCCTGCGTGCGGCGCCGCTCAATCCTCGTGCAGGGCGTCGAAGCGCTGGCCGAGGAAGTCCAGCAGCGCGCGCACGGCGGGCAGCAGGCCGCGGCGCGAGGGATACAGCGCGTGGATCACGTGCCGGCGCGGGGCCCAGCCCTGCAGCACCTGCACCAGGCGGCCGGCCTGGATCTCGTCGCTCACCACCAGGGTCGGCAACTGCACGATGCCGACGCCGGCGACGGCGGCAGTGCGCAGCGCCACCATGTCGTCGGTGACCAGGCGCGGGCGGTGGTGGATGGCGGCCTCGGCGCCGTCGGGGCCGATCAGGCGCCAGGCGTGGTCGGGGCGCGCGGGGCCGAGGTCCAGCGTCGGCAGGCGGTTGAGGTCCGGCAGCGCCGTGACCGGGCCCAGCCGCTGCAGCAGCGCGGGGCTGGCCACTAGGCATTGGCTGCGCTGCGCCAGCACCTTGAGCACCAGGTCGCTGTCCTCCAGCGGCGGATAGCGCACGCGGATGGCCACGTCCACGCCCTCGGCCACCACGTCGACGCGGCGGTTGGTGGCTTCCAGGTGGACCTCGACGCGCGGGTTCGCCGCCATGAAGTCGGCCAGCATTGTGCCGACGCGCGCGTGCAGCAGTGCCACCGGGCAGCTCAGGCGGATGACGCCGCAGGGTTCGGAGCGCGTCATCTCCACGGACTCCTGCGCGGCCTCGGCCTCCACCAGCATCGCCTTGCAGTGGGCGTAGTAGTTCTGGCCGACCTCGGTCACCGAGAAGCGGCGCGAGGAGCGCTGGATCAGGCGCACCCCCAGCCGTTCCTCCAGCAGGGCGACGCGGCGGCTGAGCTTGGACTTGGGCTGGCCCAGGGCGCGGCCGGCGGGAGCGAAGCCGCCGTGGTCCACCACCTGGGCATAGAAGTAGAGATCGTTCAGGTCCTGCATGGGCGGCTCATCGTTCCAAAATCAGAACGCTGAGTATAGAAACTGCCGTCTACCGCGGCCAGCGTCCTGAATTTACCTTGTCCGTCATCGAAAGGGCCTCGTCGAGGCCCTGAAACGGAGAAGCTCATGAAGAACATCCTTGGCGTCTACAGCACCCCCGGCCGGCACTGGGTTGGCGACGGCTTTCCGGTGCGCTCGCTGTTCTCCTACCAGACCCACGGCGAGCAGCTGAGCCCCTTCCTGTTGCTGGACTACGCCGGCCCGGCACCCTTCAAGGCCACCGAGCACCGCCGTGGCGTCGGCGAGCATCCGCACCGTGGCTTCGAGACCGTGACCATCGTCTACCAGGGCGAGCTGGAGCATCGCGACTCGACCGGCGCGGGCGGCCGCATCGGCCCCGGCGACGTGCAGTGGATGACGGCGGGCGCCGGCATCCTGCACGAGGAATTCCACTCCGCGGACTTCGCGCGCCAGGGCGGCACGCTGGAGATGGTGCAGCTCTGGGTCAACCTGCCGGCGAAGGACAAGATGGCCGCGCCCGGCTACCAGACGCTGCTGGAGCGCGACATCCCGGTGGTGGAGCTGCCCGACAACGCCGGAAGCCTGCGCGTGATCGCCGGCGAGTACGGTCGCCGTCCGGGTCCGGCGCGCACCTTCAGTCCGATGGACGTCTGGGACCTGCGCCTGAACGCCCGCGGCAGTGTGCGCCTGCCGGTAGCTGCCGGCCGCACGCTGGCCCTGGTGGTGCTGCGCGGTACCGTGGAAATCAACGGCGCTGAAATCGCCCGTGAAGGCCAGCTGGTGGTGCTCGACCGCGAGGGTGCCGACGTGATGGTGGAGGCCAACAACGAGGCGTCGCTGCTGCTGCTCAGCGGCGAGCCGCTGGACGAGCCGATCCGCGGCTATGGCCCCTTCGTGATGAACACGGAGGCCCAGATTGCCGAGGCGATCGAGGATTTCAACAGCGGCAACTTCGGAAGGATTGCGCCGGCAATGGCGTAGCTGCAAGAGCTCCGGGGCCGTGAGGCTCCGGGGCTTTTTCTTTTGTCATCACTTCAACTAAAAAACCAAGGAGTCATTCGTGAGCAAACCCTACGTCCGCCTCGACAAGAACAACGCCGCCGTACTGTTGGTGGACCACCAGGCCGGCCTGCTGTCGCTGGTGCGCGACCTAGACCCGGACAAGTTCAAGAACAACGTGCTGGCGCTGGCCGACCTCGCGCGCTACTTCCAGTTGCCCACGATCCTCACCACCAGCTTCGAGCACGGCCCCAACGGCCCGCTGATGCCGGAGCTGAAGGAGATGTTCCCGGATGCGCCGTACATCGCCAGGCCCGGCAACATCAACGCCTGGGACAACGAGGACTTCGTGAAGGCGGTAAAGGCTACCGGCAAGAAGCAGCTGATCATCGCCGGCGTGGTTACCGAGGTCTGCGTGGCCTTTCCGGCCCTGTCGGCGCTGGAGGAAGGCTACGAGGTGTTCGTGATTACCGACGCCTCCGGCACCTTCAACGAGCTCACGCGCCACTCCGCCTGGGACCGCATGTCGCAAGCCGGCGCGCAGCTCATGACCTGGTTCGGAACGGCCTGCGAGCTGCACCGCGACTGGCGCAACGACGTGGCCGGCCTGGGAGCGCTGTTCTCGGCGCATATCCCGGACTACCGCAACCTGATGACCAGCTACAGCGCGCAGGCCGCGAAGAAATAGGCAGGGCGTAGCGGGCCGGATGGCGATGGACGTTCATCGCCATCCGGCCTGGCCTCCTGGCCCCCCGTGAACCGGCCCTCGGTCCCAGGGTGGTTCCACCCGCAGGATCAAGGCATTAGGATGCGGGCCAAGCTGTCGCAGCGCCCGCCGTGGAAAATGCCCGGTGGCGCAACGCCGCTGTAGGCGGGATTTATCATTGCCGCCCCGGCGATGGCGTACGTATAAGAAGCTTGTTGGGTTGGGGAGGGGAAAATCATGACCATGATTCTTGCCGTGGCCACGGTCGTGGCCATTGTGCTGCTGGTCGCGTTTCTGTGGCGCGAGATCGGCGACATCCGGGACGAGTTTTTCCAGAAGGCCCGCAGCCGCCTGCTGCAACGCATGGGGATTGCGGCAACGCTGGTCTGCCTGCTGGCATCGGCCGTGATCGTGGCGCAGGCGGTGCTGCTGCAAGGCCAGGCCCAAAGCCAGCGCGTGGCGCAGGCCGAGATCGCCCAGCTCAAGCTGGACGTTGCCCGGTTGCAGCGTCCGTCGGTGCAGGCCGCCATCAAGCGGCAGGCCCCGGTGGCAGCCGCGCCCGCTCCGGCAGCCGCCGAGGTTGCCGAGGTGGCTGAAGCTCCCAAGGAAGTCGCGGCACCGAAGCGTTCGCCGCATGCCTATATCGCTGCCAACAGCGCCGTGGTGCGGGTCAACCCCGGCCAGGACCGCCTGTTCACCCTGCAGCGCGGCACCGAGGTGATGCTGCTGGGCGATGCCCGCGAATTCGACGGCCGGGCCTGGCAGGAGATCACCATCGGCGACGGTCGGCAGGGCTGGGTAGCCGCCTCGCTGCTGGGGCCTGCAACCTGATCCTGCCCGGCGGCGTGCCTGCCTCCGCCGTGCCCTCGCCTCCACCAAAAACAAGCACATGAGCACCAGATCAGCCCGCGTTGCGCGGTGGACCTTCGGCGGGCTGGCGCTGCTGCTGGCCGGACTGGTGCTGCATGTCTACCTGGAAGGCCGCCCGACGCAAGGCCGGCCGCAGTACGTGGCCATGGGCAGTTCCTTCGCGGCCGGTCCCGCCATCAGCTCGGCGGCCGAGGACAGCCCCTGGTTCTGTGCGAGATCCCGCGACAACTACGCGCACCAGTTCGCCCGGCAGCGCGGCCTGTCGCTGGTGGATGTGAGCTGCGGCGGCGCCACGACGCACCATATTCTCGAAGGCGGCCAGCTGATGCAGCCGGCGCAGATCGATGCGGTGACCGCGGACACCGAGCTGGTCACGATCACCATCGGCGGCAACGACATCGCCTATCTCGGCAACATGATGGCGATGGGCTGCGACGACGACACGTCCTGGCTGGTGCGCCGCCTCGGCGGTTGCCGTGTGCGCAGTCTCGAGGAGACGGAGCAGAAGCTGGTTCCGCTGCTGAACCGGCTGGTGGCCATCATCGAGGAGGTGCGCCGCCGCTCGCCGCAGGCCCAGGTGGTGCTGGTGAACTACCAGACGCTGTTGCCGGATCAGGGCAGTTGCGAGCGGCTCGGCCTCAGCGAGGAACAAGCGGCGCAGATGCGGCTGATGGCGCGGAAGCTGGCGGAGGTGACCTATGCCGCGGCGGAGGGGCACGGTGCCCTGCTGCTGGATGCCGAGCGCCTGACCCGTGGGCACGATGTCTGTGCGCCGGAGCCCTGGGCCAATGGCATGCGCCCGGCCAAGGGACTGCTGGGCGCGCCGTTGCATCCGACGCTGGAAGGCATGACGGCGATCGCTCAGGGGCTGGATGCGTTCCTGGGAGATGCGCGGAAGTAGCACTCCGCCATCGGGGCGGCAGCGCCGGCCTGAACGAACGGCGCATGCGCCGCGGCGTACACGAGGGCATGCGGGCTTCGGCCCTGGCGCCAACTAGGCTATGGTGGCGTCGCCGTTCCTGGCACCGATCGACGAGCAGGCACGCATGAACTCCAATACGCCGACCCAGGCCCCGCGCTACGGATACCTGCTGACGCTGCTGTTCCTCGTCAACTTCCTCAACTTCTTCGACCGCGCGCTGCCGGCGGTGGTGCTGGAGTCGATCCGCGCCGAGTTCGGCCTGACCGACACCATGCTCGGCGCACTCGGCACGGCCTTCGTGCTGGTCTATGCGGTGGCCGGCATCCCGTTGGGCCGCCTGGCCGACCGCTACCGGCGGCTCTCGGTGCTGGCCATCGGCGTGACCTGCTGGAGCCTGCTGACCGCCGCCACCGGCGCCACCAAGAATTTTGCGACGCTGACGCTGATGCGGCTTGGCGTGGGGGTCGGCGAGGCCTGCTGCGCGCCCGCGGCAAACTCGCTGATCGGTGACATGTACCCTTCCGAGCGGCGCTCGCGGCCGATGGGGCTGTTCATGCTGGGACTGCCGCTGGGAACGCTCGCGGCCTTCGCCTTCGGCGGCTGGCTGGCGCAGCAGTACGGATGGCGCGCGCCGTTCTTCTTCGCCGCGGTACCGGGCCTGATCATCGCTGTCCTGCTGTGGCGCGCACGCGAGCCGCTGCGCGGAGCGCAGGACCAGGACATGCAGACGGTCAGCATCGACCGGCCGATCCGCCGGTTGCTGTCGATCCCGACGCTGCGCTGGCTGATCGTGTCAGGCGCGACGATGAACTTCGCGGCCTATGCCATCAACACCTTCCTGCCGGCAATGCTGGTGCGCTACCACGGTGTGGGCATCGCGACTGCGGGTGGCATTGCCGCGATCGTGCTCGGCGTCACCGGCATCGTCGGCCTGGCCATCGGCGGCACGCTGGCGGATCGCGCGCACCGGCGCTGGCCGCGCGGCCGCCTGCTGCTGGGCGCGGCGGCCCTGGCGATGGCGACGCCGCTGCTGGCGCTGGGCCTGATGCAGGCCGCCGGTGCCACGACGGCGCTGACGGTGCTGCTGTCGGTCGGCTGGCTGCTGGTGTTCCTGTACTACGTCACGGTCTACCCGGCGATCCAGGACATCGTGCCGCCGCAGCTGCGTGCCACCGGCATGGCGGTCTATTTCTTCTTCATGTACATCCTCGGCGGCGGCCTGGGCAGCATCGCCACCGGCGCGCTGTCGGATGCGCTGGCGGCTGCGGCGATGCATGCGGCCGGCGCCACGGAGATGAGCAGCGCCTTCCGGGCGCTGGGCCTGCGCGGGTCGCTGCTGTGGATCATGCCGACGGCCATCGCGCTGACCGCGGTCTCGATCCTGATGGCGGCGCGGCAATATCCAGCCGACGCGCAACGCTGCCGGGCGGGAACGGCTGCACAGGGCTAAAAGCGACCTTATCCGGGAACGCCAAGCCTGCCCGGACCATGTGGACCGGAGAACTGCGACGGATTCATGCGCCGGACCGTCGGATCTGCGGGCTGGTTCGCCGCCGTGTATTCATTCCGCCGCGGGAGAGCGGCAGCGCCAGCGGTCCCGTCGACACGGTGCCATGCGCCAGCCGCGGCTTGCGCAGCGTGCAAGGCGAGGTGGCGATCTCCAGGATGTGATCGATGCATTCGTTGAGATTTTCGCGCAGCGCTTCATGATCGGTGCCGGGCGACCACCAGCCCTCCTCGCGCGTCCAGTCGGCCATCAGCGACTGCAGTGAGTTCAGTTCCCGGTGCAGGCGGGAGCGCGGATCGTCCTCGCGGAGCTTCTGGCAGATTCCCAGCGCCCGCTCCAGCACAGGCAGGCCCTTGTGGGGCTGGCCCGCGGCGATGCGGTAGAGCTCCAGGCCCATTGCGGTCTTCTCGTGCTGATCCATTGCCGATCTCCATGAGGGAACACGCATTGGAAAGGGGCAAGGACCGTTCCAGCTTGCCTGCATGTCAGCAGTTGGCCGATGGACGGGCAAACTCGATGCGCGGGGGCCTGGGCGAAAAATCCGATCAATCAAGCAGGTGAAGCCGCAAGTTAAGGTGCTGGACGGCCGCCGCCCATAATCGGGCTCCTGCAGCGCTTTCAGCCGGGCGTCAGATTTCCGTTGGGCAAAGCGCCGGGCCGGCGGGGAGCGGTCCGGCATCGTGCAAGCTGCCAAACAGTGAACATCACCCGTAGCGTCAACCCCCTCGCCGTGGGGATAGGCGCACGGGAGCCCGCTTCCTAGCATCGGCCATCACCCTGTCCCAGGCCTCGTGCCCAGAGAAACCATGAAGCGTCTTGCCCGGCTGTCCTCCCTCGTACTCGTGCTGCTCAGTTCCCAGGCTTTTGCCGAGTCCTGCCTCAACGACAACAAGCAGGGCGATGCTGGCGATGCGCGCCACTACGACTACGTGGCCTGCAAGCCCTCCGGCGTGGCCGGCGGCCAGAGCTACAACTCGGTGGGCATCATCGGCGGCCAGATGGCCGACATCATGAGCCGGCGCACGCAGGACAGCAGCTATAGCGACGAGGAGCGTGCGGCGAATCGCCGCGCCCTGCAGTCCTTCGCCGCCGACGAGGCCAAGCGCCGCGGCAATGTCCGCTACGGCGCGCTGATGGAGATCACCAGTGACGCGGCCTTCATCGACGGCCTGCGCTATCCGGACGCGGCCATCCCGGCAGAGCAGCAACGCGCCATCCGCCAGCAGATCAGCGCCGCCATCGCGGCGGGCCGCCTGCTGGAGACCTACGGCAACCGCGACTACGCCAATGCCGCGACCTGGAATGTCACCGATCCGGCGGAGCGCTGGAAGAACTGTGAGGTGGCCACGCTGCTGAGCCAGGCCTACCTGACCGGCGAGCTGGCGACCCCGGCCCAGATCGATCGAGAGAAAGGCGCCGCCATCGCCGACGCGGGCACCGTGCAGAAATGCGGCGGCACGGCCTACTGGATGGGTCGGGTCTATGAGGAAGGCGACGCCTGGGTGAAGGGCACCGACAAGAAGCTCGGCACGTCCCCCAAGAGCAACATCACCTGGGCCTACGACATTGCCATGATCAACGGCTACTCGCCGGCCTACCAGCGCTCGGCGGAACTGCTGCGACTGGGCGGCCCCGAGCGCTACCGCGGCAAGAAGTATCTCGAAGTCATGGAAATGTCGCGCTACTACTACTGGCTCAAGCGCAAGGAAAGCGGCGAGCGCTACGTGACCTTCTTCCAGTACAAGAAGTGCATCGAAGCCGAGCCCGCCAACCTGGCCTGCGCCAGGGCGCTGCGTGACATCTACAGCGAGCAGAAGGCCGACATCCTCGACGGCTACAGCAGCTACAACCCCGACCTTGCCGCGTACTACGACGGCTACGTCAAGGAGCTGGAGAAGCTGCTGGCGCAGGCGGGCCGCTGAGCCCGCGCCCCTTGCGGGTCTGCTTGCTGGACAGACCGTTGCCCTGCCTGCCCGGGGAAGCGTGACGGAGCTTGCGGTATAAGCTAGATTTATGGCGTGAGCACCCGTCTTAACATTGATCTGCTGAGGAATTTCGTCGCCATCGCGGAGTCGCGCACGATGAGCCGGGCCGCCGACAAGGTGGGCCGGACCCAGGCGGCGCTGAGCCAGCAGGTCAAGCGGCTCGAGATGGAAGTGCAGCAGACGCTGATGATCCGCAGCGGCCGCGGCATCACGCTGACGGCGCAGGGCGAGCGGCTGTACCTGCATGCACAGAACATCCTGCGCACGCACGACGAGGCGGTGGGCGAACTGCTGGGTGTCAGCCTGTCCGGCGAGTTGCGGGTGGGTTGCCCGGAGGACTACGCGCTGGCCTTCCTGCCGCAGCTGCTGCGCGAGTATTCCAAGCTGCACCCGCAGGTGCTGATCGAGGTGGTCTGCGAGCCGACCACGCGGTTGCTGGAGAAGATCAAGAGCCAGGTCCTGGACATTGCCATCGTCTCGGAGCCGGACAGCTCGCAGCGCGACCGCTTCCTGCGTCGAGAACAGTTCGTGTGGGTGGGGGTCAAGGGTAGCGACGCGCACAACCGCGATCCGGTGCAGCTGGCACTCTCGGACCCCGACACCCTGGATTACCAGGCTGCCATCTCGGGGCTGGAGCGTGCGGGACGCCAGTACCGCATTGCCTACGCCAGCGGCAGCATGGCCGGACTGATGGCGGTGGTGCGCTCCGGCCAGGCGATTTCCGTGCTGACGCAGTGCGCGGTTCCGCCCGACCTGTATGCGCTGCCGCCGTCGAGCCGGCTACCCAAGCTGCCGTCGATCGGCATTACCGTGAAGACCGGGCGGCACAACTCGTCGCAGTTGCTGCGCAGCTTCGAGTCGCATCTGCGGTCGATGCTGCCCACGATCTAGCCGCCCTCCGATTGCGCGCGGCGCCCCAGCGGCGGGCATGCGGATCGCACCCCTTTGAGTCATAAGAAAATCTTATGTCCAGCATAAGAAGTATTGGCTTCTTGTGAGGTAGTGCTGTGGGCAGAATGGCCGGGATGCCCCCTGGTTTTGCGGCCGACAGCAGCCCTGCAGCGGGCACTGCGCCGCTGCAGGGCGGGCGCAGCTTCCTCAGCAAGGACGGGCCGTGAGCGACATTCCAGAACGTTTTGAAGTCAGGGCCCTGGACCAGGGGTTCATCGAGCGCGTCGAGATGATCCCGATGCGCGACGGCGTGAGGCTGAAGACCTACGTCTACCTGCCCCGGAATGCGAAGGACGCGGGCACGCTGATCATGCGCACGCCCTACAACGCCTCGCTGTTCAAGCCGCGGATGGCAGGGGACAAGTACCTGCTCGCCGGCTACATCCGTGTGATCCAGGACGTGCGCGGCAAGCATGGCTCGGAAGGCGACTACTACGTCACGCAGGCCACGCGCGGCCCCTGCAACACCACCGAGACCGATCACTCGACCGACGCCTGGGACACCATCGACTGGCTGGTGAAGAACCTGCCGGAGTCCAATGGCCGGGTCGGCATCTTCGGCAACTCCTACGTCGGCTTCACCAGCGCCATGGCGCTGCTGGACCCGCACCCGGCGTTGAAGGCGGCGGTGCCCTCGGGCCCGCTGATCGACGCCTGGATGGGCGACGACTGGTTCCACTCCGGCGCGTTCCGCCAGATGATGCTGGGCTTCATCCACATGCAGAGCGGCCAGCGCGGCGTCGGCGTGCTCACGCCCAGCCAGACGCACGACAAGTACGAGGAATTCCTGCGCGCCGGTTCCGCCGGCGACTACATCCGCGAGCACGGCCTGGATCGCCTGCCCTTCGTGGCGCGCATGATGGAGCACCCGGCCTACGACGCGTACTGGCAGGCCTACGCGGTGGACCAGCGCCTGGTCGAGCGTCCGTCGACGGTGCCCACGCTGTGGACCCAGGGCTTCTGGGACCAGGAGGACAACTGGGGCGCGAACCACGCCTGGCGCGCGCTGAAGCAGGCCGGGCACGAGGCCAACAACTGGCTGGTGCTGGGCCCCTGGCACCACAACCAGGTATGGCGCACGGCGCCGTCGATCGGGCCCATCCAGTGGCAGATCGACACCGCGCACCAGTACAACCAGGAGATCATGTTCCCGTTCCTGGACGAGCACTTGCGCGGCGGCCCGCCGGCGAACCTGGCCCGTGTCATGGCCTACAACACCGGCGAGAAGCGCTGGGAGCGCCTGGCGGACTGGCCCACGGTCTGCGACGAGCAATACACCGCCGGTCTGCAGCCGCTGTTCATGGAGGCCGGCTCCACGCTGTCTTTCAGCCGGCCCTCGCAGAAGGATGGCGGCGACACCTACTGCAGCGATCCGGCCAAGCCGGTCCCCTACCTGCCGCGGCCGGTGGTGGACCCCTTCGCCGAGCTGGGCACGGGCGTGCTCGGCAAGCCCTACGAGGCCTGGAGCACGAGCCTGGCGCAGGACCAGCGTTTCGTCGACGGCCGCCCCGACGTGCTGAGCTACGAGACGCCGGTGCTGACCGAGGCCGTGCACGTGCGCGGCATTCCATTGGCCGACCTGCACGCCCTGACCACGGGTACCGACGGCGATTTCGTGGTGAAGCTGATCGACGTGTATCCGGCGAAGGACCACGTCGATCCGGACAACAGCGGCTACCAGCTGCCGATCGCCATGAACATCTTCCGCGGCCGCTACCGCAAGAGCTTCGAGCAGCCCAGCGCGATCCCGGCCAACGAACCGCAGCAGTACCGCTTCGAGCTGCCCAACGTGAACCACGTGTTCAAGCCGGGGCATCGCATCATGGTGCAGATCCAGTCGAGCTGGTTCCCGCTGTACGACCGCAATCCGCAGAGCTTCGTACCGAACATCTTCAACGCCCGGCCTGAGGACTATCGCAAGGCGAACATCACCGTGCTGCGCTCGGCGGAGCAGGCATCGGCCGTGCTGCTGCCGGTGGTGAAGCCGTCGGCCGCCTGAAGCGACGAACCGCGTCAACAACCAGTTTTCATCAGTCCGGGAGCGTCATGCGGAACCAATCTCTCATCGTGGGGGCACTGCTCGTTATCGTGGCCGCCCTCGCCGCAGTCTTCGCGCTACGCGGGCCGGTGCTGCCGAAGGATGGGCCGTCCTCGCAGATCGCCGCTGCCGCCGCCAACGGCGACTGGCTGATCGGCGGGCATGACGCCGGCCAGACCTATTCGTCGCCGCTGAAGCAGATCAACGCCGGTAACGTCGATAAGCTGGGCTTCGCCTGGAACCATGATCTCGACACCAAGCACGGGCAGTCCTCGACCCCGGTGGTGGTGGACGGCGTCATGTACCTCAGCGCGCCCTGGGGCTTCGTGCATGCGCTGGATGCCCGCAGCGGCAAGCCGCTGTGGTCCTTCGACCCGAAGGTGGACAGCGCCATCACCAGCAAGGTCTGCTGCGGTATCACCAACCGCGGCCTGTCCTTCCACAAGGGCCGAATCTTCGTCGCCTCGCTCGACGGCCGCCTGATCGCGCTGGATGCCAAGACCGGCCAGAAGGCCTGGGAGGTGGACACCATCATCGATCACGAGCGCGGCTACACGGTCACGGGCTCCACCTATATCGCGGGCGACCTGGTGGTGATCGGCAACTCCGGCGCCGAGCTGGACGCGCGCGGCTACGTCACCGCCTACGATACGCAGAGCGGCGAGCAGCGCTGGCGCTTCTTCACGGTGCCCAAGAGCACCACCGGCCCCTTCGAAAATCCGGAACTGGAGATGGCCGCCAAGACCTGGGACCCGAACTCGTTCTGGGAGGTGGGCCTCGGCGGCACGGTCTGGGACGGCATGGCCTACGACCCGCAACTGGACCTGATCTACATCGGCGTGGGCAACTCGGCGCTGTATCCGCGCGAGCTGCGCAGCCCCTCGGGTGGCGACAACCTGTTCGTGTCGTCGATCCTGGCGCTGCACGCCGGCACCGGCCGGATGGCCTGGCACTACCAGACCACGCCGGGCGACCAGTGGGACTACACCGCGACGCAGAAGATGGTCCTGGCGGATCTGGAGATCGGCGGGCGCCAGCGCCAGGTGCTGATGCAGGCGCCGAAGAACGGCTTCTTCTATGTGCTCGATCGCGTGACCGGCGAGCTGCTGTCCGCCGAGCCCTACGTGCCGGTCACCTGGGCGTCGCATGTGGACAAGAAGACCGGCCGCCCAGTGGAGACGGGGCAGGGCAACTACAGCGACACGCCCATCCTGATCTTCCCGTCACCCGCCGGCGGGCACAACTGGCACCCGATGGCCTTCAATCCGCAGACCCGTCTGGTCTACATCCCTACGCTGGAAATGGGTGCGGTGTGGTGGATCCCGAAGGAGCCGTTCAAGTACCAGAAGGGCGGCATCAACCTCGGCGTGCTGTACAGCTTCCCGATCGACGGCGCGATTGACTGGGGCCTGGACGCGGAGGCTACTGCCAAGATGCCGACGGTGGCCGAGCTCGCCAAGGGCCAGCCCGACCCGACCATCCGCGGCTTTCTCCGGGCCTGGGATCCGGTGGCCAACAAGGTGGCCTGGCAGGTGGAAACCTCCGATCAGTGGGTCGGCAAGATGAACGCCATCTGGAACGGCGGCGGCGTGATGACGACGGCCGGCGACCTGGTGTTCCAGGGCCGCTCCACGGGCTACCTGTACGTGTACCGCGCCTCGACCGGCGAGCAGCTTGCCGCGATCAACCTGGGCGTCAGCATCATGGCCGCGCCGATGACCTATGAGCTGGACGGCGAGCAGTACGTGGCGCTGCTGGCGGGATTCGGCGGCGCCCTGGGCGGCACGCATCCCGAGGGCACGGCGGCCTATCGCTACGGCAACGCCGGCAAGCTTATCGTGCTGCGGCTGGGCGGCGGTGCGGTGCCGCTGCCGGCGGAGATCCAGCATGCGAAGAAGTTCGCCACGCCGCCGGCACCGCGCCACGGCTCGCCGGAGACGATCACGCTGGGCACGGACCTTTTCAAGCGCCACTGCCAGCACTGCCACAACAACAGCGCGGCGACCGGCACCGTGCCGGACCTGCGGCGCATCAATGCACAGACCTACGCCGAGTTCGAGGACATCGTGCTCGGCGGCATCCGCGCCAGCCGCGGCATGGGCTCCTTCAAGGGTCTGCTGACGGCGAAGGAAGTCGAGGCCATCCGCGCCTCGCTGATCAACGATGCCTGGCAGGCCTACGAGAGCGAGCAGGGCGCAACGGGTTCGGACGCGCATGCTCCGCCCCCGCCAGATTCCAACGCAACCGGTAAGCAGAAATGATGAGCAAGCTTGGATGGACGAAGGCCGCCGCGGCGCTGTGCGCCGGCATGACGATGGCGGCCATGCCCGCGCAGGCCACGGACAAGGGTGGCGATAGCGCGCTGCGCGACGCCGAGCGCATGATCGCGCGCTGCCTGGACTACGTCGCCAGCCAGAAGCTCACTCCGTTCAGTGCCGGGGTGATCGACGCGTCCGGCACGCTGGTGGCCTTCAAGCGCCAGGACGGCGCCTCCCCCGCGACCGCGGATGCCGCGCTGCTGAAGGCGCGGACGGCCTTGCGCCTGAATGCGCCGACGGCAGTGCTGGGCGAAGTGGCCGCGGCCGATGCACCGACCCGGGATGCCTTCCTGGTCATGCAGATGACGACGCTGCCGGGCGGCGTGCCGCTGTCCGACGACAAGGGGCGCGTCGTCGGGGCCGTTGGAGTTTCCGGCGGCTCGGCCGAGCAGGATGCCGAGTGTGCCCGTCGTGCGGCCGAGCCGGTTCCGGTCAAGGCCAAGTAAGCCGCTTCTTGCCGGGCCGCAAGGGCCTGGCGCCTGCTGATCCGGCCGCCCGACGGCATTCGCCGGGCGGCCGGCTGTGCGCAAGCCCGGCCGGGGCGCCTGGAGCACGATGTCCGCGCACCGCGCCGGCGCATCCCGCGCCCACTTCGAGTGCAAAAAAACCTGCGGGTGCCCCTCTGCAATCAGCGTGCCCGAAGGCATAAGTAAATCTTATGGCAAGCATTAGAAGTATTAGATTCGCGTACGTAATCACATCGTGTAGCTTGCCTCTTCAGGCTTGCGGCTTCCTTGCGCAACACCTGGGGTGAGGGGCTTTGCCGGGCAAGGGCAGTCCCGGATACGGGTTGATCATTTGGACATGCATTCGACATGAGCAGAGCGAAGTTCTCGAGGGATTCCCGCGCGCTTCCGTTTCGCCGGAGCACGCTGTGCCTGGCCTTGTGGGCCGGCTTCGCGTCGGTGGCGGGTGCCCAGGAGCAGACCGCTGGGGATACGTCGCCATCTGCCGCGCAGGGCCAGGCAGGTGATGCCGAGATCGACTCCGCCCTGGATGAAATCCTGGGTGGTGACATCGGTAGCGAGGCATCGGCAGAAGCTTCCGCCGCGCCGGCAACAGCCGCCGACACGGCCAGCCCGCCGGATGCGACCCCGCCGGCGCAGGCCGATGCGGCTGTCCCAGCCCCGGCCCAGGGCGAGGAGTCTTTCGAGGAACTCGAGACCATCCCGGTGCTGACCCGTGAACAGCAGAGCCCGCAGCCGCTGCCGCAGCCGGCATACCGGGCACAGATCGAAGAGATCGTGGTGACCGCAACCAAGCGCGAACAGTCGGTGCGCGACATCCCGATGACCGTCAACGTGCTCAGTGGTGACAAGCTGGCCTCGCAGGGCGCGCGCGAGTTGCAGGACTTCGTCGACCAGGTGCCCGGCCTGCAGATGCAGGACGTGGCGGTCACCAGTTCGCGCAAGGTCGTGATCCGTGGCATCGCGCCCGACAACACCACCAACCAGACGGTGGGCACCGTTCTGGGAGACGTGCCGCTGGGCGACGCCATCGGCAGCTTCACGGTGGTGGACCCGGATACCTGGGATTTGCAGACCGTCGAGGTCCTGAAGGGCCCGCAGGGCACGCTGTTCGGTGCGTCGTCGCTGGCCGGCATCATCCGCTACGTTCCCAATGCGCCGAAGCTGGACACCTGGGAAGGCAAGGCCGCCGTCGAATGGATGTCGATCAAGGACGGCGGCGCCGCCCCGACCTACAGCGGGGCGCTGAACGTGCCACTGGGCAGCGAGGTGGCGCTGCGCCTGTCCGGAACGGCGGAACACCGCCCGGGCGTGATCGACATCGACAACCCGGCCCGGCAGGAGAAGGACGCGGACGACGCGAAGAAGTGGTCGGGTCGCGCGATGCTGCTGTGGGAGCCCAATGATCGCCTGACCGTGAATGCCTGGTACATGGCCCAGGAGCGCAAGGCCGACGAGGCCTTCTTCACCACCGACTTCAACTACGACTACACGCGCCGAGACGCGCCGACCGCTTCGCCGACGCGCCGCTATTTCGACCTGAGCACGCTGGACGTGCGCTACCGTTTCGACTGGGCGACGCTGGTATCACTGACCGCGTACCAGAACAAGGAAAACAAGTTCAACTTCGACTCGTCGTACGGCTTGGTCAAGCAGGCAGGCATGGCAGGCATTCCTTTCGGGCGCTCCAAGCGAGACGTCGAGTCGCGCGGGCTGATGCAGGAACTCCGCCTGGTGTCGCCGGACGGCGGCCCCTGGACCTGGCAGGGCGGCGCGTTCTTCAGCACCACCACGGCGGACATCAACTCCGACATCTATTTCC
Organism: Pseudomonadota bacterium; assembly: GCA_052035235.1. Classification (GTDB taxonomy): domain Bacteria; phylum Pseudomonadota; class Gammaproteobacteria; order Nevskiales; family Nevskiaceae; genus Solimonas_A. Next base: position 61,583 of record JBPOHT010000049.1, on the reverse strand, counting down.
CGCTCGCGGCGGATTCGGCGCTGGCCCAGGTGTTCAACCTGCTGCCGGCGCAGATCCGGCGGCTCGCGCTCAGCGAAAACGGCCTGTCGCTGGGCAACCAGAAGCTCAGCCCGCTGGATGCCGAGGAAATCGCCCTGTTCGGCGAGGTGACGCGGGAACTCGGCCCGGTCAACCTGACGCTCGGTGCTCGTCTGTACAAGACCGAAGTGAGCGGACGCTCCGAGGTGGCCGGCCTGCTGCCCTTCGTCACCAACACCGGCTTGCCGCCTGCCCAGGACCTGAACGTGGCAGGCAACGGCTTCAGCCCCAAGCTGGCCCTGACCTGGCAGGTCACCGACGAAGTCATGCTCTACGGCGGCGTGTCGCGCGGCTTCCAGTACGGCGGCGTCAATGCGATCGCGGTACCGGCTCCGAACTCCTCGGCCCCCCAGACCTACGATTCCAGCGAACTCTGGTCCTACGAGGCCGGCGTGCGCAGCGAGTGGCTGGACCGGACACTGCGTGCCGACCTGACGGCCTTCTACCAACAGTGGAGCGAGGCGCAGGTCTCACAGATCGCGCCCCCGGCGGAGGCTTACATCGACAACGTCGGCGAGGTGAAGGTCAGCGGCATCGAATTCTCGCTGCAGTACCTGCCGCCGGTGGAAGGGCTTTCGCTCGACTTCAGCGGCAGCTACCTGGATTCCCGCACCGCGGCGGTGTTCGAAGACAGCAACGGTGAAGAAGTGCCCTCGGGTACGGTCATGCCGAACGCGCCGCGCTTCCAGGCCGCGGCCGCGATCAACTACGCCCGCCTCTTCGCCGACGCCTGGGCCACCAACACGGCGCTGCAGTACACCTACTCCGCTGAAGCCTTTGGAAACATCCAGCATGCCGGCAGGCTGGAAGAGCGCAATATGCTCAACTTCAACTTCTCGGTAACGCATACCGGCCTGTCGTTCTCACCGACCTTGGGCCTGGTGGTGAACAACCTCACCGACCAGCGCAAGGTCGTGTCGGCGACGGATTCCCCGGAATCGTCCGAAGCGGGGGTCGACGGCTCCGCGGTGGGCTACACCCGCCCGCGCACCATCATCCTGCGCCTGGGCGTGGAGTTCTGAGTCATGTTCAAGCCCACCAAGGAAGTTTCGGGACGCCTCCCGGCATTGGCTTACGCAAGGAAGATCGCCATGCGCTCACACCCGCTGCTCATCGTCGCCACCCTGGTGCTGGCCTCCTGCGCCGCCACCGGCCCGCAGGAGCCGGCTCCGGCTGAAGCGCGGTACGAGGCCACGATCACGCGCACCCAGTTCGGTATTCCCCATATCCAGGCCGCCGACTTCGCCAGCCTTGGCTTCGGCGCCGCCTATACGCGTGCCCAGGACAATGTCTGCCTGCTGGCGGACACCTACATGAGTTTCGCGGGTGAGCGTTCGAAGTACTTCGGCGCCGACGGCGATGCCCTGATCGGCATCCGCCCGGCGAAGAACCTCGACAACGACATCTTCCAGCTGGCGGTGACTGACAAGGCCGCCCTGCGCGCGGCCTTCCAGAAGGCGTCGCCGGACTACCGGGCGCTGGTGGACGGCTGGGTCGCGGGCTACAACCGCTACCTGCGCGATCACCGCGACAGCTTGCCGGCGGCCTGTGCCGGCAAGCCCTGGGTCCGCGAGATCACCACGGATGATGTCCTGGTCTCGTTCAATACCTTCTCGATCCTGTCGTCGTCCGCGCTGCTCGCCCGGCAGATCGCGACCGCGGCGCCTCCGGCTGCGACGGCTCGCCGGGAGGCGGGCTCCCGCCTTGCCGCGATGGAGGCTTTCGACGGCATGCCGCTCGGCAGCAACGGCTGGGCCTTCGGCGGTGAAGCGACGACCAACGGCAAGGGCCTGGTCCTGGCGAATCCGCATTTCCCCTGGATCGGCCCCGCGCGCTTCTATGAAGTGCATTTCACCATTCCCGGCAAGCTCGACGTTGCCGGCGCGGCGATCATGACCCTGCCCTTCGTGGGCATCGGCTTCAACAGGGACGTCGCCTGGACCCATACGTCGGACATGGCGGCGCACATGACGCTGTTCAAGCTCACGCTGGATCCGCAGGACCCGACCGCCTACATCGTCGATGGACAGCGCGAGCCGATGAGCCGCCGCGAGATCCAGGTGCAGGACAAGGACGGCCGGATGATCGCCCGGACCCTGTACGCGACCCGTCACGGCCCACTGGTTTCCGTGCCGGGCACGGAGCTGGAATGGACGCGGCAGACGGCTTATGCGGTGACCGACGCCAATACCAACAACCTGCGCAGCGGCGATACCTACCTGGACATGGCCCGCGCGCGCAACGTGCAGGACATCCGCGAGGCGCTGGGCCGCACGCTGGGCGTGCCGGCCTTCAACACGCTGGCAGCCGATCGCAACGGCGATGCGCTCTATGCCGACATCACCCCGGTGCCGAACGTGCCGACGGATCGCTTTGCCGCCTGCGGCACGGTCCGCGATCGCCTGCCGGGCCATCTGCAGGATATCTACGTGCTCGATGGCAGCCGCGCGGCCTGCGACTGGGTGCAATCGCCTGGCACCGCGGAACCTGGCCTGCTGCCGGCCTCGCTGCAGGCCGCCCTGGTCCGCCGCGACTACGTGCAGAACAGCAACGACAGCTATCGCTACTCCAATCCGGCCGAGCCCCTGCAGCTGAGCCCGATCATGGGCCGCGAGCCCGGCCTGGGCCGCCTGCGCACGCGCTCCGGCGTCGAGGAAATCAGCCGTGTGCTGAAGGAAGGTCGCTTCGACATCGACCTCGCCGCGCAGACGATGCTCGGCAACAAGTTCTTCGCGGCAGACCTGGCGCGGCCGTCGCTGCTGCAGCTCTGCAAGCGCAAGAGCGCGCCTGCCGAGGCTTGTGCGGCCCTGGCGAAATGGGACGGCAAGGCCGAGCTCGACAGCCGCGGCGCGATGCTGTTCTCGCTGTTCTGGCCCAAGATCGAAAACCGCCCGGACGTCTGGAAGGTGGCCTATGACGCCAACGATCCGCTCAACACGCCGCGAGGCTTCATCGTCGCGGGCAAGGCCGGCGATGCCGTGCTTGCCGAGCTGGCTGCCGCCGCGGAAGGCATGAAGAAGCTCGGTATCGAGCCGGATGCAAGGCTGGGCGACGTGCAGTTCGCGCAGCGCGGCGATGAGCGGATTCCCATTTCCGGCTCATCGACCGGCGGCGTCCTCAACTACGCCAAGGGTATGCCGGCTTCCAAGGGCTATGTGCTGATGCACGGTGCCAGCTACATGCAGGCGGTCACCTTCGACGACCAGGGCCCGGTGGCCAAGGCCATCCTCAGCTACTCGCAGTCCACCGATCCGGCGTCGCCCCACTACGCCGACCAGACGCGCGAATTCTCGAAGAAGAAGATGCACCGCTATCCGTTCTCCGCCGCGGAGATCGCCGCGGACGCCATCGGCGAACCGATGACGCTGCGGCAATAGGCCGCTGCAGCGCATCGACAAAACCTAATGAAACGCGGCTGCTGAAAGCCGCTGGAATCGACACGAGGTCCGCTGTGCTCAAACTTCAGAACGTCTGCCACACCTATCCCAACGGCTTCCGCGCGCTGGATGGCGTCACGCTGGAGGTGCCGCTGGGCATGTTCGGCCTGCTCGGCCCCAATGGCGCGGGCAAGTCCTCGCTGATGCGCTCCATCGCGACACTGCAGGTTCCCAGCTCCGGTTCCATCCAGTTCGGCGAGATCGACGTGCTGGCCAACCCCGAAGCGCTGCGCGCGACGCTGGGTTACCTGCCGCAGGACTTCGGCGTGTATCCGCGCGTCACCGCCTACGAGCTGCTGAACCACATCGCCGTGCTGAAGGGCTACGCCGGGCGTGGCGAGCGCCGCGAGGTGGTGGAGGCGCTGCTGAACAAGGTCAACCTCTGGAAATTCCGTGACAAGGCGGTGGCCGGCTTCTCCGGCGGTATGCGCCAGCGCTGGGGTATCGCACAGGCCCTGATGGGCGACCCGCGCCTGGTGATCGTGGACGAACCGACCGCCGGACTGGATCCCGAGGAGAGCAACCGCTTCCTGAACCTGCTGGCGGAAATCGCCGAGAACGTCGTCGTCATCCTGTCCACGCACATCGTGGAGGACATCGCCAAGCTCTGCCAGAACACCGCGATGCTGATGAGCGGACGCATCGTCAAGCAGGGCACCCCACAGGAACTGATCCGGGAGATCCAGGGACGCGTCTGGCGCAAGACCATCGGCAAGGACGAGCTGGAGTCGCACCGCGATGCCTACAACGTGATCGCGACCCGCCTCTACGGTGGCCGCACCTACATCCACGTGCTGGCGGATGAGAATCCCGGCGAAGGCTTCACCGAGGCGGAAGGCAGCCTCGAAGACGCCTATTTCTCGACCCTGATCAGCGGCCGTCGCCCTGCCTGAGATGCCGTCATGCTAAGCCACGTCGCTCGCTTCGAGCTGCGGTACCAGGCCACCTCGGCGATCTTCTGGATCACCACGCTGGCGTTCTTCGGGCTGACCTTCTGGATGGTCGTCTCGGACAGCCTGCGGATCGGCTGGGGCGGATATGTGTTCCGCAACTCGCCGTACACGGTCGCCTTCAACCTGATGATCATGGGCGTGTTCGCCATGTTCATCGTGACCTCGTTCGTCTCCAACGTGATCCTGCGCGATGACGAGACCCGTTTCGGGTCGATCATCCGCGTAACCGGGCTTTCAAGGTTCGACTACCTGTTCGGCCGTTTCCTCGGCGCTTTCTGCGCCAGCGCGCTGGTGTTCCTCGCCGTGCCGCTGGCGGCGCTGCTGGCGGCGGCCATGCCCTGGCTCGATCCGGAAACCGTCGGTGCGTTCCGCTGGGACGCCTATCTTCACGCCTACCTCGTGCTGTGCCTGCCGTCGCTGTTCATCCTGGGCGCCTGCCTGTTCGCGGTGGCTACCATCACCCGCTCGATGCTGGCGCCCTACGTGGTGGCCCTGGTCGCCCTGATGATCTACCTGCTGTCGGCCCGCTACATCACGCAGCCGGGCGTGCGCGACTGGGCGGCGTTGCTGGACCCCTTCGCACTCTCCGCCTTCAAGCTGACCACCCAGTACTGGTCGCCCACCGAGCGCAACGGGCAACTGGTGCCGCTGGCCGGGCCCATGCTGCTGAACCGTGCGCTGTGGATGGGCATTGCCCTGGGCATGCTGGCCTGGACCTGGCGCAACTTCCTGCGGGTGGGCCATGAAGGCAAGCCTGCGAAGGCGTCCGCGGATCCGGTGACGCCGGACCTGGGCCGCCGTTTGCCGCCTGCCACGCGGGCCCCGGCGTCGCGCCGCCTCGGCTGGTCGGCCCTCGCCACCCTGACCCGATTCGACGTTTTGAGCGTGCTGCGCAGCCCGTCCTTCCTGGTGCTGCTGGGCATGGCGATCCTCAATGCGCTGATCGGCCTGTGGTACTCCGGTGACGACTTCGGCATCAATACTCTGCCGGTGACGCGTATCATGATCAATGCGCTGGTGGTGGAGTTCCCGACCATCGCGCTGGTGATCGCGGCCTACTACGCCGGCGAGCTGGTATGGCGCGACCGCGAGCGCCGCATCGAGCAGATCATCGACGCGACACCGTCGCCGGACTGGGTGTTCGTGCTGCCCAAGATCATCGCCATCGCCCTGGTGCTGTGGCTCATGGTGCTGGCCAGCGCGTTCACCGCGCTCGGCGTGCAGGCACTCAAGGGCTATTTCAATTTCGAGCTGACGCACTACCTGAACTGGTACCTGCTGCCCTGGATGATCACCATGGCGCAATACGCCGTGCTGGTCGTCCTGATCCAGATGCTGGTGCCGAACAAGTACGGCGGACTGCTGGTAGTCGTGCTGGTGGTCGCCGCGCAGATCGCCTTCCCCAGGCTGGGTTGGGAGAACCATCTCTACCTGTATGCCAGCACCTCGCCGGTGCCCTTGTCGGACATGAATGGGCAGGGTGAATTCGCCCAGTACGCGGCCTGGTACCGGGCCTGGTGGACCGCGGCGGCGACCCTGCTGGCGGTACTGGCCTACGGTCTCTGGCGCCGCGGGACCTCCGCCCCGCTAAAGCAGCGCATCCGCCGCCTGCCGTCCAGGCTGCGCGGTACCGCCGGCTGGATCACGGCGGCGGCGGCCCTCGCCATGCTGGGCACGGGCGGCGTGGTGTACTACAACACGCACGTGCTCAACGAATGGCGCACCACTCTCGACAGCGAGCGCTGGTCAGCGGAGTACGAGAAGCAGCTGTTCCCCTACAAGTCGATGCCGCTGCCGCGCATCACCGATGTAAAACTTGATCTCGACATCCAGGCAGAGGTGCCGAGGGTGACCACCCGCGGCAGCTACGTGGTCCAGAACAAGACCGGTGCGCCGCTGAGCGAAATCCCGGTGTTCTGGGTGCGCCAGCTCGAGAAAGGCAGCTGGCTGGGCACGGATGCCGTGGCCGATCTGCAGATGCGTTCGCTGGAGGTCCAGGGCGCCCGCATGGTCAAGGAAATTCCGGACCTGCACTTCCGCATCTACCGCTTCGACCAGCCGCTGCAGCCGGGGCAAACCGCAGAAATCCGCTTCGAGACGGTGCGCGAGCAGCGGGGCTTCCGTAACAACAACAACGAAAACCGCGTTGTCGAGAACGGCACGTTCCTGAACAACTGGGAGATCACGCCGCTGCTGGGTGTGCACAACATCTATGCGCTGGCGGATCGCACGCAGCGCCGCAAGTACGGCCTGCCGGACGAACTGCGTCCGCCGCAACTGGACGATGAGGCTCCGCGCCTGAACCACTACTTCCGGCCGGACAGCGACTGGGTCAATGCCGAGCTGACCATTTCCGCCGCCAAGGACCAGACCGTCGTGGCGCCCGGGACCCAGATGGACTCGAGGATCGAGGGCGAGCGTCGCATCACGCGCTTCAGGACCACGGCGCCGATCCAGCACTTCTTCACCGTGCTCTCGGCGCGCTACGAGCGGCGCCAGGAGCAGTGGAACGACGTGTCCCTGGAGGTCTACCACCACCCGGATCATGGCTACAACGTCGACCGCATGATGCGGGCAATGAAGGAGGCCATGGACTACTACACCAAGAGCTTCAGCCCGTACCAGTTCAACGAGCTGCGCATCGTGGAATTCCCGGCCTACCGCAACTTTGCCCAGGCCTACCCCGGCACGGTCGCGTACTCGGAGGCGGCCGGCTTCATCCTGGGGCCGCCCGAGCCGGACTGGTACGACGGCGTCACCTACGTCACCGCGCACGAGATCGCGCACCAGTGGTGGGCACACCAGGTCATCGGCGCCGACATGCAGGGCCAGACCGTGCTGTCGGAAACCCTGGCGCAGTATTCGACGCTGATGGTCATGGAGCGCATGTACGGCAAGGAAGAGATCCGCCGTTTCCTCAAGCATTCGCTGGACACCTACCTGCGTGCCCGCGCCATGGCCACCGTGGGCGAGGTGTCGCTGGACCGGGTCGAGGAGCAGGCGCACGTCCGCTACATGAAGGGCGGCATGGTGATGTACCTGCTCAAGGAGCGCCTGGGCGAAGAGGCCGTGAATCGCGCACTGCGGTCACTGATCAAGGACTACGCCTTCAAGGCGGCGCCCTATCCCAACTCGCGGGACCTGATCCGGCGCCTGCGGGCGGAGGCCGGGGCCGAGCACCAGCAGCTGATCACCGACCTGTTCGAGAAGATCACGATGTACGACGTCCGCGTGGTCGACGCGCACAAGAGCCGCCTGGCCGATGGCCGCTGGAGCGTCGCCATCGAGATGGACGCCCGCAAGCGCTACGCCGACGACCGGGGCCGGGAGATCGATGCCCCGCTGGACGAGGCCTTCGACGTCGGCGTGTTCTCGGCCGAGCCCGGCAAGCGCGACTTCACCGCGAAGAGCGTCCTGTCGATGCAGGTCCACCGCCTGCACAGCGGGCGCCAGACCCTGACGTTGACCGTCGACCAGGAGCCGACCTTCGTCGGCGTCGACCCCTACAACACCTACGTGGACAGCAACTCGGACGACAACGTGTTGCCGCTGGCGGCCCGCTGACAGCGGCTCGCAAGACCCATCAACCAGACACCACCAGACAAGCAAAGAAGCACAGCCATGACCAACGCACTGCTCGCCCGAGCCGCCAAATCCGTGTTCCGCTACGGCGGCACCTTCGCCGACTTCGTCCCCGTCCGGGGCGAGGGCTCCTTCCTCTACGACGCCTCCGGGCGCCGCGTGCTCGATTTCACCTCGGGCCAGATGAGCGCGATCCTCGGCCATAGCCACCCGGAGATCACCGAGACGGTGAGTCATTGGGTCGGCAAGCTGGCGCATATCCACAGCAGCATGATGTCGGAGCCGGTGGTTGAACTCTCCGAGGCCCTGGCCGCGCTGGCGCCTCCGGGCCTGGACCGCGTGATGCTGCTCAGCACCGGCGCCGAGTCCAACGAGGCGGCGCTGAAGATGGCGCGCATGGCCACCCGTGGCTACGAGGTGGTGGGCTTCGGCCAGTCCTGGCACGGCATGACCGGCGGCGCGGCGGCCAGCACCTACTCGGCGGGCCGCAAGGGCTACGGCCCGATGAGCGTCGGCGGCATGGCGATCATGGCGCCCAATGCCTATCGCCCCACGTTCCTGAAGAACGGCAAGCACGACTGGCAGGCGGAGCTGGACTATGGCTTCGAGCTGGTGGACCGCCAGTCCACCGGCGCGTTGGCCGCCTTCATCGCCGAGCCGATCCTGAGCTCCGGCGGCATCCTGGAACTGCCCGAAGGCTATCTCGCGGCGCTGCAGGCCAAGTGCCGCGAGCGCGGCATGATGCTGGTGCTGGACGAAGCGCAGACCGGCATGGGCCGTACCGGCAACACCTTCGCCTTCGAGCGCGACGGCGTGGTCCCGGACATCCTGACGCTGTCCAAGACCCTGGGCGCGGGCCTGCCGTTGGCGGCGGTGCTGGCTTCCGAGGCGACCGAGGCGCTGTGCCACGAGCGCGGGTTCCTGTTCTACACCACGCATGTCTCCGACCCGCTGCCGGCTGCCGTCGGCCTGGCGGTGCTCAAGGCCCTGGCGCGCGACAAGCTGGCCGAGCGTGCCCGCGTGGCGGGCGACCGCCTCAAGGCCGGCCTCGAGGCGATCATGGCGGAGTTCGACTGCGTGGGTGACGTGCGCGGACGCGGCCTGATGCTGGGCATGGAGATCGTGCGCGACAAGGAATCGAAGGCTGCGGCGCCGGAGCTGGGCTCGTTGATCACCGACTGCGCGATGGAGCTGGGCCTGTCGATGAACATCGTCAACCTGCGCGGTATGGGCGGCGTGTTCCGCATCGCCCCGCCGCTGACGATCTCGGACGACGAGATCGACCTGGGCCTGTCGATACTGCGCGACGCCATCAAGGCGGCGACGCTGCGCAAGGCGGCCTGAGCCATGCTCATCGGCACGCCGAGGGAAATCAAGAACCACGAGTACCGCGTGGGCCTCACGCCGGCCGGCGTGCGCGAGCTCACCAGCCGTGGCCACCAGGTGATGATCGAGGCAGGCGCGGGCCTGGGCATCGGCATCGCCGACGAAGCCTACCGCAACGCGGGCGCCGAGCTGGTGGCGACCGCCGCCGAGGTGTTCCGCCGCGCCGAGATGATCGTCAAGGTCAAGGAGCCGCAGCCGGTCGAATGCAGCATGCTGCGTGAGGGCCAGGTGCTGTTCACCTACCTGCACCTGGCGCCGGATCCGGAGCAGACCCGGGCGCTGGTGGATTCCGGCTGCGTCGCCATCGCCTACGAGACCGTGACCGACGGCCGCGGCGGCCTGCCGCTGCTGGCGCCGATGAGCGAAGTGGCCGGGCGCATGTCGATCCAGGCCGGCGCGCATGCGATCGAGAAGGCGCAAGGCGGCAATGGCGTGCTGCTGGGCGGCGTGCCCGGCGTGGCGCCGGCCGACGTGCTGGTCATCGGCGGCGGCGTGGTGGGCTACAACGCCGCGCGCATCGCCGTGGGCATGGGTGCGGACGTGACCATCCTGGACCGCTCGATTGCCCGCCTGAACTGGCTGGACACGATCTTCGACGGACGCCTGAAGACGCTGTATTCCACCGCCGACGCGCTGGAAGCCTGCGTGGCCAAGGCGGACCTGGTGATCGGCGCGGTGCTGGTGCCGGGCGCGACCGCGCCCAAGCTGGTCACCCGCCCGATGCTCAAGACCATGAAGCCGGGCGCGGTGATCGTGGACGTGGCCATCGACCAGGGTGGCTGCTTCGAGACCTCGCGGCCAACCACGCACCAGCAGCCGACCTACACGGTGGACGGTATCGTGCACTACTGCGTGGCCAACATGCCGGGCGGCGTGGCGCGGACCTCCACCTTCGCGCTGACCAACGCCACCCTGCCTTACGTCATCGCGCTGGCCGACAAGGGCTACCGGGCGGCGGCGCTGGCCGACGGCAACCTGCGCGACGGCCTCAACATCCACGTCGGCAAGGTTACCTACAAGGCCGTGGCCGACGCGCTCGCCTATGACTATTGCCCGGTGAACGATGTGCTTGGCGCAGCGCCGGCCACGAGATTCGCGACGCACTGACGGCCTGCCTGGCAAGGACATCCCGATGAACAAGTTCTGGGTGACAGCCTTGGCTGCCGGCGTGCTGACGGCCTGCGCCAGCGCCGTGCCGCAGCCGGCGACGTCGGCCGTGCCGGCTGCGAAGCCGGTGTCGGGCATCGACATGGCGGCCATCGACGCCCAGGTGCGCCCGCAGGACGATCTCTACCGCCACGTCAACGGGCGCTGGCTGGCGACGACGGAGATCCCCGCAGACCGCTCCAATTACGCCAAGTACCTGCGTCAGGTCGATATCGTCGAAGGCCAGTTGCGCAGCATCATCGAGGAGACGGCGGCAAAACCCGCCAAGGCTCCCGGATCGGATGCGCAGAAGCTGGGCGACCTGCATGCCAGCTACATGGACGAGGCGCGGATCGAGGCTCTGGGCCTCAAGCCCCTGCAGGCGGAGTTCGCCGCGGTGGACGCCATCGTCCGCAAGCGCGAGCTGGCACGCGTGTTCGCGCACTTCGCGCGGACCGGCGTGCCCTCGCCGGTGTTCTACGCCATCGGCCAGGACCCCAAGCTGGCGACGCAGTACATCGCCTCCATCGGCCAGGCGGCGCCGTACTACGGCACGCCTTCGGGCCTGGGCATGCCGGACCGCGACTACTACCTGTCGGACGACCCCAAGTTCAAGGCTTTGCGCGCCAAGTACCTCGCGCATGTCGAGAAGATGCTGCGCCTGGCGCAGATGCCCGACGCGGCGCAGGCGGCGCGCAACATCCTGGCGCTGGAGACCCGCATCGCGCGCATCCAGTGGACGCGCGTGGAGGACCGCGACGACGAGAAGACCTACAACAAGTATTCGTTCAAGGCGCTCCAGGGCATCACGCCGGACTTCGACTGGCAGGCCTACGTGGATGAGGTCGGCGCCGCAAAATCGCCGGGTCTGATCGTGCGCCAGCCCAGCTACTTCAAGGGGCTGGCGCGGCTGATGCAGCAGGAGAAGCTGGCGACCTGGCGGCAGTACCTGAAATTTCGTCTACTCAGCAACGCGGCGCCGCTGCTGGGCAAGGCCTTCGTCGACGAGAACTTCGCCTTCCATGGCCAGACGCTGGCTGGCACCCAGGAGAACCGCCCGCGCTGGAAGCGCGCGGTGCAGGCCGGGGAGACGGCGCTGGGCGAGGTGCTGGGCCGGCTCTACGTGCAGCGGCATTTTCCGCCCCAGGCCAAGCAGCGTTTGACGGTGATGGTGGGCCATCTCACCCAGGCCTACGAACAAAGCATCAAGGACCTGGACTGGATGAGCGCCGAGACCAAGCAGAAGGCGCTGGCCAAGCTGTCGCGCTTTTCGCTGAAGATCGGCTATCCCAACCGCTGGAAGGACTACTCGGCGCTGGTGATCGAGCCGGACGACCTCTACGGCAACATGGCGCGTTCCACCGAGGTGGAGTTCCAGCGCGAACGCGCCAAGCTGGGCGCACCGATCGACCGCGAGGAATGGCTGCTGACGCCGCAGACCTTCAACGCCTACTACAACGCCAGCCTCAACGAGATCGTGTTCCCGGCCGCCTTCCTGCAGCCGCCGTTCTTCGACATGGCGGCGGACGACGCCCTGAACTACGGCGGCATCGGCGCGGTGATCGGCCACGAGATCGGCCATGGCTTCGACGACCAGGGCTCCAAGTACGACGGCGACGGCAACCTCAAGTCCTGGTGGACCGACCAGGATCGCCAGGCCTTCGATGCGCGTGCCAAGGCCTTGATTGCGCAGTTCGATGCCTACTGCCCGTTGCAGGGCCATTGCGTGAGCGGCGCGCTGACGGTGGGCGAGAACATCGGCGACCTCGGCGGCCTGTCGATCGCCTACCAGGCCTACAGGCTCTCGCTGAACGGCCAGGAGCCGGAGATCATCGACGGCTTCACCGGCGACCAGCGCTTCTTCATGGGCTGGGCCCAGGCCTGGGCGCGCAAGTACCGTGAGCAGGAGTTGCTGAAGCGCCTGAAGACCGACGCGCATTCGCCGTCGGAATACCGCGTCAACGGCACCGTGGTCAACGTGCCGGAGTTCTACCCGGCCTTCGGGGTCACGCCGCAGGACAAGATGTACCTGGCGCCGGAGCAGCGGGTGAAGATCTGGTGAGCCGGGCCCGCGCATCCCAGCGCCGTGCTCGGTTGGCCGGTGCCGGCCGCCTGGCCTGCTGCCTGCTCCTCGGCGTTGCCGCGCTTCCGGCCCCTGCCGCGCCGTCGCCGGTCGCACGCGGCATGACGGTGGACGACCTGGTGATGATGGAGCGCGTCTCCGATCCCCGCCTTTCCCCGTCGGGAAAGGCCGTGGCCTATACCCTGCGGGAAACCGACTACGCCGCCAACAAGGGCAGGCAGAGCCTGTGGCTGGCCCCGATCGACGGCAATCTGCCGGCGCGCCGGCTGAGCGGGAGCGATGCCAGCAGCGAGTCACCACGCTGGTCGCCGGACGGAAAATGGCTGTACTTCCTGTCGACGCGGAGCGGGAGCTCGCAGATCTGGCGGCTGGACACGCGCTCGGGGGAAGCCAGCCAGGTGAGCGATCTGCCATTGGATGTCGGAGCGTTCAAGCTGTCGGCGGATGGATCGCGCCTGGCCTTCGCCCTGGAGGTCTTCACGGAGTGCGCGGATCTCGCCTGCAGCCGCAGGAAGTTCGATGACCAGGCCGCGCCGGCGGGCAGCGGCATGCTGCATACGCAGCTTTTCGTGCGCCACTTCGACCAATGGAAGCGCGGCTCGCGCTCGCAACTGTTCACGGCTGCGGTCGGCGCGGATGGAAAGATCGGCGCACCCGTCCGGGTCAGCAAGGGAATCGACGGCGACGTGCCTTCCAAGCCCTTCGGCGGCGACGAGGAATGGGCTTTCTCGCCGGATGGCAAATCCCTGGTATTCACGGCGCGCGTGGCGGGTGCCAATGAATCCATCAGCACCAATCTCGACCTGTTCCTGGTCGCGTCCGACGGTTCCGGAGAGCCCCGCAACCTGACGGCCGACAATCCGGCGACCGATACCGGACCGTGGTTCTCTCCGGACGGCCGCAAGCTCTACTACCGCGCGATGTCACGCGCCATGTTCGAGTCGGACCGCTTCCGCCTGATGGAGAAGATGCTGGCCAGCGGCAGGACGCGCGAGATCGCTCCCGGTTGGGATCACTCGCCGGACACGATGGCGCTCTCCGCCGACGGCCGCACGCTGTTCTGCATCGCGCAGGATCGGGGCCAGGTGCCGCTGTTCGCCGTGGCGGTGGCCGATGGCCGCGTCACGCGGCTGACGGAGAAGGGCACCATCAAGGCCTTCAGCCTCGGCAAGGGCGGCATCGTCTACCAGCAGAACGGCATCAACTCGCCAGACCAGTTGTTCCAGGTCGGCACCAGGGGTGGCCCCGCACGCGCGCTGACCGCGATCAACCATGAACGGCTGGCAGGCATCCGCTTCGGAGACGCCGAACAGTTCTCCTTCCCCGGCTGGAACGACGAAACCGTGTACGGCCATGTCGTGAAGCCCTGGAATTACGTGCCGGGCCAGAAATATCCGGTGGCCTTCATCGTTCATGGAGGCCCCCAGGGCAGCATGGGCAATCTCTGGCACTACCGCTGGAACCCGGCCGTCTTTTCCGGCATGGGCTATGCCGTGGTGTTCATCGACTTCCACGGCTCCACGGGCTACGGACAGCGCTTCACCGATTCGATCCACGGCGACTGGGGCGGCAAACCCCTGGAAGACCTGCGCAGGGGCTGGGCATTCGCGCTCCAGAGCTTCAATTATCTGGATGGTGACCGGGCCTGCGCGCTGGGCGCCAGCTATGGCGGCTACATGATGAACTGGATCGCCGGCAACTGGCCTGGCGCCTTCAAGTGCCTGGTCAATCACGCCGGCATCTTCGACAACCGCTCCATGGCCTACGGCACCGACGAGCAGTTCTTCGTCGAATGGGAGCATGACGGCCCGTACTTCGAGAAGCCGCAGAACTACGAGCGCCAGAATCCGGTGAACCATGTGCAGGACTGGACGGTGCCGATGCTCCTGACGCATGGCGAAAAGGATTTTCGCGTGCCGCCCGAACAGGCTGTCTCCACGTTCACGGCGCTGCAGCGACGTGGGGTTCCCAGCCAGCTGCTGATGTTCCCGGACGAGAACCACTGGATCCTCAAGCCCAGGAACAGCGAGCAATGGTACCGGACCGTCGAGGCCTGGATGGGCCGCTGGACCGGCGACGCGCGGCAAGCGGCAGTGAACCACTGAGACAACGACGTGAAAGAGACGACTTCAACCGACACCCGCGACGACCGCATGCCGGCCGGCATCCCGTACATCGTCAGCAACGAGTTCGCGGAGCGCTTCTGCTTCTACGGCATCAACGCGATCCTGTCGATCTACATGGTGCAGTTCCTGCAGGTCGGCGAGGCGCAGGCCACCACCTGGCAGTCGCTGTTCAAGTCCGGCGCGTATTTCTTCCCGCTGATCGGAGCCATCGTCTCGGACGTGTTCTGGGGCAAGTTCCGCACCATCATCACCTTCTCCATCGCCTACACGATTGGTTGTGCCGTGCTGGCGTTGTCCAGCGGTACCACGGGCCTGGCCATCGGCCTGTTCCTGATCGCCTTCGGCACCGGCGGCATCAAGCCCTGCGTCTCGACCAACGTCGGCGACCAGTTCAGCTCCAAGAACCAGCACCTGATCGAACGTGCCTTCTCCTGGTTCTACCTCTCGATCAACGCCGGCGCGCTGATCTCCATCCTGCTGTGCCCCTGGCTGCTGCAAACCAACGGACCGCGCTGGGCCTTTGGCATTCCCGCCATCGCCATGGCCGTGGCCACGCTGGTGTTCTGGCTGGGCCGCGACCGGTTCGCCGTGGTCCCGCCCGCCGGCAAGCAATGGTTGCGCGAGGTGTTCAGCGCCGAGGGTGCGCAACTGATCGGCCGCCTGGGCATCATCTACCTCTTCCTGGCCGTGTTCTGGTCGCTGTTCGAGCAGGCCAACGGCACCACCTGGACCTTGCAGGCCCAGTCCTCGCTGATGGACAAGAACCTGGGCTTCGGCATCGTGCTGCTGCCGGCGCAGATCCAGTTCTTCAACCCGCTGTTCATCCTGCTGCTGGTGCCGCTGTTCTCGTACCTGGTCTATCCCTGGCTGGGCAAGGTCTGGGCGGTGACGCCGCTGCGCAAGATCGGCATCGGCTTCTTCGTCGGTGCCCTGTCCTTCGTGCTGATCGCCTGGATCGAGAACCGCATCCAAAACGGTATCGTCACCAGCGTGTGGTGGCAGATCCTGGCCTACGCCATCCTGACCTCGGGCGAGGTGCTGGTGTCGGTCACGGCACTGGAATACAGCTACAAGCAGGCGCCGCTGCGCATCAAGAGCTTCGTCATGGCGCTGTACCTGCTGTCGCTGAGCGCCGGCAACCTGCTGACCGCGGGCGTCGCCAACGGCATGGTCGAGTCGCTGCAGGGCGTGGACCTGCGCACTGGCGAGCAGACCCTGCTGACGCTGCCGGCCGGTTCGGATTTCGTGCCCGGGCAGAAGATCGACTTCGGCGGTGACAACGGCGTCACGGTGCAACTGGCCGGCGGCAAGACCGTCACGCTGGGGGGCACCTATATCGTCGGCGAGATCCGTGACGGCCAGGCTTTGCTGCTCGACGTGGTGAACCGCCAGCCCGTGGCGGCGAGCGGTGACTTCAAGCCTGGCGCGGAGGTCTCCACCTACCGGCTGGTCGGTCCGCAGTTCTTCATGTTCTTCTGCTACCTGATGCTCGGCACCGGCCTGCTGTGGATCTTCGTGGCGACGAAGGTGAAGGAACAGACCTTCGTGCGCCAGGACGCCTGAGGCTACACATGAGCACCGTCACGGCCGCCGCTGGCGGCCGCATGCCCGCGGGCGTGCCCTACATCGTCAGCAGCGAGTTTGGGGAGCGCTTCTGCAACAACGGGATCAACGCGATCCTGGCGGTGTACATGGTGCAGTTCCTGCAGGTGGGCGAGGCGCAGGCCACCACCTGGCAGGCACTGTTCAAGTCGGGAGCCTTCCTGTTCCCCCTGCTCGGTGCGGTGGTGTCCGACGTGCTGTGGGGCAAGTTCCGCACCATCCTCGGCTTCTCGGCGGCCTATGTCGCGGGCTGCGCGGTGCTGGCGCTATCCAGCGGCACCCAGGGCCTGGCCATCGGCCTGTTCCTGATCGCCTTCGGAACAGGGGGTATCAAGCCCTGCGTCTCCACCAACATGGGCGACCAGTTCGGCGCGAGCAACCAGCATCTCATCGGCCGCGCCTTCTCCTGGCTGTACCTCACCGCCAACGCCGGTGCGCTGATCTCCATGCTGCTGTGTCCCTGGCTGCTCGCACACAACGGGCCGCGCTGGGCCTTCGGGATTCCCGCCGTGGTCATGGCCGCGGCCACGCTGCGGCTGTGGCTCGGGCGTGCCCGCTTCGTCGTGCTGCCGCCCGCGGGCCGGCAATGGCTGCGCGACGTGTTCAGCGCGGAAGGCGCGCGCCTGGTTGGACGCCTGGCGGTGGTCTACCTCTTCACCGCGATCTTCTGGTCATTGCTGGACCAGTCCATCGGCATCACCTGGGCGCTGCAGGCGCAGTCGGTGCTGATGGACAAGGAGCTGGGCCTGGGCATCGTCCTGCTGCCGGGCCAGATCTCCTTCGTCAACGCATTGTTCATCCTGCTGCTGGTGCCGCTGTTCACCTACGTGGTCTATCCGCTGCTGGGCCGGTACGTCGAGGTGACGGCCCTGCGCAAGATCGGCGTGGGCCTGCTGCTCGCCGCCGGCTCCTACATGGTCGTCGCCTGGATCGAAGGCCGCATCCAGCAGGGCATCGTCACGAGTGTGTGGTGGCAGATTCTGGCCTACGCCATCCTCACCGCAGGCGAGGTGCTGGTGTCGATCACGGCGCTGGAGTACAGCTACCGGCAGGCCCCGCTGCGCATGAAGAGTTTCGTCATGGCGCTCTACCTGCTGTCGATCAGCGCCGGCAACCTGATCACCGCCGCGGTCTCCCACGGCATGGTGCAGCCGGTGCAGAGCGTGCAGGTCCGCGCAGGCGAGCAGACCACCCTGGTGCTGCCGGCGGCTGGCGGCTTCGTGCCGGGCCAGAAGATCGACTTCAGCGGCGACACCGGCATCACGCTGCAACTGCCTTCCGGCAAGACCCGATCTCTGGGTGGCACCTACATCGTCGGCGAAATCCAAGATGGCCAGGCGCCGCTGCTCGACGTCGTCACCCGCCAGCCGGTGAGCGCGACGGGCGAGTTCAAGCCCTCGGCCCGGGTTTCGACCTATCGGCTGGTCGGGCCGGAGTTCTTCCTGTTCTTCAGCTACCTGATGCTGGGCGCCGCGGTGTTGTGGATCTTCGTGGCGATGCGCATCAGGGAACAGACTTTCGTGAGGCAGGATGCCTGAGATGCTTGCCAACCAGAGGAGCCGTTGCCGCGGGATGCGCGTTGCCCGGCCCCAGGAGTGTGTCCGTTGCAACTAGGTAGCTCATCCGCGGTAGCCAGCCTGCGAGGCCGCGGACCCGCGGCGTTCGAGTGCAACATCAAGACGATCCTGCAGGGCTACCTGTGGAATTCCCCGGAGGCCCTGGTGTTCTTCGACCACCGCGGAGCGCTGCTCTACCAGAGCGCGCAGGGAGAGCTGCAGTTCAAGCGCTGGAACCGCACGCTGGCCCACGGGCAGGAATCCATGAGCCTGCCGGCAGCGCTGTTCCCCGGGCTGAGGGATGGCGCAGGGCCGACACAGCTTCAGCATCCGCAGCTGTCCAGCCTGAGCGCCAGCCTGGAACCTACGCCGGGCGGATTCGTGCTGCGCATCCTGAGCGATCAGCTGCAGGACGGTTCCGAGCCGCTGTCGGCCCAGGCCCTGGCCGCGCTGCAGAAACTGTCCCGCTCCGAGCAGCGCGTGGCGCGCCTGGTGGTCAAGGGCCTGCGCAACGACCAGATCGCCGAGCGCCTGTGCCGCTCCACGCGCACCGTCGAATACCAGCTGAACAGCGCCTTCCGCAAGCTGGGTGTGCGCAACCGGGTGCAGCTGTCGCTGCTGATCGGCTGTGATCTCGTGGATTTAACTCTGTACAAAATTCCGCTCTAGAGGCGCTTTAGAAAAAAGCGTCTCAAACTCTGTATTCGAGTGACGCGATTTGGCGCTGACGCCCCGTTCATTTCCTCCCGTGGCGCTTTTCTAACGATAACTCGGTACTCAGTTAAAGCGCATCTCATCGTGCATTAAGTATCGGCCCGAGCAACTGCCGCAGGGCTGCGTGCGGAGCGACATGTTCATGTTCGCAGTATTTCGCGTACAGCGTCCTGCATACATGCGTCTCGTCCAAGCCCGTGACCCGAACAATTTCGGCGACGATGTGGTTTAGGCGGTCCTTGGCGCGCGCGCGTAGATTTGCCTTCGTCAGAAGTTGGTAGGCATGGGACGCAACTATTGGCGCCATATTAATCACGTGGCCTGGGAAGGCACTATTAAAATCCCGCGTCAGCGCGGGGTCGTTCAGCACTCGTACCTCGATGTGTTGAATCAACCCCTGCTCGGGCGTGCAGGGAAGATAATGGACCATCCCCTGCACAGCGTTAAAGTTGTTCGAAAACGGCTGAGATCGCGCTGCTAGTGCTTGACGAATGGACGGCTCCGCATCGGCGTCAAGCAGCGCGTATCGGCGAATGTGTTGAGGGAAGAGCTGGCCGCTGGTGCGTAGCATTTCGATAACCTGAGCCCATCCTCCAACTGGGACTATGCGATAGAGCGGGCGTTTTGCCTGATCTTGATGAAAGTTAGCTATGTAAATGCCGATAATACCTTCTAGATAAATGCGCGCCTGCTGATCTTCAACGTAGAAGATCAGATCGCAGAGCATTTCATCCGAATACGCCAAATCACCGAGCACGAGTGCTGGGAACGGGTGTCCGACTGATCGAACTACTCCGCTGCCATCTTTAAAGAGGTATATAAGATGAGATCTCTGTACGCTTTTTATGAGAGTTGCAGAGTGGGTTGAAAAAAGGACGGTTAGCCCTTTATTCCGCGCAATTCCTTGTATCTGCTGTAGCAATCTCACCTGTGCTTGCGGGTGCAGGGCCATCTCTACTTCATCGACGAGAACCAACCCACCTGCGCCAATGTCGAGCATGCGAATGGCGAGCTTCAGGACGCAGAGTTCGCCGAGGCTGAAGCTTTTCTCCGAGTAATAATGAGTCCGGCTTCCTGATTGATACGGAATTAGATAAGCACGAAGGCTATTGCCTCGCTTGGTATTTACGTACTTGAGATTCAACCACTTCGTATCATTCAAAACTCCGCTCATGAAGTTACAGAGTTCTGCTGAACAGGCTTTAATTCTCCTTCGATCACTGATTTCATCTGGAAATGGTTCAATGCGCTCTGCGTTTGCCTCTACGAATCGAATATCCGGATAAGGTGGCGCATTGGCAAACAACTGAGCCTGCCTATTCGGAGTCGGCCGCCATCTGTGGCCTCCGTATTTGTAGGAAACCGCCCCTTGGGGCAGCTCGTAAAGAATCTCCGCGTCCGCGTATCTATCTATCGCGCTTTGCAGAGCTCCGGTGCGGAAGTACTTCTGGAATGCAGTGGCTGAGCTCGTTCGATAGATTGCGGCGAATAAGCTGCTTTTGCCCGAGCCATTGAGCCCGGTAACGATCCAAACCCCGGGACCTGGCATTTCAAAGTTAAGTTCTGTGATGCCTTTGATATTTTTTAATGTCAGCTTCATATCCGCCCCTTTTGCCGGCGATCATGTCATTTGCCATTGGGTGTGCGAAACCCCTTTCCTTTAGTGCGTGTTGCACAGAGTGCGAATTATGACACCTGCGTCAGGTGTCAGGTCTTCCGGACTATGGTCAAAGCTTTAACTGCGCTACCACAGCAAGATCAAATTTGGCTTTGAAGCCTATCTCGGCCTATTTTTTTGGGGGACGTGCGCCAACTGGCTAGAAGTCGATTCGCCCTAGCATTGGCTTGTCCGAACTAGCTCGACTACGCCAATGATCCCAGGCATGCCAATGCGGATCGCTAAAATGACTTCCTATTCGCCTCGGCCGACGGGGGCCATCAGGTATTGTTGATGGCTGGTGGTATCTGGAGGCGATGGGATGAAGCAGGGGCACTGCGGCTATCACGTGCACGGAGTCCCCCGCGGACGATGATATCGAATCGCCCTTCTGAGTTCGGTCTGCATATGATTCAGGTCTTTGATGTTCACCGGCAGATCAAAGAATTGATTCGCCTCGGCCAGGGACGTGTAATCGAGAGAGCAGGCAATATGAAATCGCGCGAGGCGACGAAAGTAAGCCTGCAGCTGGTAGCAGTGTGTCAATGAGCTCCGGCTTCTGGCTCCCTCGTGAACTATGGCATTCCTGATCTCACGAAGAGCTGAAAGATGCTGGGTATGCAGCGGAACATCCACGCAGGTCGCGGCAGTTCTGCGAACCAACGCATCATAGTCAGCGTTGTTAATTGCCGCGATCGTTTCCAGAGCCGACCACAGCTTTGGGATTGCCTCGTTGTCATCGGGCTCGTCGAACGCCTGTACGTATCGTACTAGGGCCCTTTCGATATCTCGTCCGTATCTGCTTGCGCTAAGCCTGCGTATAGCAGCGGACAGTGCTTTACGAAGCTGTGCGGGCTGTTCGCTTTTCTGGGGGCGCCATACAGCAGCCACTCCGTCCTTGGCTTCATACCAATATTGGTCTCCCGGAGAGTCCCCGGTAGCGTCGTGGATGGTATGCAGCCGGCCGATTGAGATTTTGTTTCGGGTTTTTGGCGCAGCTGGTAGGCCCCAGTGTGCCTGCATTGCATAGTTAAGGCGCAGACATAGTAGTGCACGAATTACCTCGAGGGCCCATAAGCACTTTTCGGCTGCTTCAAATTCGTTGCGTGCTTTAGTCGCTACAACAACTGTTGTATAGCCCTTTGGGGTGGCATTCTCAGTGAAGTGACAATCCTTCTCCTTCTGTAAGCGGCTGCGGAACCGAACGGGAAATTTCTTGTAGAAGCTCACAGAACAGCCACCATGGCTAACAGTTTTGAACGGCAACCCATCCCAAGTGATGGAAATTGACGTTAAAAGATAAAACTGCTCCGGCTTCTTCGCACGCTCCGCGTGTAAGGCCTCGCTCACATACGCGATGAAGGACTCGCGACTGTACTTACTCTCGCGAATCGCCTTGCTCACGGAACGCCCAACAGCTGCCTCGCAGGATTGCCAATCGGAGCCTCTGCCGAAATCGATCATGGCGACGAGAGATGCAAGGTGTTCGTCGTAGTCCATCGCGTCGTAGCTAACGGTTCCATCGGCGTTGCATACGGCCCCTTTTGCTAAAGCACGCAACAATACCTCTGGGTTGTGCTTGGGCTTTTTAAGCTTTACGGACATTGCAGCCCCCTAAGAGAAATATCATCTACCTAGAAACAGCTTAACGCGGGAAGGCGTGCCGGCAGCTAGGACGTAGCCTTCGGATGGCGACGTACCCGGCCCCGTAGTTGCGAACGATCGGACTGACACTGCACGCGAGCATTTCGGCCGAGGCTGTCATGGGCCCTGCAATGCTTGGGTCGTGTGCGAGATTGCCTCCCCGTCAAAACTCAGGCCCTCCCCGTCCATCACCGCAGCTACTATCTTCATGAGAGAGGATCATATATGGACCATTAAAAGCATATAAGGCTATAATGGCGCATAAATGATACGAATCAAACTGCGAGCCGCTATGGACGATGCGACCTTTCATCGAGGTCGGCGCATCACCATGGATGAACTCGGGCGAGATACAGGAATCTCACGGTCAACACTTAAGCGCATGGCAAACCTGCGCGGGTACAACGTGGAGATAAGTGCTGTCGATGCGCTGTGCCGATACTTCAAGTGTCAGCCGGGGGATTTGCTGGAGTATGTGCCGGACGGCCAGGTTGGCCGCACGAGGAGACGTTAGATGACGTTCGATCCGAAGCCTTCCATATCATCTGGAGTTGACATGACCAATCTGGCTACAGTGACGGCATCAAAGGACCGCAAGGGCTTTGTGTTTGCCAAGCGCGCAACGCCAAAACCCACGGTGGTGTTTGACACCTACTGGCGCTTTGCCGTTGAGCGACAAGAAATTTACTTCCGACGCTTGGATGGACTGCGAGGACCGTGGACTGCAGACCCGATCCTTGATTTGCATCGCTTCACCAATACGTATCGCGCTGCTGATCGTGTCAGCCAGTATCTCATTAAGAATGTGGCGTATGCCGAGGGAAGATTCTCTGAGCGGGATCAAGCGCTGAGGATTCTGCTGTTCAAGATCTTCAACAAGATTGAGACCTGGGAGCTGCTTGAGCGGGAGGTCGGAACCATCTCTTGCTCCAACCTAAGAATTGCGCAGATGGATGCTGTCCTTGAGAAGGCGCGCGCATGTGGTGCCAGTATTTATTCGGCGGCATACATCATGCCGAGCGGATCTGGCAGCCTCCGCCTCCCTCGCAAGCATCTCATGCACCTCAACCTTTTGAAGTCAATGATTCAAAATGGGGTGCTGGAGGCAATACTGGAGGCTAGGACGATGGAAGCAGCATTCCACATCCTGCTAGGGCTTCCGTCATTCGGTCCATTTCTCGCTTATCAGTTCGTGACCGACCTGAACTACTCATCCATTCTGAACTTCAGCGAAATGGAGTTCGTCGTCCCTGGCCCAGGGGCGAAGGACGGCATCCGCAAGTGCTTCTCGAACCTTGGCGATCTGACTGAGGCGGAGGCGATCCGCTGGGTCGCTGACCGTCAGCACGAGGAATTTGCCGCGCGAGGCCTCAAGTTCAAGAGCCTTTGGGGTCGTCCGCTTCAGCTAATCGACTGCCAGAACATCTTCTGCGAAGTGGACAAGTACGCTCGAGTGGCGCACCCCGACGCCTTAGGTCGCAGTGGTCGCACTCGCATCAAGCAGAAGTTCTCCCCCATTGGTGCATTGCCTCAGCCCTGGTTCCCACCCAAGTGGAATCTGAATGTTCCCGGCATAGCGGGCCCGAGGCCGGTCCTTGAGCTTTGTGCCTAAGGCCATTCAGGGCTGCGGCACATAGAGATTGCCGCAGCTAGTTTGCGAAGTGAGAGGGGGCGAGGCGCGGCCGCAGAGTTCCTCGCTCAATCAAGCGCGAGAATTTTTGATAGTTCTGATGATCGCGTTGCCAGCGACCCGCGACGACGGCGATGTGAACGCGGGCACGCACAGACAACGAGATGAGATCATCATGCGTCGTATCCTTGTCCCAGCAGATTTGAGACAAAAACTCTGCTGGGATGAGTGATTCGCGAGCCAGATCATCCGCTTCCTCCTCAAACATGTCTGTGCTGCGAATCTCCATGTCATCTACGAAGGCAGTTTGACTGTCCTGCAGGTGATCGAAGTGCAGCGAGATGTGGGAGGCTTCGTGCAGCAGGGTAAACCAGAAACTATCAGTCCGATCGTGCCGTAGCGTTAATGCAATTACGGGCCGACCCGCAGGGCTGATCATTGCGGCTCCGTCCAAGAAAGTGCCAGGCAGTGATGGAAAGACGACAGTGGAGATGCCAAGTTCTGCCAATGCAGACATTGCACACTCAGGCCCGTCGGCCCTCGCGCTCAGCCGAGCAAGTCGTCGTAGTGCTTCCCGCTTGAATGACGACGGCTCATAGTGTTTGGAGAGGCGCTGTTCTTCACTCTTTTTCAGAACAGCAGCTTGCCAAAGCATCAGCGATGTCTGGTCGGTCTTGAGAGCTGCCCGTTGCGTCCTGGTCTTCCGGTGAAGGGCTGCGTACTGCGCAGGGCGTGCAGCTGCCATTAGCGCGGCAACTTCAACGGCAGGAAAATCGACGCCCAGCTCGTTCAGCCGATGAAGGGCCGGGGCCGAGGCGCTTGCGGCATCCGCGGTGGGCGCCCGCTTAGAGATGAGCGATTCATAGGGGATGCCCAGTCCATCATGCAGCGACCGGATCATCTCGATAGATAAGGGTCGCTTCCCGGAGAGCACCTCGGAAACCCGGGCGCGGGACCCGATAAATGGCTCAAGTTCGCGGGGAGTCATGCCCGCCTGCTCCATTCGGAACTTGATTGCGGCAATCGGCGAGGGGGGATCGAAGCTGAACGTGGCTTCCTCGTATCGCTCTACTAGGGCAGACAGGACCTCAATCTCGTCGTCGAATAGTCCGGGGCCGTTGGTCTCAATCAAGGTTCCAATGCGAGCCTTTGCGGCTGCCAAGTCTGCAGATGAGCGGATCGGCTTAATCATATGTCCCGCCAATGGTTGAGCCGGCCATAGCCTTCGGCGACGTGGCCTGAATGCCTGTCACCAAGACTACGCCAGACTTAAAATCTATAATGGTTTCAATGGTTAGCGTCGCTGCTGCGACGTGGAACCGTGCGCGCGGCGGGTTGCGGAAATCCACCTTGAACATGCCTCGGGCAAGATCGCTGGGACCAGTCCAGCGCTGGTGTTTGATCTCGCTGAGCCAGGCGCGAACGTCCTCAGCGGCACCCTTGTGCCGTTCGGTGAAGTCCGCGAGCTCGCTCTGTCCTAGCAACCGCATCTGGCTATTATAGCTCCCATTTCGGGAACAAGCACCTTGACGCCGGCCCCGGCATCCAGTTAAATGGTCCCAAGCCGGGAGCAACCATTAACTGCCGGCGTGGAGGCGGAAGTGGCAAAGGTAACGATTTATGGAAAGGGCCTGACGGCCGAGGAGCTCCAGGCGCTCAAGGGCTTGGTGGCGAAGGCCGGGTGCGCGGAGGGCGATATTCTGAGCGTTGATTCGCTTGTGCCCGACGTCTCGGATTCGAACGACCCCGTCATGCTCGTCTTGGGGACGCCCGCCATTTGCGAAGACAACTCCCTCGAAGCCAGCCTGGTTCAAGCTCTCGGCGCCGCGATGCGTGTGATCTGGGTCTGGCCGGAAGACTCCGAGATCTCCGAGCTCCCCTTGACCATCGAGAAGTACTGCTACTCCTACGTCCCCTGGGATGCTGAGAAGCTCGCGGGGGTCGCAGCCGATGACGACGTGACCTGCTTTGAAACGCCGCGGGGGAACCCTGTGCCGACAATTCCGACGCCTCGCAACATCTGCGTCGAGGAAATGCCGGCGGACGGCAACAAGAAGAAGGGCAAGCGCAAGTGACCGTGTATTCGTATGTCGTCGAGCACGACCTGGGGTTTGCCCCCAATCCTTTTGGGGGCGTGTGCACCCTCGCGTGCTGTAAGCCGCAAATTCGGAAGCACGCCAAGAAGGGGGACCTCATCCTCGGCACGGGAGCGGCAAGGGTAAAGCTGCAGGGCCATCTGATCTACTGGATGAGGGTCGATGAGATCCTCAGCTTTGACGAGTACTGGAACGATCGTAGGTTCAGGCGCAAGCGCCCCGTGATGAATGGTTCCGCCTACATGCGGTACGGCGACAACATCTATCATCACGAAGGCGGCCCGAACTACGTTCAGGAGGACTCCTTCCATAGTCTTGAGAACGGCGTTCTCTCTGTCGGTGATCTCAAGCGCGATACAGGCCGTACGAGTCGAGTGTTGATCGGGCGGGACTATGCGTATTGGGGGCGATCCGCCATACGCATTCCCAACGAACTCGCCCGCTTCGTCAAGAAGCGCCCCGGCCACCTGCGCAAGTTCCCGGAATATGAGATCGACAAGCTCATGGCTTGGCTGGAGCAGCAGACCCAGAGGGGTTTCCTCGACGAGCCCGCAGACTGGCGAGGCCTCGAGAAGAAGAGGGCCGCGAAATGAAAGCCGCAGAGTACGATGGTTTCGTTCGGCGGACTGATCGATCGGCCAGCAAGTCCAAGGCGGATCGCCGGTCTATCGCCTTGTACGGGTTGGTCGGCGAGATCGGATCGTTGGTTTCGGCGGTTAAGAAAAAGATTCTCTCCGAAGGCGGCGAGGTAGCGTGGGATCAACCCAACGAGGAGATCAAAGAGGAAATCGGTGACACCCTTTGGTACTGCTACTCGTTGGCGCAGGTAGCTAACGACGAGTTTGTTGACATTCTGGCCAGCGACATTTCACTTCTGACCCGCGAAATTGGGGGGCAGAACGAACGCGCTGAGAAAATCCGGGCGGCCTTGAATCCTGAGAGTAAGGATGAATTTCTGGCTGCAGCGCAGCACTTCCCAGGCGGGGGCAGTTGCTCATTCAATGACTACCAGAAGCTGGCGTTCAAAACGGCTCGAACTGATGGGCGCACGTTGCTGGAGGTCTGCCTTGCGGTGCTACCTCAGTTAGGGGCAGAACTGCTGAGGCCAACGCTTCCCGAGATCGAACTAACTCTCAACAAGAACATCGCGGATCGGCCAACCAACGTGGTGTTGGGCGAGATTGCCTGGCATCTGGCAGCAATCGCCAGCCTATATCACGTTCCCTTGAACGATGTTGTCGAATTCAACCAGAACAAGGTTTCATTCCGGGCCGAGAGGGGTACTCCTACGCCACTTCATGACGCAGGCCGACCAGCGCACGAACGGCTCCCGGACTCCTTCGAAGTCGCTTTTGTCCGCGTGGGCCCAGGCGTGTCGAGGATGTACTTCGAAGGGCGGAGGCTTGGGAATGACCTGACCGACAATGCGACCAATGATGACGGCTACCGCTTCCACGATGTCATTCACCTGGCGCTGGTTGCGCACCTTGGGTGGTCTCCTGTGGTAAGGGGCTTCATGGGGCGCAAGCGCCCCGATGTCGATGAAGTTGAGGACAGCGGACGGGCGAAAGTTGTTGAGGAGCTGGTAATAAAAGCGATCCATGCGGAAGGCGAAAGGCTGCAAAAGGAAGGCGGCCGATGTTCCGTGGACGGACCGTCTCGCTTATTTCCAGACCGAAGCGCAATCCCGTTTACCTTGCTGAAGACCTTGCGAAGCTGGGTCGAAGGCCGCGAGGTCTGGAAGAACGCCTATTGGGAATGGGAAGACGCGATATACCGGGGCTCCGAGATTTTCTTCCAGCTGCGTCAAGAGCGACAAGGGACGGTCTATGTGGATCTGCGGAGCCGCGAGGTTCAATTTGCCCCCGAACTGGCACCGGATATTCCAGGGGTGACAGTGGGTCTTGGAATGGGGTCCGCGAACGGTGGAGATTTGGAGCGGCATAAGGAGATGCTTTCGGAGTTCGAACTCCAATGGGCACGCGAGAAAGAATGCGTGCTTCAAACCATCGCAGCCAAACGCGCTTTGGCTCAGGCGCTGGGGTTCTCAGATAAAGCCGCACCCTGGCACGAATTTGTCGTTCAGGTCGTCGGCGACAGGCGTGTGTCTGTTCGCGCCTCGGGGGGCTTTCAGGAGCGAATCTGGGCGCTGGGCGTGGTGGGATACAAGGCGGCGTTCACTGCGGCTCACGAACACGCCATATGCACAATCGCCGCCTTGGCTGATATCGCCCCAGCCAAATAACTAGTCGAGAAGGAACGATGCAGATAAACGTAGTTTCGGTGACTTGGTTCGGCCCCTTCCGGCATTACGGGCTCCGTGTGGTATACCCCAACGGCTCTATCGTGGTGTACGCGAACTCTCCTGAGCGGGGCGTCGCCCGCCAAACCCTGTCGGAGTTCTCCGCTAGCCGTCCGGTTCGGGTTGAGACGCTGCCTGCTGGTGCCGATCAGGATCCCTGGAGGATTGTCGCCCGGGCCGAGCGCATGCTGGGGCTGCCGTATGTCCTCACTTCCTTCAATTGCGACCACTTCGTCGCCGCGGCCCTGGGTATGAAGCCCGAGAGCAAGCAGCTGCAGACGGCGGGGTGGCTTGCGGGCTTGGCGCTGATGGTGCGCCTGGCCAATTAGTTCGATGTACTTTGTTGTGCCTCCCCCTAGCAACAAGGAGTAGAAAGATGTCCCGTAATCCCAAGCAGACCTCCGGCAAGATCGCATCCCTCGCTTCCGAGATCCTCCAGGACGCTAGCGCTTCCCAGACGGCCAAGAGCCTCGCGGCCTCGGCACTGTCTCAGCGCGATGGTGGCAAGCAGACAGGCGCGCAAATGGAGGATCTGGCCTCGCGCGTGCTGCAGAGCGAGAAGTACTCAGATGACACGAAGGCGCTTGCGGCCTCCGTGCTGTCGCAGTCGAACGTCGAACGCTAACAACGCCGGCGTCGGAGTGCTCAATGCAGTGGTTTAAGCAGAAGTGTGAACTGGCGGGCGCCATCTTTGGCGCCTCGACCAGGCTGCAGGTAGCGACTTACGCCTGGATCTTCATGCCGGTGATGGTCTTTGCGGTTGGCGGGCTCATTCCTGCCGGCGGTGAGCAGGGGCCAACGGCGATGTTGAAGCCGATCTTCGACATGGCGAGATCACTGGTGCCGTGGGCGGCCCTGATCGTCTTTGTGAAGTTCGGCCTCATCACGGCTGACATTTATCAGAAGGAGAAGCGGCGCCTCCTGGGTTGCTGACTCGTGATGTATCCCATGAGTCGTTCAGTCAACATGAATACAAGGCCATTTATCGGTGAGAACACTACCTTTGCAAAGGCATTCCCGAAGATCAAATCTTTGATCCTGGAGGGAACACACCGAGGCGACTACAGCAGAGAGTGGCAGCTATCCGTTCACTATAGTGGCGAGCTTCCGCGGGTTGTTCCCTGCGTGAATCCCCGGTGTGTCCAAGGTGGCTACGATTTTGGCGCATACATTTTCAGCTTTAGCGGGAAAGGAGCTGTCACCCACGAATCAACGATGTACTGCAACGGACACGAAGGGTCCCCGAAGGGACGAGTTAAAGGGGAATCCTGCATGAACAGCTTGACTTACAAACTCACCATCGAGTCGACAGAGTAAGTAGCAGACGGAAGGGATGGGAGCCCACCCGTCAAGTGACACGGCAAACGATACGTCCGACGGGATGCGCTTCTTGCCTCCGGTGGCGAAGGGTCCACCATATTCTCAACGAACGCTATCTTCATATCTCAGCTGAAGATCCTGCCCTGGGAGGGGGGCTATAGTTGCGGCGGCCCGGGCGAGTCCTGGGTAGCTTTGAGGGTCATGTGCTCAAGGCGCCATTGGGTCAAGACCTTTGCCTTGCTGACCGGAATATCGTCCTCGGATACAGCAAAGCATGACTGCAAGACGATGTCCTTTCCTCCACTGAGCCTCTTACCAACGGCATCTGCCACTTCCTCTGTGAGTTTCTCAGCAGCGTCGGCAGATTCGGTAGGGTCGTTGCCAGGAGGGAACACCAGGACAATGCTTAGTTCGTACGGTTGACCTGCGGATCGCTCGATGGATTTGCCTCCATCAACATCAAAAAAAACGAACGATATTAGTTCCCCGCTCTGTGCCAAAGCCTTTGCGAGCTTCTCATCCGCTCTTGTAGAACGCATTCGATCGACAAACGTGTCGGGAAACGATGCGCGGTTGTAGCGCGAGCCCAGCCAGCTTCTAAGGGTTGCTAGCGCCTTCCTATCTAGGGCAAAGGAATCATTAGGCTGGAAGTGCGCCAAATTTTCCTCATGGACAAGCTGCTTTCCACCAGTGGAGAGCTCAATGTGCGCCGGTTTTCCCTCGCAATCGACAGTGTAGTGAAGCTTTCTCGGAGCCTTTCCCCACGCGAGGTTTCCGTCAATGCTTGTTAACAACCGGCCAACGATAACTTCGACGCAAGGCTCAGCGTTAAGGTCGTCATTTGCGATGTCGCAATCATGTGAGACAACGACTACACAGGTGTTTCCGCCATGGGTGGGATGTGACAATCCAAGCTCATGAACAGCCTCGGGCGGCAACACATTTCCTTGCCTCCATCGAGTATCGCGCGTCCATGATTGTTCCCCTGGTCCTGCCATATGGCATTAAGCACTCTCATCCAGCGCCGGCGCCCCAAGGTCTGTGGCATCGGCTTGTGAAGTGCGACCGGCGAGGAGTGCATCGAGCTTTGCGCGCGACTCATTGCCCCGCCGAGTAACCTTAATCAACTTCTTGGCAGTGTCCTTGCCATCGAATCCGGCAGCCATCAGTTGGAGGAATGTTTTCCCCTGCGCAACAGTTCGATCAAGCATCAGCGGAGTGGGCTTGATGCCGAGTTCTACGAACACTTGGGCTGCCTGCGCAAGTTGCCGTATGCGCTCCTGATGGGTTGCTTTTGGTGTTTCGCCATCGAGCCAGTTGTAGAGGGTCTGGCGGGAAACGCCAAAAACCTCGGGCAGTCGAGACATAGTTCTGCCAAAGCCCGACTTCACTTCCTGCATCAACTCTGCGTATGGCGACTCTGCTATGGGAGCAGTCGCCGTTTGGACCTGAAACGGTTTGTAACCGAACGATTGCAGAATAAACGCATCAACGGCTAAGCCGCCTGTTCCCAAAGTAAGTCCGGGCCAAGGTCGATCAGTAGCTTCGGCTTGCCGATAGATCGCGGGGCGAGTGCGGAACTGTTCGAGAGCAATGTCCGCCGGAGTGAGCGCTGACGTAATCATTATTCGTCCCAGACCTTCAGGGCATGAGGAGTGACGATAGCGCGAAACGCGCCACTGATGACATTGTGAATCTCATCCAGGTGCTTGCCTACGCCTTCTGTAGAAAACAGTTCGCGTCCTTCGACGAAGCCATCTGAATCAAGAACCGCATGTTTGCCGTTGCTTTCGGCGAAGCGCGGATGAACCGCCATGCCATGTGGCAAAAGATCTGGTGGGAAGGCAAGCCCACTGTTCTGAATAAGCACGCGCGCGCGAAGTCGAATGTCCTTTACGTGATTGAACATTTCCGCAAAAGACTGCATCGACTCGCCGCCGAGGCGCGCGCTAAGCCCATGGACCTCAGGAGCCAGGTAGTCCTCCAAATTTTCCCCGGATTTTGGAAAGACGTGATCTAAATAGCGCAGGCCAACCCGCTCCGTGAAATCAAGCTTGACTGCTTCATTAACGATCCTCAGACCGCTAAGAAAGGCGGCGGAGAAAGTTTCGTACGTTCCATAGTTGGTGGATTGGAACGTGAGAGCTTCCGAACTCAGAACAAAGCTGTGAGTTCGCTCCATGTTCCCGAATAGGAACTGGTCCTGCTTCTGAGGCAAAGGGACGGTTTGGCCATCCTGCATAGTGAACTGCAGGACAATACTTGAGTGAGGGGAGTATGCAGGGAAGCCCGCTCGGCGCAGTTCTTCCTGAATGGTCGGGAGATACTCAGACAGCTTTAGCACCGTATTGAAACGAACCTGAGCTACGGTGAAGTAGACCGGCGGCTGCTTCAGGGGCTTTCCCATTCAAGGCTCCAATTGGCGGGCGAGTTTACACTTCGGTTGACAATTTGGCAACTGAAGCGTTCGCTGCACTTTTGGTGCCAGCGCGCTAAGGGAGTCGAAGGCAAAGGGGTTGGGCATATCCCGCGCCATTCTCTATAAAAACAATCTGCTCAAATTTACTTAAATTAAATCATATACTTGCCTGTCAGCGCCGCGGATTCGGCTCCCAAATCGAAGCATGCCTCCCAGGTTGAGGAGCTGGCTCTAGGTTTTACCCACAGATCGATCATTAACCCAGATAGCTCACGACCGGTGATACATTTAGACGTCACCGCCAACCGCGTCAGGCTTGCTTAAGCCCATTAATGCTTTCCCCGTCGAGGGCGGGCCTACCATCTACTAGTGCGAACTTAGTGTGATGTCCCTGACGTTGACAGTCTTGCTGTCGTAGCCGTCCGAATTGGCCGATAACGCTTGCAGGTATTGCATAATTTCGAATGCAATCAAGATTTGGTTGATCTCTGGCTGCCCTTGCCACTTGTGAAGGATCACTAGCGATCAACCCACTCAACCGCGTGCTGAAAATCATGACCCTCATCGCCATTGACCTCAAACCCATAGTTGAGCGTCAGAGCAGAAAGCATCTGAAGCAGTACACATCACTACTCAAGAAAGAGGTGACTGCTTGGAAAAAAGAGGTGGCCTCTCTGCAACAGCAAGTGTCATCGCTGCGGCGAGCACTGGAACAGTTTGAAAGTCGCGGCGGCGCCGCGCACGAAAAACCCAGTTCGGTATTCCAGCCATTCTCACCCGAGCAGCTCTGCGCCCATCGAGCCAAGCTTGGGCTCTCCGCGCAGGACTACGCCATCTTGGCCGGCGTCAGTGCACTTTCAATCTATAAATGGGAAAGCGGCAAAACACGCCCGGTCCCGGTGAAGCGCAGCCTACTTGCAGAGGTTCAGCGGCTTAACAAAAGCGCAGCACTTGAACGCCTGGAGAAGCTCAAGGCAAGGGGCACAAAGAGGTAGCTCTAGCGTCCTGCCGTTAACGTACCGCAGCACGAACTAAAAAAGACTGTACTGTGGTGATTGAGGGGCAACCCGAATTGACGCTTCGCGGACCTTGGCATCTGGCAATACACTTTCCAGCCAAACACGATCGTTGTTAACCAGCCAGGAGTACGCCGCCTGGCACGTCAGCCGTAGTCGAGCACGTGACAGGTCCGGATGCTCAGATACCGCGGCCAGCAGTGCACCCCGATGGCTCTCCCGGAGTGTGGCCATTGCCCTTGCCTTTCGGCGGAGAGTTGCAGCGGGCGTTGCGTCCAGCGTGTAGCGGACCAAGGTGACATCGACCCCAAGGCCAGCCGCGATATCTTCTTGCGAGTTGCCCTGCTCGTACTGCGCCACAATGAGCTGCCTCAGCTCAACAGATACATTGGACAGCACGCGATCTGGCGCGATGCCGTGGACAACACATAGGCGACGTGCAACGGATGGCCCAATGCCGAGTTGGCGCGCGGCCGAACCCACGGACTGACCTTCCGAGATCAAGTGTTGCAGGCCTTCTATCCGTGGGTCGGGGACGGGGGCGTACTTCACCGCATCGCCTCCAGCTAGCCTCGATGTGTCTTGCATGGCCAGGTGATAGCTCTTCGCAAACTCCGACCAGCTCTCGAAAACCAGGGCAGCCGTGGTCAGCCAAAGTAGCGGGTGCGCGCCTGACGATGATTGATCAAGCATCTTGCCGGCCGTTCGCATGAACGAGCGGCGCTGCAGGGATGATTCTGGCGCAGAGAGCCGTAGTAGTCTGCCCCAGTGATCGAAATACACGTTGCTGAATAGCTCGATGCGGACGATCCCCGCAGGCGTCATCAGGTCTCTCTCGCGTAATCGGGTATGCAGAACACCACGCAGGGTGGGTAGATCAAATCTGAATTCTCTGGACAGAGAGATGGTGCCCAGGACAAACGAGGCCAACTTGATGAGCATTCCATGCTCAAGTTCGGACAGACACGCTCTTCCTGCAGGTTCAGCTAACCGCGCCATCGAAGGAAGGTACCAGTCACGCGGGGTGGGGTCAGGGTCAAGCGCGACATGAAGCAAGCACCGGTGCTTGAGACATGCCCACAGGCCAGGCAACTGATGCTCACGATGCCAGTAACTGAACCTGAACCGACGATCATCGTCTGCCATGCAACTCGGACACGCCTTGAGGGGGTGCCCGTTCGCGAAGTCGCTGCGCAGTAGCCCCAGCTTGGCGCTAACCGTCCCATTTCCTTTGGATGACATGGCCCGGACGATGCTTTGGGCGGCTTCTTCAGAAGCAAAAGGCAGAAACAATGGAAGAATGGTTCTGCTGTGAATAATGTCTTCAGCCGACCCTAACTGGCCGTTCGAGCGGTCGACAAACGACTGGAGCTGTACAGGAAAGTCATGGCGCGCTCCCCAGCTGGCGTTGCCGAACAGTCGTTCCAGCGTGCGCCGACGACCGCCTCTTCCACTCAGGATGTAGTACCGGCATAGCAGACTGTGAAAGGTCTCATCCGGCGCCCAATGCGTGAAAGGTTCGGTTGGAAGAAGCGAGCCCTGCATCGGATCCAAAGCGAATGACACTGGCTGCGCCCTACTCGCCTTTCAGGGTATCAAGTGCAGCGCTTAGGCTGGCAGCCGTCTTCTTCTGCCGGGACCGGAGATTAATCACCTTGGGAGATCCGTCTCCTTTGGGCTGTTTTGCGGCCTGCTTTCGTACGTCTTCTAGGGCCTTTTGTTCAGCGAGAGGCAGAATCTGGCCGGCCCGCGACTGCGCCCGTGCCTGCGCTGATTCCTCTTTGGCCACTGCGCGCCCTTCGACTGCGTCTGCGACGCTTTGGAATGGGTTGATCAGATCAAGTTTCTTGCTGCCGGATCTACCCTTCAGACGAATTTGGCGGAGGTCACCAATAGTCTCTCTGGAGCTAGTGAACTGTGCCGATTTGAACGCTGCTTCCAGGTCGGCAATGGTGATCACGAACCGCTTTGCGTTCCTCGCCGCAGAATAAGCAAGTATGAAGAGCTGGTTCAGGTAGCGGTCGATACCGAATGTCCAGGTATGGAGGGCTTCAGCTACGGCATCGGCACTGAAGCCAAAGGCATCCGGTGCCACCTGGATACGGGCCTCGACAGAATCGCGCCAGTGAGGCGAGTCGTTCGCCTCCGGATGGAGAACGTACGGATTCTTGAGTAGGCGGTCGCACTGTTGTTGATGCCGGCCACGCAGGCTATGCCCGGCCGAGTAGTTCAGGATCGCTACCGTCGGAACTTCCAAATAGCAGAGGTGCAAAAGTAGCGTGGCAATAAGGGTGCTGGCATCCGACTTCGTCAGGAACTGCGTCTCGTCCACGGACATGAACGATATCCCTCGCTGGTAGAGCAGCGTTCTGATATGGACGAGCAAGACATCGACATTCGTGTACCTATCCAGCGCCTCTACATCGACAATCGGTATAGATTTTAGTACCTGTGACACCGATGACTGGGTGCCTACCGAAACGTGGAGTGCTGAAACCAGTGGAAATGTGCCTGGATCGTGATCGACGGTCACCTCCGAAGGCGGGGCCACGATGGCATGCAGGCGATTGATTAATGCGCTCTTCCCCGTGCCGGCTAGGCCCGAAAGGAGAATGATCGCCTTGAAGCGTCCTATCTGCCGATTGATATAAAGCCCTCGGACATAGGCATCGGGGCTGCTATACGTTCGGACGGCGTGTGCGTGCATTTGCTGGACAAGGGACAAGGCTATTTCACATCGCGCAGGCGTGGCCACGAACAGGCCGCACTCGAAGGACCAGCTCAAGTCATCAATTGCCAAATGCGAAGCTTTGCTCCCCAGGTCTAGCAAGGGTGAAGGCCTGGCATCCAAGCGCCGGCGGAGTTCGTCTGGGTCAAGAAGGTCCGTGAATCGGTCAACCCATGGATTCCCGACAAGGCCCGTTTCCGGAGCGGTCATGGTCAGGCTGCCTTGGCGCGGCGTTGCTTTCCACGGCCATCCATTTCGAGCCCGGTGTTTTGCTTAAAACGGTCACGCATGTCGATGTTCGTGGCAGTGCTGGTTTCCTTTTGCTCCTTGTTGAGCCACCTTTGCCCTGCGGCGCGAGCAGTGAGAACGGAACGAGGGACGATCTTCTTCCCCTCCGCAGTCTGGTACGAGTAGCTGATCTGCAGTTCATGCAGGCGCCCCTGGATCTCGATCCAAACCTTGCCAAGGGCAATGGGATAGATATAACCGTCGACTTCTTCCCCCTGGTGCTGAGACAAGAGGTTCGAATCAAGGGTCTCGTTGGAGCTGAAGCACTGATCGTCCAGGTAGAAGCCGTCGCTCTTAACCTTGAACTTAACCTTGTCAAGGCCTTCACGAATGGCCTGGCTCCGATCAACACGGCGGGCTTGAGTGCGCAGCTGATTTTCAGAGCACAGCCAGTTGCACACAGAAATCGGATTGGGAGCAACCAGATCGCTGATCATCTCTGGGGGAAGAGGCTTTCGAAGGTGCTTGCTTCGGTTGCTCGAAATCGCTCGGATGAACTCGGCTTTCGCCGATTCCAGCATGCGCAGGCCGGTTCTGATCTGCTGAGATATCTTGCTCGGATCAACCTTTATAGGTCGTGGATGCCCAGCTTCGTTTGTGGCCTTCGATTGGCCCTCCCCAGAGAGCGTGAGTTCCCGGGCCAAGACCAGGGCGGCGATGGAGCCAAGACCGGCTCCAGGACCTCGATCCGTAATCGCAAAAGGCCCCAGTCCTGCTGGCGGGATCAGGCTGAGGTCCACTTCGACCCCGAGCAATTCACCAATGAAATCCAAGCCCACAGCCATGGAGAACCAAGCCGCCTTGTAGGCAGCGCTGTTTTCCGCGCCTTCTGAGAATCCAATGCCAACCACACAGGAGGATGCGACATCAATGATCTTTACAACATGCAGTGTGGTCTTGGTATCTCCACACTCGGCATCTGGCTCGACCGTAACACTGTAGGCGTCGTATTCCACCTTCTCGAGGTAGTCGAAGAGTTCTTCCGTGAACTTTCCCTTGGACACCTTCGCGTCTTGCCTCACTCTTCGGCGGCCATAGATTTTGAGGTGGACGTCATTCAGGGAGAACTTCTTCAGTACCTGATATCGGAACTGATCAAAGCTAGGATAAGGATTTCCGTCAGCTTGAGTGACATGACAGACTTGACTGCGGCCTGCACTCACCCTGCCGAGATTGCACTTGAACTCACCTCTTAACGTGTCGTTGTAGATTTCCAGGAAAGGCTTGCCAAGCGCAGCATGGCTCTCGAAGCCGGCAATGCACTTATTAATGTCGTCTTTACGCAGGCGAAAGTAGGCCCCGCCATTGAAGTAAGCAACATCGGATGGTCGGCTCCCGCGATCCCATCTCCCATTCGTGATCGTCGCGGGATACAAGGAGTCGACCGTCCCATACGAAATAAACGCGAGGGTCCACTCCACGAGTCTCTGGCGATTGTGCTTCTCGAGGCCGTCAACGGCCTTGATGCGTTCCCGAATCGCGTGGGTGGGATAGTCGGACTCGAGGATGACGGCGCGATTTTCCTCCAATATCTTCTGAACCGCAGCCCCGCGCTCCTTGCAGATCTCCCACATTCTCGTCGACTTCCCTTGATCGCTTCTTTCCTGCATCAGAGCTTCCAGGTTTACTCCCTCTAGCGGAGACAACCAGGGAGGCAAGTAACCCGCCGAAAGATCTTGGACAAGCACACCTCGGCGCAACGCGTCCTGGTAATGATCGCGCCGCATGACTGTCAATAAGGTTTTCGGCTCTTTCGAGTCTGGATGCCAGGCTAGGACCACCCGGGCTCGCGCCGAATCCCTATGGATGCAGCGATAGGAGATATTCCTCTTCAGTTGCAGGAAGTTCTCTCTCGCGACCATCGCGTCGGTCATATGCATCGGACTACCTCGCAAACCAGTGGGCATAGACGTCGAGCACATCTCGACGCTCGGGTCGAAGGGGCATGCTCAGGTCGATGACATCAAACAGGTCTACTCTCAACCTGCGGCGGTAGATCGCTTGCATCAACACGGTACGAATATCTTCGATTGCAATGGCATCGCCTGCGCTCAATCGTCTGACAACCTGGCAGGCGGGAACGCCAGCATTCATGCCGTCTTGAAAAGAGCGCACGATCTCGTCCCGCTGGGCCTCTGGGTACGGCTCCGGATAGAGCGAATTCAGATACGCATTACGGAGATTGGACTGGAGGGGGCCTGGCAGGTCCGCCCGGACACACTGTTGAGTCCGGATTCCCGCGTCCTCATAGGTCCTCCTTTCCAAGGAGTGACGGAACAATGCCCATTCAGCGGCCTTGACCGCATTCTTGGGAATTGGATCATCCGGCCGCCGCTCACCGAACGAACTCAAGCGATCCTTGCACGTCCAGTTGACGCAGTAAGGCCCATCGTCATTCCGAAATAGAAGCAGGTCTCCGATGTAGGGAAACGGTGCATGCTCCTTGGACCCCTTCCTTACGAACGAGGCATGGCGGTCGATGTCGCCCATTTCCTCAGCGACAGTCAATGTGCCCTTGAATGCTGGCAGATCCAGCGCCGCCGCTTCCGGCCTCCCGGTCCAGGGATGCTCGGCCGGCTGCATGGGAAGCATCCGCTGCTCCTGAATGTCGACCACATTCGGGTGATAGCGGGCCAGGAAGAATATGGCTTGCTCGGGGCCACTCAGGAGGTGCACCCGACGCCCGAGCCCCGAGTCTTGGATGGTGCACGGCCGCGAAATCCGTGGAGCCTCCTCCCTGGTGGCAAAGATCGCTGCCTCATACTTCGAGCCCCACTTATCGGGGGCCTGCCGTTTCAGTATTGTCTGAAGCCGGGATTCGCTTACAAATTTTCTGGCCATCCGTTCCTGTTCCACGGTGCAGAGCCTCTTGCGAGGCCGGGCAGGTCGGAGGCAAAGCAGTCCCAGGAGCCCTCTTGACGAACCAGGAGGGCCAATGGAAACTGAAGCTGTTCAGGACTCTCAAATCTGAACTGTCACCGACCAAGGGCCTTTTGCCTCCCATCACGGGGCAACTGGTCCTTTGTCACTTCTAAGCGGTTCTCCTATTCGCCCAGCATGGGCCTCCCATTTAACGCGACGTTGGCTGCGCTATGCGTGGCTTCACGGCTTGCGTCTCCGTCCTTCTCTTCGGGACCACTGGCCAACCGCGCGCGATCAACTAACTCCGTGCACAGCCGCGAGTTATAAACAATTGCATATTCGGATTTGAGTTTATGATTAACTTGATGTCAAGAAAAAAATTTATTTATACGGCACAAATATCATTTTGGATATACAAAGAATGGCGTCTTATTTGCGTAGTATTGGGCGAAAACCCCCACTTACTACGCATCTATGATGCTTTTTGGGGTATTGCTGTTTTGGCCTGCTGCCGAGAGATGGCGAGCCCTCCTGATGATGTATTACGCGCGGTGAATGACCTTGATGCAGAGTAAAACCAGGGAGATTCGGGTGCCGCGTCCCGATCCCGATGAGTGGCTGATCGGGCTGCAAGGACGAATCCGCGCGCTTAACGGGATCAAACCAATACAGCATGCGTTGACCACGGCGCTCCGGGCTGAGGCAAATAGGCGGAACCTTTTAGATGGTGGCGCCTTCGATCTGATGAGCGAGATACTGGGGACCCCGCTTGATGATCTGGTGAAGCGGCACACGGTAGTCCCCTATCGAAGCTTGTTTGCGCGTAAGAAGCTCCAGGATTGGAGACATTCACCCGATCTCAGGGCCGTGATTTCTACCCCGGTGGTCAAGCATCATCGCTTCTGTCCGCACTGCGCGGCACAGGAGGAGAAGAAGCGTTACAGCATCTGGCACCTACATCACCAATATGCGGGAGTGATGAGCTGTTGGGACTGCGGAGGGGAGCTGGTGGGGGTGTCGAATCTAGCCCCATTTACACTTCCCCATCTGATACAAGGCACTAGCGCTTTGCACGTATACGCCTCAGCTCATCTAGATCGGGAGGCGATGCAGCGGCATAAGGATCTGACACTGGCCCTTCTCGCAAGAGAAACGCTCCCGTCATTGGACGCCCTGATCTCACGGCTTCGTCATCGGGCGCAGCAGTTGGGAATTCTGGCGCGCAGAAAAGAGTACGCGCTGACTCTCCGGCGGCAGTGCTGGCCGTACTTACAGCTCTTCGGCTACGAAAGCGAAAGTATTCTGGTCAATACCCTACGCGGTATAGAAGGGGCAACGTGGGGCGGGCTTATCCTGCTGTTAGGTTTGACTGAAACCACAGATGACGCCCTTTCGCTCATTGGAGAAGCTGTGCAGGCACCAGCCGGAACGGCCTAGCTTGGGGCCATGATCTTCTGAATGGCATGCCCTGTAATGAGTTGCCAACCCGCTGAGGCTCGACCCGGGCTTTCAAGAGGCCACTGCGGAAACAGTGATGCCTAGACCTGACAGCAGGCGGAGCACCTTTCCGATCTGCGCGGTCTCCTTCCCGTCTTCCAACTCGCTGATGAAGCGTCGGCTGCTCCGCGCTGCATGCGCGAGTTCCTGCTGGGTCCACCCCAATTCTCGTCGCCGCCGGCGTATAAGATCGCCGACGTCGGAGGCTTTGCGAAGGGTAATAGGCATGCTCCCGATCGGGAGCAAAAGAGGTTTTCGTCGGCTCATGAGTACGGAATGTTCCCGAGCGGGTGCATGGACTCAACGCTTAAGGCTCCCCGCCAGCGTGACCACGATGGCCGACCGTCGCGACTAGAAAGAGCATGAAATAGATAACTGAGGAAGTCGGCGGTCATCGCACGGCGGCGCTCAGCAGGCTAGATGCTTTCTCTTCAGCCACTCGCTCCTCTTCAGTGAGCCAGACAAGGTTCTGGTGGGTCAGGGGAACGCTCGGGTACTCCGTGACCGGCATTGTCGAATCCATCCGCGGATCCGATACCTGCCAGTAGCGACCGGTCAGCAACTCCAGCATCGTCAGCTGGCCATCCTCCATGCCGGCCCCTGTATCAAGGTAGACCCGGGCCCCGGTGGAAAGAGGG
Organism: Pseudomonadota bacterium; assembly: GCA_052035235.1. Classification (GTDB taxonomy): domain Bacteria; phylum Pseudomonadota; class Gammaproteobacteria; order Nevskiales; family Nevskiaceae; genus Solimonas_A. Next base: position 20,823 of record JBPOHT010000049.1, on the reverse strand, counting down.
TGCCCGGATCTGAGGGTAGTGTGGCCAGACAGCAGCAGATCGATGCCCGGCACCGGCTGGTTCGCCAGTGCATGGCGGTAGCGGTCCTTGGCCGAGTACTCCTTACAGAGGCGCCGCTCTACATCCGGTAACGATGCCAGGGTTGCAGACACCATTGGCGCACGATCCCACAGGAGATCAATCTGAAGCCCGCCTCGGTACTTGTTGAACAGGCTGACGTCGCGCTCGGTCATGGACTGGACATCGGACCAGGACCATTCAACGGGCAGCCCTGCATGCACGATGCCGATGCGGCGACCATCGCGCAAACTGAACTCCATGGCCAGCGGCAGTCTATGGAGGATCCCTTCCATATGCGCCTGGTCCCTTCTCCCAGGTCGCAGCGGATCGCCAGCCCCTGCGTACTCGCAAGTTTTAACCACCAAGCGGCCGTCGGCCCCGACACCACCCGAGTAGGCACCCTGCTGCATGGCTTCATGGTTACCCATAACTGGGAAGAACCAGCTCTTCTCAGCCAACTTCAGGCATTCAACCGACGACGGGCCGCGGTGAACGAGATCTCCGACGGAGAACAGCCTGTCCTTTGCGACGTCAAATCGCACGGCTTCCAATAGGCGATTGAGCATGGTGTGGCATCCATGCAGGTCACCGATGCAGAAGTCCCTGCCCCGAATATTGGTTGGAAGAATGACGAAGGGCTTGTCGAACAACATGGGCGCTCGGCCGGTAGGGCTATGACGGAAGCCGTCGATGCCTTATATATTCGCGCGCAACTTTTCGACGCAAGAGCAACTAAAAAGCGGCCTCAATGCAGTTCGCTGATCTGAAACGGGAAACGAGAAATTTTCGTTCACTCTCTTGTGACCGTTTCTGCGCGGCCTGCTCGCAGGAATGCGCTCAAATCTCGATTTCGAATGGCCATACCAGCAGCGCCATGGGGCCTGAATGACAACTATCAGCCTAAAGTTGCCGTTCATGCACGCAGGAAGCGGCCTGGAATGCAGACGTTCGCGGTAGGAGCGAAGCGGTCCTCCACCCACGGTGCAGGAGCTTGCCTGCAAGCGGCTAACTCACTTCAAAGCCATGACACTCAGTCTCAACGCGATGGGCGCCCTCATCGAAGTGGAAAATCCACGACCTCGATCGGGTCAAGGTTTGGGATTCACTATCAGGCGTTATCGTCACAGCAACAGCTTGGCTCGAACGATCGGCCCTTAGCGTCAACCAAGGCGAGGTGGGGGCTGATGTTACTTGCGCCCCCTCAACTTGGACGTTGTACCCCGCCGGGTAGTGGCGCTTGGGCACGAATATCCTGGTTTGAGCGCCTTTGGCTATCCAAGGCACCGAGGTAACGGTCTCGCTGTGCCTCGCCCCACTGCTGGCGGGTGTAGCGAGCAATATTTTTCAGATCGTCGTAGGCACGTTGCGTGATCCGAAAAGACGGCTTCATCCCCCAGCATCCGCATCGGTGATGAGCTTGCTCAAGGAATAGTTCGCCACGAACTCTCCCCGCGCTGCTTTTGCTGCGCCTTCGCTTAGGTGAATGCGCAGGGCCTCCAGCTTGGCCTTACGCTCTTCAAGAGATCGCAGCGCGTCGGTGACCACTTCACTGGCCGAGCCATAACGGCCACTGGAGATTTCGTTGCGGATAAAGATTTCCCAATGCTCACCGAGACTCAGACTGGTCGTTGCCATGGAGTGCGCCCGCCGGTACTCATAAATGTTAAATATGAATAACAAGTGCGGCGAGTTCAAGTGTGGTGAACCTGGTCCACTTTTCGAGGAGCCATGGCAGACCCGGCCGACGGGAGCTATGGCCCCGTGTCGGCTGAACGAATCCCTGGTCACTCTCCTGCAGAGACCCGCAGCCACGCCTGCATGCGGAGCAACGCGTCAAAACTTGGTCCAGCAGTCCGCTTTCAGCCAATTCTGTTGAAAAACTCCTGTGGCGGCGACGGGTAGCCGTCCCCGGTTATCGCCGTTTTTGGCAGTCCTGCGGATCAGTCCCTCTTCAGCATGCTTCGTTGGCCTCCTTTGTGGTCGTTTCTAAGGGATTTGGCATCAAGCACAGACACCTATCCTGGGAGGCGGACCTTGCGGCATCAGCTTGGCCAAGCGACGGAGGTTCTGCACCGTTGCGGCAAGGGTGAATTCGTCGCTTGCGCCAGTTAGACCGCGCAGGCGCAGCCGATCAAGCTTTAGGATTCGCTTGAGGTGGGCAAAGAGCATCTCGACCTTCTTCCGCTCGCGGCGTGAGCGTCGATACGCTGACGTCTTCGCGATCTGACGTGCTACATCGCGGGCCGATTCATGAATGCTGCGTGCGATCTTTCGCGCTGCGGTGTTCGGACAGCAGCGCTGCTTCATCGGGCAATCCGCGCAGTGCTTCTGGCTCGCGCGATAGATGACGGTATCTTCCTTGGTGACGTGCGTCCGGGCCTTGGTAAAAGCCCGACGCTCGCTGAGAAGAGGGTGGCCTTCAGGGCAGCGGTATTCATTGGCCTCTTCGTTCCAGACAAAGTCGCTGCGCGAGAAGCTGTCGTCCTTGCGTTCTGACTTGTCCCACACCGGAATGTGCGGCTCGATGCCCTTGTCTTCCACCATCCAGGCAAGCATCGGTGCGGTACCGTAGGCGGTATCGCCGATGAGGCGATCGGGCGTGATTTCGAAGCGCTCCCCGACACGATCAACCATCGTCTTGGTCGAATCGACTTCCGCCGTGCGATGCGCCGGCGTCGCCTCGACGTCCATGATCACGCCATGTTCGACGTCGATCAGGTAGTTGGTCGAATAGGCGAAGAACGCCGGGCCGCCGAGCGCTCCCGTCCAGCGAGACTGCGGATCGCTCAGCGATATGCGCCTCGGCATGGTCTCCGCGACGGCCTCGCCATCGAGCGTTTCGAGGTATTCGCGCACGGCTCGCGTGCTGACACCTGCCCAATCAACGGCTTCGCCTGCGGCGACGCTGTGCTGCTTGTTGGCATCAGCCGCGATGATGCTGGCGTCAACGGCGAATCCGGAGCCCTTGACCAAGCCCGCCGACATGCACTGACGGACAATGTCGTCGAAGAGCAATCGGAACGCGCCGCTGGCTCGGAACCGGCCATGGCGATTCTTCGAGAAGGTCGAATGATTTGGAACCGCGTCTTCGAGGCCCAGCCGGCAGAACCATCGGTACGCGAGGTTCAGGTGTACTTCGTCGCAGAGCCTGCGCTCAGAACGGATGCCGTAGCTGTATCCAATGATCAGCATGCGGATCATCAGCTCAGGATCAACCGAAGGCCTGCCGGTCCGGCTGTAGTGGCTTTCCAGAGAACGACGCAGTGAGCTCAGGTCGAGGTGACGCTCGATGCTGCGAAGCAGATGATCCTGCGGGACGTGGGCTTCAAGATTGAAGGAATAGAACAACCGGTCCTGACCGCCATTCTGCCGCCCCATCATCTCGCGTCCCCCAAAGCCGCCGATGCATCTAAGACATCAGCGACCGCACGGCGTTCGAGGGATGGAGGAGTTTTTCAACAGAATTAGCCCGAAGCGGCCTTCTCGACATGCGAATTCATCGGCATAAAGCGGACAGTCCGGGCGCGGCTCTTCATTCTTCCCCCGCGCCACTTATGAGCTGATTCACCCGTCAGGTTAACCCCGCCTACTGCGAGAGCCGGGGCGAGTTGTGGGAAGTTGAGGACGTCGGGCGAAGCTTTCGGATAGCTATTCTTCGACTTCAAGCAGGCGAGGCATCTCCGAAAGTCGCGCCTAAAGCGTCTTAGGTGGGAGAATGCAAGCCTAACTTAAAGTGTTTCCGCACTACGCTTCCTACGTCACAACGAAATTTGGCCATCAGCTCACGATCTTGCGCCAGAGACAACGAAAGCTGTAGCAGGTATTGCTGCGGGCCATCCGGCCCGTCAATCTCAGGAATGGATTTACTCAGCGAACCCTTGAATGCTCTTTCTGGTATGCCGCTAAGGGCCGCACAGAGTCGGGAGTAGTCATTGCCCTGACTCGCCCCGTCCAACTCCTGAAGTGAGAATTCGTACGCGATGTGCTCGTTCAGCAACCTGTCGATTACTTCCTGAGCAGCGGCGTTTACCACCACCTCTAACCCATGCTCAGCAATCAATAAACTAATTTCCCCCTCGAGGCGCTGCCCGATCGCCTCCCACTTGGAGGATGTAAAAGCACTCCGAGCCCAAGAGAAGAGTGGGCCAGTCCTCGCAAGGGCCTCCCGTGCTACCGGCAGCCCCTGGCCTGCAGCTTTCTTATACCAGTACTCCGCCCTGCAGAGGCTCTCAAAACCTTCGACAGACATTTGCCCATCTGAAACGTCAGCGCCAGCAAGAAAATGCTTCGCCATGTTGAATTGAGACCCAGCATCTCCTCGCCGGGCGGCCAATGCCGTGTAATAGAGAAATTCCTTTTGTAACTTCTTCGATGCCGCGCCGGCACTTCCAGGCTGAATGGCTTGCATTAATGCGACAGAAATAAAAACAGCACTATCAGTGCTTCCTTCTGCCGCCGCGCGGCGCGCAATTTTTCCCGCTTCCGCCCCGCCCTTTTCTTGCAAAATCTGCTTGAGATGCTCCACCTTAAGTTCGGCCAGCTTTTCCGGCAGCTGCTTTTTCTTGTTAAATCCGAACATGTCCCCCCCTTTTGTTATTGTATGAATCAAGCCACACCATTGCCTAAAGCGTAATGCAAGCCGACCCCGCATCTTAGGACAATAATATGGGCTATCTGCTGGATACTGAAGGAAGCTAGAAAGATAGCGACTAAATCGGATGGAGTTGACAAACGTCTTTAATGAGCAGATTGAAAAGTGCGACACTGCGCCTTCGCTCCCGAGCCTAACTGGTCGGTCATGTGGGCGCCAGCACCGGCCCTGGCGTCGCCATTCTCTGCAATAGCAGCCGTCTGGTCGTTGCGCGCGTGAAGAAACGATGACTCTGCCGCTGGCGCACATTCACCTTTCAGGGAGAACACAATTTGAGTCTATTCAGCTTCCTCAAGCCCAGCGCAAAGAATCGCGACAACAGCTCGCTGATTATTGGCTACATGCGCAAAGAGGCGAGTAAACATCTCGGGCATCCAGTTGACTCCAAAGAGTACGACAGGGCGATTGCCTCTGCTTCAGCGGAGGTTGAATCGGTTCTTATGCCAGCACTGATGTCGGACAAGCGGCATTTGCAAGAGGTCCATGACGCTCTGACCCTGAGTTGTGGCGATCGCGCGACCGAGGCGTTCGGAACCTTCCTCGGTCTGCTGTGGATCCGCTTTGGCGTTATTCAGCACGCAATAGCTGCCGGAAAAGTGAAACCAGAGGAGGCGACACTCGGAATCATTTCTAGAGCGCTTCATGCCCAGATCGTAAGACTTCACACAAAGCTATGAGCAACTCGACATTTGATCTTCGGCGGTCAACAAAGACGTACATTGAGTCTCCTGAGCAGTACATTGTCGCCTTAGAAGATGTGGTCTATCTACGAATTGTCGGGACCGAGGGTTCTTATGTCGTCATGACGGCCACTTCGGGTGAAGACGCTGGATCGGTGCAAGCTTTCCGCAATCAGGACGCTTTGATCGAGGCGGCATTCGAAGTGGCGTCTCAAGTCGGTTCGACGCCTGTGCCAAAGTATGACTTTCACAACCGCCCCTACGTCGAGCTTTGCACGTGCGAGTTCCTTTCGGATGTGTACCGTGCCGCTGAACTCTTGTTTGCTCGCCTGGGAACGCGGGGAGCGGTGAGCGGCCAGGTCTAACCCGTCATTCGAGCCGATGCCCAACGGCATAGCGCTTGGGCCGCGCGCCGTAGTTAATGTTTCGCCTCGCGGCCCAAGCACAATTCCGCTTTGGCACGGCCTAGCTCCAACATTGATGACCAGGTAGCGGTCGTTCGCGACAGTCTCGTTATGGCACAAAGCGGACGTGCCGGCCAATTGCGATGCCGCGTATTACTGAAAGAGCCCATTGCTAGAAGCAATGGCCCCTGCTGTTGGATTCGCCGCGGTATATCCCGAAACTACGTTAGGAGGCTCCTAGCGGTACCACCTTGCCAGTGGCAAGGCGACGGATCAGAGACTCAACTTTGTAATCATGGTGGAAGCCAAAGCCAAAGATCATCGCGGCGCCGCGGGCTGCTGTAGAGATATCGCTAAGCAAGTGCTGCAAAGCAGAGATGAACTCCTTTAGTTCCTTTGGCGTCAGCGCGGCATGTGCAAATGCAGCCCTCATTTCGCGCTTAGAGGTCACATGCCCAACGACCTCATTACGGAGAATGCCAATCTTGATCCATGTGCCTCGCAATGGGGCCAACTTGGCCTGCCAAGGCAATGGGTCAAAGCCCGCCTTCTCACGCGCAATGGAGCGCAGGAGACTTGAGAAGTTGTAAGTATCAGTTCGCGTTTCCAGCACAGAGTACAAATTCACAACCACCGATCCGAATAGAGCCTTGTCAATGCTGCTGAAGAACAATGAGTATGATTTCATTGTCCTGACTAAGTCGGCTTGTGACTGCGCTATGCGGAGGTCTTCCCACAGAGCCAAATAGGTCTCCGCCGTAACCAACGAGCCCTGAAGTGCTTTGAAGCCTGCCTCCATCTCGGGGAACTCCTAAGCGGCCTGTAACAGATTCTGGTGGATGCGAGTACAGAGTTTGCTTACGAAGTACAGAGTTTAGTTCGTAAGTACAGAGTTAAATTCATGACATCAGCTGAGACTTTAGCGCTTGTTCACACCCTCATCCCTCAGCGAGAACGGCGTGAAATTGGTGTCGGTGTCGAAGGTATCCACGCCCTCGGCTTTCTTCAGCCGATTGACGACGAAGTAGGTCAGCGGCGTCATCGCCACTTCCACGCTGAGCTTGAAGGCGAAGTTGAAGCCGATGACCGCCAGCAGGGCGTCGTTGGTCCAGACGCCGTAGAAGGCCAGCGGGTAGAAGATCAGGGAGTCCACACCCTGGCCGCAGAAGGTGCTGCCGATGGTGCGCATCCACAGGTGGCGGCCGCCGAAGCGGACCTTCATGCGCGCCATGACGTAGGAGTTGACGAAGTCGCCGGCCCAGTAGGCCAGCATGCTGGCGCAGACGATGCGCCAGGTGTTGCCGAAGACCACTTCCAGCGCCGGTTGCAGCGTGGCGTTCCAGGGCTCGTGGGGGCTGGGGGTCATGCCCACGACGATAGCGGCCATCAGCGTGGCGAACAGCATGGCGCCGAAGCCGGCCCAGATGGCACGCCGTGCGCGGGCGTAGCCGTAGACCTCGGTGAGCACGTCGCCGAAGATGTAGCCGATGGGGAAGAACAGGTTGCCGGCGCCAAAGGCGAACTCGCCGAAATAGGGCAGCGTCACCGTGCAGACCTTGCCGGGGCCGATCAGGTTGGAGCACAGCAGCACCGCCACCATGCCGCCGAGCAGGAAATCGTAGTACTTGAAGCCCTTTCCCGGCGTGGCCTGCGTGTTCATCGTCGTCCCTGGAGTCAGTCAGGGTTCAGCTTACACTGGGATGCTATGAGGCCCCCAGAAGGCGCGGCGCCGTTGCCCGCTACACTCCGCCGATGACCGACGCCTCCACGCCCGCCGCCCCGTTGCCGACTGCCCCCTGGCTGGAGCGCTGGCTGTGGCGCTGCCGGCGCTGGTGGGCCCCGGCGAACTTTGCTCTGGGCGTGGGCAGCTTCTTCCTGATCAACCGGCAGGAGGTCATGGGCCTGTGGCTGGCCGGCTTCCTGCTGCTGGGCTGGCTGATGATCCTGGCGGAGGGCACGCTGGGCCAGTGGCTGGGGCGGCTGCGGCCGCAGTGGGCGCAGTCGTCCCCCTGGCTGCTGCGCTTCGTCACCCAGGGCATCCACCAGGAAACCTTCTTCTTCTCGCTGCCCTTCCTGCTGCACACCACCACCTGGGCCTCGGCGCAGTCGCTGTTCACGGTGGCGGTGGGCCTGGCGGCACTGGCCTCCTGCTGGGACCCGATCTATCACCGGCAGATGACCGGACGCCCGGCGGCGTTCCTGGCCTACCACGCGCTGTCGGTCTACGTCGCCACGCTGATCCTGCTGCCGACCTTCGTGCACCTGACCACCACGGAGACGCTGGCCTGGGCGGCGCTGGCGGTGGCCGTGCTGGCGGTGCCGAGCCTGGCCCAGCTCGCGCAGCAGCGGAAGCTGCGTCACTGGTTCGCATCCTTCGCCGGTGCCGCCGGACTGGGCATGCTGGCCTGGCTCTACGGGCCCTGGGTGCCGCCGGTGACCTTGTGGATCAACCAGGGCGTGATCAGCCAGCAGGTGGACGAGGCGGCGCGTACACCGGGCACCAATGTGCGGGAGATCAGCGTGGCCGATCTCAACGCCAAGGGGCTGTATGCCTACAGCGCCATCCGCGCGCCGCGCGGCCTGCGCGAGCAGGTGTTCCACCGCTGGGTGCACGAGGGCCGCGAGGTGGACCGCATCCCGCTGCATATCGCGGGCGGCCGTGAGCAGGGTTACCGCGCCTGGACGCGCAAGACCGGCTTCCCGGCGGACTGCCGCGGCGAATGGAAGGTGCAGGTCATCACCGACGGCGGCCAACTGATCGGCGAGATGCGCTTCCGCGTTCGCTAGCGCCTGGCACAAGCGACCTGACGGCGGTATCAGGTTGCACCCCGCGCGCCGCTGGGCGATAAGCGCAGCTTGCGACCGCCCCTTGGCGAGCGCCTTGGGGATTTCCGGGGGAAACGATGAGCGAACAATTCTATCTCGCGCGCAATGGGCAGCAGACCGGCCCCTATACGCGTGACCAGCTGGCGGAGCGTGCGGCCCAGGGCGAGATCCTGGAGAGCGATCACGCCTGGACGCCGGGTCAGGCCGACTGGCGCCCGGCCGGTGAATTGCTACAGGGATTGGGCATCCCGCTGCCGCGGCCGGCCGCGGCGCCGCTGGCTCCGCCGGTGCCGAGGGGGCGTCGCATGGTGCCGGAGGCCGTCAACGTGCCGGCCGGGCATCTCGCGCGCTTCGGCGCCAGCCTGCTCGACGGCCTGATCTGCGGGTTCATCTTCATCGTCGTCATCGGCGTGGCAGTCATGCTGGGCGGCGGCGTCGAGGACAGCGTGGCGGCGATCGGCGTCGCCTACCTGATCGGCATTGGCCTCAACGTGCTGTACTTCAGCCTGAGCCACGCCAGTGCCTCCATGGCCACGCTGGGCAAGCGCGCCGCAGGCCTGGTGGTGGTCGGCAAGGACGGCCAGCGCATCGGCTTCGGCAGGTCGCTGGCGCGTTACCTCGTGCTGCTGTTGCTGTCGTTCCTGTGGCTGCCGCTGCTCGTCATCCTGTTCAACCGGCGTCATCGCGGCCTGCACGACATGCTGGCCGGCACGGTCGTGGTCCAGGCGCGCGGCTACGATCCGGCCGAATGGAACTACGACGACATGCGCGGCGAAGGCAGCGCGGTGGCGCTGATCCTGATCGGGTTCTTCGTGGTGGTCCCGATGATCGGCATCCTCTCCGCCATCGCCATCCCGGCCTACCAGGACTACACCATCCGCGCCAAGGTCTCGGGGGCGCTCTACGTGGCGGCAGAGGTCAAGCTGCTGGTGAGCGAGGCGCTGATGGCCGGCGACGACGGTGTCGTCAGCTATGAGGAACTGGGCATGTCCGGCCCCCGGGAGGCGCCGCAGTTCGGTGCACTCATCGAGGTGCAGCCCGACGGCGTGGTGCTGGTGCGCTTCGATTCGCCGCCGCCGGTGGCCGGCAAGGCCGTGGCCCTGACCCCGATCGATCGTGCGTTCGGCGGCTGGCACTGCGGCGCCGTCGACGACATGCCGCAGCGCTACCTGCCGCCCCAGTGCCGCGAGCCGGCGGACACTCCCTAGGGCTGGAGCGGCGACTGCCCCTCAGGGCGAGAGCCGCAGCTCCAGTTGCTGCGAGTGGTTGAACGCGCCGCCGCCGACCCAGCCGCTGTCGGGGCCGTCGCGGCCACCGCTGCCGCAGATGATGGACAGCGTATGACGACCCGGGCCCAGCCGGCCGCTGCGGTTGCCGCTCTCGTCTCCTGACCCTTCGCTGTTGCGGGCGAAGCTGAACAGCGTGCTGCTCCTGGACTGGAAGGCGGCACTGACGGTGGCGCTGGCCAGCTTGGGCCGGAGCGGTGAGGCCACGTCCACGCTGCCGAGGCTCAGCGTGTAGCCCATGCCGGCCTCACCCTCGATGGTGAAGTCGACACTGGCGGTGCTGCGGACGTTGGCCGAGGCAGCGAATCTCGCCGGTGTTTCGCGGCCGGCGCCGAAGTCGCCGCTGCCGGTGCAGCTCAGGATCATCTCGCTCACCGTGCCATCGGAGCGGTCGAGCAGCACCCGGGCGCTGCCGCTGGCATTGCCCTTCGCATCGCCCGACGATTGCTGCGCGGTAGCGTTGGTCTGCTGGTTGCCGCTGAAGCCGGTATCGCGGTCATTTTCCCGTTCTTCATCCTGCGAGGAGCCCCGGAACAGGCACTCTGGGTCCTGCGTGGTGCCGCAGGCCACGGCGTTTGCCCTGGTCGAGCTGAGGACGGCGTCCAGGCGTGCCACCGAGTCGGCTCGCGGCTGCACCTCCACGGCGACCGTGGCACTGGCGCTGCCGCCCTTGTCGTCCACCACGGTGTAGTCGAAGCGATCGGTGCCGACGAAGCCGGCCCGGGGCTTGTAGCTCACGCGCGTGCCTTCGGCCGTGATGCTGGCTTGGCCATTGGCCGGTTGGGTGACGGCGCTGACGCGCAGGGCATCGCCATCGGCGTCGCTGTCGTTGTCCAGCACGGCAACGGTGTCGCCGCTGCTGTCCTGCGTGACGCTGAGACGATCGTCCGCCGCCACCGGGACCGCGTTGGTGGCGCGTGCGGTGTCGAGTTCCAGTGCCAGCAGGTCCAGCGGCAGCAGCCGCGTGACGACGAAGGCGGTGAATTCGCTGGTCTGCCCGGCGTTGGGGGAGACGAAGCTGAAGTCGAACGTGGTCTGCCCGCTGGAGGCGGTGGCGCGGGCCACCTCGCGCTGCCCACCGGAATTGCGGATCAGCAGGATCTCCTTGATGTTGTACAGGCCCAGGAACTCCACCGTCGGCACATCCAGCTTGAGCTGGAACTCGGAGGTCTCGCCGGTGAAGAAGCGGTCGCGGTTCACGGTGAGCACGCCGGTGGGCGAGGTGCCCAGGTCGGTGGTCAGCTCCAGCACCTCGCCGCCCACCTCGACGATGCCGAGGATGTTCAGCACCTGCTCGATGTCATCGCCGAAGCCCGCGGCCACGCCGAGCGAGAGCTTGTAGCTGGACTTGAAGTCGGTGGCGGCGATCTGCGTGGCCACGGGCGCGAACTTGCCCTCCAGCTTTGGACCGGCCTTGATCTCGAAGGCCTCGAAGCGCAGCGAGTTCAGGAAGGGGTTGCCGATCACGGCCTCGGCATAGCCGAAGGCGGAGAACTCCGGCGCCACGCGGAAGTCCTCGACGCCCGGCAGGCTCACCTTCGGCGTATGCGTGGAGCGGAAGTTGCTGGTCTCGGCGACGAATTCGCAGTCGCCGTTGCAGCGCAGGCCGATCTCCAGGTTGTTGCTGACGGTGCTGTTCAGGCCGAGCTGGACGTCCGCCACCGTGACCTTGCCGGCAACCTCGAAGCCGACGCCGACCGGCACCAGGATGCTCACCACCGCGGACAGTGCGCCACCCACCGGCACGCGGAACAGCAGCAGCTCCGCCTTGCACTCCACCTTGCCTTCGAAGGCCAGCGTGGCGCGGACGGTGGCGTCGAAGCGGAAGGTGGGCTCACCGGTGAGCAGCAGGCGTTCCAGGCCGCGGGCCTCGGTGTAGAGCAGGTCCAGTGCCGGCGACAAGGTGAAGCTCAGCACCGGGAACGAGTTGAACACGAAGGGCGGTGCGGCGCCGTCACCGAAGCCGGCGCCGTTGAGGCTGGTCTCGCAGCCCTTGTCGAACAGCGCACGGGTTCCGGCGGGCGCACCCAGGGCCTTGGCGGCGGAGCGGGCGACCGTGCTGCGCGGGGTGAAGCGGTAGGTGTCGCCCTCGCGCTCCACCGTGTAGGACTCGGAGATGCCGGCCGGGACGATGACCTCGGCCTTGGAGAGGTCGAAGCGCTGCTGGATTTCCAGGCCCGGGAACAGCTCGCGCAACGGCGCCAGTCGCAGCGTGACCTCGGTGCCGCCTTCGACGGCGCGCGTGGAGACCACGCGCCCGGCGATGGGCTGGGAGCCGGTACCGATCAGCGGCGTGCCGGCGGCCGGCGGCTCGATGCCGGACAGCACCACCGAGTAGGTGTTGTCGAGGCTCGGCGCCGCCTCGGGATTGGTTTCGACCACGCCGCGCCGTACCTGCGAGTCGTCCACCAGCACAGCGCCGGCCGCTACCGTGGTGACCACGGCCAGCAACGGCAGGGAGCGCAGATCACCCACGGCGGCGACGATCTGCGTGGAGCCGCTGCGGCTCTCGGCTCGGGCCAGGCCGCTGCCGCCGATGCTGATGTCGGACGGGTCGCTGGAACTCCAGGTCACCGGCGTATCCAGGCGGGCGCCGTCGGCGTCGAAGACGCGGGCCTGGAGCTGGCGTGTCTGGCCGCGCTCGCTGAACAGCAGGCCGGTCTGCACGATCTCCACGCGCGCCGGTGATGCGGCGGCCGGCGCGGCATTGCCGCCACCGCCCGATCCACAGGCGCCGAGCAGCACGGCGGCGGTGAGGACGATCAGGCAACGGAGCCCGGAAGCGGGGTGGGACGGGGACGGCGTCAGGAAGCTCATGGCGATCTCGCGGCATGCGGGGGGCACCCGGCCGCGTCGCAGGAAAGCTGCATCACGGAGGGCTGGCGGTCGTTATAGCCAGCCCTCGCGAGGGCAGATATCACATGAAATGGTGACTGCGTGCGCCAGGTCTCAGGCCGCGTCTCCGCTCGCGCCGTCCAGTGCAAAACGCAGGAGCACGCGCGTGCCCGGTTGCAGCGGTTGCCACTCGATATGGCCGCCGAGCTGAGCGGCGCGGCGGCGCAGGTTGGCCAGGCCGTAGTGGCCGGGCCGTTCCGCGTTCGCGGGCAGGCCGATACCGTCGTCGTCCACCTGCGCTTCCAGCAGGCCGTCGGCCACGGCGAGGCGCAGGGTCAGCCTGCGCGCCTGCGCGTGGCGCACCGCGTTCATGCCGGCCTCCTGCAGGATGCGCAGCAACTGCAGCGTCTGCGTATGCGGCAGCTCCAGGGCGTCCGCCAGGCCGCCCAGCTCGAAGCGTACTTCCAGGCCGGCATCCTCGCCGGCCGCGGTGAGCCGCTCGCGCAGCGGCGCCAGTGCCGCGCGCAGCGAGCGTTCCTCCGGATGCAGCGAGGTCAGCGCCAGGCGCAGGTCGTCCAGCGCGGACTGCACGCCGCGCGCCGCAGCGCTGTCGGCGGCGCCTTCGTTGGACAGGCGCGAGAGCGTGGCCATCAGCGTGCCGCCGAGCCCGTCGTGCAGGTCGCCGAACAGGCGCTCGCGCTCGGTGCTCACGGCGCGCTCGCGGTCGGCGCGCTGCAGGGCGCGGTAGTCCTCGGCGATGCGCGCCTCCCGCGCGGCCACGCGCTGTTCCAGCTCGCGGTTCAGAGATTCGGACTCCGCCAACGCCTGCACGAAGTGCCGCAGCAGGATCGCGGTGAAGACGATCATCGGCGGTGGTGCGGCATAGGCCAGCCAGAAGCCGTCGCCGGGGCCGATCAGGCCCAGCAGCACGGCGCCGTCATGCAGCGAGGCCATGCAGATGCACATCACCGCGCCCAGCATCCAGGCCGAGATGGCGTCCCAGCGCGCGAGGTACTGACGCCAGAACACGGTCAGCGTGGTGTAGGTGCCGAGCCCGATGATCGCCATGTAGACCAGCGGCAGCGCCCGGCGGAAGCCGGACGCGCCCAGGACCAGCGCGGCGAGCAGGATCAGCGTGGAGCCGCCCCAGGAGGCGATGCCGATGATCCGGCGCGTGCGGGGCTGATCGCGCCCCGACAGGCACAGGCCGAGCCAGGCGGCGGATACCACGAACCACAGGTACAGCACCATCATCGCCGCATCAACGGCCTGCGATGGCAAGGCCAGCGAGGCCAGCGGCAGTGCGCTGTAGGCGGCGCCGGTGAAGCAGGCCGCCGCATCCCAGGCATAGATGCGCTCCTGGCGCCGCCGCAGCCACAGCGTGAGGCTGACGCAGGCCAGCACGAAGGCACAGACGATCAGCGCGACCAGTGCGGTGTGCTTGAGGAACAGGCGCTGCGCGTGGCGTGGTGCCAGGCGGTGCTCGGGGCCCAGCCAGGCCTCCCCGACGAAGCCGCTGCCCGCAGGCCGGCCCTGCAGGCGGATCTCGATGCGGTTGTCGCCCGCCTTGAGCAGTTCGGCCGGCAGCGCCAGCAGCAGGGGCTGCGCGCCGCCGACCGCCGGTGCGGGACTGGCGATGCGCCCGCTGCGCAGCGGGATGCCGTTGATCAGCACCAGGGCTTCGCCGCTGTAGCTTGCCAGGTACAGCGCCCAGGTTTCACTGAGCGGCGGCAGGCGGACGTCGGCCTGGTAATGCTGGGCCTCGTCCTGTGGCAGGACCTGCCAATCGATTCGCTGGCCGTCGTCCGCGTCCGGCCCCTGCGCGTGCCAGATGGCGATGGCCGCCATCACCAGGATGACGCCGGCGGTGAGTGCGAGCAGCGACAGCAGCCGGTGCTTCATGTCCTAGGGCCTGCCGGACAGATCGCCGATCAGCCCGCGCTGGATTGCCTCGAACACGGCCTCACCGCGCGAGCGCACGGCGAGCTTGCGGTAGATCTGCTTCACGTGGGAGCCGACAGTGTTGATCGAGATATCCAGCGCCGCGCCGATCTCGGCGTAGGCATAGCCCTTGGCCACCAGGTTCAGCACGTCGCTCTCGCGGGCCGACAGCCGCGTCGCCGGATCGGACTCCTGCGCCTTCGGCGCCGCCGGAGCCTGCAGGCGTTGCAGCAGGTAGCGCGCCACGCCAGGGCTGATCGGCGAGCCACCGGCCAGCATCTCGCGGATGGCACGCGCCACCTGCGGCGCGCTGGCGTCCTTCAGCAGGTAGGAGCTGGCCCCAGCGGCAATGGCCTCGATCACGTGGGCCTCGTCGCCGAACACGGTGATGACCATGAACAGCACGCCGGAATCCTGCGCCGACAGCTCACGGATCAGCGCGGCGCCGTGGCCGTCGGGCAGGCCGAGGTCGATCAGCACTACCTGCGGCTGCTGTGCGGCGAAGGCCAGGCGTGCCTCGGCGCAGTTGCCGGCCTGCCCGCAGAGCTCCAGGTCCGCATCGGCCGCGACCGCGCGCGACAAGCGCTCGCGCGTGTCGGCGTCGTCCTCGACTACCAGTACGCGGCTCTTGCCGCTCATGTCGTGCCGATGCGGGAGGGTGCGAGGGCTTTAGCGGACGTCCAGCTTGCCCAGCTTCATCAGCCGCGAGCGCACCGCACCGTTGGTGCGGTCGTGCGCAGCGGCGAGCTGCTTGGGGGTGCTGCCGGATTCGAAGGCGGCGACCAGGGCCTGGTCTTCTTCGGCGGTCCAGGGCTTGCCGGTGGCGGCGGGCAGCTTCTGGTTCTTGCGCGCAGCGTTGGCGGCCTGCTGCAGCGTGTTCACGGCCAGCGCCAGCGCGCCGAGCACGTCCGGCTGCTGGTAGGGGCTGTCGGGAGGGAATACCTCGCCGGTGGCGGGGTCGGTGCCGGCGGCGAGCGCGCGGAGGATGTCGAGGGCTTGATTGGGTTCCATGGCGCGGATGCTGCCGTGCGCCGCGCCCCACTGCAACGTGGCGCCGCCCTCAGGCAGGCTTGTGCAGGGCCTGGTTGTGGCGCAGGGTCTCGATGACCACGTCGATGCAGCGCTCCATGTTGGCGGCCAGGTCGAAGGATTTCGGCGCCAGCAGCCAGTTGCTCAGCAGGCCCGCGAGCGTGCCGTGGGCCATGACCGCGGCCAGCGGGATGTCGAGCCGCGGCGACAGCTGGCCCTGCGCCACGGCGCGGGTCAGCAGGCCGGAGATCTGCTCGGCGGCCTCGTCGTGGCCGGCCAGCAGGCGTTCGCGGATGCGGCCGTTGTCCTCCACGATCTCGCAGCGGTGGAAAATGATGTCCAGGATCATCTGCCAGTCGCCCACCGCGTTGTAGAGGATCACCAGCCAGGTGATGCGCAGCTCGCCCAGGGGATCGTCCTCCGAGATCATCTGGCGGCCTTCGCAGACGATTTCGGTGGGTAGGCGGACGCGCTCGCAGAGGGCGTCGAACAGGTCGCTCTTGTTCTTGAAGTGGCCGTAGACCGCGCCGCGGGTCACGCCCGCCAGTTCGGCCACGTCGGACAGCGAGGGCCGGGACACCCCGCGGGCGTGAAAGACCTGGACCGCGGCATCCAGGATGCTTTCGCGGGTTTCCAGGGCATCTTCCTTACTGCGCTTGGCCATCGACCTCTGATCCTCACGGGTAATCCACCACAGGCTTCTCGCCCCTGGCTGGCAGGCGACCCGTCCTGTTGCAACGCACAACGGGCAGGAGTCGTCATTTTACATTCATTCATGAATGAATATAATACCCCCGTCCCCCCCGACATCAAGTGCGCATCATGAAAGGTCCCCGTCTTCTCCGCAGCACCCCGTTTGCAGTAGTTCTGGTCGCTGCAGGCATCAGTGCCCTGGCCGGCTGCTCCGGCGCCGAGGCTCCGCCGGCCCCGGCCGCGCCGGAAGTGGGCGTGGTGACGGTGGCCGCCAGCGCCATCCCCCTGGTGGCCGAGCTGCCGGGCCGGGTCGAGGCCTCCCGCGTGGCGGAGGTCCGGGCCCGGGCGGCCGGCATCGTGCTGAAGCGCGAGTTCGAGGAAGGCAGCGAGGTGAAGGCCGGCGACCGCCTGTTCCAGATCGACCCGGCACCGCTGCGCGCCGCCCAGGCCAGCGCCCGCGCCAGCCTGTCCCGCGCCCAGGCGGCCCTGAACGTGGCCCGCCTCAAGGCCGAGCGCTACAGCTCCCTGGTGGAGACCCGCGCCATCAGCCAGCAGGAATACGACGACGCCGTGGCCACCCGCGACCTGGCCAAGGCCGACGTGGACCTGGCCAAGGCCGCGCTGGAGACCGCCAGCCTGAACCTGGGTTATGCCACCGTCACCGCGCCGATCCGCGGTCGCATCGGCCGCGCCGCCGTCACCGAGGGCGCGCTGGTGGGCCAGAACGAGGCCACCCCGCTGGCCACGGTGCAGCAGATCGACCCGGTCTACGTGAACCTGACCCAGTCCAGCAGCGACGCGCTGCGCCTGAAGCGCGCGCTGGAGAGCGGCAGCGCCGCCAGCGAGACCGCGCAGGTGGTGATCCTCACCGAGGACGGCCGCGAGCATCCGCTGCCGGGCCGCCTGCTGTTCAGCGAGGTCAGCGTCGACGAGAGCACCGGCACCATCGCGTTGCGCGCCGAGGTGCCCAACCCCGACCGCAGCCTGCTGCCGGGCATGTACGTGCGTGCCCGCCTGCAGCAGGCGGTGGCGCGCGACGCCATCACCGTGCCGCAGCAGGCCGTGGTGCGCGCCGGCGATGCCGCCAGTGTCTGGGTGGTGAAGAACGGCAAGGCCGAGCGTCGCGAGGTGAAGGTGAGTGCCGCGCATGGCGACCAGTGGGTGATCGCCTCGGGCCTTTCGGCCGGCGAGCACATCGTGGTGGACGGCCTGCAGCGCGTGCAGCCCGGCGCGGACGTCAAGCCGGTGGCCTGGCCGGGTTCGCAGGTCGCGACGACGGAACAGACCCAGAAGACGCCCTGAGCCCGTCTTTTCGGAAAAGCCCGAGCCTGCGGAGCCTGTTCCGCAGGGTCTGCTGCGGCCGTCGCCGCAGGGGCTGAGTTCTCCAGCATAGGACAACGAGTGGCCGCACCCCTTTCGACAGGCTCGGGGCGGGCGGCCACTTCTTCATGAGGTGCGCTAAGCCATGGCCCGTTTCTTCATCGATCGCCCGATCTTCGCCTGGGTGATCTCGCTGTTCATCCTGATCGCCGGCGCGCTGGCGATCACCCAGCTGCCGATCTCGCAGTACCCCACCATCGCGCCGCCGGCGGTGGTCATCACGGCGACCTACCCCGGCGCCTCGGCCAAGATCCTGGACGAGAGTGTCACCAGCCTGATCGAGCAGGAGCTCAACGGCGCCGAGGGCCTGGAGTACGTCGAGTCCAAGAGCCAGAGCAACGGCCAGGCGACCATCACCGCGTCCTTCCGCGTCGGCACCGATCCGGAGATCGCCGCGGTGGACGTGCAGAACCGCCTGAAGCGCGTCGAGGCGCGCCTGCCGCAGGCCGTGCGCCAGCAGGGCGTGCAGGTCAACAAGGCCACCAACAACTTCCTGCTGTTCATCACCCTGTCCTCCAACGATCCGAAGATCGATCCGGTGGTGCTGGGCGACTACATCTCGCGCAACGTCATCGAGAGCATCCGCCGCCTGCCCGGCGTCGGCCAGGCGCTGCTGTTCGGCACCGAGCGCGCCATGCGCGTGTGGATCGACCCGGCCAAGCTGGTGGGCCTGAACCTGACGCCGGCCGACGTCGTCGCCGCCATCGAGAAGCAGAACGCCCAGGTCGCCGCCGGCATGGTCGGCGGGCAGCCCTCGCCGGACACGCAGCAGATCGCGCACAGCGTGGTTGTCACCGGCCAGCTGACCACGCCCGAGGCCTTCGGCAACATCCTGCTGCGGGCCAACGCCGACGGCTCGGTGCTGCGCCTGCGCGACGTCGCGCGCGTGGAGCTCGGCGGCCAGGAATACGCCGCCACCGCGCGCCTCAACGGCCGCCCGCTGGCCGCCATCGGCGTGCAGCTCACGCCCACCGGCAACGCCCTGGCCACGGCCGAGGCGGTGCGCCAGAAGATGGAGGAACTGAAGACCTATTTCCCCGAGGGCTTCAGCTACGACATCCCCTACGACAGCTCCAGCTTCGTGCGCATCTCGATCAAGGAAGTGGTGAAGACCCTGCTCGAGGCGGTGCTGCTGGTGTTCCTGGTGATGTACCTGTTCCTGCAGAACTTCCGTGCCACGCTGATTCCCACCATTGTGGTGCCGGTGGCGCTGACCGGCGCCTTCGTCACCATGCTGGCGCTGGGCTTCTCGATCAACGTGCTGACCATGTTCGGCCTGGTGCTGGCCATCGGCATCCTGGTGGACGACGCCATCGTGGTGGTGGAGAACGTCGAGCGCATCATGCGCGAGGAAGGCCTGTCGCCGCGTGACGCCACGGTCAAGGCCATGGGCCAGATCACCGGCGCCATCGTCGGCATCACCCTGGTGCTGACCGCGGTGTTCATCCCGATGGCCTTCTTCGGCGGCTCGGTAGGTGCGATCTACCAGCAGTTCTCGCTGTCGATGGCCTCGTCGATGCTGTTCTCCGCGCTGATGGCGCTGACGCTGACGCCGGCGCTCTGCGCCACCATGCTCAAGCCGATCCCCAAGGGTCATCACGAAAGCCGCGGCGGCTTCTTCGGATGGTTCAACCGCCGCTTCGAGCAGACCACCGACCGCTACCACGGCTCGGTGGCGCGCATCCTGCGCCGCACCGGTCGCTACATGCTGGTCTACGCCGCGCTGCTGGTGGCGCTGGGCCTGCTGTTCGTGCGCCTGCCCAGCTCCTTCCTGCCAACCGAGGACCAGGGCTACACCCTGACCCTGGTGCAGTTGCCGCCGGGCGCCAGCATCCACCGCACCGAGCAGGTCGTGGAGCAGGTGGAGAAATTCTTCGGCGAGGAGTCGGCGGTGTCGCGTCTCGTCACCGTGGTGGGCTTTAGCTTCGCCGGTGCCGGCCAGAACGCCGCGCTGGGCTTTGCCAACCTCAAGGACTGGAGCGAGCGCAGCGACGAGGAATCGGCGATGGCGCTGTCCGGCAAGGCCAACGGCACGCTGTCGCATGTGCGCGACGCCGAGATCCTGACCATCGTGCCGCCGCCGATCCCGGAGCTGGGCAGTGGCACCGGCTTCGCGCTGCGCCTGCAGGACCGCGGCAGCCTGGGTCGCGACAAGCTGATCGAGGCGCGCAACCAGCTGATGAACATGGCGCGGCAGAATCCGAAGCTGGTGAACGTCATCGTCGAGGGCCTGGAGGACGCGCCGCAGCTGCAGCTCGACGTGGACCGCGATAAGGCCAGCGCCCTGGGCGTGTCCTTCGAGGACGTCAACGCCGTGCTGTCCACCGCGCTGGGCTCGGCCTACGTCAACGACTTCCCCAGCCAGGGGCGCCAGCAGCGGGTGATCGTGCAGGCGGTGGCCGAGGCGCGCATGCAGCCGGAAGACCTCACGGCGCTGTACGTGCGCAACGGTCGCGGCGAGATGGTGGCGCTGTCGTCCTTCGTGCAGTCGCGCTGGGTGCCGGGCTCGGTTCAGCTGATGCGCTACAACGGCTTCCCCACCATCGGCATCACCGGCGACGCTGCGCCCGGCTACAGCACCGGCGAAGCCATGACCGAGATGGAGAACATGGTCGTCCAGTTGCCCAAGGGCGTCGGCTACGAGTGGTCCGGCCAGTCGCGCGAGGAGAAGCTGTCCGGCGCGCAGGCCCCGGCGCTGTTCGCGCTGTCCTTCCTCGCGGTGTTCCTGTGCCTGGCCGCGCTCTACGAGAGCTGGTCGATCCCGTTCGCGGTGATGCTGGTGGTGCCGCTGGGCATCCTCGGCGCGGTGCTGGGCGTGATGCTGCGCGACATGCCGGACGACGTCTACTTCAAGGTCGGCCTGATCGCGATCATCGGCCTGTCGGCCAAGAACGCGATCCTGATCATTGAATTTGCCAAGGACCTGCAGGCCCAGGGCAAGGGCGTGATCGAGTCGGCGCTGGCGGCGGCTCACCTGCGCTTTCGCCCCATCGTGATGACCTCCATGGCGTTTGGCCTGGGCGTGCTGCCGCTGGCCC
>JBPOHT010000057.1:0-8747 GCA_052035235.1 Pseudomonadota bacterium | reverse complement strand
AAGAACATCCTGATGATCGGCCCCACCGGCGTCGGCAAGACCGAGATCGCGCGGCGCCTGGCCAAGCTGGCCAACGCCCCTTTCATCAAGGTGGAAGCCACCAAGTTCACCGAGGTGGGCTACGTCGGCAAGGATGTGGACAGCATCATCCGCGACCTGGTCGATGCCGCGATCAAGCAGACCCGCGACCAGGCCACCCAGCGCCTGCGCGACAAGGCCGAGCTGGCCGCCGAGGAGCGGGTGCTCGACGCCCTGCTGCCGCCGCCCAAGGATTTCGGCGAGCCCAGCACCCAGCGCCAGAACGAGAACGGTGCCGCACGCCAGGTGTTCCGCAAGCAGCTGCGTGAAGGCAAGCTCGACGACACCGAGATCGAGATCAAGCTCAGCAGCCTGCCGCCCAACGTGCAGCTGATGGGCCCGCCGGGCATGGAGGACATGACCCAGCAGCTGCAGTCGCTGTTCGCCGGCATGGGGCAGGGCAAGCAACGCTCCAAGAAGCTGAAGATCCGCGAGGCGCTGCAGCAGTTGGTGGACGAAGAGGCCGCCAAGCTGGTGGACGAGGAAGCGATCAAGGCCGAGGCCCTGCGCAACGTCGAGGAGAACGGCATCGTCTTCATCGACGAAATCGACAAGGTCGCCAAGCGCGGCGAGTACGCCGGCGCCGACGTGTCGCGTGAAGGCGTGCAGCGCGACCTGCTGCCGCTGATCGAGGGCAGCACCGTCACCACCAAGTACGGCAGCGTGCACACCGACCACATCCTGTTCATCGCCTCGGGCGCCTTCCACCTGTCCAAGCCCTCGGACCTGATCCCGGAGCTGCAGGGTCGCCTGCCGATCCGCGTGGAGCTGGATGCGTTGAAGACCGGAGACTTCCTGCGCATCCTGACCGAGCCCAACTACTCGCTGACCGAGCAGTACCGTGCGCTGATGGCGACCGAGGGCGTCACGGTGGACTTCACCGCCGACGGCCTGGAGCGCCTGGCCGCGATCGCCTACCAGGTCAACGAGAGCACCGAGAACATCGGCGCCCGTCGCCTGCATACGGTGATGGAGCGTCTGATGGAAGAGACCGCTTTCGACGCGCCGGACAAGTCCGGCACTACCTTGACGGTGAACGCCGCCTACGTCGACGGCAAGCTCGGCAAGCTGGCCGCCGACGAAGACCTGTCGCGGTACATCCTGTGATCGTCCTGTGACCGCGTTGCGTGTCACCGCGCTGAAGCTGCACCGTGGCTCGCGGCTGCTGGAGGTGGCGTTTGCCGACGGCAGCCGCCACAGCCTGCCCTGCGAATACCTGCGCGTGTTCTCGCCCAGCGCGGAGCTGCGCGGCCACGGCCTGGCGGAGCCGATGCTGGTCGGCGGCAAGCGCACGGTGAACATCGAGCGCGTGGAGCCGGTGGGCAACTACGCCGTGCGCCTGGTGTTCGACGACGGACACGACACCGGGCTCTACACCTGGGAACTACTGCGCGAGCTGGGGCAGGACCAGGAGACGAACTGGGCGCGCTACGAGCAGCGCCTGGCCGAGATCGGCATGTCGCGCGACCGCGACGTGACCAAGCTGGCGGCGCTGGTGAAGAACTACACGCCGCCCAAGCCGGGCTGCAGCTGATGCAGCTTCTGTAGGAGTGGCTGTCAGCCGCGAGCGCCGCTGATCATGAAAGCCGAAGTTCGCGGCTAACAGCCGCTCCTACAGGTTCGCCATCTGTTCAGAACAGCGTCGGCGTCTCGTCCAGCAATTCCTTCAGCGGCGAAGCCACGTGGAACAGATGCCCCTGGGCATTGCGCACGCCCAGCGAGGTCAGCGCATCCAGGGTCTGCTGGTCCTCCACGCCTTCGGCGATCACCTCCAGGTTGAGGCACTGGCCGATCTTGCAGATCGACTGCACGATGGTCTGGTTGACCGGATCGTTCACCAGGTCTCGGGTATAGCTCTGGTCCACCTTGATGCCGTCCACTTGCAAGGACTTCAGGCACTCGAATGATGTGAAGCCGCTGCCGAAATCGTCCAGCAGGATGCGGTGGCCGCGCTCGCGCAGCGCCTCCAGCAATTCCTTGGCGGCGGCCTGCCGGCCGAAGGCGGTGGCCTCGGTGATCTCGAAACCGATGCGCGCCGGGTCCGCACGGGTCTCGCGCAGCGTGTCCAGCAGCAGCGGCTTGAAGTCGGGGTCGGCGATGCTGCTGCCGGACAGGTTCAGCGTCAGGTAGGCATAGCCGCCCATGCCACCGTCGCCGCCACGGTGGTCGCGCTGCTGCAGGAACGACAGCGTCTTCTGCACGATCCAGCGGTCCAGTTTGCCGGCCAGGCCGAAGCGGATCGCCGGGGGAATGAAGGCACCGGGGTAGATCAGCCGACCGTCGGGTTCACGCAGGCGGATCAGCACCTCCAGGCCCGGACTGCGGCGGCCATCCAGCGCCACGATCTTCTGCGCATGCAGCTGCATGCGGTCCTCGTCCAGCGCCTGTTCCAGGCGCGAGGCCCAGTCCATGTCGCTGTGCGCCTGCTGCACTTCCTCGTCGCTCTGCTGGTACACCTGCGCGCGATTGCAGCCGCGCTGCTTGGCGATATAGCAGGCCGTGTCGGCACGCTTGAGCAGCTCGGCGCTGCTGCGGGTCATGTCATCGGCCACGGCGATGCCGATCGACAGGCCCAGCTGGAACTGCCGGTCTTCCCAGACCAGGCGATACGCGCCCACCACCTGGATCAGGCTGTTGGCCAGGCGCAGGGCCTCCTCGGCGCCGGCACAGTCGGCGATCACCGCGAACTCGTCGCCGCCCAGGCGTGCCAGCACGTCGCCGCTGCGCAGGCGTTCGGCGAGCAGGCGGCTCAACTCGCGCAGCACGCGGTCGCCGGCCTGGTGGCTGCAGGTGTCGTTGATCAGCTTGAAGCGGTCCAGGTCCAGGTACAGCAGCGTCTGGCGCCGCCGTCCGAGGCCGCTGCTGTAGAGGCGCTCGTCGAGCACGTCCTCGAAGTAGCGACGGTTGGGCAATCCGGTGAGCGCGTCGTGATGGGCCTCGTGGGTCAGCGAGTCCTCGTAGCGTTTGCGCTCCGAGATGTCCTGGATCTGCGAGATGAAGAACTGCGGGCGGCCCTGCGGGTCTCGCTTGAGCGAGACGTCCAGCTGGATGTCCACCACCTGGCCGTTCTTGTGGATGTAGCGCTTGTCCAGCGTATAGCCCTCGCGCTTGCCGTCGAGCACCTGTTCCAGCATCGCCAGGTCACTGTCGACGTCCTCCGGATGCGTGATGTCCTGGAAGGTCATGTCCAGCAGCTCGCGCTCGCTGTAGCCGACGATGCGCGGCAGCGCCCGGTTCACCGCCAGCCAACGGCCTTCCGGCGACACCAGGGCGATACCGATCGGCGCGTTGTCGAAGGTGTGGCGGAACAGGGTCTCGCTTTCCCGCAGCGCGATCTCGGCGTCGCGCCGGCCGCTGATGTCGCGGCCCTCCGCGATCAGCATGGTGATGACGCCGGCCGGGTCGCGCACCGGCTTGATCGAGAAGTCGATCGCCAGCAGGCGGTCGTTGAGCCCCTTGAGCTCGGTTTCGTAGCGCACGAACTCGCCGGCGGCGGCGCGCTGGATGGCGCGGCGCAACTGCTGGCGCGATCCCATGTGGGTCTGCCACCAGGCGGTGCGCCAGAACGGCTGGCCGAGCACGTCGGCCGGCGTCACTCCGGCGAAATCCAGCGCCGTGTCGTTGATCTCGATGACGCTGCCGTCCGGCTCCAGCAGGCCGATGAACTGGAACATGGAGTTGAAGATCGCCCGGAAGCGCTGTTCCCAGCCGCCGGCGGCGCCGATCCCCGTCGGAGCGGGGGCGGCCGGCAGTGCCGACGTATTCTTAAGGGAGGGCTTCATGGGCGGTGTAGCGGCCACCCGCGGCCGGCCTGAAGGGGGAGGGGGCGGACGGTCGTCGGCCGGCGACGAACGGTGCCGGGGCCGGCTGGGCCGGCTTGCCGCTACAATGCCCGCCTGTCGTCCCGAGTGCCGCCATGTCGTCCGAGAACAAACCGCCCCAGAAGGACAGCCACCCGTCCGGAACCACCCATTTCGGGTTCCAGGACGTGCCCACCGCCGAGAAGCAGAAGCGGGTGGCCGGGGTGTTCACCTCGGTGGCCGGCAGCTACGACATCATGAACGACCTGATGTCTTTCGGGATCCACCGCATCTGGAAGCGCTTCGCCATCGACCTGGCCGGCGTGCGTTCCGGCGAGCGCGTGCTGGACGTGGCCGGTGGTACCGGCGACCTGACCCGCGAATTCGCCCGCCTGGCGGGGCCGCGCGGCCAGGTGATCCTCACCGACATCAATGCCGCCATGCTGGGCGAGGGCCGCCGCGCCCTGGCCGACCGCGGCGTGGTCGGCGTGCCCCTGGTGCAGGCCAACGCCGAAAAGCTGCCCTTCGCCGAAAATTCCTTCGACTGCATCACCATCAGCTTCGGCCTGCGCAACGTCACCGACAAGGATGCCGCGCTGCGCTCCATGCGCCGCTGCCTCAAGCCCGGTGGCCGCCTGCTGGTGCTGGAATTCTCCAAGCCGCAGAGCGAGTTTCTGGGCAAGGTCTACGACCAGTACTCCTTCCGCCTGCTGCCGCTGATGGGCCAGTTGGTGGCGCGCGACGCCGAGTCCTACCGCTACCTCGCCGAATCCATCCGCATGCACCCGGACCAGGAAACGCTCAAGGGCATGATGCAGGGCGCCGGCCTGTCGCGCGTGCAGGTCTACAACATGACCGGCGGCATCGTCGCCGTGCACCGCGGCTTCAAGCTCGACTGATCCGATGAGAGCCCCTGCCTTGCTCTGCGCCGCCGTCGAGGTGGCGCTCAACCGCACGCTGCGGCTCGAGCCCTCGGTGGCCGAGGAATGCGGCCGCCTGGCCGGCCGCGTCATCGCGCTGGACGTCGAGGGCCCCGGCTGGAGTTTCTACATCGAGTTCGCCCCTGGTGGCGTGCGCGTGCTGGACGATCTGGCCGGTGAGCCCGACGTGCGCGTGGCCGGCAGCCTGACCACGCTGATGCGCCTGGCCTGGCAGGTCACGCAGGGCGAGGCCGGCGTGCCGCAGGGCCTGCGCGTGGACGGCGATACCGAGCTGCTCAGCCGCTTCAACCGCCTGCTGTCCCAGGCCGGCTTCGACCCGGAGGAGCTGGCGGCCAAGGTCGTCGGCGACGCCGGCGCGCACCGGCTGGTGCAAGGCGTGCAGAAACTGTTCGGCTGGGGCCGCCAGACCGCGGCGACGCTGGGCCTGGACACCGCCGAATACCTGCGCGAGGAAACCCGCGACCTGGCCCGTGCGGCCGACGTCGAGGACTGGATGAATGCGGTGGACGAGCTGCGCGGCAGCGTCGACCGCCTGGAGGCGCGGCTGCGCCGGATCGAGGAAGCCCCGCGATGAACTTCGTGCGCCTGCGCCGCCTGTGGCAGATCCAGCAGGTCATGCGCCGCTACAAGCTGCGCGCGATCCTCAAGGGTGAGAACGACCGCGACCCGCGCCCGCGCGGTGAACGCATCCGCATGGCGCTGGAGGAACTGGGCGCCGTCTTCATCAAGTTCGGCCAGGCCCTGTCGACCCGTCCGGATATCGTGCCGGCCGACATCGCCGTGGAGCTGGCCAAGCTGCAGGACCGCGTGCCGCCGTTCCCCGGCGAGGTGGCGCAGGCCATCATCGAGGCCGAGCTCGGCAAGCCGGTGAGCCAGATCTACGCCGAGTTCGACATCGTGCCGATGGCCTCGGCCTCGGTGGCGCAGGTGCATGCGGCGCGGCTGTTCCCGGCCGCGCCCGGCGAGCCCGGCCTGCAGGTGGTGGTCAAGGTGATCCGCCCCGGCATCCGCGACAAGATCGACAGCGACGTGCAGTTGCTGCACACCCTGGCCGACATGGCCGAGCGCTTCTCGCCACTGGCGCGGCGCCTGCGCCCGCGCGAGATCGTCGCCGAGTACGAGAAGGTGCTCTACGACGAGCTCGACCTGATGCGCGAGGGCGCGTCCTGCGCGCAGCTGCGCCGCAACTGGCTGGGCTCCGAGCTGATCTACCACCCGTTGGTGTTCTGGGACCAGACCCGCACCAACGTGCTGACCATGGAGCGCATCTTCGGCATCTCGATCCGCGAGCTGGACCACCTGCGCGAGCTGGGCGTGGACTTCGAGGCGCTGTCCGAGCGCGGCGTGGAGATCTTCTTCAAGCAGACCTTCCGCGACAATTTCTTCCACGCCGACATGCACCCCGGCAACATCTTCGTGGATGCCAGCAACCCGAAGAAGCCGAGCTACCTGGCCGTGGACTTCGGCATCGTCGGCACGCTGACGCCGGCCGACCAGCGCTACCTCGCCGAGAACTTCTACGCCTTCTTCAACCGCGACTACCGCCGCGTGGCGGAGCTGCACGTCGAGAGCGAGTGGATTCCGGCCGAGACCCGCGTCGAGGAATTCGAGGCCGCGATCCGCACCATCTGCGAGCCAATCTTCATGCGGCCGATCAAGGACATCTCCTTCGGCTTCTTCCTGATGCGCCTGTTCCAGGTAGCGCGGCGTTTCAACTACCAGGTGCAGCCGCAGCTGGTGCTGTTGCAGAAGACCCTGCTGCAAGTCGAGGGCCTGGGTCGCCAGCTCAACCCCGAGCTGGACCTGTGGAAGACCGCCAAGCCGATCATGGAAGACTGGATGCGCCAGCGCCTCGGCCCGCGCGCCACGCTGGAGCGCATGCGTCGCGAGATGCCGGCGCTGACCGAATCGCTGCCGGAACTGGCGCACCACGCGCTGCGGCAGCTGCAGAAGGGCGAAGGCCTGGGCGGCCCGAGCCGCCGCGAGCTGCAGGCCCTGCGCGTCGAGCTGGAAGCCTCCGGCCGCCGCACGCGCCGCAGCGTGCTGGCCGGCGCCTGCCTGATCGGCGGCGTGCTGGTCTACGTGCTGGCGCCGCAGGCGCAGCCGCAACTCATGGGTGTGCCTTCGCTGGCGTGGTTGTTGGGGGCGCTGGCGGCAGCGTTTGCCTGGGGTGGGCGTAACCGCTAGCCCGGCGGCAGCAGCAGTAATCGTAGGGTGGGCACCAACAGTAGGCGCCTTAGGCGAACATCTGTTCGTTTGCCCACGCCGTGGACCCGTAGCTCGTCTCGAACCGCGTGGGCAAGCAAGCTTGCCCACCCTACGCAGCTACGGTGCTGGTGCACCCGCCGGCTCCGCGACCGCCGCAGTATTCGTAGGGTGGGCAAACGTCTTTCCGTTTGCCCACGCGTTGACCAGTGGTCCGCTTCGAGCCGCGTGGGCAAGCAAGCTTGCCCACCCTACGTGGCTACTGTGCCGGTGCGTCCGCCGGCCCTGCCACCGCCGCCGCTACCGGTTCCACCACGGCCGGCTCCGAAACCTGCGCCGTCTCCACCGCCGGCTCCGCCATGACGGCGGCCAGCCGCAGCGGCGCCGCCGCCACGCGCAGTCCGCGCGAGGTGCCCTGCTCGCGGATCAGCGCCGACGGCGCGATCAGCCGGATGCCCTGCGCCTGCAGCCGCGGGATCTCCCGCTGCAGCAGCGCCAGGGTTTCGGGATAGGGATGGCCAATCGCCAGCGCCGTGCCGTTCTTGCGCGCCAGCGCCAGCAGCCGCTGCCATTCACCCTGTATCGCCGCGGCGCTCCTGCTGTTGTCGAGGAATACCTGCCGGCGCGTGGTGGGCAGGTCACGCTGCCAGGCCTCGGCCTCGGCCTGCGTCGCGGCGCTGGTGCGGCTGTCGATGAAGTACAGGCCGCCGCGTTCCCGCAGCGCCTGCATCAGCCAGCGCATCGGCTCGCTCTCGCTGGTCAGGCGGCTGCCCTGGTGGTTGTTGACGCCCACCGCCTGCGGCACGGCAGCCAGCGCCCGCTGCAGCAGTGCACTGCGCTGCTCGGGGCTGGCGGTATCGAGGATCGTCAGGGGGTGGCCGCGGCCCTGGCCGGGCTGCAGCGGCAGGTGCAGCATCACTTCCTTGCCGCGTGCCTGGGCCAGCGCCGCGATCTGCGGCGTGTAGGGAGACTCGGGCAGCATCGCGCAGGCCACCGGGCCCGGCAGTTCGGCGGCGGCGCGGCTTTCCGCCAGGCGGTCGCCGAGATCGTCGATGACGATGCTGATCGCCGGTGCGCGGGCACCGGCGATGCAGGGCAGCAACAGCAGGGCGGCACCGAGGCGATAGCGCAGGTGCCGCACCCGCCTCACCTCGTCTGGACGATGACCAGGCCCTTGAGCAGGTTCAGGGCCTCGTAGAGCGCGTAATCGCTCTCGGCGAGATCCTCAGCCACCTTGGCTTCCTTGGCCTTTGCTTCCTTGTCCTTCAGGGCCTCTTCCTTGTCCTTCTTCTTGGCCTTGTCGTTGGACAGGCTGCCCTTGAGATCGGCTTCCTCGATACCTTCGAAGGCGGCCTGCTGCTCGTCCTTGGCCACCTTGAGCTGGCGGATGGCGATATCGGGCTCGATGCCCTCGCCCTGGATCGAGCGGCCATTGGGCGTGTAGTAGCGCGCCGTGGTCAGCTTGATCGCGGCGTCGCTCTGCAGCGGCATGATGGTCTGCACCGAGCCCTTGCCGAAAGTCTTGTCGCCCATCAGCACCGCACGCTTCTGGTCCTGCAGCGCGCCGGCCACACTCTCGGACGCGGACGCCGAGCCGCCGTTGACCATGACCACGATGGGCTGGCCGTCGAGCTCGTCGCCCGGCGTGGCGCTGAACTCGCGGTTGGTATCGGCGTCGCGGCCCTTGAGGCTGACGCTGGCGCCCTTCTCCAGGAACGCGGCG
>JBPOHT010000011.1:0-95521 GCA_052035235.1 Pseudomonadota bacterium | reverse complement strand
CGAACGGCCACACCTGGCCCTGAAATACAAAACGCCCGATGAAATCCATCGGGCGTCTGTATCCAGCATACTTTAGCGACCAGTTTTACCCCGTATAGGTGTCAACCTATTTCAGGACGGGTCACGTCGATACTACTTGGTGACCGTGATGGTGATCTTGGGCGAGGTCACCGAGGGGTTGTGGGGCTGGTGCTTCCAGTCGCCCAATACCAGCTGCAGGGTGTGCTTGCCGGGCTTGAGGTCCAGGGTGGTCTCGGTCTGGCCGCCGCCGAAGTGCTTGATCTGGTCGGTCATCGGCAGGGGCTTGGTCAGGTCCACCGTCGGGTCGTCGATCAGCAGGTGGTGGTGGCCGGTGTTGGCCTGGTTGATGCCGGCGGGCGCGATGCCCATGCCGGCGAGGCCGAAGACGACCTTGACCGGACCCTTGACGGTGGCGCCGTCCTTGGGCTCGATGAAGTAGACCGAGGAGCCGGCCGGGGCGGCCTGGGGCAGGCCCAGCTGCTCTTCGGCCTTCTGGCTGGCCTGCTGCTTGGCGGCGCCCTTGAGGTCCTTCCAGGTGTCGGCCTGGGCGGGCAGGGCGCAGGCGGCGGTCAGTACGGCGGCAATACAGGCGAGACGCATCGGATTCTCCGTGTAGTGGGGGGATGACAGTCGGCCGATCATACGACGCCCGCCGGGGGATTAGGTGATCCGGGGATGCCCTTGTATAATGCCGGCCGTTCGTGAGGCGCCCCCCGGTTGGCGCCATGGGCCAGCGTCTTCCGCCAGCCCTCCCCGGATTCTTTGATTCCCAGCAGCCTGAACCGGCTCGGATAAACATCCCGCAGCAGGCGCGTTCAGGAGATTTTTACATGTCGTTTTCCAATTTGGGCCTTTCCGAAGGCCTGCTGCAGGCCGTTGCCCAGGAAGGCTATTCCGATCCGACGCCGATCCAGGCCCAGGCCATCCCGGTCGTGCTGTCCGGCCGCGACCTGCTGGCTGCCGCCCAGACCGGCACCGGCAAGACCGCGGCCTTCACCCTGCCGCTGTTGCACAAGCTCGGCCTGACCCCGCCGGACCCCAACGGCACGCACCGTGTACGCGTGCTGGTGCTGGTGCCGACGCGCGAACTGGCGGCCCAGGTGGCCGAAAGCGTGCGCACCTACGGCAAGCAGCTGCGTCACCTGCGCACGGTGATGGTGGTGGGCGGCGTCAACATCAACCCGCAGATCGACAACCTCAAGCGTGGCTGCGACATCCTGGTGGCGACGCCGGGGCGCCTGCTGGACCTGGCCGGCCAGCGTGCCGTGCACCTGGGCAAGGTCGAGACGCTGGTGCTGGACGAGGCCGACCGCATGCTCGACATGGGCTTCATCCATGACATCAAGCGCGTCATCGCGTTGATTCCCAAGGAGCGCCAGAGCCTGATGTTCTCGGCGACCTTCTCCAAGGATATCCGCGCCCTGGCGGAGGGCCTGCTGCGCAACCCGGCGACCATCGACATCGCGCCGCGCAACTCCGCGGCCGAGAGCGTCACCCAGCGCGTGGTGCACACCGACAAGGCGCAGAAGGCCGATCTGCTGGCCTACATGATCAGCAGCGGCAACTGGCGCCAGACCCTGGTGTTCACCCGCACCAAGCATGCCGCCAATCGCCTGGCCGAAAAGCTGGCGAAGTGGGATATCACCACCGCGGCGCTGCATGGCAACAAGAGCCAGAACGCTCGCACCAAGGCCCTGGCCGACTTCAAGGCGGGCACCGTGCGCGTGCTGGTGGCCACCGACATCGCGGCGCGCGGCCTGGATATCGACCAGCTCCCGCACGTGGTGAACTTCGAGCTGCCGAACGTGCCTGAGGACTACGTGCACCGTATCGGCCGTACCGGCCGTGCGGGTGCCGAGGGCGAGGCCATTTCGCTGGTTTCTCCCGACGAGCGTGGCGAGTTGAAGGATATCGAGCGCCTGCTCAAGAAACCCGTGCAGGTAATGACGGTCGAAGGCTATACGCCGCGCCCGCAGGCCCCGGAACCGCCGCGCCCGCCGCGTCCGCCCCAGGGCCAGCGTCGCCAGGCCACCGTGCGCGGCCGTGACAAGGGCTCGGAGAAGCGTCCGCAGCAGGCAGGGCCAGGAGGTCGCAAGTCCTGGACCACCAGCGGCTCGCCGCACAAGACGGCCGAGCATCTGGCTGGCAAGAGCCGCAAGGTTCACTGAGCGGCATAGAGATACCCCGCGGGCAGGTGCCTGCGGATCATGATCCACATTTGGAGTACTGATATGAAGCGCATCTTCGCCGGCAACCTGCCCAGCGACACCACCGAAGCGGAACTGTCCGCCCTGTTTGCGGGCTTTGGCCGCGTGCGCTCGATCAAGCTGATGCAGGACGTCTTCAGCGGTCAGTGCAAGGGCTTCGGCTTCGTCGAGATGGAGGGCCATGAGGCCCGCGCCGCGATCGCCGGCCTCAACGGCAAGGAACTGCGCGGCAAGCCGCTCAAGGTCAACGAAGAGCAGCCGCGCGACGACAAGCGTGGTGGTGGTCGCCGCCGCTAAGGCGCAAGCCAAGGCAACGCAGTCCGCAAATGGACGCGGACAGACGCAGGTGGAGTGCCCGCAAGGGCGCTCCGCTGCGCTTGTCCGCGAACCGGTCGCGGGCCGCGTAGGCGTTGATTAGCCGGGCTTGATCTCGCGCACGCCGCCGGGCGTGCCCAGCAGCAGTACATCGGCCGGGCGATGGGCGAACAGGCCCACGGTCACCACGCCGGCAATCTGGTTGATCTGGGCCTCCAGCTTCACCGGGTCCAGGATCTCTAGGCCACGCACGTCGATGATGACGTTGCCGTTGTCGGTGATCACACCGTCACGCAGGTAGGGCTGGCCACCCAGCTTCACGATCTCGCGGCCGACATAGCTTTGCGCCATCGGGATCACCTCGACCGGCAGCGGGAACTTGCCCAGCACGCCCACCAGCTTGGATTCGTCTGCGATGCAGATGAACTTGCGCGAGGCGCCCGCCACGATCTTCTCGCGCGTCAGTGCCGCGCCACCACCCTTGATCAGCTGCAGGTGCTTGTTGGCCTCGTCGGCGCCGTCGACGTAGATCGACAGGGTGCCGGTCTTGTTCAGGTCCAGCACCGGGATGCCGAGCTTCTTCAGGCGCTCGGTGGAGGCATTGGAGGACGACACGGCGCCGGGAATGTCGTCGCGGATCTTCGCCAGGGCGTCGATGAAATAGTTGACGGTGGAGCCGGTGCCCACGCCCAGCACTTCGCCGGGGACGACGTACTTGAGGGCGGCTTCGGCGGCGGCCTTCTTGGCCTCGTCCTGGGTCATGATTCGGTGCTCGGTTGGAGTGGGTTCAGGCCTTGGGCGGTCGCGAGCCGAAGAGAGCGCTGCCCACCCGGACGAGCGTGGAGCCCTCCGCGATGGCGTCTTCCAGGTCGTCCGACATGCCGGCCGAAATTGTATCCAGTTCCAGCCCGGCCCGGCGCAGTTCCTCGAACAGTTCCCGCAGCGTCCGGAACGGCGCCCGGCGCTCGGCAGCGTCGGTAGCCGGCGCCGGAATCGCCATCAGGCCACGCAGCCGCAGGCGGGGCAGCGCCGCCACGGCGCGGCACAGCTCCAGCGCCTCGCCCGGCGTGCAGCCGGCCTTGCTGGCCTCGCCCGAGACGTTGACCTGCACGCAGACGTTCAGCGGCGGTAGCCCGGCAGGGCGCTGGTCCGACAGGCGCTGGGCAATCTTCAGGCGCTCGACGCCGTGCACCCAATCGAAGCGTTCGGCCAGGCTGCGGGTCTTGTTGGACTGCACCGGGCCGATGAAATGCCACTCCAGGGCGAGGTCGGCCAGCTCCGATTGCTTGTCCAGGGCTTCCTGCAGGTAGTTTTCGCCGAAGGCGTGCTGCCCGGCGGCATGCGCCTGGCGGACTTCGGCGGCTCCGAAGGTCTTGGAAACCGCCAACAGTCCGACGGATGGCCCGGGCCGCCCGGCGGCCTTGCAGGCGGCGGCGATCCGGCTCCGGACCGATGACAGGTTGTAGGGAATGTCCGTCATGTTGCCTGCGCGCGTAAATGCCGATAACGTCTGGGGAATCTAAGCAAAGAGCATAGCTGGGGAGCTACCGGATGGATATCGCGCAGTTGCTGACTTTCAGCGTCAAACAGGGCGCGTCAGACCTGCACCTCTCGGCGGGTGTCGAGCCGATGATCCGCGTTGACGGTGACGTCAAGCGCATCAACCTGCCGCCGCTGGACCACAAGCAGGTCCACGACATGGTGTACGACATCATGAACGACAAGCAGCGCAAGAACTGGGACGAGTTCCTGGAAACCGACTTCTCCTTCGAGATTCCCGGTCTTGCCCGCTTCCGTGTCAACGCCTTCACCCATGCCCGCGGCTCGGGTGCGGTGTTCCGTACCATTCCGTCGAAGATACTGTCGCTGGAAGAGCTCAAGTGTCCGTCGATCTTCAAGGACATCGCCGAGTATCCGCGTGGCGTGGTGCTGGTGACCGGCCCGACCGGTTCCGGCAAGTCGACGACGCTGGCCGGCATCGTCAATCACATCAACGAGAACGAGTACGGCCACATCCTCACCATCGAGGATCCGATCGAGTTCGTGCACCAGTCCAAGAAGTGCCTGATCAACCAGCGTGAAGTCCATCGCGACACCCTGGGCTTCAACGAGTCCCTGCGCTCGGCACTGCGTGAAGATCCTGACGTCATCCTGGTGGGCGAAATGCGCGACCTGGAGACGATCCGACTGGCGCTGACCGCCGCGGAAACCGGACACCTGGTGTTCGGCACGCTGCATACCTCGTCGGCGGCCAAGACCATCGACCGTATCATCGACGTCTTCCCGGCGGCGGAAAAGGAAATGGTGCGCGCGATGCTGTCCGAATCGCTGCGCGCGGTGATTTCGCAGACCCTGCTGAAGAAGAAGGGCGGCGGTCGCGTGGCGGCTCACGAAATCATGATCGGCACTCCGGCCATCCGCAACCTGATCCGCGAAGCCAAGATCGCCCAGATGTACTCGGCGATCCAGACCGGCCAGAAGGAGGGCATGCAGACGCTGGACCAGTGCCTCAAGGAAATGGTCAAGAAGGGCATCGTCGGGCTTGAAGAGGCCCGTTACAAGTCTGCGGATCCGCGCAACTTCACCGTCAATTGAATTCGGGTCGCAAGAACCCCAGGGGAGGCCGGCGATGGAACGCGACCAGGCAATAAAACTCGTACAGCAGTTGCTTACGCTGATGAAGCAGAAGGGCGCATCGGACCTGTTCATCTCGGCGGGTTTCCCGCCGGCGATCAAGCTCGATGGCCAGATGACGCCGGTGATGGACAAGCCGCTGCAGCCGGAGCAGGCGGCCATCATCATGCGTTCGCTGATGAACGATCGCCAGATCAAGGAGTTCGAAGCCACCAACGAGTGCAACTTCGCGATCAGCCCTCCGGGCATCGGGCGCTTCCGTGTCAATACCTTCGTGCAGCAGGGCCGCGTCGGCGGCGTCATGCGTACGATCAACACCACCATTCCGACCATGGAGCAGCTGGGCCTGCCGGAACAGCTCAAGAAGGTGGTGATGGAGAAGCGCGGCCTGGTGCTGATGGTCGGCGCCACGGGCTCGGGCAAGTCCACCTCGCTGGCGGCGATGGTGGGCTATCGCAACGCCAACTCGCGCGGTCACATCATCACGATCGAGGATCCGATCGAGTACGTGCACCCGCACAACGGCTGCATGGTGACCCAGCGCGAAGTCGGCCAGGACACCTTCTCCTGGGAGAACGCCCTCAAGAACACGTTGCGCCAGGCGCCGGACGTGATCCAGATCGGCGAAATCCGCACCCGCGAGACCATGGAACACGCGGTCAACTTCGCTGAAACCGGCCATCTGGTGCTGTCCACGCTGCATGCCAACAGCGCCAACCAGGCACTGGACCGCATCATCAACTTCTTCCCCGAGGAGAAGCGCGAGCAGCTGCTGATGGACCTTTCGCTGAACCTCAAGGCCATCATCTCGCAGCGCCTGGTGCGCAAGGAAGGCGGCGGCCGTGCCGCGGCGATGGAAATCATGATCAACTCGCCGCTGGTCGCCGACATGATCTTCAAGGGCGAGGTGGTCGGCATCAAGGAGGTCATGAGCCGTTCCAACGAGCAGGGCATGATCACCTTCGACCAGTTCCTGTTCGAGCTGTTCGAAGACGGCGTCATCAATTTCGACGAGGCGCTCCGCAATGCCGACTCGCAGAACGAGTTGCGCCTGCGCGTGAAGCTCGAATCGCGCCGCGCCCGTCAGAACCTGATGGACGACGACATGGTGCGCAAGATGCAGATGAAGGAAGAAGAAAAATCGCAGCTGATGCGCTGAACGTGCATCCGACTCGAACACAGGGAGTGGTACCGAGATGCTGAAGATCCTGCCGTATCTGAAACTGGCGGTGGAGAAGAATGCCTCCGACATCTTCTTCACGGCCAATGCGCCGGCGATGCTGAAGATCGAGGGCGAGATGCACGCGGTCGGCAAGACGCTGCTGACGTCCGAGTTCATTCGCGAGCTGGCCTACAGCATCCTGACACCGGAACAGCAGAAGCACCTGGAAGAGCACTGGGAACTGGACCTGGCAACCCAGGCCGGCGGCCTCGGCCGCTTTCGCGTGAACATCTTCCATCAGCGCGGCACGCTCGGCATGGTGCTGCGTTACGTCAAGTCCCAAGTGCCGACGATTGCCGAACTGGGCGTGCCCGAGGTGCTGGGCGACCTGATCATGCTCAAGCGCGGCCTGGTCCTGATGGTCGGCGCCACCGGCTCGGGCAAGTCGACCACGCTGGCGGCGATGATCAATCACCGCAATGAACTGAGCAGCGGCCATATCCTGACGATCGAAGATCCGGTGGAGTTCGTGCATCCGAACCGCCGCAGCATCGTCAACCAGCGCGAAGTCGGCACCGATACGATCAGCTACGAGCGCGCGCTGAAGAGTTCGCTGCGCGAGGCGCCGGACATGATCCTGATCGGCGAGGTGCGCGTGCGCGAGACCATGGAGGCCTGCATCCAGCTGGCCAACACCGGTCACCTGGCGGTCTCGACCCTGCATGCCAACAACGCCAACCAGGCGCTGCAGCGTATCGTGAACCTGTACCCGCCCGATCTGCGCGACCAGCTCTACATGGACCTGGGACTGACGCTGCGCGCGATCATTTCGCAGCGCCTCGTGCGCCGTAAGGATGGCCGCCGCGTGCCGGCCTTCGAGGTCATGATCAACACGCCGTACGTGCAGGAGCTGATCCTCCACAAGCGTATCGACGAGATCAAGGACGCCATGAACCAGTCCTCGGACAAGGGCGTGCTGACCTTCGACGCCTCGCTCTACAACCTCTACAAGCAAGGCATCATCGAGCTGGACGAAGCCTTGAACAACGCTGACTCGCGCACCAACCTGGAAGCGAAGATCAATTTCGGCGGATAACAAAAATAAGGATGCCCACCGGGCATCCTTTTTTCGATACGGGCCGTCTCCTGGGGTAGGGAGCCGGGCCGGCGCGGCGTTACTTGCGCCCCGGCTTCCGCTTCTTCGGCGCCTTGCCCGTATGAAGCTGGACATAGCTCTCGGCCAGGAACTGCAGGTACTGCTCCATGCTGTCGGCGCGGGCGATCTCGGGTTCTTCGAGGGGGCGGCTGCGTAGCTGCGCCAGGATGTCCGAGGCCACCTCCATGTGCTCCAGCAGCCGGTCCGGGCTCATCGACAGCAGCTCCTGCTCCACCAGCTTGATGCGCAGGTTCATGCGCAGGAACAACAGCTTGGTCCCTTCAACCTCGCGCGCCTGTGGGGCGGCGGGGGAGGGCGGCGGCGCTGTCGTGGGGGCGGTTTCCGGGGCGGGCTCCGTGGCCGGCGCAGCCTCGGCAGCCGGGACCTCCGGGCTTGCCGGCGCCTCTTCCGGGCCGGGTTCCGCTGCGGTGGCGGCTTCCGGCGCGACGGCGGCAACCGGCTCCGGCACCGTGGTTTCGGCGGCCAGCAGGGGGCTGCTTGCAGCCAGGGCGATCAGGGCGGCGAGTCGGCGCGCGGACATGGGCAAAAGCGGCAAAAACGGGATAAATGGCCTGCCAGCTTAGCAAAAACCGGCCGGCGGACGGCCCGGGGCTTGCGCGGAGAGGGCTGAATCACTAAACTCCGCGACCTTTCCGGCCTCCTTCAAGGGTTGCCGGGGCTGCACTGAGGTTGCCTTTGGGCAACTGAACTATAACTACCGATGTGGAATGGAACGATGAAGACCATCTTCGTGAATTCCGAAACCGTCAAGCGCGACTGGTACGTGATTGACGCAACGGACAAGGTTTTGGGCCGACTGGCCACCGAGTGTGCCCGTCGCCTGCGCGGCAAGCACAAGCCCGAGTACACCCCGAACTGCGACACCGGCGATTACATCGTCGTGATCAATGTCGACAAGATCAAGGCTACGGGCAACAAGCTTCAGGACAAGGTGTACTACCGCCACACCGGGCACCCGGGCGGCATCAAGTCGACCACCCTGGGCAAGATGCTGCAGGAGCACCCGACCCGCGTCCTCGAGAAGGCGGTCAAGGGCATGCTCCCGACCGGCCCGCTGGGCTTCGCACAGCTCCGCAAGCTGAAGGTGTACGCCGGTGCCGAGCACCCGCACACCGCGCAGCAGCCGAAGCCGCTCAACTTCTAAGGTTCTGATTCCATGGCCAAGAACATCGAATACAAGTACGGCACGGGCCGTCGCAAGACTGCTGCGGCACGCGTGTTCCTCAAGCCGGGCTCCGGCGCGATCACCATCAACAGCAAGACGGTCGAAGAGTACTTCGGCCGTGAGACCTCCCGCATGCTGGTTCGCCAGCCGCTGGAACTGGTCGACGCGCTGACCCGCTTCGACATCAAGATCACCGTCGTCGGCGGCGGTCCTTCGGGCCAGGCCGGCGCTGTGCGCCACGGCATCACCCGCGCGCTGATGCAGTACGACGAGAGCTTCCGCCCGGCCCTGCGCCAGGCTGGCCTCGTCACCCGCGACGCTCGTGAGGTTGAACGTAAGAAGGTCGGTCTGCACAAGGCCCGCCGCGGCACGCAGTACTCCAAGCGCTAAAAAAGCGCTTGGCTTTTGGGGCGGCGGGGTTATACTCGCCGCCCTACGATTTCCGGTACCGGATGGGAGATCGTCTAATGGTAGGACAACAGATTCTGACTCTGTTTATCTAGGTTCGAGTCCTAGTCTCCCAACCATCCGATGCAGCAAGAGAAAGCCCGCGAAAGCGGGCTTTCTTGTATCTGGAGTTCAGCCAGCGC
Source organism: Pseudomonadota bacterium (assembly GCA_052035235.1). Classification (GTDB taxonomy): domain Bacteria; phylum Pseudomonadota; class Gammaproteobacteria; order Nevskiales; family Nevskiaceae; genus Solimonas_A. The sequence continues at coordinate 86,250 of JBPOHT010000011.1, read as the reverse complement.
CATGACGAAGATCGCCCTCACCCCCTTCGCCCGCACCCGCCTGTTTCCGTCCTCGGGACGCCGCAATGCCATCGTCGGCACCACGCCCGCGGAATGGGAGCGCTACCTGAACGAACACGAGCCCCTGAAGGTGCTGGAGGGCTATGCGCCGTTCTGCAAGCTGCACGTGCATGCCAACTGGACGCAGACGCGTTGCCTGACCGCGCCGATCACTACCGAGAACCAGCACCTGCTACGTAGCGGCTACGAGGCCCGCTCTCGCGAGGAATTGCCGGTGCTGGTGCGCTGGTTCGAGGGCGTGGAGCCGCCGGTGGCCAGCTACCTCGTGGTGATCCTCTACAGCCGCGAGCAGATGCTCAAGGAAGGCACGCCGGTGGACGCCGACTGGGGCGTGGTCGGCTGCCTTGCCACGGCCGAGCCGGAGGAGATTCCGATGGCGCCGATCACGATGATGCGTAATGCGCTGGGCGTGGAGGAGGGTGGTTCCGGTGTGCCGATGGACCGGGCCGCTTACCGCCGCAGCGTGGAATTCTGGGAGCGCAACGCCAACTGGCGGGTCTGAGGCTTCCCCAAAAAGAAGGCCCGCTTGAGGCGGGCCAGGATTCCAAGGGAGTCGGGACTAGCATGCGCCGGAAATCCGGCGCCGGAATGGCCGTTTCGCCGCCGGAAAACCTCCACTTGTCGGCCCTGGCCGGTCCGCATCGGCCGGGAGGGCGGGGGCGAACGGGCGGAATTGCCCTAGAATCCAGGCCCTTATCCCAACCCAGACCGGAGTCCCCCTTGGACGACCTACAGGACCTGCTTGACCGCAACGAACGCTGGGCGGAGCGGGTAGTGGCCGATGACCCCGAGTTCTTCAAGCGCCTGGTCGGCCAGCAGACCCCGAAATACCTCTGGATCGGCTGCTCCGACTCGCGCGTGCCGGCCAACGAAATCGTTGACCTGCAGCCGGGCGAGCTGTTCGTGCATCGCAACATCGCCAACGTGGTGCCGCTGTCGGACGTCAACGCGCAGTCGGTGATCCAGTTTGCCGTGGAGGTGCTCAAGGTGGAGCACATCATGGTGGTGGGGCACTACCGTTGCTCCGGCGTGCATGCGGCGCTACATGCCAAGGAACTGGGCGGCGTCTCCGACTTCTGGCTGAGCCAGGTGCGCTCGGTAGCAGCACGCCATGCCGGCGTGCTGAATGAGCAGGACAACGACCACCAGCGCGAGTCCTTCCTCTGCGAGCTGAACGTGCTGGAGCAGTCCTTCAACGTCTGCACCTCGGTGCCGGTGCGCAATGCCTGGGCGCGTGGGCAGAAGCTGGCGGTGCACGGCTGGATCTACCGCCTGGGCGACGGACGCCTGCGGCACCTGGACTTCAGCGTGGATGCCGAGACCAACCTGGAAGCGCTGCGTTCCGAGGCCGTTGCCAAGATCGGCGCGGCACGCCGCGAGCACTACTCGGGCCGCCGGAACACCTGATGCGTATCGACCTCTCCGGGCGGCGGGCTCTGGTCACCGGTGGCACCGGCGCCATCGGCTCGCGCATCTGCGCGGCCCTGGCCGGCACCGGAGCCCAGGTCATCGCCAACTGCGCGGAGTTCGACCTGGCGGCGGCACAGGAGCAGCAGGCACGCTGGCAGGCCGAGGGCCTGGAGATCGCCCTGGAGCCTTTCGACGTGGCCAGCTTCGAGGCCAGCGCCGCCGCCATTGGCCGCATCGGAACGCTCGACATCCTGGTCAACTGCGCCGGCATCACCCGGGATGCGCCCCTGCGGCGCATGCAGCCCCAGCAGTGGCAGGACGTGCTGCGCGTGAACCTCGACAGCGTCTTCAACACCAGCCGCCACGTGGTCGAAGGCATGTGCGGGCGTGGCTGGGGTCGCATCGTCAACATCTCCTCGGTCAACGGCCAGAAAGGGCAGTTCGGCCAGACCAACTACTCCGCCGCCAAGGCCGGCGTCCATGGCTTCACCATGGCCCTGGCCGCGGAAACCGCGCGCAAGGGGGTCACGGTCAACACGGTCTCCCCGGGCTACATCGACAGCCCGATGATCCGCGCCGTGCCCGAGGACGTCCGCACCCGCATCCTCGAGGGCATCCCCGCCGGCCGCTTCGGCCAGCCGCAGGACATCGCCAGCGCAGTGACCTTCCTCTGTGCCGAGCAGGCGGCCTTCATCACGGGCGCCAACCTGCCGGTCAACGGCGGGCAATTCATGTCGGCCTAGCCTGGAAGCGCAGTAGTCGTCTCCAGCTGCGCACAGGGTCAATTCGGGGATTTCCAGGATAGTCCATGAAAAACATGGGCTTGATGGATTGTTCGCGATCTGACATCTGTAAATAAACCATCACGCCTTGTATTTGACACAATTCGTGAATAAGATTCACGAATAAATCGGCATTACATTTTCATTCTCTCCTCTCCAGTCCTCCCGCCTCATGGGCACCAAGGAACGTCGCCAGCGTGAGTTCGAGGACCGTGAACAGGTCTTCCTGGACTGCGCGCGCGACCTGATCCGCGACGAGGGGCTGCTGAACCTGCAGATGTCGCGTATCGCCGAAAAGAGCGAATACGCGGTCGGCACCCTCTACAAGCACTTCGCCTCCAAGGAAGACCTGCTGCTGGCCCTGGCCGCAGTGGATACCGAAAAGCACGTCGCCATGTTCCAGCGTGCCACGCAGTGGCAGGCCAAGGCACGCGACCGCATGGTGGCGATCGCGGTGGCCGACATGATCTTCGTGCGCCGCAATCCGGACTTCTTCCGCCTGGGTCAGTACGTCTTCACCGAGGTGGTCTGGAAGGCCGCCTCCACCGAGCGCCGCCAGGCGATGCTGGTTGCCAGCGATCCGATCGCCGACATGGTGACGGGTATCGTCAACGACGGTGTCGCGGCCGGTGAGCTGGAGCTGCGCGGCATGGCGGCCGAGGAAATCTGCACCGGCCTCTGGGCGCTGTCCGCCGGGACGCACAACCTGGTGCACGCCGAGGGCGTGCTGGAAGATTTCAACATACGTGATCCCTACCGGCTGATGTGTCGCCATACGCAGGTGATGCTCAACGGTTACGGTTGGCGCCCGCTGGTGGATGTCGGCGACGGTGCGGCCCTGGATGCCCTGATCAAGAGAATTTGCAACGAGGTGTTCGATGACCTGTGCAGCGAATAAGAGCCGGCAACTGGCAGTGCTGCTGATTGGTGTGCTGGGCGGCGTCTCCGCTCCGGCTTCCGCAATGACGCTCGGCGATGCCTACCAGCGCGCCCTGCAGCACGATCCGGCGATCGCCAGTTCGATCGCCCAGTACGAGGCCGACCGCGAGGCCAGCGAGCTGGAGCGCGCCGAGTTGCGGCCGCTGATCTCGGCCGACGGCAAGTACGAGTTCGCGCATACCGACTCCGACGGCGTGTTCGGCAACACCAAGGACGACTACTGGGCCTGGTCCGCTGGCGTGAGCCTGCGCCAGGCGCTGTTCCGCCTGGACTGGTCCGCCCGCGGCCAGCGCGCCAATGCGCTGGATGCCTTGAGCGACATCTCCATCACCGATCGCCGCCAGAAGATGCTGCTGCGCACCGCGGAGCGCTATTTCGGCGTGCTCAACGCGCAGGATTCGGTGGAGCAGGCCGGCGCCGAGGCCAAGGCCATCCGCGAGTCGCTGGAGGACACGCGCAAGCGCTATGAAGTGGAACTGGTGCCGGGCACCGACCTGAAGGAAGCCCAGGCCCGCGACGACCTAGCCCAGGCGCGCCTGCTGTCGGCGCGCCGTGCCCTGGACAATGCCCGAGACGCGCTCGACGAGGTCACCGGCAACGGCCGCGTGGTCCTGCCGCAGATCCGCGACGATGCCGAGTTCCCGCCGCTGGAACCGGCGCAGGTGGAGGACTGGGTCAAGGCCGCGCGCGAGCACAATCCGTCGATCCTGCAGGCCCAGCAGAACGCCGTGATTGCCGGTGCCGACCGCCGCAGCCGCGTTGCCGAGGCGGCGCCCTCGCTGGACCTGGTGGGGCGTGCCGGCCGTAGCGACGACAGCGATTTCGACTTCGGCCAGCGCGCGGACGATGCGCGTATCGGCGTGCAGCTGACGGTGCCGCTCTACGCCGGTGGTGGCGTCAGCGCCGCCAAGCGCCAGGCCGCGGCCAAGGAGCGCTTCGCCGTCGCCGAGCTCAACCGCACCACGCTGGAGACCGAGCGCCAGACGCGCCAGCTTTTCAACCAGGTGCAGACCGCGTATTCCGAGACCCAGGCCTACAACCGGGCACTGATCTCGGCGCGTGCGGCGGAAACCGCGACGCGCGCCGGCTACGAGGCCGGCACCCGCACCATCACCGACGTGCTCGACGCGCAGTCGCGCACCGTGCAGGCCCAGCTGAACTACGACTCCACGCGCTACTCGCTGCTGCTCAACCTGCTGCAGCTCAAGCAGGCAGCCGGCAACCTGACGGAGCGCGACTTCGCCGGGATCGACAAGCTGATGCAACCCGTTTCGGCCCAGTAAGACACAGATTGCCTTTGAAGGACGTGTTATGACCAAGAGAATGATCATCATGCTGGTACTCGTCACCATCGTTTTCGGTGGTGTGTTCGGCATGAAGTACATGGGCAACGTGATGATGAACAAGTACGTCGACGCCATGCCGATTCCGGCGGCGACGATCACGGCGGGCAAGGTGCAGAAGATGAGCTGGGACAACCGGCTCGAGGCCATCGGCAGCTTCGTGCCGGTCAATGGCACCGATGTCACCACCGAGTCCGGCGGCATCATCACCGCGATCCACTTCGAGTCGGGCCAGCAGGTGCAGAAAGGCGACCGCCTGCTGACGCTGGATGCGGCCAACGAGCGCGGCGACTACAAGCGCCTGCAGGCCCAGGCCGAGCTGGCCGACCTGAACCGCGCGCGCCGCGAGAAGCTCTACAAGCTCGAGGCAATCTCCAAGTCCGACTACGACGCCGCGGTCAGCGAGGCCAATGCTGCGCGCGCCGCCGTCGAGGCGCAGGGCGCCAAGCTGGCTCAGAAGGAAATCCGCGCACCGTTCGCCGGTGAGCTGGGCATCCGCCGTGTCAACGTCGGCCAGTTCATCAACCCGGGCTCGCCGATCGTCACCCTGCAGTCGCTGGACCCCATCGACATCGACCTGACCCTGCCGGAGCAGTACGTCGGCGCCGTGAAGCCGGGCTTCAAGGTGGCGGTCAAGGTCGAGGCCTATCCGGACCTGGAATTCGGCGGCCAGATTCTGGCGGTGGAGCCGCGCATCGACGAGGCCACCCGCAACTTCCGCCTGCGTGCCCGCATGCCGAACCCGGATCGCCAGCTGCGCGCCGGCCAGTTCGGCCGCGTGCGCCTGGAGCTGCCGGGCACGCGCGAGATCCTGGCGATCCCGCGCACCGCGATCAACTACGACTCCTACGGCACTTCGGTGTTCGTGGTGCAGAAGAAGAAGAAGGTCGATCCCAACGCGCCCAAGCCGGAGCCGATGCCGAACATGCCGGCCGGCCCGACCACCGACCTGGAAGTGTCGCAGCGCTTCATCAAGGTGGGCGAGGCTCGCGGCGACTACGTGATCGTGGTGGAAGGCATCAAGGAAGGCGAGCAGGTGGCGACCTCCGGGCTGCTGAAGCTGCGCAACCAGCAGCCGGTCGTCATCACGCAGGAAGGCCAGCTGAAGAACACGCTGACGCCGAAGCCGACGGAAGGCTGAAATCGCCTGCGGCGATTCCAGCGGGCGCTCGTGGATGAGGGCCCTGAGGTCGGACGGAATTCTTCGGGATCGCCATCACGGATGGCGATCCCGAGGCCAGGCTGTATGAGACGTGAGTTGTAGTTGACGCTCCATCGAGCGCCAACGAACCAAGAAGCAGGTGCGACAAATGAACTTCACCGACATCTTCATCAAGCGGCCGGTCCTGTCGACCGTCATCAGCCTGGTCATCCTGCTGCTGGGTGTGCGCGCGTTCTTCAACCTGACGGTGCGCGAGTATCCCTTCCTGCAGAACGCGCAGTTGCTGGTCACGGTGGCCTATCCGGGCGCCGATCCGGCCCTGGTCGAAGGCTTCGTCACCACGCCGCTGGAGCGCGAGATCGCCACGGCGGACGGTATCGACTTCCTGACCTCCACCAGCGCCGCGGGCCTGAGCACCATCACGGCCAACCTGCGCATGACCAAGAACCCGGCCGAGGCCATGACCGAGATCTCGGCCAAGGTCGCCAAGCTGCGCAGCCAGATGCCGGAGGGTTCCGAAGACCCGGTGATCCAGGTCGCCGAGGGCGGCGGTACGGCGGCGATGTACCTGACCTACTCGTCGCAGGTGCTCGACAAGAGCCAGATCACCGATTACCTGACCCGTATCGTCGAGCCGCAGCTGGCCGCGATCCCCGGCATCGAGCGCGCGGAACTGCAGGGCGCCCGCACTTACGCCATGCGCATCTGGCTCAAGCCCGATCGTCTGGCGGCACACAATCTCACCGCCGGTGAAGTCTACTCGCGCATCCGCCAGCAGAACGTGCTGTCTGCCGTGGGCGAAACCAAGGGCAACTTCGTCAAGATCGGCTTGTCCGCACAGACCGACCTGCGCACTACCGAGCAGTTCCGCCAGATGGTGGTCCAGTCGGACGGCAACACCGTGGTGCGCTTGTCCGACGTCGCCAACATCATCCTCGGCTCCGAGACCTACGAGGGCGGTGCCGGCTGGGACGGCGATCCGGCCCTGTTCGTCGCGATCAAGATCCGGCCCGATGCCAACGTGCTCGACGTGACCAAGGCCATCAACGACATGTGGCCGGCTATGACCAAGGCCCTGCCGGAAGGCCTCAAGGCCGAGATCGGCTACGACTCCACGATCTACATCAAGGAGGCGATCAGCGAGGTGGTCAAGACGCTGGTCGAGGCCGTGCTGATCGTGATCCTGGTGATCTTCCTGTTCCTGGGCTCGATGCGGAACTCGCTGATCCCGGCGATCACCGTGCCGCTGTCGCTGGTGGGCGGTTTGTTCATCATGATGGTGATGGGCTTCACCATCAACCTGCTGACCCTGCTGGCCATGGTGCTGGCCATCGGCATGGTGGTGGACGACGCCATCATCGTGATGGAGAACATCCATCGCCATATCGAAGAAGGCATGAAGCCGCACGAGGCGTCGATCAAGGGCGCGCGCGAGCTGGTGGGCCCGGTCATCTCGATGACCATCACGCTGCTGGCGGTGTACGCGCCGATCGCCTTCCTCGGCGGCATCACCGGCACCCTGTTCAAGGAGTTCGCCTTCACCCTGGCGGGCAGCGTACTGATCTCTGGCATCATCGCGCTGACGCTGACGCCGATGATGTGCGCGCGCATCCTCAAGCCGACCCACGGCGAAGGTGCCGAGGAAAACCGCCTGGCCGCCTGGCTCGACGCGAAGTTTGAGAAGTGGCGCAACGCCTTCAAGGCCCGCCTGCACGGTGCCATGGACACGCGCCTGGTGATCCTGGTGTTCGGTGGCCTGATGTTCGTGTTCTCGATCCTGCTGATGATGAACACGCAGGGTGAGCTGGCGCCGGAAGAGGACCTGGGCTTCGCCTTCTCGATCAGCGAGACCGACGGCTATGCCACGCAGGAATACATGGACGAATACTTCGCCCAGATCCAGAAGGTGGCGCTCAAGCATCCGGAGCTGGATCACATCTTCACCTTCGTGATCGATCCCAGCCAGGCCTTCATGGGCATGGTGATGAAGCCCTGGGCCGATCGCGGGACCGCCACCAAGAACATCCTGGCCGAGATGCAGCCGGACATGGAGAAGGTCGCCGGCATCCGCTGGGCCGGCCTGCAGCCGCCGCCGCTGCCGACACCGGGACAGGGCTACCCGGTCGAGTTCGTGCTCAAGTCCACTTCCGATCCGGTGACGATGGCGCGCGTCGGCGAAGAGATCATCCAGCGTGCCCTGGCGCAGAAGAAGTTCTTCTACGCCGCCCCGCGCCTGCGCATCGACCGCCCCGAGGCGGTGATCGAGATCGACCGCGACAAGGCGGCCCTGCTGGGCGTGGACATGGCGCAGCTGTCGGGCGACCTGTCGGCGCTGCTGGCGGGCGGCGAGGTCAACCGCTTCTCCTACGACGATCGCTCCTACAAGGTGATCCAGCAGGTCGAACGCGGCGACCGCCTCAACCCGGCGCAGCTGGAGGGCTACTACACGCGAGCTTCCAACGGCGAGCTGATCCCGATCTCGACGCTGGTGAAGATCAGCTCGCGCATCGTGCCGCGTTCCATCGAGCACGCGCAGCAGCTCAACTCCAACACCATCGTGGCGGTGCCGCGGCCGGACGTGACGCAGGGCGAAGCCCTGAAGATCCTGGAGGACATCGCCGCCGAGGTGATGCCGGCCGGCTTCCAGATCGACTACGCCGGCCCGTCGCGCCAGTTCAAGACCGAGGGCTCGGCGCTGCTGGTGACCTTCGGCTTCGCGCTGATCATCATCTACCTGGTGCTGGCCGCGCAGTTCGAATCCTTCCGCGATCCGCTGGTGATCCTGGTGACGGTGCCCATGGCGGTCTGCGGTGCATTGCTGGTGCTGAACATCTTCGCCATCACCAACGGCATGCAGATGACCGCCTTGCCCGGCATGACCTTGAACATCTACACCTGGGTGGGCCTGATCACGCTGATCGGCGTGATCTCCAAGCACGGCATCCTGATCGTGGAGTTCGCCAACAAGCTGCAGGAGCAGGGCCTGAACAAGCGCGACGCGATCGAGGAGGCGACCTCGGTGCGTCTGCGCCCTGTGCTGATGACGACCGCGGCGCTGGTGATCGGCATGGTGCCGCTGCTGCTGTCCTCGGGCCCCGGCACGGCGGCGCGCTTCTCGATGGGCCTGGTGATCGCCTCGGGCATGACCATCGGCACGCTGTTCACGCTGTACGTGGTTCCGGCCATGTACCTGTACATCGGCCACGACCTGTCCAAGTCGCATGCGCCGGGCTCGCAGCCGCCGCCGGTGCCGCAGCTCAATCACTGATTCCTTTTTCTCTCAGCCCATTAGGCCCGCGCAAGCGGGCCTTCTTTTTGGCCGCGATTTTTGAGGGCAGCCAACACCCGATTCGTCATACCGGCGGAAGCCGGTATCCAGTCAACACTGGGCTACTCCTGTGCGGGACTGGATGCCGGCTTCCGCCGGCATGACGTTTTCGATCGGGAACGTTGGCTCAGAGGAAAGTTTTAGCTCGCGCGATTCCCGCCGGCTTCAGCCGGCCTTGCGGGCCCGCGCAGCGGGCTTCACCGCTGCGTCCATGTAGGGCGCCAGGAAGCCCGCCATCGCCGCCACGGCGGCATCGCGGTAGGCCGGCGTGATCTCGCCGTGCTCGAAGAAGGAGCGGCGGAAGCAGGCAGTGCCGATGTCGGCCGCCAGCGTCGTCAGGTCCGGCGGGCCCTCCGGCAGCAGCCCGCCCTGGTACCACACCATGCGGCCCAGTTCGCCCAGGCGCTTGTTGGTGCGCTCCTGCGCGCGGTAACTGTCGTCGGTCACCGCGCCGCCCAGGATCAGCAGGCGCGCCGCGGGGTTGGCGTTGTGGAAGGCCACCGCGTGTTCCACCACCGCGGCGGTGCCGGCGCGCCAGCCGAGGCCGCGTAGCTCCTCGGCGCGCGAGAAGAACACCGCTTCCAGTTCCACCAGGTAGCGCCCCACCAGCTCATTGAGGATCGCGTAGGGCGTGGGGAAGTAGGCGTAGACACTGCCGCGCGTATACCCCAGGCGCTCGGCCAGGGCGGGGATCGAGAAGCCTGAAAGCCCCTGCTCGGTCAGCAGCGTTTCGGCTGCCTGCAGGATGCGGTCGAAGCGGTCCTTCGCGCGCTGCTGCGTGGGTTGCCGGGCTACGGCCGAAGGGTCCAGGGCGTCGTTCATTCAGGCCAAGCATAGTGGCCGCCCATTGAATTGACAAATGTCAATATTGGATTATATTGACATAAGTCAAAAATAACTCGGGTCGTGGACTCCCGGCGGCACCGACCGATCCGGAGCGTCATGCGCCCATGAAGCTGCTGTAGCCAAGGACCAGGGAGGAGAGACCCGATGAACAACAGCAAGACGTTTGCGAAGCTCGCGATGGGTATGGGCGCGCTGGGCCTGCCGCTGGCGGCGGCCGCCTACGATCCGCAGGCACCGCTGCTCGGCAGCAGCCGAGGAGGCTCGGCGCAATGGGACTTCTGCTACGGCCAGCCGGATGCTGCGCTGTTGCCGCCGGATCCCCGGTCCCTGGTGCAGCCAGGCATCAGCACCGGCAAGGCGGTGCACTTCAACGCCTACTGGAAGAACTGCCACGTCAACCCGGCCGCGGTGCAGGAAGAGGGTGCGGCGACCACCTGCGGCGAGCTGCGCAATCGCTTCGATCGTGGCGAGGCCCTGCTGACCGGCGGCCATCCGGGTGTCGGCGCGCTGTTCACCGGCACCGACGCGACGCGCCCCGAGGCCGGCTTCGGTATCGCCACCTTCACCGCCGACCAGTACAACCAGCTCTGGCGCATCTGGGGCGGCTTCATGACGCGGCCGGACAATTTCGACGCGCTGGTGGCCGAGCGCTACGGCTCCGGTTTCGTGACGGGCCGCAATCCCTATCCGCGCCCTGGCGAGAATCCCAACCGGACCAATGGCGGCAGCGGCAAGCTGCCGGAGATGTTCACCCAGCTGCGCAATACGGACGGCAGCTGGAGCGGACGCATCGGCATCACCTGCCATGCCTGCCACAGCGGCGTGGTCGGCAAGGCTGCGGACGGCCCGGGCCTGGGCCTGCTGCAGGGCAGCGGCAGCAGCCTGGCGGACCTGGACCTGCTGCTGCGCGACATGCTGCCGCTGGGCTACCCGGCGTCCTTCGCCACCTTCGCCAACCTGAATCGCACGCGCGGTACCAACAATGCCAGCGACATCAACCTGGCCTTCCTGTTTCCCGACGAGCGTCCGTTGACTCCCAGGGAGGTCATGGGCGTGTTCAACTCCGGCTCGACCGCAGGCATGGACACGCCGGCGTGGTGGAACATGGGACATCGTCCGGTGAAGTTCGTGGACGGTGTCTTCCCGATGGATGCGCCGCGCGTGGACATGGTGTTCTACACACCGTTCTTCGGCCTGTTCGGGGCGCTCGGTGGCCCGGTCAGCGAGGCGGGCCAGGACTGGATGCGGGCCAACGGGCCGGCGCTGAACACCTGGGTGGAGTCGCTGAAGGCGCCGAAGTATCCGCTGCCGATCGATACCGCGCTGGCGGAGCAGGGTGCCGTGATGTTCCACACGCTGGACATGTGGGCGCCCTCGCGCAACAACCCGGTGCCACGTCCGGAGGGCAATGGTTCCTGCGCGAGCTGCCACGGTGCCTACTCGCAGCGCCATGCCGGCGATCCGTCCTTCCTGGCGACGCCCCAGCTCGCCGGCGTGGCCAGCTACATCGTGCCGCTGCGCATCATCGGCACCGACCCGGTGCGCGTGAACACCAACAACGCGGCGGTGCAGGCCGCCGGTGCGAAGAACTTCTTCGGCTACCCGAACACGGCAGGTACCGACCAAGACTGCGGGCCGCAGAACCAGGCGCATCTGCGGGGCAATCGCGAGGACGGCTACCTGGCGCCGCCGCTGCACGGCGTATGGGCCACGGCGCCGTACCTGCACAACGGCTCCGTGCCCAACATCTGGGAGTTGCTGAAGCCCTCCGAGCGCAAGCCGATCTGGCGCCGCGTATCCACGCCGCCGCGTGCGGACCAGGCGGGGCGCGTGATCATGGGCTTCGATACCAGTCTGCAGCGGGCCTACGACCCGAACAAGATGGGCTGGAAGTACGAGCCCGTGGCCTGCCAGTGGCGCAGCTGGTGGAACCCCGCAGTGTCGCCGTACATCAATTGCGACCCGGGTGACGAGTTCACCACGCCGCTGGCGCAACAGATGCTCAACGTGCTCTACGGCAACCTGATCGCGACCTGGAACATCTTCTATCCGCCGACGCTGACGCCGATGCAGATGGAGGATCGCAAGATCTACAACACCAACGCCTTCGGCCAGGGCAACCGCGGCCACGAGTTCAACGCGGTGTTGACCGATGCCGAACGCCGCGCGCTGATCGAGTACATGAAGACGCTGTAAGCCTGGAGTCTCAAGAGATGAGTACCGCGATCGGAACATTGGGCTTCAAGAAATGGGGCTGCGGCCTGGCGCTGCTGTCGGCGGCGTTGCTGGCCGGCTGCAGCCGCAGTGACAGCACCGCCGCCACGCCCCCGCGCGACAGCGGTGGCCCGCAGGAGCAGGAGGAGCATCCGCTCCTCAGCGGCCCGCGCGGCGGCAATGCCTGGGCCAACTTCTGCAAGGACCAGGGCGACGAGGCCCTGCTGCCGCGCGATCCGCGTGAGCTGCTGGTGCCCGGCGTCAACAAAGGAAAGGCGGTGGCGTTCAATGCCTACTGGCGCGACTGCGGCAATGCCGTCGCGCGGCCCAAGACCTGCGGCGAACTGCGCCAGCAGTCCGAGCTGGGACGTTTCGTGGCGCATGGGCAGGGCGAGGTGGGAACTCCGCTGAGCTTCGCCGGTGGGCAACAACGGCCCAGCGGCGTGCCCGCGGAGGACTACAACCGGCTGTGGGAGGTCTGGGGGCTGCCCGGGCGTCCGGACAATTTCGACGACCTGGTGGCGCAGCGCCACGGCTCGCCGCTGGCGCCGTTCCCCAATCCGTATCCGCTGCCGGGGGAGGATCCCAACAAGAGCAATGGCGGCTCCGGCCAGTTGCCGCTGGCCTATACGCAGATCCGCGAGGCCGACGGCAGCTGGACCGGCGAGATTGGCACCAAGGTCTGCGTGGCCTGCCACAACGGCCAGATCGACAGCGCCAAGGGCGGCGCGGACTTGGGCACGCAGCTCGCCGGCGCCGGCAGCATCGGCGACTTCGCGGTGTCGGGTTATGACCTGGGCCAGGCCAGCAGTGGCTTCTCGCTAAACAAGGCCATCAACCTCATCACCATCTCGACCAACCGCGGCAGCGGTGCCATCGACTTCTTCCAGCTGGCCTTCGTGCTGTTCAGCCGCGGCGATCCGCAGTTGTTGCTGAATCCGAAGATCCTGTTCAGCCAGGCCATCGGCAACATCAAGAGCCCGCCCTGGTGGAACCTGGCCTACCGCTCGCAGAAATTCCATGGCGCGATCCTGCCCACCGACTCCTCGCGCATCGATCTCGCGGCCTACTACGACGTCACCGCCAGCCTGACCGGCCGCGACGACGAGGCGCTCGCCTGGAACGACGCGCACTCCGGCCCCTTCCAGGTCTGGGCGGAGACGCAGGCGCCGCCGCGCTACCCGGGCGAGATCGACACCAGGCTGGCGGAAGCTGGCGCGATCCTGTTCCACGTGAAGGACCTCTGGGGCAAGGGCCTGGACAACCCGGCACCGCGACCGGCCGAGGGCAACGGCTCCTGCGCCAGCTGCCACGGCGCCTACTCGCCACGCTACATCCACGATCCGTCCTTCCTCGAGACACCGGAACTGGGCGGCCTGGCGGCCTACACGGTACCGATGTCGGTGGTGCGCACCGATCCGGTCTATTCCGACGCCATGCAGAGCCTGCGCAGCATTGACGGCGATTTCCCCGAGGCCACCAAGAAGCAGAACTTCCTGTACTGCGGCAGCGGCGCCTACGGCGACACACCGGGCAAGACCTCGATCCTGCTGGCGCCGCCGCTGTGGGGTACCTGGGCGGCGGCTCCCTACCTGCACAACGGCTCGGTCCCCAACATCTGGGGCGTGCTCGATCCGGACCGCGAGCGGCCCGATATCTGGCGGCGCGTCTCCACTCCGGCGCGTGACGACCAGAAGGGCCTGGTGGTGATGGGCTATGACACGAACTTCGAGCGGGCCTACGACACGGCCAGGCTGGGCTGGAAGTACGAGGCACTGCGCTGCGGCGATGCTGGCACCAGCCCGGGGCTGGTCTGCACGCCGGGCGACGAGGAAAAGCCGTCCACGGCGCAGGTCGCCATCAGCCTGCTGTACGAGCAGATCGGCCTGCTGTGGAACCTGCCGCGGCCCGAGGGTCTGCGCATGAACCAGCAGGACATCGAGAACCGCAAGATCTTCAACACGCACCTGTACAGCCAGGGCAACCAGGGACACGATTTCACGCGCGTGCTGAGCGATCCGGAACGTCGCGCGCTGATCGAGTACCTGAAGACCTTGTAGAGACCGCTTCGTCGCAATGGGCGCCGTCGGGTGGAGGCGCTCTCTTTTCTTATCCATCACTGGACTCATCACCCATGACTCATTTCGCCCGCCGTCCCCAGATGAAGGAAGACCTGCCGGCCCTGGTCAGCAGCCTGCTCGGCGAGCCCGGTGGCGGTTATCCCAACCTCGCGCGCATGGCGGCCCACATGTGCATGTCGCCGCGCACGCTCAAGCGCCGCCTGCAGGCCCACGGCGTGCGCTTCCGCCAGTTGCTGGACCGGGCACGCTTCCGCGAGTCGGCGCGCCTGCTGGAGCAATCCGAACTCACGGTGGAGCAGATCGCGCTGCGCCTGGGCTACAGCAGCCCCGCCAACTTCTCGCGGGCCTTCCGCCGCTGGGCGGGGCACCCGCCGGGCGGCTACCGGCGCGCCGGGGCGGGGCACTTCGCGGATGCCGCGGCGCCGTCGCCCTACCTGGGGCAGGGCAGCAGCGCCTGATTCATCCGGGGCCAGAATGCAGCGGCCTCAATTGACAAAAGTCAACAAAGCGTTATTGTGACAAGTGTCAAATATATGGGAGGGCCGCCGCCCCGGCCGGGTTGATCCGCCGGGCAGGGCCCATGGCAAGCCGGGCGACGAACGATTCGGCGCTGTCCGGGGGCTGCTACAAGACGTCAAAACATCGATCACCGGCCGCCGGCTCAGCACGGCAGGACCGGACTGTCCGGAGGGGAGCTCCACATGCAGGCAAGGCGGCAAGTCTGGACGCGCATCGCGCTCGCAATGGTCCTTGGCGGCTCGGCAGGCGCCGCGCAGGCCCTCAGTTTCGAGATGCCGGGCTTCGGTGACCAGACCATCGAGGGCGTGCTCAACACCACCATCACCGCGGGCGCCGCCGTGCGCACGCAGAAGCGGTCCTCGGACCTGTTGGGCAAGAGCAACATCGACCCGCAGGCCTGCGGCCGACTGGACGGCAAGACCTACTACCAGGGCTGCCAGGGCCTGTTCCGCACGCAGAGCTTCCCGGCCGAGCGCCTCGGCGAGGTGCCGGGCCAGTACTCGATGAACGCCGATGACGGCAACTGGAACTACGGCAAGGGCGATCTCGTGCAAGCGCCGTTGAAGGTCACGCAGGACCTGACCTTGTCGATGGGCGACTTCGGCATCTTCGTGAAGGGCCTGTACTTCTACGACTTCGTCAACAACGACTTCACCGAGTACCACCCCAACCGCATCACCTCGGACAACGTCAACCAGGTCGGCAACGTCTCGACCATCGGCACCGAGCTGGTGCCGCTGCCGCTGCCGACACTGGGCGTGCGCAGCGACGCGCGCCCCTGCGGTGATCGCAACCCCGGAGCAGGCCCCTGCGGCATCGTCTACGGCCCCGGCGGCGTGGTGCGCAGCAAGCGCAGCGACAGCGAAACCCTGCGCCAGATCGGCACCGACCTGCAGCTGCTCGACGCCTACTTCTACGGCCAGCTGCCGCTGTGGGGCGACAAGAACCTGACCTTCAAGATCGGCCGCCAGAACGTCAACTGGGGCGAGTCCACCGCGCTGGTGTTCGACTCGATCAACACGGTCAACCCGGTCAACGCCAACAACTTCTTCCGCGTAGGCACGCAGATCGAGGAAGTGTTCCAGCCGGTGGGCATGGTGTTCCTGTCGATGGAGCCCTTCGAGAACGCCACGCTGGAGGGTTTCTACCAGTACGAGTGGCTCGCCACCGAGGCACCGGCGCCAGGTTCGTTCTACTCCTTCCTGGACATCGGCAGCTACAACGCGGTGGACAACATCAACCTCAGCTTCGGCTACTCGGCCGAGGATCCGGAGGGCCTGGGCTTCCTGCTCGACAATCCCCTGTCTGGCGTCACCAACACCTCGTCCACCGCCTTCCGCCTGAAGGACAAGGAGCCGGATGGCGGCGGCCAGTACGGCGTCGCGCTGAAGTACTACGCCGAGTGGCTCAACGACGGTACCGAGCTCGGCTTCTACTTCACCAATACGCACGCCCGCAATCCCTACCTCAGCATGTATTCGGTGACCCAGGGCTGCGGCAAGAACACCACCAGCACGGTGGCCTACCTGCTGGCTTGCTTCGACCAGCCGCTGGGCCATGCACTGCTGCGCCCGAACGATCCGGAAGGCTCGACCGCCGACGCCACCAACTTCGACACGCTGCGCGTGCAGCTGGAATACCCGGAAGACATCAAGATGTTCGGCGTGTCGTTCAACACCACGGCCGGCGATTTCTCGCTGCAGGGCGAGGTGGCCTATCGCCCCGACATGCCGATGCAGGTGGACGTGGAAGACCTGGCCTTCGCCGGCTTCGGCCCCACGCTGTCCAACTGCCACCTGCGCACCGCGGGCTGCAATGGCAGCGGCGATCTCACCGGGCTGGCCACCGGCCTGCTGCCCGAGCCGATCGGTGGGCTCGTGTCGGGCCTGATCAGCGGCCTGCTGTCGATCCCGAATCTGGTGCTGCCCGGCGGCATCGACGCCGCCAACCTGCTCGGCGGTATCGGCACCTACCGCGACCCGGCGTCCTGCGCGCAGGTGGGGGGCGGCATCGTCACGGTGCCCGGCACCAATACCTGCCTCTATCCGGGCAGCGACTTCGTGGTGGATGCCAACGGCACCCCGGGGGCGTTCACGGACTCCTATGACCTGGTGATCGGCCACATGGTGGGCTCGGGCCGTTCCTTCCCGTCCTTCATCATTCCCTACCGCGGCGGCATCGTCGGCACCAACCCCGGCAACAGCTACATCCGCGGCTGGGAGAAGTTCGACAGCTACCAGTTCAACCTGGGCGGTACCTACGTGGCCGGCGCCACGCAGAACCCGATCGGCGCCGACCAGGTCATCGTCCTGTTCGAGACCGGCGCCACCTGGGTGCCGGACATGCCGGACTACGACGTGCTGCAGTTGGAGGCCCCCGGCACCTACCTGCACGCCAGCGCCGGTGCCGACGGTTCCGGTGCCGACCGCTCGCGCCAGGCCTGCTCCACCAACGAGGCCTGCTCCTACGGCCCGGACGGCCTGCGCTTCAACCCGCACCAGCAGGACCGCGACGGCTATGCCGACAAGCTCTCCTGGGGCTATGTGCTGATTACCCAGATCAGCTACGAGTCGGTGCTGCCCGGCATCAGCGTGCGCCCCGTCATCATCTGGAAGCACGACGTGAAGGGCACCGCGCCGGGCCTGGTCGGCAACTTCGTCGAGGGCCGCAAGACCGCCAACCTGCTGATCGAGACGCGCTACAAGTCCAGCTTCTCGGTCAGCCTCGGCTACACCTGGTTCACCGGCGGCGGCTCCTACAACCTGAACCGCGACCGCGACAACCTGCAGGCCTTCTTCAAGGTACAGTTCTGAGTGCAGGTGCCCGCTGATACGGATCATCCAGGTAAACGTTCATGCCCTTCTTCCAGGCCCGCGACGGCGCGCGGCTGCACTATCTCGACATCGGCCGCGGGCCGGCCTGCGTGATGCTGCACGCCTTCGGCATGCGCGCGTCCATGTGGCTGCCGTTCGTGTTGCCCTTCGCCCTGCGCCGCCGCTTCGTGATGCTCGACTTCCGCGGCTTCGGCGGCTCGCGCGGCGTAAAGCCCCGCCATGTGGACGCCCTGCGCCAGAACGCCGACGACGTGCATGACCTGCTGCAGCACCTGCGGCTGGAGCGCCCGCGCATGGTCGGCTTCTCGATCGGCGCCGCCAGTGGCCTGGAATACCAGCGGCGCTATGGCTTCGACCGCATCTCCGCCTACCTGCACGTGGACCAGACCCCCTGCATCGCCAACGACGAAGCCTGGACCTGGGGCCTGATGGGCGCGGAGAACGCGCAGGCCTTCGAGCGTGCGCGAGAGCTGATCGCCGCCTTTGACCCGATCGACCGCGACACGCCGTTCCAGCGCCTGCCGCCGGCCCTGCAGCAGCAGTTCTGGGCCTGGTTCGGCGAGTTCTTCGAGAGCTGCATCGGCCATCCCGTGCTCAAGCTGGTGTTCCGCGTGGCCGGCGGGCGCCAGCCTGGCAGCCACCTGCTGCGGGCCGACGACTGGCCGATCTACCTGGCCTGCGTGCGAGCCTTCATCGAGCAGGATTACGACTTCCGCGAATCGCTGCGCCGGGTGCGCATCCCGTTCTGGGTGCTGGTGGGCCGCCAGTCCGCGGTGTTCCCGCCCGAGGGCCAGCGCCGCATCGCGCGCTACGTCGCGGACGCCCGGGTCATCGAGTTCCGCTACTGCGGCCACATCGTGCCGGTGGAGGCGCCGGGGCGCTTCCTGTACATCCTGGGGCGCTTCCTCGCGGCGCCCATCGCGCCGTCTGTCGCGCCGCGGATCGCCCTGCAACCGGAGTCCCTTGCATGAGCCTGCTCGCACAGTTCGAAGCCCTGGCCGCGCGCCGGGAGAAGACCGCCCTGGCGGAGCTCGACGCCCTGTTCGACAAACTTCCGGATGTGGCGGAGGACTTCATGATCGGCGAATGGGACGGCGGCGTGTTCGACACCGGCCATCCGGGCGAGGGCCAGCTGGAGGCCCTGCGCTGGATCGGCAAGACCTTCCGCGACCGCAACGACGTCTCGCCGATCGTCTCGCGCGGACCTGACGGCGGCCGCGTGGTGAACCCGATCATGGGCGCGGCCTCGCTGCGCCGCGTGGAGTACCGCGGCGTCGTCACCGCCACCATGTGCTACGACCAGCACCCGGTGTTCGACCACTTCCGCAAGCTGGACGAGCGGACCGTGCTGGGCGTCATGGATCGCAAGGGCGACCGCCTGCCCCTCTACTTCTACCTGCGGCGCTGCTGAAGCGCCGCCTGCCCGGGATTCACGATGACCGCTGTACAGAGCTCCTTCCGCCAGAATGTCCCCTCCATGGTGCCGCGCACCCTGTTCTCCGCGGAGCACGAGGAATTCCGCCGCAGCGTGCGGCGCTTCATCGCCGAGGAGATCAGCCCGCACCATGAACGCTGGGAAGAGCAGCAGCACGTCGATCGCGCGCTGTGGAACAAGGCCGGCGAAATGGGCCTTCTGAGCCTCACCGTGCCGGAGGAATATGGCGGCCTCGGTGCCGACCGCCTCTACAGCGTGGTCTACCTGGAGGAACTGCTCTATGCCGGTGCCTCCGGCATCGGCTGGCCGGTGCACTCCGATATCGTGGCTCCTTATGTGCTGAACCACGGCACCGAGGAGCAGAAGCGGCACTGGCTGCCCAGGCTGGTGTCCGGTGAGGCCGTGGGCGCCATCGCCATGACCGAGCCCGGCACCGGCTCGGACCTGCAGGGCATGAAGATGCGCGCCGTCGAGGACGGCGACGACCTGGTGCTGAACGGCACCAAAACCTTCATCACCAACGGCTATCTCTGCGACATGGTGATCGTCGCCGTGAAGATGGGCGAGGGTGACGAGGGCGGCAAGAGCGTCAGCCTGGTCATCGTCGAGGCCGACCGCGCCGGGTTCTCCAAGGCCAGGCCGCTGAAGAAGGTCGGCATGAAGGCGCAGGACACCTGCGAGCTGTTCTTCAACAACGTGCGCGTGCCCAAGTCCAACATCCTGGGCGGCGAGAAGGCCGTCGGCCAGGGCTTCATCATGCTGATGAAGGAACTGGCCTGGGAGCGCATGGTGATCGCCGTGATGTCCGTGGCCGGCGCCCGCGCCGCCTTCGAGGGCACGGTGGAGTACACCAAGGGCCGCAAGGCCTTCGGCAAGCCGGTGGCCAGCTTCCAGAACAGCAAGTTCAAGCTCGCCGAGATGCGCTCCGAGATCGAGATCGCCCAGGTCTACGTGGACCGCTGCATCGAGCTGGTGCTGCAGCGCAAGCTGACGCCGGAAGCGGCCGCGGCAGCCAAGTACTGGTGCTCGGACATGATGAACAAGGTCATCGACGAATGCGTGCAGCTGCACGGCGGCTACGGCTACATGCTGGAGTACCCGGTGGCCCGCGCCTGGGTGGATGCGCGCGTGATGCGGATTTTCGGCGGGACCAACGAGATCATGAAGGAACTGATTTCGCGGTCATTGTAGCGGTGTCATGCCGGCGGAAGCCGGCATCCAGTCATGCGCCGGGTCAATCCTGTCCGGGACTGGATACCGGCTTTCGCCGGTATGACGTTTTGCGAGTGCTGTGACTATCCTCGTTGCCGGATGGTTTGCCGGGGGGCAGCCATCCGGTTTTTTTATTCCCGCGTTGACTCCCTCTCCCGCTGGCGGGAGAGGGTTGGGGTGAGGGTGGAGGCCGGATTAGAGTAGCCACACTTCGAAAGTATCTGCCCGCACCCGCTTCGTCCGTTCTCACCGAATCCTAGGGCGCTCACGCCAAACCCGGACTGTCATCATGGACTTCTCCCTCACCCCCGAACTGCAGGCCCTGCAGCAGCGCACCCGCGAGTTCATCGCCGCGCAGGTCATCCCTTTCGAGCGCGATCCGCGCCAGACCCCGCACGGCCCCACCGAGGACCTGCGACAGGAGCTGGTCGCCCTGGCTCGCGACGCCGGCCTGCTGACGCCACATGCCTCGCCGGAATTCGGCGGCCTGGGCCTGTCGCACATCGCCAAGGCGGTGGTGTTCGAGGAGGCCGGCTATTCGCCGCTGGGCCCGGTGGCGCTGAACATCCATGCGCCGGATGAAGGCAACATCCACCTGATGGAGATCGTGGCCACGCCGGAGCAGAAGGAGCGCTGGCTGCGACCGCTGGCCGAGGGCCGCACGCGCTCCTGCTTCGCCATGACCGAGCCCTCGCCGGGGGCGGGCTCCGATCCGTCCATGCTGCAGACCACGGCACGGCGTGATGGCGACCACTACGTCATCGACGGCACCAAGTGGCTCATCACCGGCGCCGAGGGCGCCAGCTTCGTCATCATCATGGCCAAGATGGAAGACGGCTCCGCCACCATGTTCCTGTCGGACATGAAGCGGCCGGAGATCCGCCTGGAGCGCCTGATGGATTCGCTGGATTCCTGCTTCACCGGCGGCCATGGCGTGCTGCACTTCGAGAATCTCCGCATCCCGGCAACGGACGTGCTGGGTGAGATCGGCAAGGGCTTCCGCTATGCCCAGGTGCGCCTGGCGCCGGCGCGCCTTACGCATTGCATGCGTTGGCTGGGCGCCGCGCGGCGTGCCCACGACACCGCGCTGGCCTATGCCCGCCAGCGCCAGGCCTTCGGCAAGCGCCTGGGCGAGCACGAGGGCGTGGGTTTCATGCTGGCGGACAACGCCATGGACCTGCACAACACGCGTCTGGCGATCTGGCATTGCGCCTGGGTGCTGGACCAGGGCCACTCCGGCAACCGCGAGTCGAGCATGACCAAGGTCACCGCCTCGGAAGCGGCCTGGCGCATCGTTGACCGCTCGGTGCAGATTCTGGGCGGGCGCGGGGTCACCGGCGAGGCCATCGTTGAGCGCATCTTCCGCGACCTGCGCGCCTTCCGCATCTACGACGGCCCGTCCGAGGTGCATCGCTGGAGCCTGGCCAGCAAGCTGCTCGAGGGAAAAATCTCATGAGCCCTGAGCTGTTCTCCCTGAAGGGACGCCGTGCCCTGGTGACCGGCGCCTCCAGCGGCTTCGGCCAGCATTTTGCCCGTGTGCTGGCGCGCGCCGGCGCCGAGGTTGCGGTGGCGGCGCGCCGTGCCGACCGCCTCTCGGCGCTGGTGGAGCAGATCACCGCGGAGGGCGGCAGTGCGCTGGCGCTCTCCATGGACGTGACCTCCCGCGACAGCGTGCAGGCGGCCTTCGACCAACTGGCCGCGCGCTGGGGCGCCGCGGACATCGTCGTCAACAATGCCGGCGTTGGCGCCAACGCCCCGGCCCAGGACTGCGACGACGCCGAATGGACGGCCGTGCTCGACACCAACCTGCGCGGGGCCTGGATGGTGGCGCAGGAGGCGGCGCGGCGCATGGTGGCCGCCCAGCGCGGCGGCAGCATCATCAACATCACCTCGATCCTGGCCAGCCGCGTCGGCGTTGCCCTCAGCCCCTACTGCGCGTCCAAGGCCGGCCTGGCGCACCTCACGCGGGCCCTGGCGCTGGAATGGGCCCGGCACGGCATTCGCGTCAACAGCATCGCTCCCGGCTACTTCTCCACCGAGATCAATGCCGACTACCTCGCCAGCGAGGGCGGCGAGAAGTTGCGGGCGAGGGTGCCCTTCCGGCGCTTTGGCCAGTATGCGGACCTGGACGGCCCGCTGCTGCTGCTAGCCTCCGACGCCGGCCGCTACATGAGCGGGGCCGAGATCGTGGTGGATGGGGCGCATTCCTGCGCCGGGCTATAGCGCCCTCGACTTGTCTGCGGCAAACCGGACTACAGTACCCCCGTCGACAAGGAGCTAACCCATGACGTGCGAACATCTGGCCGCTCTCGAATCTGTCTTGAGAGCAGCCCGTATCGAGGAGACATACCGTGGCCAGGCTTGGTCGAAGAACTGCCGCGAGTGGGTCTACTACCGCTGCGTGCTGGACCTGCCCGCCATCCGTGCTCTACATGCCCTGGCGGACTGCGTGAAAGACCATGTGCACCTCGGTACGCACGATGGCGCCGAGCAAGGCCTGGTCTGCGATCAACACCATGACGCCCTGATGGGTCTGCACCCGGTCTATGCCGGTGGGGCAATGCGGTTTGCCGGTTGAACCTGCTGCTCCGGCGCCGGTCGAAGCGGCATGCTTGGATATCGTGAGGGTACGCCCTTGAAACCTGTTGCTGTCTTGCTGGCCTCTGTCCTGGCACTGTCCCTGGCCGCCTGCCAGCGCGGCAGCGGCGAGAATTCCCCGCCGGTGGAGAACAAGCCGGAGCCCACCGCCGAGGCGCCCGCGCCCGCGCCGCCCAAGCCGGACGACGAGGTGGGCTTCCGGGGCTTCGGCCCCGCGCATTTCGGCGACAGCGAGGCCGCCGTGCGCCTGGCCTGGGGGCGGCCGCTGAAGGCCTCCGGCAGCGAGCCTGCCGCCTGCCTGCAACTGTTCCCCGATCCCCTGCCGCACCAGGGCTTCGGCACCTCGTTCATGCTGGTGGACGGCCGCTTCGCCCGTTTCGACGTGGATGAGGACCTCTACCCGGCGCCAGGCGGCGGCCGGGTCGGCAGCACCGAGCAGGAGCTGCTGCAGCGCTACGCCGGCCGCGTCGAGCAGATGCCGCACAAGTACGTGGAAGGGGCGAAATACCTCATCGTCCGGTCGCCCCAGGGCGACGCCAAGCTGATCTTCGAGATCTCGCCCCAGGGCAAGGCGCAACGCTGGCGCGTGGGCCTGCCGCCGGCCGTGGACTACGTCGAGGGCTGTTCCTGAGGAACCAGCGGCGCGGCGGTCTCGTCCCATAGCCGCTGCGAGACGGCCGCATCGCGGCTGTCGGCACTGGCCGGCGCTACGCGGCAACTGCGATAGTAGGCCCCGCCGACGGCCTCGGGCGCCGTGGCGCAGACCAGCGTGGTCTGCGCGCCTTCCTCCGGCGTCAGCAGGAAGATGGCCTCCATCGGTGCGAAGAAGCGTCGCACCGCCTCCAGCAGCGGATTGCCGCTGAGTCCCTTGTCGGCGATGTTGGTGAACACCGCGCCTGGATGCAGGCTAAAAGCCTTCAGCCCCTGCGGGCCGTAGCGCCGCTGCAGTTCCTGCGTTGCATGCACCAGGGCCAGCTTGGAATTGCCGTAGGCCGCCCAGGAGTTGTACGCCGGGCCGCCGCCGGACAGGCCGGCATTGCTGCCGCGGGCATGCAGCATTGACACCACGTTGACCACGCGCGCCTCGCCATGGGCCGCGGCGCTGCGCAGCAGCAGCGGCAGCAGGCGCAGCGTCAGCTGCAGCGTGCCCAGGTAGTTCGTGCGCCAATGGATCTCGTGGCCGTTGAGCAGCCTCGGTTCCTTCCACTGCGACAGCAGGTCCAGGTGGATGCCGGCGTTGTTGATCAGCCCATCGAGCCGGCCATGGCGCTGTTCCACCGCGGCGGCGAGACGATCCACCGAGGCGGTGTCGGCCAGGTCCAGGGGCAGGGGATCGATCCGGCCCGCGTTGGCCGGCAGCCGCGCGCGCAGTGCCTGCGCGGCTTCCTCGGGCCGGCTGCGCGTGGTAACGACCACGGTCGCGCCCCAGGCTGCCAGCGCCTTGGCGGTTTCAAAGCCGATGGAGCCCGGCGCGATGCCGGTGACGAGATACACGCGACCGGAGAGGTCGCGAGGCTGTGCACCCGCCGCCCCGAACAGGCGGCGGCAGGCGCGGCCCAGCGCCGCCGTATAGCGGCGCAGGCCCATCAGGCCGCGTTGGCCTTCAGCAGGCCACGCTCACGCGCCAGCGTCAGCGCCAGGTCCTCGATCATGTCTTCCTGGCCGCCGACCATCTTCTGGCGGCCCAGCTCCAGCAGCAGCTCGCGGGCCGGGATGCCGTACTTGGCCTCGGCGCGGCGCGCGAACAGCAGGAAGGACGAATACACGCCGGCATAGCCCAGCGTCAGCGAGTTGCGGTCGATGCGCACCGGGAAGTCCATGATCGGCGTGACCAGATCCTCGGCCACGTCGGAGATCTTGAACACGTCCACGCCGGTCTCGATGCCCATGCGGTTGCACACCGCCACGAACACTTCCATCGGCGTGTTGCCGGCACCGGCGCCCATGCCGCCGCAAGCGCAGTCGATGCGGCGCGCGCCGGCCGCGACCGCGGCGATCGAGTTGGCGATGCCCATCGACAGGTTGTGGTGGCCGTGGAAGCCGATCTCGGTTTCCGGCTTGAGCTTCTCGCGCGCCAGCGCGATGCGTGCGGTGACGTCGTCCGGCAGCATGTAGCCGGCCGAGTCGGTCAGGTAGATGCAGTTGGCGCCGTAGCTTTCCATCAGCAGCGCCTGCTCGATCAGCTGCTCCGGCTCGATCATGTGCGCCATCATCAGGAAGCCCACCGTATCCAGGCCCATCTTGCGGCCCAGGGCGATGTGCTGCTCGGAGACGTCGGCCTCGGTGCAGTGGGTGGCCACACGGATCGTGGTGACGCCGCAGTCGGCGGCCATCCTCAGGTGATCCACGGTGCCGATGCCCGGCAGCAGCAGGGCCGAGACCTTGGCCTGCTTCATCAGCGGGATCACCGCACGCAGGTACTCCTCGTCGGTG
This sequence comes from Pseudomonadota bacterium, assembly GCA_052035235.1. Classification (GTDB taxonomy): domain Bacteria; phylum Pseudomonadota; class Gammaproteobacteria; order Nevskiales; family Nevskiaceae; genus Solimonas_A. The sequence continues at coordinate 61,054 of JBPOHT010000011.1, read as the reverse complement.
GCGGCAGGGAAGCCGTAGTTCACCGAGGCGCCGCCCAGGCCGTCGCCATGGGTGACTTCGATCAGCGGGCAGCCCGCCTGGTCCAGGCCCTGGGCGATGGACTTCATCTGCTCGATGGTGATCTGGTGGCGCTTGGGGTGCATGCCGTCGCGCAGCGACATGTCATGCACCTTGATCTGGATGCCCTTGAGGTTGAGGCTCATGTCAATACTCCTTCATCTTTTAGTCCCCTCTCCCGCTTGCGGGAGAGGGTCAGGGAGAGGGTTTCTGTAAAACTTGCGATAGCTACAGAAACCCTCTCCCCCAACCCCTCCCCCGCAGGCGGGGGAGGGGAGTGGATTGGTTACGCCGCTTCCAGCGTCAGTCGGCCCGCCAGGATTTCCTCGGCGAACATCTCGGCCGTGCGCGTGGCCGACGCCGTCATGATGTCGAGGTTGCCGGCGTACTTCGGCAGGAAGTCGCCCAGGCCCTCCACCTGCATGAAGCTGGTGACGCGGTTGCCGTCGAACACCGGGCCGTTGACCAGGCGGTAGCCCGGCACGTACTTCTGCACCTCGGCCACCATGTCGCGCACCGACTCCTCGATCTCCTTCTGCTTCGGCAGATCGACCGTCAGGCAGTGGATGGTGTCGCGCATGATCATCGGCGGCTCGGCCGGGTTGATAACGATGATTGCCTTGCCCTCGTCCGCGCCGCCGATCTTGGCGACGGCGCCCGAGGTGGTGCGGGTGAACTCGTCGATGTTCTTGCGTGTGCCGGGGCCCACCGACTTGCTCGCCACGGTGGCGATGATCTCGGCGTAGCGGACCTTCTGCACGCGCGACACGGCGTAGACCATCGGGATCGTCGCCTGGCCACCGCAGGTGACCATGTTGACGTTCATCTCACGCTTGCCGGCGTGCTCCTTGAGGTTGATCGGCGGCACGCAGTAGGGGCCGATGGCCGCCGGCGTGAGGTCGATCATCATCACGCCGAGCTTGTTCAGTTTGTCGGAATTTTCCTTGTGCACGTAGGCGCTGGTGGCATCGAAGGCGATCTGCACGCCGTCGGCTTTCACGTGCTCCAGCATGCCGTCCACACCCTTGTCGGTGGTCTTCAGGCCGTGCTCGCGCGCACGCGCCAGGCCCTCGGAGGTCGGGTCCACGCCGACCATCCAGACCGGCTCCAGCACCTGGGAGCGCTTCAGCTTGTACAGCAGGTCGGTGCCGATGTTGCCGGGACCGATGATGGCGCACTTGATCTTCTTCATGGGTTCTTCCGAATCAGGCCTCGAATGCGATCGAGGCGGTACCGATGCCGGCGATGCTCATCTCGAAACGGTCGCCCGGGACCGCCGGCAGCAGCGGCGCGAGCGAACCGGAGAGGATGACCTCGCCAGCCAGAAAAGGGATGCCGAAGCGGCCCAGCGTGTTCGCCAGCCAGGCCACGGCGGTGGCCGGGTGGCCCTGCACGGCGGCGCCGATGCCGGAGGCGACGTGCTGGCCGTTCTTGTGGATTTCCATGGTCGCCGCCGCCAGGTCCAGCGAGCGCGGATCGATGCGGGCATCGCCCATCACGAACACGCCGCAGGAGGCATTGTCGGCCACGGTGTCCTGGATCTTGATCTTCCAGTCGCGGATGCGGGAATCCACGATCTCGAAGCAGGGCGCCACGTATTCGGTGGCGTCCAGAACCTGCTCCTCGGTGATGCCGGGGCCGCGCAGGTCCTTCTTCAACACGAAGGCGATCTCGCCCTCGGCGCGCGGCTGGATCATGCCGGCACCGGCGATGCTCACCGTGCTGCCGTTGGCCACGTGCATGCGGTCGGTGAGGAAGCCGAAGTCCGGCTGATGCACGCCGAGCATGTCCTGCACCGGCTTGCTGGTGACGCCGATCTTCTTGCCGATGACGCGCTCGCCCTCGGTCTCGCGGCGCGAAAGGAAACGCAGCGAGATGCGGTAGGCATCGTCGATGTCAATGCCGGCCTCGCGGTTGGTCAGCGGCTCCAGCACGGAGCGCGAGCGCAGCGCGGCGAACAGTTCATCGCCCAGCGCGATGATGCGGGATTCGGGCAGGGCCATCAGCCGTTCCTCAGGAAGTCGAGGACGCTGCGGTTGAACAGCCCGCGGTGTTCGATCATCACCCAGTGGCCGCACTGCGGCACCAGCACCATGCGGCCGTTCTTCAGGCCCTTGGCCAGGCGCATGATGCCGCTGTCCGGCATCATGTTCTCGTTGAGGCCCCACAGCGTCAGCACCGGGCAGGCGATCTCGTCCAGGCGCCCGGTCATCACCGGCACCTTCAGCGTCTTGATGACCTGCGGATTCTGCAGCTTGGCCATTTCGGCGCGCTCGTGCACCAGGTCGTCGGTCACCACGGACGGGTCCACCACGAAGGCCTTGATGAAGAAGTCCTTCATCGCCGCTTCGGTCACCGGCTTGCCGGAGCCGTAGAGCGCGAACATGGCCTTCATGCCCGGCATTTCCAGGTAGTCCGGCAGTTCGTTGAGGCCGCCGGGGGCCATCAGCACCAGCTTCTCGACATGGCCCGGGTGCTCCAGCGCGAAGCCCAGCGCCACGGCGCCGCCCAGGGAGTTGCCGACCAGGGTGGCCTTGCTCACGCCCAGGGCGTCCAGGGTCTGCTTGAGGCAGTCCACGAAGAAGGACAGCGGGTATTCGACGTCGTCCGGCTTGTCGGAGTAGCCGAAGCCGATCAGGTCGGGCACCACGCAGCGGTAACCGGCCTGGGCCAGTTCCGGGTAGTTGCCCTTGAAATTGCTGTAGCCGCTGGCGCCGTTGCCGGAGCCATGCAGGAACACCACGACCGGGCCCTGGCCCTGGTCCTGGTAATGGATGCGGTAGCCGTTCTTGAGGGTGACGTACTGACCCTCGGGTACGGGTTTGCTGGTCATGGGAGCGGGCTTTCCGGCGGGCATGGTTTTCTGCACGCGAATGGTCCTCCTCCGGGGCGGGCGCTGCTTCATCCTTTTGGAGTAAAGCTCCACCCCCTGCAATCGCCTAGGATGATGGCCGGAAAGGACTTTTTCGGGAGTTTTACGTGCAGCAGGGCAGGGTCGTACTGGTTACCGGGGGCGCCAAGGGCGTCGGTCGCGGCATCACCGAGCGTTTCCTGGCCACGGGCGCCCGGGTCGTGATCTGCGGCCGCGAGGCCCCGGCCGAGCTGCCGGCGGTGGACGGCAACACTGCCGAATTCGTCGCCTGCGACGTGCGCAACCGCGAGGCCGTGGACGCCCTGTTCGCCGGTATCGCCGCCCAGCACGGCCGGCTCGACGTGCTGGTCAACAACGCCGGTGGCGCGCCCTTCGTCATGGCCGACAAGGCCTCGCCGCGCTTCCATGAGTCCATCATCGCGCTGAACCTGCTGGCGCCGTTCCATTTCGCGCAGAAGGCCAATGCCCTGATGCAGGCCCAGGCCGAGGGCGGCGTCATCGTCAACGTCGCCAGCGTCTCGGCCCTGCGTCCCTCGCCGGGCACCGCCGCCTACGGCGCCGCCAAGGCCGGCCTGCTCAACCTGACCCAGTCGCTGGCGGTGGAGTGGGCGCCCAAGGTGCGCGTGGTCGCGGTCAGCCCCGGCATGGTCCGCACCGAGCAGTCCGACCTGCACTACGGCGACGAGGCCGGCATCGCCGCCGTGGCCGCCACCGTGCCGATGGCGCGCCTGGCCGACCCGGCCGACATCGGCAACGCCTGCGTCTGGCTGTCGTCGCCCGAGGCCTCCTACGCCTCCGGCACCAACCTCGTGCTGCACGGCGGCGGCGAGCGGCCGGCGTTCCTCGATGCGGCGCAGGTGAATAAGGACAAGTGAATAAAAACTAAAGGCTTGTTTCGTGCCGACGGTTAAGATTTCCGTTCGTACTGAGCCTGTCGAAGTACGGGCGGAAATCAGGTAGCCAGGGCGTCGGGGCGGTCCGTTCACCCTTCGACAAGCTCAGGGCGAACGGACGGAGACTTCAGATTCCTGAAGGGAGGGGAGAGATGCGCCATTTGCTATGCCTGGGACTGCTGCTGGCCTTGAGTGCCTGCGGCCGCAGCGACGAGACCGCTGGCTCCGGCAATCCACCGCCGGCCGAGGCCAAGTGCCGCCACTACAACGAGCAGCGCCAGCCCTTCTTCGGTGACCTGCACGTCCACACCAAGTACTCGCTGGATGCCAACACCCAGGGCACCGTGATCGGCCCGCACGAGGCCTACCGCTTCGCGCAGGGCGAGGAGCTGGGCATCCAGCCCTACAACGCCGAGGGCCAGCCGCTGCGCACCACGCGCCTGTCGCGCCCGCTGGACTTCGCCGCCGTCACCGACCATGCCGAGCTGTTCGGCGAAACCGAGATCTGCACCAACCCGGAGCTCGAGGGCTACAACTCGCTGGAGTGCCGCTTCTACCGCGCCGCGCCGCCGCAGGCCTTCGTGGTCTTCAACCTGCTGGGCCCCGGCCTGTTCGGCCTGCCCTCGGGTGACGGCGAGAAAATCCCGCGCCTGCCGTTCTGCGGACTCGGCGGCGAGCGCTGCATCGAGGCCGCCAAGACGCCCTGGCGCGACATGCAGCTGGCGGCCGAGGCCTATCTCGACCGCAGCCCGGAGTGTCGCTTCACCACCTTCGTCGGCTACGAGTGGACCGGCGCGCCGCTGTCCAACAACCTGCATCGCAACGTGCTGTTCGAAACCGAGGTGGTGCCGGAGATTCCGCCCAGCTACCTGGAGACGCCGGAGCCGGAGCTGCTGTGGGAGGCGCTGGCCGAGCAATGCCGCAGCGACCAGGGCTGCAATGTGCTGACCATCCCGCACAACTCCAACCTCGCCGGCGGCCTGATGTTCCGTGGCAAGGACCGCCGCGGCCGCAACTTCACCGAGGAATACGCGCAGGCGCGCCAGTTCAACGAGCCGCTGGCCGAGATCTACCAGCACAAGGGCCAGTCGGAGTGCCTGGGCACCACCGGCGCCGGCCTCGCCGACGAGCAGTGCGGCTTCGAGCTGATCCCCTACCGCAACTTCATCGGCAGCCAGATCAGCCCCGCCGCCAGCGGCGCTCCGCTGGAGCGCGACTACTTGCGCGACGCGCTGAAGGAAGGCTTGCGCTATGAGCAGACCATCGGCGCCAACCCCTTCAAGTACGGCTTCGTCGGCAGCTCCGACACCCACCTGGGCACCCCGGGCCGCGTGCAGGAGCAGGACTACCCCGGCCACGGCGGCGCCGGTGCCAGCGCGCGCGACGAACTGCCCGCCGGCCTTACCGACCGCATCGAGAACAGCCCCGGTGGCCTGGCCGTGCTGTGGGCCGAGGAGAACACGCGCAGTTCGCTGTTCTCCGCCATGCGCCGGCGCGAGGCCTACGCCACCAGCGGCACGCGGCCGGTGGTGCGCTTCTACGGCGGCTGGAACCTGCCGGACGGCCTCTGCGGCAGCCGCAACTTCGCCGCCGAGGGTTATCGCCAGGGCGTGCCAATGGGCAGCGACCTGCCGGCGCTGCCCGCCAGCGGCCTGAAGCCACGCTTCGCCGTATCCGCACTGCGCGATCCCGGTGCCAGGGGCGAGAAGGTGGAGCCGCTGCAGCACATCCAGATCGTCAAGGGCTGGATCGCCAACGGCGAGAAGCACGAGGCGGTCTACGAGATCGCCGGCAACAAGGACAACGGCGCCTCGGTGAATACCGACACCTGCGAGACCTCGGGCGAGGGCTACGCCAGCCTCTGCAGCGTCTGGGAAGACCCGGACTTCGATCCGGCGCAGAACGCGTTCTACTACGCCCGCGTGCTGGAGAACCCGAGCTGCCGCTGGTCCACGCGCCAGTGCGTGGCCGCCGGCATCAGCTGCGCCGATCCGGACGCGGTGCCGGAGGCCTTTGCGGATTGCTGCAACGCCGACTATCCGAAGACGGTGCAGGAGCGGGCCTGGACGTCGCCGATCTGGTACAAGCCGGCGCCGTGATGCGCCTCTGCTTCTTGCTCCCTTCTCCCTCCGGGAGAAGGGCCGGGGATGAGGGACGCTCTTGCCGAGAGTCCGGTGGATTGTTCGAGCCGCTGTCCCTCACCCTCAGTCCCTCTCCCGGTGGGAGAGGGAAGGCCAGAAAGACGCGATGAACATATTCCGCGTCATCCGTTCCCCCCTTCTCCACTTCCTTCTCCTCGGCGCCCTGCTGCACCTCGCCCAGGCCTGGATTCCCGCGCCCACCGAGCCGATCCGCGTCAGTGCCGCCGACGTCGAGCGCCTGCGCGAGGACTGGCGCCGTGACACCGGCCGCACGCCCGACGCCCAGCAACTGCAGGCCAGCTACCGCCGCTGGCTGGAGGATGAGGCCCTGCTGCGCGAGGCGCTGCGCCTGGGCCTGGACCAGCGCGATCCGGTGGCGCAGCGGCGCCTGCTGATGAACCTGCGCTTCGCCTACCCGGAAGCGCCGCTCGACGATGCCGCGCTGCTGCGCGAGGCCGAGGCCCTGGAGATGCGCCAGAGCGACCTGGTGGCGCGCCGCCGCCTGATCCAGGCCATGGAGCAGCGCCTGCTGGCGGAGAGCCAGCCCACCGAACAGGAGTTGCGTGACTACGTCGCCGCGCACCCGCAGCGCTACGCCGCGCCGGTGCGCTACAGCTTCGAGCAGGTATTCCTGCAGCCCTCGCGCGGTGCCGCGGAGGCCGGCCGCCAGCTGGCCGCGCTGCGCGCCGGTGCCGAGCCGGCCGGCGACGCCTTCCTGCTGGGTCCGCAGTTCCGTGCGCTGACCCAGGACGAGATCGCGCGCCAGCTCGGCCAGCCGCTGGCGGCCGCGGTGGCCAACGCCGAGCCGGGCGAATGGACCGGCCCGGTGGCGTCGCCCTACGGCCTGCACCTGCTGCGCCTGCAGCAGCGCGAGGAAGCTAGCGGGGCGGACTTCGCCGCCGTCCGGCGCCAGGCCGCCTACGCCCTGCAGGCCGAGCGCCAGCAGCGGCAACTGGCCGCGGCGCGCGCGCGCCTGCTGCAGCGTTACCGTGTCGACGCGGAGGCCGGCATCGCGCCGGTGTCGTCATGAAGCGCGTTCTCGCCCTGCTGCTGTGGCTCTGCTGCGGTGCCGCGCAGGCACATCCGCTGGCGCCGGCGCTGCTGCAGTTGCGCGAGGCCGGCGACGGCCGCGTGGAGCTGCTGTGGCGTGCCTCGATCCTGCAGGCGGTGGGCGTGGAGCCGCAGTTGCCGGCGGACTGCGCACGGCTCGAAGACCCCCGCATCGAGCGTGACGACCGCGGCGCCTATACCGCGCGCTGGGCGGTGCAGTGCCCCGGCGGCCTGACCGGCCGCAGCCTGTCGGTGCCGCAACTCGAGCGAGCCGGCATCAACGTGATCCTGCGCGTGGAGCGCGCCGACGGCTCGGTGGTGAAGACCCTGCTCGATGGCGCGCGGCCCTCTTACACCGTGCCGGCGCCGGAGGCCGCGCCCGCGGTGTTCCCGTCCTACCTGCACCTGGGCGTGGAGCACCTGCTGTTCGGCTTCGACCACGTGCTGTTCGTGGCCGCCCTGGTGTTGCTGGTGCGGCGGCTGAAACCCCTGCTGCTCACCGTCACCGCCTTCACCCTCGGGCACAGCATCACCCTGGGCCTGGCGGTGCTGGGCTTCGTGCACGTCGATCCGGGGGTGACCGAGCTGGGCATCGCGCTCAGCATCCTGCTGCTGGCCTGCGAGCTGGCGCGCCCGGCGGATCGTCCGCCGACTCTGCTGGCGCGCCGTCCGGCGCTGATGGCGGTGAGCTTCGGCCTGCTGCACGGCCTGGGTTTCGCCGGGGCGCTGTCCGAGGTGGGGTTGCCCCAGGGCGAGATCCCGCTGGCCCTGCTGGCCTTCAACCTCGGCATCGAACTGGGGCAGGTCCTGCTGGTGATCGTGCTGCTGGCCCTGGGCCTGGCCTGGCGGCGCCTGCCGGCGACGGCACAGGGGCCGCTGCCGCGGCTGCTACCGGTATACCTGATCGGCGCGCTGGCGGCCTACTGGAGCCTGGAGCGGGTTTCCGGCCTGGGCCTGTAGCGTTTCAGGCGCTGGGCCGGCAGGGGCGAGCCCCTGCCCATGGTGTGATCCTTGCGTATCCCTGGTCTCCCGGGCCTGGATATTCCCCGATGATTCGCCGCCTGACCGCGCTGCTCCTGGTGTTGCCGTGGTCCGCGATGGCGGCGGACGGGGCGGCCCTGTATGCGCAGCGCTGCGCGGTCTGCCATCAAGCGCAGGGACAGGGCATTGCCGGCCACGCCCCGCCGCTGACCGGCATGGAGGCCTGGCTGGCCACGGAACAGGGGCGCCGCTACATCGCGCGCGCCGTGGTTCACGGGCTGGCCGGGGAGATCAAGGTTCAGGGGCAAAGCTACTCCGCCCTGATGCTGACCTTCCGCTGGCGCCTGGGGGACGAGGACCTGGCCGCGGTGCTGCGCCATGTCGCGGAGACCATCAACCAGCCGGCGCCAGGCTACGAGCCGATCAGCCTGGAAGTGCTGAGTGCCGCGCGGGCGGCTTCCGGCCGTGACGTGGATACCCTGGCCCTGCGCGCCCAGTTGCCCGAACGCTGAGCCTGGCCCGAACACTGGCCCAATAAAAAACCCTCCCCCGCCGAGCGGGGGAGGGCGCGGATGCTTGGCCAGCCTTACGGCAGCCCGATGACGCCCTGCACGGCCTGGATGATCAGGGTCCACCAGCCGGCCACGAACAGGCTGGAGAGCAGCAGTTCGCCGCGGCGGCTGCGGGCCTTGAGCTCGCCGATGGCCAGCGGCTTGGCGCGGTCCAGCAGGGCCAGGGCGAAGTTGGCGGGCATCAGGATCATGACTTGGGCCAGCGTGGACAGGATCGGGTTCATGGCGGTTCCTTTGCCGGGAGGGGGGTTTCCTCCCTTGCTGTCTATTCAACGGCAGGAACGCGCCGGAATTCAGTCGGCAAAACCTACTGGTTCATACCGTCATCGTTCTGGCGCTACCGCTCGTCCGCCTCAGGTCGTGAAGGCCCCGCGCAGGGCCGCCGCGCAGCGGTCCAGGGCCTCGTCGGCCGCGCCGATGGCCCCCAGCATGTTGATGAAGCCGTGGATCTGGCCGGGGTAGTCCAGCACCTGCACCGGCACGCCGGCCTCGCGCAGCTTGCCGGCGTAGGCCAGGCCCTCGTCGTACAGCGGGTCGTAGCCGGCCACCAGCACCGTGGCTGGCGGCAGGCCGCGGAAATCCGTGGCGCGCAGCGGCGAGACGCGCGGGTCGCCGCGCATGGCGGGGTCGGGGGTGTACTGGTCGCCGAACCAGCGCATCAGCTCCGCCGTGAGGAAATAGCCCTCGGCACGGGTCCGGCGCGATTCCGTTTCCGCGGCGAAATCGGTGGCGGGGTAGATCAGCAATTGGTGACGCAGGGCCGGGCCGGTCTCGCGGCACAGCTGCGAGACCACGGCCGACAGGTTGCCGCCGGCACTGTCGCCGGCCACCGCCAGCCGCGCCGGATCGCCGCCGAACCCGACCGCGTGCGCGTGTACCCAGTGCAGCGCCGTCAGGGCGTCCTCCACGGCGGCGGGGAAGGGCGCTTCCGGCGCACGACGATAGTCCACCGAGACCACCACGCTGTCCGCGCGCCGGCACAGGCAGCGGCAGATGTTGTCGTGCGTATCCAGCGTGCAGCCGACGAAGCCGCCGCCATGGAAGAACAGCGTCACCGGGTAGCCGCCCATGGCGCCCGGGCGGTAGATGCGCAGGCGCAGGCTGCCGCCCGGGCCGGCGATCTCGCGCTCCTCCACCGCATGCACCTCGTCCCCGGCGGCGAACAGCCCACTGCGGTCCATCACCGCGCGGTAGCCCTCGCCGGTGAGCGTGGCGAAGTCGAAGGGGCGCAGGCGCGACAGCGCCTGCAGCATGGCCTGCGCCTGTGGGTCGAGAGTCATGCGGGCTCCGGGAAAAGGAGCGTGCAGCTTAGCGCGCCAGGAAGCCTCCATCGGCGGCCATCAGGGCGCCGTTGACGTAGGAGGCCCGCGGCGAGGCCAGCCACAGCGCCAGGTCGGCGATCTCGCGGGCCTCGCCGGCGCGGCCGGCCGGCACCGCCATCTGCATCATCTGGCGGCCCTGCTCGGCGCCGAGCACGTCCTGCGTCATCGCCGTCTCGATGAAGCCGGGGGCGATGGCGTTGCAGCGGATGCCCTGCGCCGCGTACTCCACGGCCACGGTCTTGGTCAGGCCCACCACGCCATGCTTGGCGGCGACATAGCCCGGCACGCCGGCAAAGGCGATCTGTCCGGCGATGGAGGCGGTGTTGACGATACTGCCGCCACCGGTCTTCAGCATCGAGCGCACCTGCGCACGCAGGCAGTAGAACACGCTGGAGAGATTGATCGCGATGATGCGGTCCCACAGCTCCAGCGGGTAATCCAGCGTGCCCGGCGGAATCGGGCCGTCGGATATGCCGGCATTGTTGAAGGCGATGTCGAGCCGGCCGTAGGTCTTCTCCGCCAGCTCCACCAGCGCGGTGCACTGCTCGTGCTTCGACACGTCGCAGCGCTGGAACACCGCGGCCGGCAGTTCCGCAGCCAGCGCCGCGCCCGCCTTCTCGTCGATGTCGGCGAGGACCAGCCTGGCCCCCTCCTCGGCAAAGCGGATGGCGGCGGCGCGGCCGATGCCGCTGGCGGCACCGGTGATGATGGCGATCTTGTCCTGGAGTTCGTTCATGGAATGCTCGGCAGCTCCCCTCTCCCACCGGGAGTGGGGTTGGGGGTGAGGGACAGGGATGCGAGGGATGACTGCTGCTAGTTGCAAGCGCGTCCCTCATCCGCCGCTATGCGGCACCTTCTCCCGGAGGGAGAAGGAACATCAGGAAAGCGCGACCACGCTGTTCAACAGCGTCCGCACCAGCTTGGTCTGCCGCGTCACACCCGTCTTGCAGAAGATGAAACGCAGGTAGGTGCGCGCCGTGGTGCGCTTGACGTTGAGCTTCTCGGCGGCTTCTTCCACCGTGAGGCCGTCGGCCAGGCACTGTGCCAGCGCCGCTTCCATGCGCGTCAGCCCGAACAGGCGGCGGATCGCTTCCTCGGAGGCCTTGCCGCTGCATTCCGGATCGCGCAGGAACATCACTGCCACCGGGCGCCGCGAGCTGTCGTGCGGCCAACTGCTGACCGGAGCGGGCTTCACCACCACGCCCAGGTTCATGCGGCCGGAGGGGCGGGTCACCGACATGGCCTCGATCAGGCCCGGATCCACCGGTGCGCCGGAGCAGACCTTGCGGATGATGCGCTGCAGCTCGCGCCCCTCGTCGTTGCGGTCCAGGCAGATGGTGCTGCCCTGCACGCGCATGCCGTCCTTCTCGTTGAGGATGCGGCGTGCCTCGGGGTTGATCTCGATGACGTCACCGTTGTGCGCGAAGCTGACCGTGCCCAGCAGCATGCGGTTGACCGTACCGGCGTAGAGCTGGCGCTCGCACTCCAGGGTGTCGATCTGCGCGTGCAGGCGCACGGCGCGCTTGAGGTGCGGCAACAGCGCCTGGCACAGCGCCTTGTCGCTGTCGGAGAAGGGTGGGGCGTCGGCCGAGCGCGACACGCGGAAGCGGCACTCGATGCCCTCCTGCGTGCGCAGGTCGGCGCCCACCAGGTGCTCCACGTTCATCGGGCGCAGGTATTCGCGGTACAGCGCGCTGCTGTTCCAGCGGCTGCTGCCCACCAGCTCTTCCGGCGTGATCACCTTGTCTTCCGGCAGGCCCACGAAAGGGTCGAGCGCGAAGAAGTGGTTCTGGTAGGACTCGGTGGCATCGGCGGCCGCCGAGTCGGTGTTGAGCATGAAGCCGGCGGAATGCGAGGACGGCGGACGCAGGATCATGGTCACGTGCATCGCGCCGAAGGTCTGCTGCAGCAGGCGCAGCGCGGTCTGCCAGGGCGTTGCTTCCATCGGCCCTTCGTAGATCGCGTCGAACAGCGCGTTGAGACGGTCGAACTCCATCGACACGCCACCGCCGGCGATCAGCCCTTTCGGCATCCGGCTCGGGCGGGATTCGCCCGGAGTGATCAAGCGCAGCATCTTGTTTTCCTCCTCGCGCCGGTGACGGGGGCACCGGCCACTACAGGATTAACCGGGACCACGGACCCCGGATTCGTCTGAATTGATGAAACCTTGGTGACCACGACTCACCTGGCCTGGGTGCCCCAGGCGCGGCGCAGTTCCGTGGCGGCAAAGTCCAGCGCCGCATCGGCGGCCGGTATCGGCCCCAACATGCTGATAAAGCCATGGATTTGCCCCGGCCAACGCTGCAGCACCGCTGGCACCCCGGCGAGCCGCAGCGACAGCGCATAGGCCTCGCCCTCGTCACGCAGCGGGTCGTACTCGGCGGTGACGATGGTGGCCGGCGCCAGCCCGCCGAAGTCCTTCGCCCGCAGCGGCGAGGCCCTTGGGTCGGTCGCATCGCCGCCGCCGGTGAGGTATTGCGCGCGGAACCAGCGCAGGCCTTCGGCCGTCAGGAAGTAGCCCTGGCCGCAGGCCCTGTAGGACGCCGACTCCTGCGCCAGGTCCGTCACCGGATACATCAGCAACTGGTGCCGCAGGCTCCAGCCCCGCGCCTTGGCCTGCTGGGCCAACACGGCCGCGAGATTGCCGCCGGCGCTGTCGCCGGCCACGGCGATGCGCTGCACGTCGCCGCCGATCTCGCCGCCATGTGCGCGCAGCCATTCCAGCGCTGCCATTGCATCGTGCACGGCGGCGGGGAAGGGGGCTTCAGGCGCCAGGCGGTAGTCCACCGACACCACCAGGGTCTGCGCCCGTACGGCCAGGCAGCGGCAGATGTTGTCGTGCGTATCCAGTCCGCAGGCGACGAAGCCGCCGCCGTGGAAGAACAGCGTCAGCGGCAGGGGGCCGGGCGCGTCGGGGTAGTACAGGCGCAGGCGCAACGTGCCGCCGGGCCCGGCGATCTCGCGGTCCTCGCTGCGCGCCACCGTGTCGCCGGGGCCCAACAGGCCATCGCGGCCGGCAATGCCGGCGCGGTAGCCGGCCGCCGTCATCGTGGAGAAGTCGGGCGCGGCGTAAGCGGCCAGCGCCTTGAGCATGCCCTCAACATGGGGGTCCAGCGTCATTGTCGATCTCTCCTCGTCATGGTCATGGCGGCACTCTGCACGCTCGTTTTGCGGCGCGGTATCTCAAAACGGACGACATAAAAGCGACGAAGCCGGCACCGGGTGCGCTTCCGATACTGGTTCCAGAACGCCGCCCACCAGGGGCGCGCGAGTGTCCTTTGAGGAGAGCCGTCATGAGATTTTCCCTGATCTACGAAGCCCAGACCACCGATGCCTCGCGCGCTGGCGACCGCCGCGTGTTCGACGAGATCGTGGAGCAGGCCACGCTGGCCGAGCAGATGGGCTTCGACGTGATCTGGTGCGTGGAACATACCGCGCTGACGAACTATGCCCACATGAGCGCGCCGGAAACGGTGCTGGCCTTCCTGGCCGGTAAGACCAGCCGCATCCACCTGGGCCATGGCGTGGTCTGCCTGCCGCCGGCGATGAACCACCCGGTGAAGGTGGCCGAGCGCATCGCCACGCTGGACCTGCTGAGCCATGGCCGCGTGCACTTCGGCGTGGGCAAGGGCGGCACGCAGCAGGAGGCCGGCACCTTCGGCTACGACCTGGCGACGCTGCACCCGCAGATCGATGAGGCGATGTACCTGATCCCCAAGATCATGGTGCAGGACGAGATCGAGCACGACGGCGAGTTCATCAAGATCCCGCGCCGCCCGATCCATCCCAAGCCCTACCAGGACCCGCACCCGCCGATGTACATGGCCTGCACCAACACCGACACCCTGACCCGCGCCGGCCAGCGCGGCATGGGCGCCCTGGTGCTGGGCTTCGGCGGCCCGGAGGACGTGGCGAAGAAGAACGAGGTCTACCGCACGGCCTGGGCCTCGCGCAAAGCCGAGGACCAGGTCGGCTTCCGCCCCAACCAGCACCTCGCCGCGCTGTGCCCCACCATCGTGCTCCAGGACGGCCAGCAGGCCCGCAAGATCGGCATCAAGGGCCAGCGCTACTTCATGGAGTCGCTGGGCCATTGGTACGGCGCCGGCCCCAAGCCGGACCCCTCGAAGTGGGACGACGACGTCACCACGCACGACGCCGACGGCAAGGACGTGATCCGCACGCAGTTCGCCTCGGAGAAGGTCAGCTTCGACTTCAGCGATCCCAACATGATGCTGATGAACCCCAACCATGCCTACGGCACGGTGGAGGACTGCATCGGCTACGTGCAGCGCCTGATCGATGCTGGTGCCGACGAGATCCTGTTCATCTGCCAGATGGGCACCATCCCGCAGTGGGCGCAGCTGGAGACGCTGCGCAACATCGGGGAGCACGTGATTCCGCATTTCAGGGGGCAGGCGAAGCGGGCGGCGTAGTGGTGCCATTCCCCTCGCCCGCTTGCGGGAGACGGGTAGGGGACGAGGGCATGGATGCCCGAGGTAGGGCAACGCAGGAGCAGTTGCCGGGAGGGTTTCTGTAAATCCAGGAAGGGTTAGCCCAGCCCGGTTTCACAGCCCCTCTCCCGCCCTCCGGGCATGCTCTCCCGCAAGCGGGCGAGGGAATTACCCGCTGCTGCATTCGGATGAGTCCCCCCACCCGGCAAGTCTGAGACAGTCCCCCCACAAGACCAGAAGGGGAGAACCACCATGCGCAGGCTCGAGAACAAGGTCATCGCGGTCGTAGGCGCCGGTTCCGGCATCGGCGCCGTCACGGCGCAGCGCCTGGCGGCGGAAGGCGCCGCGGTGGTGGTGGCGGACATCAACACCGCCAGCGCGCGTTCCGTGGCGGCCGGTATCGTCGCCGACGGCGGCCAGGCCACCGCGGTCCACTGCGACATCGCCGATGACGCCAGCGTGGCCGCCATGGTGCGCGCCGCCGTGACCGCCTACGGCGGGCTCGACGGCCTCCACGTCAACGCCGCCGACATGCGCGCGATCCTGTCCGACGGCGATGCGCTGGAGGTTTCCCTGGATATCTTCGACCGCAGCCTGGCGGTGAACCTGCGCGGCCACCTGCTGTGCACGCGCCATGCGCTGCCGGAGCTGCTCAAGCGCGGCGGTGCCATCGTCTACACCAGCTCCGGCGCGGCCGACATGGGCGAGCCCACGCGCGTGTCCTATGCCGTGAGCAAGGCCGGCCTGCAGGCGCTGATGCGCCATGTCGCCTCGCGCTGGGGCAAGCAGGCCATCCGCGCCAACGCCATCGCACCGGGCCTGGTGCTGACCGAACAGCTGCGCGACCACTTTCCCGAAAACCTGCGTCAGGCCACGCTGGCCATCACGCGCAGCACCCGCCTGGGCACCAGCGAGGACATCGCCGCGATGGTGGCCATGCTGATGTCGGACGACGGCGCCTGGATCAATGGACAGGTGATCGGCGTCGATGGTGGTGCCAGGTTCCGTTGACGTTCCCGTAGCCCGGTTTCGCGTAGCGAAGCCGGGAGAGCGATGCGCGGAGCCCCGGCTTGCCTGCGGCAAACCGGGCTACAGGGCAGCTATCTCGCCAGCGTCAGCCGCGCCGGCACCGGCGGCAGCGCCGCCTGTGCCGCCACCACCCGCTGCAGCCGGGCCAGCACCTCCTCCGGCAGCGGCGCCGAGCGGCGCGTGGACAGGTCCACGTGCACGTCGATCTGCTCGCCCACGGCGGCACGGATGTCGCGGTCCAGGTTCCACAGCTCGTGGAAGAAGTGAATGCGCTTGCGGTCCACGCCCAACAGGTGGGAGCGCACCTCCACCCGCTCGCCGACCAGCAGCTCGCGCTCGAAGCGGAAATTGCTCTCCACCACCATCTTGGACAGCCCGCGCGCAGCCACGTAGGTCCGCCCAAGCTCCAGATGCTCGGTCACCTCCACCTGGGCCTGGTAGAGCAGGTGGTAGTAGCGCTCCACGTTCATGTGGTCGTTGACGTCGATCCATTCCGCCGGCACAGTGGCGCGGTACAGGCAGAAGGGCTGGGCGAGGGCGGGATCGGGGCTGTTCATGGCTCCAGTCTGCCGCCCTCCCGGTTTGGGCGGCCTCGTCCGAATGCGGGCGCCCGGTGCTATCGTGGCGCCCGCCATGACCGAACCCGCCGCCCCCGAACCCGCCGGCCCCGCCGAGATGCTGGAAACCCTTAGCCCTCCGGGCCCGGCCGCGCGCCGCCGGCTGGTGGCGTTGAGCGGGCTCTGGCCCTTCCTGCGGCCCTACCGCCGGCAGGTGGCCCTGGCCTTCCTGCTGCTCTGCGCGGCCTCGGTGGTGATGCTGGCGGTGCCGCTGGCGGTGCGCCAGCTGATCGACCACGGCTTCGTCGCCGGCGCCGCCGTCAACCAGTACTTCCTGGCGCTGTTCGGCATTGCCATGCTCTGGGGCGCCACGGTGGCGGCGCGCTTCTACTACGTCAGCTGGATCGGCGAGCGCGTGACTGCCGATCTGCGCGATGCGGTCTACCGCCGCATGCTGGAGCAGTCGCCGCAGTTCTTCGAGACCACCCGCACCGGCGAGGTGCTGTCGCGCCTGACCGCGGATACCACCCTGGTGCAGACCGTGGTGGGGTCCTCGGTATCCATGGGCCTGCGCAGCTTCTTCCAGTTCCTCGGCGGCCTGGTGATGCTGGCCGTCACCAGCGCCAAGCTGTTCGCCGTGACCCTGGTGCTGTTGATCCTGGTGGTGCTGCCGCTGATCCTGACGGCGCGCGGCGTGCGCAAGCTGTCGCGAGAATCGCAGGACCGTATCGCCGACACCTCCGCGGTGGCCGGCGAGATCCTCAACGCCATTCCCACCGTCCAGGCCTTCACCAAGGAAGGCGATGAGGGCCGGCGCTACGGCGCCGCGGTGGAGGACAGCTTCCTCTCGGCGATCCGCCGCACGCGCCTGCGCGCGGTGATGACCACCATCGCCATCAGCGGCGTGTTCGGCGCCGTGGTCTTCGTGCTGTGGCTGGGCGCCCAGGCCGTGATCGCCGGCAGCATGAGCGCCGGCCAGCTGGCCTCCTTCATCCTGTATGCCGGCTTCACCGCCGGCGGCATCGGTGTGATCGCCGAGGTCTGGGGCGACATCATGCGCGCTGCCGGCGCCACCGAGCGCCTGATGGAACTGCTGGCCGCCGAGCCGGCGATCCAGGCACCGGCGCAGCCGCTGGCACTGCCGCCGGCCCGGCAGGCGCGCCTGAGCTTCGAGAAGGTGAGCTTCCACTATCCCTCGCGGCCCAAGTCTGCGGCGCTGGACGACATCAGCCTAGACGTGCGCGAGGGCGAGACCGTGGCCCTGGTCGGCCCCAGCGGCGCCGGCAAGACCACGCTGTTCCAGCTGCTGCTGCGCTTCTACGACGTGGGCGGCGGCGCCATCCGCTTCAACGGCATCGACCTGCGCCAGCTGGACCCCGCCGCGCTGCGTTCGCAGATCGGCATCGTGCCGCAGGACGCGGTGATCTTCTCGGCCGACGCCATGGAGAACATCCGCTACGGCCGTGCCGGCGCCAGCGACGACGAAGTGATCGCCGCCGCCCGCGCCGCGCTCTGCGACGAATTCATCATGCGCCTGCCAGAGGGCTACCAGACCTTCCTCGGCGAGCGCGGCCTGCGCCTGTCCGGCGGCCAAAAGCAGCGTATCGCCATCGCCCGCGCGATGCTGCGCAACCCGCCGCTGCTGCTGCTGGACGAGGCCACCAGCGCCCTGGATGCCGAAAGCGAGGCCTTGGTGCAGCAGGGCCTGGAAGCGGCCATGCGCGACCGCACCACGCTGATCATCGCCCACCGCCTCGCCACCGTGCGCAAGGCCGACCGCATCATCGTGCTGGAGCATGGCCGCATCGTTGAGACGGGTGCGCCGCAGGAGTTGCTGCAGCAGGGCGGCTTGTATGCGCGGCTTGCGAGCCTTCAGGTAGTCGGAGATTGAACATGCGTGCTGCGATGCGAGTGTGGGTGTCGTTCTTTCTTTTGGCTTCCTTTGGCTGCGCCCAGGCAGACATGAAGTCCCTTGCCAAGAGGGGGCGTGCTATCCAGGACATCGTGCTCTGTGGACACAAGGGCAGGGAGACCGAGGGCGGACCACTTGATCAGGCTGATCTGCAGAAGGTCCTGCAGAGGGCAGAGGATGGGGTCGCTGGTTGCCAGATGCTGCTGGCACGCTGGTACGAAATGGGCGAGCGCGTTTCGGTTGACCACGAACAGGCTTGGCGCTGGTACTCGGAGGCCGCTGTTGACGAGCCGCGCGCACTTGTTGCGCTGGGCAGAATGACGGAGCTGGGTCGTGGTCGCGTCGCCTCCAGCACCGCAGCTCTGCAGTACTATCGCCAAGCAGCCGAAGCCGGAGTTCCCATCGGACAGGTCGCACTAGGACGGATGTACGCGAATGGCTCGGGTGTGACCAGTGATCCTAGAACGGCTGCAGAGTGGTATCGCAAGGCCGCTGCTCGATGGAGTGATGAAGCCTGGGCTGAACTTGATCTTCTCGAGGATCGATTCGGGATATTCACAGCCGAAGAGAAGCAGTCGGATTGGCGCAGGTGGATCGATCTTTTGCAGACCCGCTCGCGAAGCCGCCTTCAGGGGGCGAAGGAACTCCATGGCTTTTCCCGAAGCAGATCCGCGCTGCTCCAACTCGAGTACAGAAAAGGCGCTAATCGCCCAGAAGTCACCGTACTTAGCAGTTCAGGGGATGTTGTCTTCGATCAGGCTGTGATGGCGGTTGCTAAGCGTATCGAGATGCCGGCTCCACCCATTTATGCCGCAGGCCGGCCGAGCATGATTGTACAGCTCCCGGTTACCAGTCAGGCGGAGATTCCGACTCCTGCCACGTCGGAATAAGGTCCCATCCGCACCCATTACTTGAATGGGATTCCTGCATCCCGCAAGAACTGGAGCGTTTCCGCTACACGGCGGACTTACAGTTTCCGCATTAACTTTGCGGAGCAGACATGCAGTCCGAATGGAACGAACGTGTAGGGTCGCAGGATTGGCCCCGCATCACGAGCGAGTTGAACGAGCAGGGCTGGTCCTGCCTGCCCTCACTGCTGACGCCAGCGGAATGCGCCGCGACGGTGGCCCTGTACGACGAACCCGCGCGCTTCCGCAGCCGTGTGGTGATGGCGTGTCATGGCTTCGGCCAGGGCGAGTACCAGTACTTTCGCTACCCGCTGCCGCCGCCGGTGGCGGCGCTGCGCGAGGCGCTGTATCCGCGGCTGGCGCCGCTGGCCAATCGCTGGAACGAGACCATGGGCCTGGCGGCGCGCTATCCGGAAGACCTGCAGGAATTCCTGCAGCGCTGCCACCAGGCGGGCCAGCAGCGGCCGACGCCCTTGCTGCTGCGCTATGGACCGGGTGACTACAACTGCCTGCACCAGGACCTCTACGGCGAGCAGGTATTCCCGCTGCAGGCGGCGGTGCTGCTGTCGCAGCCGCAGCGGGATTTCCAGGGCGGCAAGTTCGTGCTGACCGAGCAGCGGCCGCGGCGGCAGTCGCGCGTGGACGTGGTGCCGCTGATGCAGGGCGACGCCGTGCTCTTCGCCGTGCATCACAGGCCCGCGGCGGGCAGCCGCGGCAGCTACCGCGTCAACCTGCGCCACGGCGTCAGCCGCCTGCGCTCCGGCCATCGCCATACCTTGGGGATCATCTTCCACGATGCGTCCTGAGCCCTGCTTTGTAGGAGCGGCCGTTGGCCGCGATGCACGGGTCATCATGTCCACCTGCCTTCGCGGCTGACAGCCGCTCCTACGACCAACCGGGAAACGATCACTGCCTCAAGCTGATGGTCCGTTGCTTCCAGTCCGCTGACTGCCAGCGGTAGAAGGAACTCAGATGCGCCGGCTCCGCCGCGCTGCGCTCGGTCGCCAGGGTGGCCAGCGACACCAGTTCGTAGCTGCGGGTCCAGCGACCGTCTACACGCGCCTCGCGGGCCGCCAGCATCTGCTTGCCGCCCGGCACCCAGCCGGCGAACTCCACGTAGCCGATGCCGGGCTCGGTCGCGGCTGGCGGCAGCACCTGCACGCTCCAGGCACCGTCCTGCTGCGTGAAGACCCAGAGCTCCAGCCAGGTATCCAGCGGCTGCACCGCCAGGGCCACCGCCTTGCCACCGGCATCGGCGCGGGCCGAGGCGTTCCAGACGCGGCCGTAGGTGCAACGGCGCAGCAGCGGGTTCTGCGCGTCGTTCTTCGGCCCGGTCAGCAGCACGCAGGTCTCGCCCGGCTGACCGGCGACGGTGCTGATGCCCAGCTTCCCGGATGCAGGCACCGTGGGCTCCAGGGCCCAGCGCGAGGCGCCGACACGGACCGCCGCCTCGGTATAGGCGCGCTGGTCTTCTTCCGGCAACTGCGCGCGATCGACCCCTGCCAGGGCTTCCAGCGCGCGGGCCTCGGCGGCTGCCGCGGCGCTGCTGCCATCGGCCCGGCGGGCCTGCGCATAAGCCAGGGCGGACCAGACGCCGGCGCGGCGCAGCCGCACCCGGTTCTTCGTCGGGCCGTCCAGTTCCGCGAGGTCCACGCGGTCCAGCAGGTCGGCACGCCACTGGTCCAGCTGCACGCGCGCCAAGGGTTGCGTGGCCGGGTCGATGCAATCGTGGCGGGTCAGTGCCAGTACCGCACGCGCCCGTTGCGCGGGCGCGGCGGGCAGGGTCAGCACGCGCCGGAAGGCGTCGCCGTCGTAGCACAGCTGGATGCGGCCATCGTCACGCTCGAACTGCGTCCAGGCCACGCCGTAGCGGCGGGTCACATCCAGGTGGGCAGCGGTCTTCGCCTCGTCGGCCTTGAGCTGCTTGCCGGAGGCGCGGCGCGCCAGGCGCTCGGCCATGCTGCCCAGCGCGTCGAAGGGCTCGGCGTCGATGTCCGCGGCCGGCGCGGCGCGCAGGTAGGCGGCGGCGTAGGCGATGCCCAGGGCCTCCTGGCCCGGGGCATCGCGCAGGAAGCGCAGCACCGCCAGCAGTTCCGGCGCCTGGGCCTCGTCGAACTCCAGGCGGCGGACCTGCGGCGCCCGCACCCAGCCGCCGCGTTCGCGCTGGTGATCCCAGACCTGCAGGAAGCCCAGGCGCTCGCCGCGCACCTCCAGCGTATCGCCCTGCCAGAGCTGCGCCTGCTGCTGGGCCGAATCGCGCGGGGCGGCGCGCAGCGCGGTGTCGTCCTGCGCCACGATGGCCAGGGCGGTGAGGGCGGCGATGATCACTGTTCCTCCTCCGTCGCGGTGGCTACGGCGGGCGGCTGGTTCTGGCCCAGCAGGGCGGAGCCGATGAAGCCACCGCCGGCCGGCGGCGAGGCGATGATCACCTGCACCTTGTCGGACAGCTTGTCCGCCATGGTCTTCTGGATCAGCAGGGGATGCTTGCTCAGCAACTGGCCGTCGCGCTCCATCTGCGCGCTGGTGACCTTGCCGACCTGCTCCAGGCGATAGGTTTCGGCGTCCGCCAGCTTGCGGCGCGAGTCGGCTTCGCCGGAGGCTTCCACGCGGCGCGCCTCGGCATTGCCCTCGGCGTAGCGGATGCGCGAAATTTTTTCTGCCTCGGCCTCCAGCTTGCGCTGCTCGATCTGCTTCTCCTTGAACGGCAGCACGTGCTTCATGGCCTCCTGCTGTGCTCGGGCGGCGATCACCTGCTCGCTGCCGGCGGCCTCGGCCGCCTTCTCGCGGCGCACCTTGTCGGCCTCGGCCTCCAGGGCGGTTTCCTTCACCTGCTGGTCCTTCAGGGCCAGGGTGTACTGCATCTTCTCGGTGGCCAGTTCCTCGGCCAGCATCTGGTCCATGCCGCTGCGGTACTCGCGCGGCAGGTCCACGTTGCCCAGCTGCACGTCGCGCAACAGGATGCCGTCGGCAGCCAGGCGCGGCTTCAGCTCGGCCACGATCTTCTGCTGGATCTCGGCGCGCTTGCTGGAGAAAATCTCCTTCACGGTATAGGTCGTGAAGATACGGTAGATCACGCCGTGCAGGGCCGGCTCGACCACGTCGTGGTCGATGTCCGCAGGGAGCTGGCGCGCGACCTCGCCGACGCGCTTCGGGTCGAGGGCATAGCGCAGGCTCAGGTCCACCCCCAGGGACAGGCCCTCCTTGGACTGGAACGGGGCGGAGCCGTCGGCACGGGCGCTGTCGGCCGGGCGCAGCACGCGGTCGCGCAGGGAATAGCGCTGCAGTTCATGCAGGCCGGGCATCACGAACACCGGGCCGGCGGCATAGGCCGCCTGGCCGCCAGTGATGCGGTTGCTGCGCATGGCCACCTCGCCGGACTCGATGGTCTGCACCGGCGGATGGCGGTAGCCGCCATACACGGCGGCGGCGATCAACCCGAGCGCGAACAGCCGCCCGCGCCGGCGCCAGGCTTCACCGGCCACGGATTCCGCCGCTCCGCCGAGCTTCTCCTGCCAGTCCGGCTTGTGAGCCAGAGGCTCTGACTGCGCATCTTCCTGAATCGGTTCCTGCATGACCCTGCTCCCTGAAAGCCCGGACCGGAGAGCGGCTTTACCCGGCCGCCGCAGCGGCGGCCCGGTGGGGACCGCTGTTGGGAATGCAGTCTGGGGCGGGCCTGTGCGCCGGCCGTGGCGGGCTCATGCAAGATCGGTGGAATTTCGTGCAGAACCTGTGCAAGAACTAGAATGCCGCCCATGAACACCGTCGACTTTGATCTGGACCGCGAATACGTCGAGCTGAACCAACTGCTCAAGCTGGCGGGAGCCTGCGATTCCGGCGGTGCCGGCAAGCAGCTGGTGGCCGAGGGCCGGGTCACCGTGGATGGCCAGCCGGAGAGCCGCAAGACCGCCAAGATCCGCGCCGGCCAGGTGGTGGAGTGCGAGGACCTGCGCATCCGGGTGCGGCCCGCCTGAGCGGCATGCCCACGGACGACGTCCTGCGCCGCTACCTCGGCGCCTACCCGGAGCCCCTGCAGGCCCAGGTGCGCGGCCTGGTGGAGCAGGGGAGGCTGGAGGAGCACCTGCAGCGACGCTACCCCGGCAGGCACCAGGTCCAGAGCGACGGCGCGCTGCACGAGTACGTGCAGGAGTTGAAGCAATCGCACATGCGCAGCGCTCCGCCGCTGCACAAGGTCCAGTTCCAGAACAAGATGGACGTGCTGCAGAACGTGCTGGGCCTGCACACCGCGATCTCGCGCGTGCAGGGCGCCAAGCTCAAGGCCAAGGCGGAAATCCGCGTCTCCGGCCTGTTCAAGGAACTGGCGCCGGAATTCCTCGAGATGGTGGTGGTGCACGAGCTGGCGCACCTGCGCGAGCGTGACCATAACAAGACCTTCTACCAGCTCTGCCGGCACATGCTGCCGGACTACCATCAGGTGGAGTTCGACCTGAGGCTGGTGCTGTTGCAGCGGGCCTTGGCGGACTAGAGCCCGAACACTCGCGCCGCATTCCCTCCCAGGAACAACCCCTTCGCCTCCTCATCCAAACCCAGGGCATCCAATCCTTCCAGCGCCTTGGCCGGCAGGATCATCGGGTAGTTCGTCCCGAACAGGACCTTGCGCCGCCCATGGCCGCGCAGGTACTCCACCAGCGCGGCCGGATAGCGCTGCACCGTGTAGGCCGAGGTGTCGATATAGACGTTCTCGTGCTTGGTCGCCACCGCGATGGCCTCGTCGGTCCAGGGATAGCCGATGTGCCCGCCGACGATGGCCAGCTCCGGGAAATCCAGCGCCACCTGGTCCAGGTAGATCGGGCGCCCGACCTCGGACGGCATCAGCGGCCCGGTGTGGCCGATCTGCGTGCAGAACGGCACGCCCAGGTCGCAGCAGGCGGTGTAGACGGGATAGAAGCGCCGGTCCGTTGGCGGCACCTCGCAGAGCCAGGGCAACACGCGGATCGCCTTGAACCCCAGTTGCGTGATGCAGCGGCGTACTTCGCGCACAGCGTCCATCGGCCGCGAGATGTCCACCGAGCCGACACCCACCAGCCGATCCGGCGCCTGCGCGACGAAGCCGGCGACCTCATCGTTGGAGATCAGCACGCGCCGCGGGGCCAGCCAGGCGCTGATCAGCGTCTTGTCTACGCCGCCCTGGTCCATCGCGGAGACGGTGGCCGACACCGGCAGTTCACCCGCGGGCAGGCCGCCCTTGGTCCAGCGCCGCAGCGATTCGAACATCGGGTCATTGATGTGGCGCGCGGTCGGGTGCTGCGCCCAGGCGTCGATGATCATGTGTTTCCCTTCCGCGGCTGCGGTCATGGCCGGGCCAGCTTGCCCAGGACGGACAGGAGTGCCTGGAAAGAAGCGCCCTCGGGCGCGACCAAGGCGAAGTGATCGCCCGGAACGCGGTGGATGGAGGCGCGCGCGACACGCGCGTAGTCCTCCGCCTGCGAGGCCGGCACGACCCCGTCGTCCTTGCCGATCAGCAGGATCACCGTAGCCGCCGCGGCCCCCATCCGCAGCGGCGACACTTCGGCCGGTGAGGCATCGCCGATCAGTTCCGGGATCGCCGCGCCGCAGGCCGGGTTGTCGCGGCGGTAACGCTCCAGGTCGGGAATCGCGGCCAACCCGATGATCGCGCGTGGAAGCAGCGGCTGTTTCACGGCCAGTGCACTGGCCGCCGGCAGCCGCTGGCGGCTACCGGCCCAGAGCGCCAGATGCCCGCCGGCGGAATGACCGGCGAAGACCAGCCGCTGCAGGTCCAGCGACTGCTTTGGCGCCAGCGTGCGCAACTGGTCCACGGCCGCCGCCACGTCGCGGAAAGTCCACGGCCAGCCGCCGCCGGCATCGTCACTGCCGCGATACTCGATGTTCCACACCGCCCAGCCCGAGCCAGCCAGCGCGCGGGCCAGCGGCACCATGTACTCGTGGTCCGCGATACGGCTCTGCCAGCAACCGCCGTGAATCAGCACCAGCACCGGGTGCGGGCCCCCGCCATCGGGCAGCTGCAGCAGCCCGAACTGTCTGTCCTCGCTGCCATACGCAAGTTTCAGCGCCGGCGGCAAGGCGCTGGCGGGCGCCGATACCAGCACCGCAAGAAGACAGAGCAGGGCACGCACTCGCCGCATGGTTTCTCCGACAGTTTCCTGGGCTCGAGCATACGCCAGTCCCCACCCGGCGCTGGCAATCGCCATTACCTGGTCTCCGGCCATTGTCTCTGCACCCCGGCTGTGCCTAAGGTCCACACATCACTTTCTCATTGATGGAGGTTTCACCATGGACAACCTGGTCCAGTACGAACTGCAGGACGGCATCGCCACGCTGACGCTGAACAACGGCAAGGGCAACGCAATCTCGCCCGCGCTGCTGGTCGAGCTCAACGCCGCGCTGGACCGCGCCGACGCCGATCGTGCGGCGGTGGTGCTCACCGGTCGCGAGGGCATGTTCTCCGGTGGCTTCGACCTCGCCGTGATGGGCGCCGGTGGCCCGCCGGTGCGCGAGCTGGTGATCGGTGGCTTCCTGGTGGCCGAGCGCCTGCTGAAGTTCCCGCGCCCGGTGGTGATCGCCGCCGGTGGCCATGCGCTGGCGATGGCCTCGTTCCTGCTGCTGAGCGGCGATCTGCGCCTGGGTGCCGAGGGCAGCTTCAAGATTGGCGCCAATGAAGTCGCCATCGGCCTCACCATGCCCTACGCCGCCACCGAGATCTGCCGCATGCGCCTGGCCGTTACGCACTTCGGCCGCGCCGTCACCCATGCGGAGATCTTCACGCCTACGGGCGCCGTGGAAGCCGGCTTCCTCGACCGCGTCGTCCCGCCGGAGCAGCTGCTGAACGAGGCCAGGGCCGCCGCGGCCGGCCTGCTCAAGCTCAACCGCCCCGCGTTTGCCGCCACCAAGCTGCGCGCCCGTGCGCCGGGCCTGGCGGCGTTGCGCACGGCGATCGAGGCCGACGAGGCGGAGTTCCGCAAGATGTTCGGCTGAGTCCCGGCGCGACGCTGGGGATTGCCCGAAGGCCGGGGGGCGCATAGATTGTGCGCCCCCTGCCTGAGTATGGTTCATGAGTGGCATTGCCGGCGTAATCGGTCTGGATGGTGCGCCGCAGTCCCAGGACCTGCTGGACCGGATCATTGCGGCCACGCCCCACCGGCAAGACGATGGTGTCGGTCATTGGCGTTCCGGGCCCGCCTTCATGATCCGCTTCCATCGTCCCGCCACGCCGGAGTCCCTGGGTGAAAGCCAGCCTCTGCTGCGCGCAGGGGCCACGATCTGCTTCGACGGCCGGCTCGACAATCGCGATGAACTGCTCCGTCTGCTGGCTGAGCGGCAGGCCTTGTCGCCCACCGTGCCCGACTGTGAAATCGTCCTGGCCCTGGCCGAGCGCTTCGGCGACCGCGTGGTCGAAAGGCTGGTAGGCGACTTTGCCTTCGCCATCTGGGATGCCGGCCGGCGACGCCTGTACTGCGCCCGCTCCGCCGGCGGCTGGTGTCCGTTCCTGTGGACCTTGCAGGGCGACACTTTCGCCTTCGCCAGCCACCCTCCGTCCCTGGTGCGCGGGCTGGGCATGGATCGCCGCCTCAACGAAGCGGCGATCGGCGAATACCTGTCCTCCCGCTTCGTCACGCAGACCGAAACCTTCTGGCAGGGCATCCAGCGCCTCGCGCAGGGTTCCGCACTGGTAGTGGAGGGCGGGCGGGTTCGCAGCTGGCTCTGGCATCGCGGGCCGTTCGAGGATTTCTCCCGCCTGTCCGAGGCCGATCACGTCGACCGGTTCAACGAGCTGTTCGACCAGGCGCTGATCTCCAGCATGCGCAGCGCCACGCCGGTCGCAGCGCAGCTGTCGGGCGGCCTGGACTCCTCCGCCATCGTCTGCCGGGCGACCGAGCTTTACCGTGCGGGCCG
The DNA here is from genome assembly GCA_052035235.1 of Pseudomonadota bacterium. Taxonomy (GTDB): domain Bacteria; phylum Pseudomonadota; class Gammaproteobacteria; order Nevskiales; family Nevskiaceae; genus Solimonas_A. Next base: position 34,419 of record JBPOHT010000011.1, on the reverse strand, counting down.
TATCGCGCAGCCGGTCACGGCGATCTCGGCGCGTTTCCCGGGCAGGGTTCACGACGAAACCGAGTGGAGCGAAACGGTCGAATCGCACCTGGGCATCGAGGCTCAAACGGTCAGTCCAGGGCCCTACGACTTCGAACAGGCCGAAGCCTGGAGCGCAAGCTCCCTGCAACTGCCCCTGCGCCCCAATGCCACTTCCTGGGGCGTCATCTGCGAAAGCCTCGGCAGCCAGGGATCCCGCGTGGTGCTGACAGGCGAGGGTGGCGACGACTGGCTGCGGGGTTCGTGGGCGCACTGGGCCGACATGTTCCGCAGTGGCCGATGGCCGGCCTTGCTGCGTGAGGGCTGGGAGGCCAACGATCACCTGCCTGCCTGGCGTCGCCCAAGGGCGATCCTGTCGCGGACCCTGGGGCCGCTACTGTCCCGGCAGCGTCGGCAGAAGCTGCTGCACCCCGACATGGTATTCAGTCTGGACCTGCCGCCATGGATCAAGCCGGACTGGGCCGAGCGCATCGGCCTGGTCGACCGCTGGCGCGATGACCGGCCGACGCTGGCGGGTGCGAGCCTGTCGCAGCAATGGCGCTATGCCGCCTACGTGGTCCCGACGCGACATGTCCTGCTCGACAACATCATCGCCTACGCCGACACCCAGGGTGTCGAGGTGCGCCATCCCTTCCATGACCTGAGGCTGACGCGCTTCCTGATGGGGGCTTCCGGCGGCATGCTGCGCAGGAGGCGCCAGCCCAAGCATCTCCTGCGCGAGGCGATGCGCCAGACCCTGCCCGAGTCCGTGCGGACCCGCAGGACCAAGGCCGACTTCAGCATGCTGATCGTCGAAGCCGTGGTGCGGCGCCTGCGGGAGCGGGGGGTGGGCCAGCTCGAGGGCGTGCGCGCCGGCTGGCTGGACGGGCCTCTGCTGGAGCAATACCTGACCATGCTGCAGTCCTGGCACGACGACACCCCGGGCGAGATGTCGCGATTCGCCGCGCTGCGGGCATGCTGGGGGGCCGTGTCGATCGACCTGTGGCTGACACGGGCTTTCAGGCTGTAAGCTTCTGCGGCCTCAGGGACATCTCTTTGAATGAACATACAGCACGCCGATCACCTGCGGGTCGCCCGCGCTGCCAAGGCCCTGGCCGCGCGCCTTAACGATGAGGTGGTCATCTTCCAGACCGATCGGGGTACCTACCTGAAGCTGAATGCACAGGCCTCCGCCGTCTGGGACCTGCTGGAAGAGCCGACCACCCTGGGCCAGCTCTGCGAGCGCCTGCAGGAACGCTATGCGGTGGCGCCGGAAACCTGCCGCGCCGATGTCACGGCGGTGCTGGAGCAGATGCGCCGCGAGGCAGTCGTTGAAATGCAGGCCTGAACACGGCACAGCCGGCGGCGGCGCGCGCAAGCAGGGCCTACGGGGTGCTTGCCCGGACGCCGGGTTCTGGTAACGTAAACTTGAGGGAGCTTTCAGGAGCTTTCTCCAACACGACCCACCCGGAAAAAAACCATGTCTCTCAAAATGCAAGCTGAAACGGCCTCGACCTCCGACCTGCAGCTCGCGAGCAGCGATGCCCGGCTGCCCTGGGCCAAGCCCGAGATCACTGTCACCCTGCCGGTGAGCCAGACTCAGGGCAACGGCGGCGCCGGCTTCGATTTTGCCTCCGAGGTATCCCTCTAATCCGCTTCCGCGGGTAGTCGATTCGCCGGTGGCATTTGCATACAGCTTCGCCGGCAGGATACTGCACAGCAGCATCCCGCTGACCGGCATCTGGCCGGTTGGCGACCCCGGCTGGTCGTCGGGCCCCACCATTCGGCTCACAACAGACCTGGGCGATTTGCATGATGCCGGCCCGGTCCGCTTCCGCTGGCGAGGTGGCTACGATCTGACCTTGCGTACCGTAGGGGCGGATTGGCTGTTCTCCTGCCTCGGCGGCCATCATTACCTCGTCAGCGCTTTGGGCGACACCATCCGCTGCGCCGTTGGCGCCGACGGTTTCGCATTCTCCGACGTACTGGTGCGTCGCATACTGCCGCGCATTCCGCTGCTGGCGGATGCCACGCTGGTGCATGGCGCCACGCTGGGCGATCCCAACGGCGGCATCCTGATGGCCGGCTTCTCGGGGGCCGGGAAATCGACCCTGTCCGCTGCCCTGTCCCACCGGGCCGGCTGGACGATTCTCAGCGACGACCTTTCGATACTGCGCTACGAGGACGGCCCCCTGGTCTACCCCGCGGCCAGCGGCGTCTGCGTCTGGGGCGACTCCCGGCAGGCGCTGGGACTGCCGCCGGAGCGATGCCGCCCCATGCCGGGCTACGACGGCAAGCTCTGGTTCGGCGCGGCGGCGGAACAGCGGCCGGCCGCCGTCCTGCCGCTGCGTGCCTTCGTCTCGCTGGCACGCTCGGACGATTGCCGTGCGCCAAGGCTGCAGGCGCTTTCATCCAGCGATGCCTTCATTGACGCGATGCGCCAGTTGATCCTGCTCGACCCTTCGGACCATGCGATCAGCCGACTCCCCGAGCATGTCGCACGCCTGGGCAGGATCATCGAGTCGGTGCCGTCCTATTCCCTGACCTATCCCAGCGGGTACCAGGCCGTCCCGGAAGTCGACGCGCTGCTCAAGTCCCTGCTGCGCTGACCGCCCCGGCGCGGAAGGCAAGAAGCCCCAGGTCAGCCTGGGAGTGCCGGATGGGCAAAGCAGCCAACGACCGTGAATCGCGCGAAGCCATCGCCCCCGCAGACCTTCACCGGCCCTGACGAGACCCATGCATGGGCCTTCAAATGCTCGTCGGTTGCACCGTCCGGTGCCAGGCCGAAATGCAGCGTGTACGGCACCGCGTAGACCCGCAGCAGCAAACTTGCGGTCAGCGCCTGCGCGAAGCAGTTGGAGTTCCAGGGCGTGAAACGCGCCGTTCGCCTGACCACGCGGCCGACCTGCTCTGCGCGCGCCTGCTGTGCAGCCGTCAGCAGCGGAATCCAGGGGCTGCTGCCCCGCGATTCACCCAAGCGTGGCGCCAGGCGCCTGAAGGGCACCGTCAGTACCGCGGCACGGCTGATCCCGAGCGCAGCCCAGCAAGGCAGCAGCCAGGCCCATTCGAAGCGTGGATGCTTGCCGACATTGCGCAAGCGGCGCCGCAGGCCTGGGCGGGCCTGGGCGAATGTCGGCTCGGGCGAGTCGGGCGGCGGAGGAGGGGTGTTGAGAGACACCAGCCAAGCATAACGCGTGTGCCGTGAATAGCCGCTTCTGCGATGAAGGTCGTATGGGCAGGCGGGATGCGAGCGTCTAGACTGTGCGACCAGCTTGGCCTTAAATATCAATGACCCGCGGGCCCAGCCTCTCAACCACTGCATGATGAGCGATACGACTGCCGCCGAAGACGCCACGGGATCGCGTGGGGGCCTGCTGCTCGCGGTGCTGGGCGAGCTACGGGCTTTCGCGCGCCGGCGAGGCCTGCTGGTTGCGGCCCTGATGCTGCTGGTGGCGGTATTGGAGGGCAGTGGCCTGATGCTTCTGGCGCCCCTGCTGAGCCTGGTGGGAGTGGCCGCCAGCCCGGTGAGCACTGGCGGGCCGCTCGATGCCGTGTCTGGCCAATTCGGGCAGGCACTGACGCTGAAAGCCGTGCTGCTGCTCTACCTGGCGCTGATCGCCCTGCATGCCCTGCTTTCCTGGTGGCGCGATGTCGCTGCAATGGAACTGCAGCAGGGCTTCGTCGATCATCTGCGCCTGCAGCTGTACCGTGCCATTGGATTCGCGGAGTGGTCGTTCCTGGCGCGTACCCACAGTGCCAAGCTCGACCACGCGCTGCACACGGATCTGGGGCGGATCAGCCTCGGACTGGCGTCCCTGTTGCAACTGCTGACTACCGGCGTGATGGCGCTGGCCTACATACTCATCGCGCTCAATATTTCGCCGCCACTGACGGCCACCAGCCTGTTCATCGGTGGCTTGCTCCTGCTGCTGTTGCGTCGCCGCCATGGCCAGGCCCACTCCGCGGGCTATCGTCTTACCCGGGTCATGCAGAAGGTGCACGCCGAGGTCAGCGAGTTCCTCGCCGGCCTCAGGCTGATCAAGAGCAGCAACACCGAGCACGCCACACTGCTTCGCTACGGTAATCGACTGCAGAAGGCCCGCAAGGAACTGGTCGAGTTCACCCATCGACAGGCCGTGTCGCGCAACCTGCTGCGAGTCGGCGGTGCCGTGGCGCTGGCCGGCCTGACCTACACGGCCCTGGTGGTCATGGAGATTCCGCCGGCGTCGATGCTGGTGCTGGTGTTCATCTTCTCGCGCCTGTTCCCCTTTCTGTCGACCATGCAGCAAGCCTACGAACGGCTGCTCTACAACCTGCCGGCCTATGCGTCTTTCGACGAGATGCGGCGTGCCTGCGCTGCCGCGGCAGAAGTGCCCTCGAGAGGCCCCACTCCCGCGTTCACATCGGAGCTGCGCTTGCAGGGCGTGTGCTACCGCCCCCCATTCGCCGAAGCCGACATCCTTTCCGGCATCACGCTAACGCTGCCCTGCCGCGGCACCGTGGCGCTGGTGGGCCCCTCCGGTGCAGGCAAGAGCACCCTTGCAGATATCGTCGGCGGACTGCTGGCGCCAACGTCGGGGACACTCCTGCTCGACGGGCGTGAACTGCAGGATCGCCGGGCCTGGCGCGAGCAGGTTGCCTATGTTTCCCAGGATAGCTTCCTGCTCAATGCCAGCGTCCGTGAAAACCTGCTCTGGACCCATCCGGGTGCCGACGAGGCAGAGTTGTGGGAGGTCCTGGAGCGCGCCGCCGCGAATTTCGTGCGTGACCTGCCGCGAGGCCTGGATACAGAACTGGGCGAACGTGGTGTGCGTCTCTCCGGTGGCGAGCGCCAGCGCCTGACGATCGCCCGTGCCTTGCTGCGCAAGCCGCGGCTCCTGATCCTGGATGAGGCCACCAGCGCATTGGATCGGGCCAACGAGCAGCGTATCCAGGAAGCGGTCACCGCTTTGCATGGGCAGCTATCGATCCTGGTGATCGCGCACCGCATAGACACCGTGCGCAACGCCGACTGCATCCACGTGGTGAAGGATGGGATGATCCACGAAAGCGGTCGGTTCGCGCAGCTCGGAAACCATGTCTCCAGCTATTTATCGGGCGCTGCGAGTACCGTGCATGCGTGAAAGGTTTCTCAAGCCGATAGGTCGGTACCTGGCTGCGCACAAGGGGCTCAATCCTTTCTTCTCGCCGCTGTTCAATGGGCTGATCAATGCCCAGATTGCCTTGGCAACAGCGGCGGATCGTCTGTATCCAGCGCCAAAATCCGATGATACGCAGCTCGATGAATTGACGCTGGTCATCAAGACCTTCGAGCGTCGCCCATTGCTGCACCGCCTGCTGCGCAGTATCCGGCACCGCTACCCGCGCATCCGTATCGTGGTCGTTGATGACAGCCGCCACACGCAGCCGATCGAAGGGGTGGACTACCTGGCGCTGCCGTTCGACAGTGGTGTTTCGGCAGGCCGCAACGCCGGCCTGGCCCGCGTGGCGACCCCTTACACGATGATCCTCGACGATGATTTCGTGTTCTACCGCCACACCGATCTTCTGGCCTCGCTGAAGCGCATCGCGGCCGAGCCGGGCATCGACATACTGGGGGGCATCGTCATCACCCTGCCAGGCGTCGAATGGAATGATTCCAGTCGTACGCCGATCTACAAGCGCGACGCCGTACCGCCGACCGGGGAGTTGGGCGGCTTGGCTCTACGCTGGAAGGTCCCCAATTTCTTCATCGCTCGCACCGCGCGTCTGGCGCAGGTCGGCTGGGATGACCGCCTTAAGCGCCTCGATCACATCGATTTCTTCACTCGCGCCGATGGCGTGCTGCGTACCGTGCTCGACCCGAGCCTGCGCTGCTTGCATGCCAAATCTCTGTTCGATCTTCATTACAGGGCTTTCAGGCAGGACTACCAGGCCGACAGCGAGTTGTTGCAGCGACTCTATCCAGACGTACCCGTCGAATGACCCACGCAACTGAAAAGATCGGCAGCTCCGGCATGGAGTCGGCACAGATGCTGCTGGCACAGCTGGTGCGCGGCCGCTGGACGGCGGAGCCCGTCGACGAGGCGCTGGTAGCTCGTGTCGATCCCGGAGCTTTTCAGCGCATGCTGCATCTGCATGGATTGGCAGGGTTGCTGGACATGCGCCATCGCGAGCAGTTGCGGCAACTGCCGGCTTCTCTCACGGATTCCCTCAAGAAGTTGCGCATGCATGGGGTCTCCAATGCCCTGCGTCAGGCGGGCGCTTGCATGGAGGTTGTCAAAGGCTTGGAACAGGCCGGCATCCCGACGCTGCCACTCAAGGGGGTGGCGCTGTCCTGGCGGCTCTATGGCGACATCGGCGTGCGCCACAGCGGCGACATCGACCTGCTGATCGACCCGGATCAGGTGTCGCCTGCAGTGCAGGTGCTGACGCAGATGGGCTATGTGCCGACCTTTGCCTTGCCACAAAGCGCGCTGCACTGGCGCGAGCGCATGCGCAGCGTGCATCACGTCAACTTCACGCATCCGCGAGGTGCCTATCTGGAATTGCACTGGCGTACCGATCCGCTACGCGGCACATCCTTGCCCCGGCTCGGGGCACTACTGCCCCAGCTTGGCCGGATCAAGGCAGGGCCCCTCCAGGGCTTGCGTCAGCTGCCGATGGACCTGCTGCAACACTCTCTCGCCAGCCACGCCTGTCGTTCGCGCTGCTTTCGCTGGAAGTGGGGATATGACCTGATGGAGCTGGTCAGTGCACGCCACGGCGGAGCCTCTCCCTGGCGTGCCGACGTCGCTTCCGGACAGGATCACTACACTCGTCACACCTTGGCGACCATGGCGGTTCAGTTGGCTGTGAACAGCGGCCAGCCGCCTTTTTCTGTGCAGCTGACACATCGCGCCGCGCAAGCGGAGCGGCGGGAATGGCTGCAACACGGTGCTGGCAAGCTGAAGCGCAGGCCCGTTGATGGCTTGACGCTGCATGCCGGCGCCTGCGCGGCTCTCGGCGGCTGGCGTACCCGGCTGGAGTACCTGGGCTGGGTCACCACGCGAATGTCCCCCGAGGTCGGCGAGCGTACCTACACACTGGTGGCGCGTGCACCCTGGCTCGGGCCGCTGGTGCGCCTGGTTCAACCGCTACGCCGCCTGCTGCGCAAGCGCTAGGCCTGCCCCGCGCTTGTCGCCGCGACTCGTCCTTGCGGAGGAGGGAGCCGCGCGCTTGCCGGCTTAGTCTGCTCGCAGAGCCCATCAGGGCCGATCCGAGGAGAATCCCATGCCGGACCAGTCGAGCTACAGCCGCAACCGTCCCTGCCGCATCGCCGAGGTATCGCGCTGGGATGCCGAGACCGACGTCGCGGTGATCGGCTTCGGTGCCGCCGGCGCTTGCGCGGCGCTGGAAGCCATCCGCGCCGGTGCCCGGGTGACGCTCGTGGAGGCCACCTCCGGCAGCGGCGGCACCTCGGCGCTGTCTGGTGGCGAGATGTACGTGGGTGGCAGCGGCGGCACCCTGCAGCAGCGTGCCGCCGGGTTCCAGGACGACACCGAGGACCTGTACCGCTACTTGCTGATGGCCGGCGGCCCGGATGCCGACGCCGCCAAGGTGCGCCTGTATGCCGACCACAGCCTCGCGCACTTCGAATGGATGCAGGCCCAGGGCCTGGTCTACAAGAACAGCTTCATCCCGCAGCGCATCGTCGAGCCCTTCACCGACGATTGCCTGATCTGGAGCGGCAGCGAAGAGGCCTGGCCCTTCGTCGAAAACGCCAAGCCCTGTCCGCGCGGCCACACGCCGCAATGGATGGGCCTCGGCGGCGGCCGCTACCTGATGGACATGCTGGCCGCGCGTGTCGCCGAAACGGCGGTGGACCTGCGCCATGACACGCGTGCTGCGGCGTTGGTGGTGGATGAAACGGGTCGCGTGCAAGGCGTGGTGCTGCGCCGCGACGGGCAGGACTCCTTCCTGCGCGCCATGCGCGGCGTAGTGCTGTGCGCCGGCGGCTTCATCATGAACCCGGACCTGATGCGTCGGCATGCACCGCAACTGACGCGCGCCAACATGCCGATCGGTACGGTGGACGACGGTTCCGGCATCCTGCTGGGCCAGAGCGCCGGTGGCCACGCCATCCACATGGACCAGGGTTTCGTCACCTTGCCCTGGTATCCGCCCGAGCAACTGATCAAGGGCATCTTCATCAATGCCCGCGGCCAGCGCTTCATCAACGAGGATTGCTATCACGGCCGCGTCGCGCAGCATGTGCTGCAACAGGCCGGTGACCGCTTCTGGCTGCTGCTGGATCACGAGATCTTTGCCGAGCCCGAGTTCGGGCAGTTCGCCAGGATCACCATCGGTGCCACCGGCGACAGCTGGCAGGAAGTGGAGCGCGAGCTGGAACTGCCGGAGGGTGCGCTGGTCTCCACCGTGGAGCTGTACAACCACCACGCCGCCCAGGGCCAGGACCCGCTGTTCCGCAAGGCGGCGAAGTGGCTGCGGCCGCTGACGCAGGGCCCCTTCGTGGCGCTGGACTGCCGCATCGACCACGCCGCCTACTTCAGTTTCACCCTGGGCGGGCTCGACACGCTGCCGACGGGTGAGGTGCTGGACGCTGCCCGCCAACCCATTGCGGGACTCTACGCCGCGGGGCGCACGGCTTGCGGACTGCCACGCTGGGGCGCGGGCTACAGCTCTGGCATGTCGCTGGCAGATGCCACCTTCTTTGGCCGGCAGGCCGGGCGGCGCGCTGCTACGGCCTGAGGCGACGCCTGCGGTTCAATGCCGCCAGTGTCGCCAGTGCCAGCAGCAACGAAGCGGGCGGGGCGCCGCCTCCACCTTCGTCGTCGGATACAGGATCGTCGGTCGCCGGCGGCGGATTGCTGCCCCGTTCCAGACCGCCGAAACTGCGGACCGTGGTGTTGCCGGGCGCCAGGAAGGGTTGCAGCGACGTGCCCAACGCCTTGTCCTCGCCGCCCCAAGCCAGCTCCAGCCGGCCGAAATAGTCCGGCTGCCCGTTGGGGCTGCTGCCACTGCAGGCCGCGCTGCCGCCCGATAACGTGCCGATGATGCGCCCGTCTTCGTTCCACAGGGCCGCACCGGATGAGCCCGCCTGCGTGGTTCCCCGGTTCCAGGACACCTTCCAGGCATCGACGATGAACTTGTCGGGGTCGTCGTCGCGCCCGATCTGGATGTTGTTCTGGCGGGTGGCTCCGCCGCTGTAGAAGCTGATCTTCTTGTCGTCTCCCAGCGGGTGGTGGATGGCCGCGCCTGACGCGGGCACCGTCCCGCTGGCATCCCAGCCGGCGAAGTAGACATTGAAGCCCGTGACGCTGCCATCCAGGCGCAGCAGGGCGAAATCCGAGGTGGTGCTGCGTGCCGCAACAGTGGCCACGGCGATGTTCTGGCTGATGGAGCCTGCCGCCCCGCTGCCGCAGTCGCCGCGCATGACGTTGAAATAGGCGCGGATGCTGGCCGGCGTGACCTCGTCGAAATCGCAGTGGTTCGCCGTCAACACATAAGGCGTTTCGTCATTGCGCGTGTTGTTGACCAGCGTGCCGGTGCAGACCGCGCTGTTGCCGATGGTCAGCAACACGACCGACCGGACTTGCGTGCGCCAGTCATTGGCGACGGCGCAGGCGACGTCGATGTTGCAACTGCTGGAATTGCCGAAGCGACCCTTGGCCGTGGCCGGCTGCTCGAAGGCCCGGTAACCATGCTGGGCCTCAGCGACGCGCAGGGCGAGTTGGTCCTTCAACGTGGCGGGCAGGCGCAGCTCGAGCAGGCCCCGGCTGCCGCGCACCACCGGCAGCCATAGCGTGCCGGAGTCCGCGTCGCCGAACGGTCCCTGCACGTCACCGCTGTCCTCGCCGATCCAGCGCAACTCGCTGCCGGCCGGCAGATGCAGGTCTTCCAGACGCAACGACAGCGATGCGGCAGCCTCGGAGTCGATTCCCAGGCGCCATCGTGCCTGCCCGGCGACCGGCTCGTCCCACAGGCCGTCGGCCAGGCGCAGGTCGACCGCCTGGGGCACCGCGTAGCGCAGGGGATTTTCCTTGGCCTGCTCCGTGGCCTCCTGCACCTGAACGGCGGAGAGGGCATGGCGTGGCGCTTCCGCGGCCCTGCCAGGCAGGGACAGCAGCAGACCGGTCATCAGGATGCCCGGTATCAGGACGTAACGGCGCAGGATCATGGGCAGCAAAGAGCAGGGAGCCGAGACGCCACTATAGCGTCGCTAACATTCTTGTCTGTGAACCTGGTTGTATCAGTGTGTACGCCGACGCAGCGCCGCCAACAACAAGGCCGGCAGCAGCAGCGCCCAGCCGGTCGCGCCACCGCCGCCACCACCGCCGCCACCGGAGCTGCCGCCGGAGGAACTGCCCACGGCTCCGGCCGAGCCGCCCAGGTCCTTGCCGTCGAGCGTCAGGGCGCCAGTGCCGGCGGGATCGAGATGGGCCTTGAGCTGGCCGGTGCTGGCACTGTTGGCCGTCCAGGCGCGATTGAAGCGGGCGTAGATGTCGCCGCCGCCGGGATTGCCGCAGCTCGACGAGCCGCCCGAAAGCGTTCCCACCAGGCGGTGATCCTGGTTCCACAGGCCGCTGCCGGAGGAGCCCTGCTCCGTCACGCCACGCGCCCAGCGCACCTGCCATCCATCCACCCGGAAGGTATCGATCTGCGCATTTTCGACGGCCTGCAGGCTGGTATTGAAGCTGCTGATCTTCTTGTCGTCACCACCGGGGTGGTGAATGCCCACGCCACTGCTCGCGGCGTTGCCACTGCGTGCATCCCAGCCGCTGTAATGGACGCCATAGGAGGACGGCGGGGTCGAGGCCAGTTCGAACAGCGTGAAGTCGGACTCGCTGTCGCGTGCCAGGAAGCGCCCGCCGCGAAGGTTCTGGTTGATGGGCCCGTCGGTGCTGCTACCGCAGCTGGCCTTCTGCACGTTGAAATACACCGTCACGTCCGACATGCGCGTCGAGGAGGTGATGCCGCAATGATTGGCGGTCAGCACCAGCGGCCGGTCGTTCTGCGCGGTGTTGTTGACCATGGCGCCGGAGCAGGTCACCAGCGTGGTCCCGACCAGGATGCGGGTCAGCCGCGTAAAGACCACCGCCGAGCGGATCTCGTTGCGCCAGCCGTTGCCGTCGGAGCAGGCCACGTCGATGTGGCAAGTGCCGTCGGCATCGCCGATGGCGCCCTTGGCCGGCAGTGCGGCGCTGCCCAGCGCACCGAAGCCGTGAAAGGCCTCGGCAACTCGCAGGTGGAAGGCGTCGCGGCTGGCAGCCGGCATGCGCGCCTCCAGAACCGCTTCATCGTCACGCACGATGGGCAGCAGCAGTTCACCGCTGCCGCCGAAAGGGCCCTGCACGTCACGGCCGTCGGCGGAGGAGAACCAGACCTGCCCGCCTTCCGGTAACTGCAGCCGCTCCAGGCGTGCGCTGAGGTTCAGCGCACCGCCGGAGGCCAGGCGCAGGCGCCAGCGGGCCGTGCCGGGGGTCGGTTCATCCCAGGCGCCGTCCTGTTCGTCCAGTGACAGCGGTACGCCGGTGGCAAAGGACAGGGGCGCACTGCGGAGCACCTCGGCGGTGTCCGCGCGCAGGCCCGCAGGCAGTAGTTGCAGGGGCACATCGGCCAGTCTCAGCGCCGCGGGGGCGGCGAAGCTGGTCAGGCCCAGGCTCAAGGCAAGGCAGGCGGCGGCAAAGCGCATATGGAACCCCCCATTGGATGCCCGCACTATATCGAAGCGGTCTGTCGCCGCGGGGTCTCCCGACGGGCCAAAGCCGCCGTTCGGCCGCCCCGATCAGGGGGTGTCTTTTTGACCGGCAGGCGCCAGCGCTTGCGCCGGCCCCAGGGATGGACCGTCTATCGCCGCCAACGCCAGCTGAGCCGAGCCGGCATGGCTGAGCTGCAGCACCGCCAGCAGCAGCGTGGCGTCGCCATCCGCCACCGCGTCCACCACCTCGCCCACGGCCTGGCCGTCGCCGGCGGCATCGTAGACCGGCATGCCGGGGCGGGCGTCCACCAGGGCGCGCAGCAGGAACATGCGGCGCTTGAGCTGCCCCAGGTAATGCAGGCGCGCGACGATCTCCTGGCCGGTGTAGCAGCCCTTGTTGAAGCTGATGCCGCCCAGCAGGTCGATGTTGGCCATCTGCGGCACGAACATCTCGCGGCTCTCCGCATAGACCGTCGGCACGCCGGCCACCAGGTCGGCGCGGCGCCAGGCCTCGAAGCCCAGAGCGGGTAAGGTGGCCAGGCCGGTGACCTCGCCATGGACCGACCAGCGTGGCGCAGTGCCCAGGCGGCGGATCACGGTAACGCCGCCGAGGGTGGCGCTCTGCATCGGCTCCTGCGGCAAGGGCAGCCCCAGGGCCTGCAGCTGCCGGGCGCCGTCCTCGCCGATCAGGCCCGTGGCCGGCAGCTCGGCGCTGCAGTCCTGCAAGGTGACCTTGGAGCGCATCACGAACATGCGCAGGCGCTTGAGCGTTGATTCAGCGACGCTGCGATGGACCTCCAGCACGATGTCGCCGCCGTGCCGGAACAGCGTCAGCACCGCGAGCATGCGTCCCTTGGGGTTGCTGTAGCACGACAGCTGCGCACGGTTCTCATTCACCAGACGCGTGTCGTTGCTCAGCTGGCCCTGTAAAAAGCTTTCAGCATCCGCACCTTGCGCGCGGATGTACACGAGTTCGTCGAGTGGGATACGAGCGTTCACAGGAATTTCACGTTGCGATGCACAAGAGAAGTTTGTCACACTAGTCAGGCTTTGCAGCCCAGAATTTTCTCCGTGTCGCATTCGCCCGATCCAAATAGCGCCGGTGCAGCCCAGCCGGATGAAGTGGTTTCCCTCGCGGAACTGCTGGAGAAGACGCAGCCTGCGGCGGACGCTGAACCCGAGCCGGCCCCCGAAATGGGTGGTCGTCGCGACGGTCCCGATCCGACCCGCTATGGCGACTGGGAAAAGAACGGGCGCTGTATCGACTTCTGAATCCTTCTGAAGTTCACGTCCCGGATATTGGGAGCCGGAATGACCACGAAAACGCCTGCCGATAATCGTCCGCTGTCCCCCTTCATGCTGGGGCAGTATTACCGCTTCCAGTGGACCTCGCTGCTCTCGATCATCCACCGTGTCACCGGCGTCGGGCTGAGCGTCGGCACGCTGCTGGTCGCCGGCTGGCTGATCTCCCTGGCCATGGGCCCGGTGGCCTACGCCGACTTCGCCAAACACCTCACCGCCTGGTACGGCCAGATCCTGCTGTTCGGCTGGACCTGGGCACTCATGTACCACCTGGGCAACGGCATCCGCCACCTGTTCTGGGACATCGGCTGGGGCTTCGACATCAAGGTGGCCGAGAAGACCGGCTACGCCGTGGTGGTCGCCTCCCTGCTGCTCACGGCCGCCGCCTGGGCCGTGGCCTACTTCCTCTGACGGAGCCTCCGATGAGCCTGCGTTCCCCCCTGAGCCGCGCGCGCGGCCTCGGTTCTGCCAAGGACGGCGTCCATCACTTCTGGGTGCAGCGTGTTTCCGCCATCGCCCTGATCCCGCTGACGCTGTGGTTCGTGTTCTCCGTGGCCAACCTGGCCGGCGGCGACTACCACGCGGTGCGCCACTGGGTCTCCGCGCCCAGCGTCGCCATCAGCCTGGTGCTGTTCATCCTCACCATGCTCTACCACTCCGCCCTGGGCGTGCAGGTGGTGATCGAGGACTACGTGCACCACGAAGGCCTCAAGCTGCTGTCGCTGATGGGCCAGAAGTTCCTCCACGCCATCGTCGCCGCCGCCAGCGTCTACGCCATCCTGCGCGTCGCGCTGTAACACCGGGATCCAAAGAATGTCCGCTTACGAGATCGTTCATCACGAGTACGACGCCATCGTCGTGGGTGCCGGCGGTGCCGGCCTGCGCGCGACCCTGGGCCTGGCCGAAGCCGGCCTGAAGACGGCCAACATCACCAAGCTGTTCCCCACGCGTTCGCATACCGTGGCGGCGCAGGGCGGCATCTCCGCCGCGCTGGCCAACATGGGCAAGGACGACTGGCGCTGGCACTTCTACGACACCGTGAAGGGCTCCGACTGGCTCGGCGACCAGGACGCCATCGAGTACATGACCCGCGAGGCCATCCCCGCGATCATCGAGCTCGAGCACTACGGCGTGCCGTTCTCGCGTACCAAGGAAGGCAAGATCTACCAGCGTCCGTTCGGCGGCATGACCACCGACTTTGGCAAGGGCCCGCCGGCCCAGCGCACCTGCGCCGCCGCCGACCGCACCGGCCACGCCATGCTGCACACGCTCTACCAGCAGAGCCTCAAGTGCCGCGCGCAGTTCTTCATCGAGTTCTTCGCACTCGACCTGCTGATGGACGAGGACGGCTCCTGCCAGGGCGTGCTCGCCTGGGAGCTGGCCACCGGCAAGCTGCACCGCTTCCGTGCCCACGAAACCATCCTGGCCACCGGCGGCTACGGCCGTGCCTACTTCTCCGCGACCTCGGCCCACACCTGCACCGGTGACGGCAACGCCATGGTGCTGCGCGCCGGCCTGCCGCTGCAGGACCTGGAGTTCGTGCAATTCCACCCGACCGGCATCTACGGCTCGGGCTGCCTCATCACCGAGGGTGCGCGAGGCGAGGGCGGTTACCTCACCAACCAGAAGGGCGAGCGCTTCATGGAGCGCTATGCCCCGTCCGTGAAGGACCTGGCGCCGCGCGACATGGTGAGCCGCGCCATGGCCACCGAGATCCGCGAAGGCCGCGGCGTCGGTGCCGAGGCCGATCACATCTTCCTGCACCTGGAGCACCTGGGGCCCGAAGTGCTGCACTCCAAGCTGCCGGGCATCTCCGAGTCGGCCAAGATCTTCGCCGGCGTGGACGTCACCAAGCAGCCGATCCCGGTGGTGCCGACGGTGCACTACAACATGGGCGGCATCCCGACCCTGTACACCGGCGAAGCGGTGACGCTGAAGAATGGCAACCCCGACTCCGTCGTCCCGGGCCTGATGGCCGTGGGCGAGGCCGCCTGCGTGTCGGTGCACGGCGCCAACCGCCTGGGTTCCAACTCGCTGCTCGACCTGGTGGTGTTCGGCCGCGCCGCCGCCATCCAGGCCGCCAAGCTGATCAAGCCGGGCACCCCGCACCGCAAGATCAGCGACGCCTCCGAGGAAAAGGCCCTGGCCCGCCTCGACGGCTTCCGCAACGCCAAGGGCGGCACCGCCACCGCCAAGATCCGCCTGGACATGCAGAAGACCATGCAGAAGCACTGCGCGGTGTTCCGCGACGGCCCGCTGATGCAGGAAGGCATCACCAAGCTCAACGGCGTGATCGACAACTTCGTGCAGGACGTCAAGGTTTCCGACCGCTCCATGATCTGGAACTCGGACCTCTGCGAGACGCTGGAACTCGACAACCTGCTGGGCCAGGCGCTGCTGACCATCGTCGGCGCCGAGAACCGCAAGGAATCGCGCGGCGCCCACGCCCGCGACGACATCAAGGACCGCGACGATACGCAGTGGATGAAGCACACCGTGGCTTGGCGCACCGCCGACAAGCAGGTGAAGATCGACTACCGCCCCGTGCACATGCAGCCGCTGGACAACGACGTGGAACACATCCCGCCCGTTGCCCGCAAGTACTGATCGCGTCAAGGAATCCACGTCATGGCACAGTTCTCGCTCCCGCAGAATTCCAAGCTCGACAAGTCGGCCGGCAAGCACCACAAGGCTCCGGAAGGCTCCAAGAAGGTCCGCAACTTCAAGATCTACCGGTATGACCCGGACACCGGCGCCAACCCGCGCATGGACACCTACGAGGTGGACATGGCCAGCTGTGGCCCGATGATTCTGGACGCACTGATCAAGATCAAGAACGAAACCGACGCCACGCTGACGTTCCGCCGCTCCTGCCGCGAAGGTATCTGCGGCAGCTGCGCGATGAACATCGACGGCACCAACACGCTGGCCTGCACCAAGACCTGCGAGGAAGTGAAGGGCGAGGTCGTCATCTACCCGCTGCCGCACATGCCGGTGGTCAAGGACCTGGTGCCGGACCTGACGCACTTCTACGCCCAGCTCGCCTCGATCGAGCCCTGGCTCAAGACCGACTCGCCGGCACCGACCCGCGAACGCCTGCAGTCCGAGGAGGACCGCGCCAAGCTCGACGGCCTCTACGAGTGCATCCTCTGCGCCTGCTGCACCACCAGCTGCCCGAGCTACTGGTGGAACGGCGACCGTTACCTGGGCCCGGCGATCCTGCTGCAGGCCTACCGCTGGCTGGCCGACAGCCGCGACGAGGCCACCGGTTCGCGCCTGGACGAGCTGGAAGACCCGTTCAAGCTGTACCGCTGCCACACGATCATGAACTGCGCCAAGACCTGCCCCAAGGGTCTGAACCCGGCCAAGGCGATCGCGGAAACCAAGAAGATGCTGGTGGAGCGCCGGGTCTAAGGGCCCGGACGCCACTGGCAGGCTCGCGCATGGAAGAAGGCAAGCTCCGCTGGCTGCTGCGCCGCGGCATGAAGGAACTGGACGTCCTGACGGAGCGCTACTACGCGCATCGCTGGCCCTCGGCCACGGAGGCCGAGCGTGCCCTCTTCATTCAGATGCTGCAGACCACCGAAGACCCGGATTTGTATTCCTGGTCCATGGGGTACTCGCAGCCTCCCGAGATCTACGTCGATGTCGTCGAACAGCTTCGCCGCCACCACTGACCTGAACCTGCGGCCGTCCTACCGGGCGCACCGCTTCCTGTTCATCCTGCACATGCTGGCCATGTGCCTGCTGCTGGCCGCGATGTCGCCGGGCTGGCCCATGATGCTGCTCTGCGCCGCATTCGGTGGGTCCTGGCTGTGGCTGCGCCGCCACGCCGCCTTCGGCTTCGGCCGCCGCGCCCTGGTCCGCCTGGTCTGGCAGGCCGACGGCCAGTGGCTGGTGGTGGACAGCGCCGGCCGCAAGGACGAAGCCGAGCTGCTGGGCAACAGCTGCGTCCATTCGCGCATGATGGTGCTGAACTTCCGCCTCAAGTCCGGCGGTCGCCGCACCCGTGTGGTGCTCGGCGACGAGTTGGGCGCCGACCCCCTGCGCCGACTGCGCGCGCGCCTGATGTCCTTCGCCTGCGCCGCCGGCGCCTGAGCCCGGAAAGTCGTTTTCCCCAATCGATTCAAGGCCCGCGCTGCGGGCCTTGTCGTTTCTGCGTCCGCACGCCAGTGCCTTGGAATGGTCTTTGCGGAGTTGGCATTGCCTGTGCATGCCGAATCCCATAGGTCCGGACCGGTGGTCGGTCCCGGGCAGGAAAGGGAGCAGGACCGTGATTCTGAATTCCAGGTGGGACCGGATCGGGCTGTTGCTCGTCTTGGTGGCGGGTCTGGCCTATGCCGGCAGCGCGGCGGCGGCACCGACCCTGGTGGCCTTCGACCAGATCAGCGCCGGCGATACGGCCTGGATGCTGACCTCCACCGCCCTGGTGCTGCTGATGACGATCCCGGGCCTGGCCTTGTTCTACGCCGGCATGGTGCGCAAGAAGAATGTGCTCGCCACCACGCTGCAGAGCTTCGCCGTCACCGCCTTGATCACGGTGTTGTGGATCGTCATCGGCTACAGCCTGGCGTTCTCACCGGGCTCACCCTTCATCGGCGGCCTGGACAACCTGTTCCTGGGCGGCCTGAAGTACTTCAAGGAAGCGGGGCAGTTGAGCATCAACCCCCTGGCGCCGACCGTGCCCGAGTCGGTCTTCGTGATGTTCCAACTGACCTTCGCCATCATCACGCCGGCGCTGATCACCGGCGCCTTCGCCGAGCGCATGAAGTTCGGTTCCATGATGGTGTTCGTGGCCGCCTGGTCGTTGCTGGTCTACGCGCCGGTCGCGCACTGGGTGTGGTCGCCGGACGGCTGGCTGGCCAAGCTGGGCGCGCAGGACTTCGCGGGCGGCACCGTGGTGCACATCAACGCCGGCGCCGCCGGCCTGGCCTGTGCGTACATGCTGGGCCGCCGCAACGGCTACGGTTCCGAGCCCTTCATCCCCTACAACCTGGCCTTCACGCTGATCGGCGCCTCGCTGCTGTGGGTGGGCTGGTTCGGCTTCAACGCCGGCTCCGCCGCGGCCTCCGACGGCCGTGCCGGCATGGCCATGCTGGTGACCCAGGTGGCCGCGGCCACCGCCGTGCTGACCTGGATGGGCGTGGAGTGGATCATCCGCAAGCGTGCCTCGCTGCTCGGCGCCTGCTCCGGCGCGGTCGCGGGCCTGGTGGCCATCACCCCCGCCTCCGGCTTCGTCGAGATTCCCGGCGCCCTGGCGATCGGCGCGTCGTCCGGCCTGCTCTGCTACTGGGGTGCCACGGGTCTCAAGCGCCTGCTGGGCGCCGACGACTCGCTGGACGTATTCGGCATCCACGGTGTCGGTGGCCTGGTGGGCGCGCTGTTGACCGGCGTGTTCTCCAGCAAGGCCATCTCGGGGGTCGAGGCCAGCATGATGGTGCAGGCAGTCGGCGCCTTCGCCACGCTGTTCTACAGCGCCGGCATGACCATCGCGATCCTGCTGGTGCTGCGCTTCACCCTAGGCTTGCGCGTGAACGGTGACGAAGAGCAAGCCGGCCTCGACCTGGCCCTGCACGGTGAACGCATCGTCTGACGCCAGGGCAGGGAGGCATGTGAGCAGGCGCCCCGACGGCGATGTCGCCGGCGGCACCCGGAACAGGAGGATTTTCGATGACCGACGGTGACAAGCTGGCCCTGGCGACACGTCTGTACGTGCGGCTGCGGCATTGCACCGGACGCATTACCGATGCGCTGTGGATGACGCAGAACATGGAGTACGCCCGCGAGATCGTGCGCATGGCGCGCACGGGCGGCGACGACGAGTTGATGCGCCTGGCGGACCGCTTCGAGGAAGTGATCATGGGCCGCCCCCGGGCGATGGTGGCCGCTTCCGCAACCCCGCCGCAGGGCGCCGCCGAGGCACCGGCGAGCCCGGCGACGTTCGGGAAGTACAAGGGGTCGCTGCGGTAGGGGAAAATTTTCTGATCTTTCATCCACTCGCCCGCCTGCGGGAGAGGGGTAGGGGAGAGGGTTTCTGTAGAAGATGCGCGGGTGACTCAAGCAAGGTTTACAGCCCCTCTCCCGCCCCTGCAGGGCACCCTCTCCCGCAAGCGGGCGAGGGAAAAGAGGTGGCGCCATCCATGGCGAGACAGTGGCTACCTAAATTAGCCCCTGGGCGGCCATCCCTGGCCGCCCGGCAACCCGCCGCAGACGATGACATTGAGTCATCGTCTAAGCGCGGCGGCTTGCCCCTTCCAGCACCGTCGGCATCGCCCGCGCCAGCGTGTGCGGATAGTCCAGCGTGTAGTGCAACCCACGCGATTCCTTGCGCAGCAGCGCCGAGCGCACGATCAGGTCCGCGCAGACCACCAGGTTGCGCAGCTCCAGCAGGTGCGCGCTGATGCGATAGTTGCCGTAATACTCCTGGATCTCGCTGGCGAGCAGTTCGATACGGTGCTGCGCGCGCTCCAGGCGCTTGGTGGTGCGCACGATGCCGACGTAGTCCCACATGAAGGTGCGCAGTTCCAGCCAGTTGTGAGACACCACCACGTCCTCATCGGAGTCGGTCACGCGACTCTCGTCCCAGGGCTTCAGGCCCTGCGGCATGACGCGCTGGTCCAGGGTCTCCAGCAGATCCTCCGCGGCCGCGGCGGCGAAGGCCAGGCATTCCAGGATCGAGTTGCTGGCCAGGCGGTTGGCGCCATGCAGGCCGGTGCAGGCCACCTCGCCGATGGCATAGAGGCCGTCCACGTCGGTGCGCGCACGCAGGTCGGTGTGCACGCCGCCGCAGGTGAAGTGCGCCGAGGGCACCACCGGGATCGGCTCGCGGGTGATGTCCAGGCCCAGTTCGAGGCAATGGGCATGGATGCTGGGGAAATGACCCTTGATGAATTCGGGCGACTTGTGGGTGATGTCCAGCAGCACGTGGCGCAGGCCCAGGCGCTTCATCTCGTGGTCGATGGCGCGGGCAACGATGTCACGCGGCGCCAGTTCCGCGCGGCTGTCGAAGCGCGGCATGAAGCGCTCGCCGGCCGTGCCGTCGGCGTTGGGCAGGCGCAGCAGCGCGCCTTCGCCGCGCAGCGCTTCGCTGATCAGGAAATTGCGTGAGTCCTCGTGGTACAGGCAGGTCGGGTGGAACTGCATGAACTCCATGTTCGACACGCGGCAGCCGGCGCGCCAGGCCATGGCGATGCCGTCGCCGGAGGCGCCGAAGGGATTGCTGGAGTACAGGTAGACCTGGTTGGCGCCGCCGGTGCACAGGGCCACGGCCTTGGCCGCCACCGCCTCGACCCGGCCGGATTCGCGGTCGAACAGGTAGGCGCCCCGCACCTGCTTCTGCTCCGGGTCCACGATCAGGTCCACGCCGACACTGCGCTCGCGCACGGTGATGCCGGGGTGGGCGGCGACCAGGGAGGCGAGGGTGGTCTCCACGGCGCGCCCGGTGGCGTCGGCGGCATGGACGATGCGCCGGTGCGAGTGGCCGCCCTCGCGGGTCAGGTGCAGGCCCAATCCGCTGGAGTCATCCTCGTCGCGGGTGAACTGCACGCCCTGCTCCAGCAGCCAGTGGATGCAGGCCGGGCCGCGCTCCACGGTGAAGCGCACGGCCGACTCGTCGCAGAGGCCGGCGCCGGCCACCAGGGTGTCCGAGACGTGGTTTTCCAGGGAGTCGGCGGCGTCCAGCACGGCGGAGATGCCGCCCTGGGCCCAGAGGGTGGAGCCGGAGCTGAGCTGGCTCTTGGAGACGACGCAGACCTTGCGCCCGGCCTGGGCCAGGCGCAGGGCCAATGACAGGCCGGCGGCACCGCTGCCGAGGATGAGGACTTCCGTATCGGACATGTGGGGGGATGCTAGAATCGCGAATTCGTGTCGAAAACCGCCGTGTTTGCCGGAACGGGCAGGCGGCCATTGATTTTGGGGTCTAACTTAGCCGTTCGCGCCACCCTTGTCGAAAGGGCGGGCGCGGCAGCCTGATGTGGCAATGAGCGAAGAACAACTTGACGAACAGCTGGTCGCTCGCGCGCAAGAGGGTGACAAGCGCGCCTTCGAGCTGCTGGTCCGCAAGTACCAGTACAAGATCATCCAGCTGGTGAGCCGCCTGGTCGGAGACGCCGACGCGCCCGACGTGGCCCAGGAGACCTTCATCAAGGCCTACCGTGCGCTCAACGGCTTCAAGGGCAACAGCGCCTTCTACACCTGGCTGTACCGCATCGGCATCAACACCGCCAAGAACCACCTGGTGTCCCGCGGGCGCCGGCCGGCGGGCAGCGACATCGACATCGCCGACGCGGAACTGTACGGCCATACCGAACATCTAAGCGATGTGGATACCCCCGAGGCCCAGCTGCTGACCGAGGAAATCAAGCACAAGGTCGCCGAGGTCATTTCCGGACTGCCGCCGGACCTGCGCAAGGCCATCACCCTGCGCGAGCTCGACGGGCTGTCCTACGAGGAAATTGCCGAGATCATGGAATGCCCCATCGGCACGGTCCGCTCGCGCATCTTCCGTGCCCGCGAGGCGATCGATGCGGTCATCAAGCCGTTGATCGAATAGCTTTTGTGCGCACTGCAACAAAATCTCTAGTGGGTTCCCGCGGAACTTTTTGCCGCGGACGCGGTTAAGCTTATATTCAGGTAGCAAGGTACTGGCCCCCATGTCCCAAGAAACCCTTTCCGCCCTCCTCGATGGCGAATGCACGCCCGAGGAACTGGACCGCTTGCTGGACCAGCTGGATCGCTCCCCGGAGATGAAGGAGGCCTACAGCCGCCTTTGCCTGTCCCGGGAAGCCCGGGAGGGCACCCGCATCGCCCGGGATCAGGCCTGCATCTGCGCCGGTGTCATGGCCGGGCTGGATGAAGCCCCCCTGCCGGCCAGCGACAAGCTGGTGGACCTGGACAGCCGCCGCGCCAACCGCCGTGCTGCCCTGGCTCGCTGGAAGCCCCTGGCGGGCTTCGCCGCCGCCGCTTCCTTCGGTGCTGTCGCCATGCTGGTGACCCTGCCGCAGACCGCCCTGGTGGCGCAGCAGCACGGCGAGGCAGCCCCTGGCTTCTCTCCGGCGGCTCTCACCGCTCCGGTTTCGCTGCCGCTGCCCTCGGCCCGCCCGCAGGGCCTGCGCGCGGTCTCGGCCAGCGCCGCCGAGATCCAGCAGATGCAGGAAGACGACCTGTCCAACTACCTGATCGAGCACAGCAACACTGCGGCCAGCCGCGGCATGGGCGGTACCCTGTCCTATGCCCGCTTCGCCGCACATAACGCGGTCTACCGCCCGCAGGCGGAGGAACAGCGCTGATGCGCGGTCGCGCCCTCCTCGGTGCCCTGGCGCTGGTGGCGGCCCCCGCGGCCTTCGCGGCGGATCCGGCCGATTTCCTGGTGCGGATCGGTGAGGCGGCGCGCAACACCAATTACCAGGGCGTGATCATCTACCAGGGTGACGACATGCTCGAGACGATGCGCGTGACGCATCGTTTCAAGGACGGCACCGAGCACGAGCGCGTCCAGTCGCTCAACGGTGATCCGCGCGAAATCCTGAAGGAAAACAACAAGGTCATCTGCCTGTTGCCGAAGGATCGCAAGCTTACGATGAACCTGCCGACGCCCAAGGCGCTGTTCCCGGCCCTGAGCGTGGAGCGCCTGCAGCAGATTTCGCAGGTCTACGAGTTCAAGGACCTGGGTACCGCCCGGGTGGCCGGCCGCACCTGCCAGGGGCTGGCCATCGCGCCTCGCGACCAGTTCCGCTATGGCTACGAGATCTGGGCCGACAAGCAGAGTTCGGTACCGCTCAAGGTCAGCCTGATCGGCCGCAATGGCGCCGTGCTGGAACAGATGATGTTCACCGAGATCGACTTCCCGGCGAGCATCCCCGATACGGCCTTCCGGCCGCAACTGCCGCCTGGCGAGACCCGCCAAGTGGTGCAGATGATCGAGAATCCGCCGCTGCCGCCGCAGGGCGCGGTGGCCACCAGCGCCAACGGCCTCAAGCTGGACCGCATGCCGCCGGGCTACCGTGTCGCCTTCCGCGAGTTGCGCCCGCTGCCGGGCGGCCAGGGCACGGTCGAGCATGTCGTGCTGTCCGACGGCCTGTCCGCGATCTCGGTGTTCAGCGCCATGAAGCCGGCGCCGGCCGGTAACGTGCAGACCCAGAGCGTTTCGCAGATGGGTACGGTCCACGCCTATCGCCGCATGGTGGGTGGCTTCCACGTCACCGTGGTGGGCGAGGCGCCCCAGGAAACCGTGCGCATGATCGGCGACGGCGCCAAGCCGGCCGCCAAGGTCGAGGCCGCTGCCGCAGCACCGTAGGCGGGTGATCTCCCGGTCCCGCCGGCAGCCGGCCGGGCCGGAAGTTTGAATTTCCTTTGATTTTCCTTTGAAATTCACCTTGCCCCGCTTTTTTGGGCCTTCCGGCCCGGAGTCCTCGATGCGTATTGCCGCCCCCTCCCTGCGGCTGACCGTGCTTGCGGTCATCGTGCTGCTGTCTGCCTGCGAGCGCGGGCCGCAGGTCGTTGGCACGCCGGATTTCGCCGACCTGGTCGAGCAGGTGTCGCCTTCGGTGGTCAACATCAGCACCGTGGTGGGTGAGTCGCCGGCCGATCCCTCCGCTCCGATTGGCGGCGACAGCAGTGAGCCCGAGAGCCTCGAGGGCGCACCCGACTGGTTCAAGCGCTTCCTCGAGGAGCACCAGGGCGAGAGCGACGAGGAGCCGCCGCTGGAGAACACCCCGCAGTCGCTGGGCTCCGGCTTCATCCTGTGGAAGGACGGCTACGTCGTCACCAACTACCACGTCGTGCGCGACGCCAAGGAAGTGATCGTGCGCCTGCTGGACCGGCGTCAGTTCACCGCCCAGGTGGTAGGCAGCGACGAGGCCAGTGACCTGGCGCTGCTGCGCATCGAGGCCAAGGACCTGCCGGCGGTCAAGCTCGGCGACGCCAGCAAGCTGCGCCCCGGACAATGGGTGCTGGCCATCGGCTCGCCCTTCGGCTTCGATTACTCGGTTACCGCGGGCATCGTCTCGGCCAAGGGCCGCAGCCTGATTACCGAGCAGTACGTCCCCTTCATCCAGACCGACGTCGCCATCAACCCCGGCAACTCCGGCGGCCCGCTGTTCAACCTCAAGGGCGAGGTGGTGGGCGTCAATTCGCAGATCTACTCGCAGTCGGGCGGCTACCAGGGCCTGTCGTTTTCGATCCCGATCGACGTCGCCGCCAAGGTGGCCGGCCAGCTCAAGGAGCACGGCCGGGTCAAGCGTGGCTGGCTGGGCGTGGTGGTGCAGGAGGTCGATCGCGACCTGGCCATCTCCATGAAGATGGACAAGCCCGAAGGGGCGCTGGTGGCGCGCGTGATGCCGGGTAGTCCGGCCGAAAAGGCCGGCCTGCGGGCGGGCGACATCATCCTGAGCTACAACGGCATCGAACTGGCCAGCTCCACGGCGCTGCCGCCGATGGTGGGCATCACCGATCCCGGCGACAAGGCCGAGGTCAAGCTGTTGCGTGAAGGCAAGGAGATGACGCTCAAGGTGGCCGTGGGTGTGCTGCAGCCGGATGCCGAGCCGGCCCCGACGAAGCGTGGCCCGGAACCCACCGCTCCTGCGCCGCCCGCTGTACCGGCCGATCCCCTGGGCCTGACCGTGCGCCCCCTGACCGACGCCGAGCGCCGCGATGCCCAGCTGGGTGGCCCTTCGGGTGGTGTGATGGTGGCCGAGGCCCGCGACGGCCCGGCGGCCCGTGCCGGCGTGCGCGCCGGCGACGTGCTGCTGCAGATCAGCGGCCAGGAGGTCGGTAGCCCGGCACGCTACCGCGAGGTGGCCGGCCGCCTGACGCCGGGGCAGACCGTGCCGGTGCTGGTGCAGCGCCGCGGCGCGCCGCTGTTCCTGGCCATGGACGTGCCGGCGGCTCCCGCGGGCCGGGGCAAGCCGTGACGCCCAGGCTGATGCTGCTGTCGCGGCCCGGCTGCTGCCTCTGCGACGAGCTGGAGGAGGACCTGCTGGCCGAGTTCGGCCCCGGCCGCTTCGAGCTGGAAAAGGCCGATGTCGATGCCCGCCCGGAGTGGCAGCAGGCGTACGGCATCCGCATCCCGGTGCTGCTGGATGCTGCCGGCCGGGTGCTGAGTGAAGGGCGGCTCGACCCTGCCCGGGTGGCTGAAGCACTCTAGCTATATACTGCGCGGCCTCGCTGGCGGCCCCCGGCCGCAGACTCCCATGAAACAAGAAAATATCCGCAATTTCTGCATCATCGCGCACATCGACCACGGCAAATCGACCCTGGCCGATCGCTTCATCCAGCTCACCGGCGGCCTTGAGCTGCGCGAGATGACCGAGCAGATCCTCGACAACAACCCGATCGAGCGCGAGCGAGGCATCACCATCAAGGCCCAGGCGGTGCAGTTGCACTACCGCGCGGCCAATGGCGAGATCTACCAGTTCAACATCATCGACACCCCGGGCCACGTCGACTTCTCCTATGAAGTCTCGCGCTCGCTGGCAGCCTGCGAGGGCGCGCTGCTGGTGGTGGATGCCTCGCAGGGCGTCGAGGCGCAGTCGGTGGCCAACTGCTACACCGCGCTGGAGCAGCACCTGGAAGTGCTGCCGGTACTCAACAAGGTGGACCTGCAGAACGCCGAGCCTGAGCGCGTGGCCGACGAGATCGAGCAGGTCATCGGTATCAGCGCCGTGGATGCCCTGCGCATCTCGGCCAAGACCGGCCTCAATGTACCGGCGGTACTGGAGGCGGTGGTGCAGCAGCTGCCGCCGCCCAAGGGCGACCCCAGCGGACGCCTGCAGGCGTCGATCGTCGATTCCTGGTTCGACAACTACCTGGGCGTGGTGTCGCTGGTACGCATCGTCAACGGCTCGGTCCGCAAGGGCGAGAAGATCCGCGTGATGTCCACCGGCAAGGACTACGAGATCACGATGATGGGCGTGCATTCGCCCAAGCGCGTGTTCAAGGAGCAGCTGGAGACCGGCGAGGTGGGCTTCATCATCGCCGGCATCAAGGACATCTTCGGCGCCCCGGTGGGCGACACGCTGACCCGCGCCTCGGCCCCTTGTGATACCGAGCTGCCCGGCTTCCAGCAGGTTCAGCCGCGCGTGTTCGCCGGCATGTTCCCGATCGACGCCGAGGACTTCGAGGATTTCCGCGAGTCGCTGCAGAAGCTGCGCCTCAACGACTCGGCCCTGCAGTTCGAACCCGAAAACTCCACCGCGCTGGGCTTCGGCTTCCGCATCGGCTTCCTCGGCATGCTGCACATGGAGATCGTCCAGGAGCGCCTGGAGCGCGAGTACAACCTGAACCTCATCACCACCGCTCCGTCGGTGGTCTACGAGGTGCTGACCACCCAGGGCGAGATCAAGAAGGTGGACAACCCGGCCGAGCTGCCGGAGCCCGGCAACCTCGACGAGATCCGCGAGCCGATCATCGTCGCCCGCGTGCTGATGCCGCCCGACTACGTCGGCCCGGTGATGCAGCTGTGCATGGAGAAGCGCGGTATCCAGCGCAACCTGCGCTACCTCGGTTCGCAGGTGCAGCTGGAAGTGGAGATGCCGATGGCGGAAGTCGTGCTCGACTTCTTCGACCGCCTCAAGAGCGTGTCGCGCGGCTACGCCTCCTTCGAATACGACTTCCTGGAGTTCCGCGCCGCCGACCTGGTGCGCCTGGACGTGCTGGTCAACGGCGACAAGGTTGATGCCCTGGCCACCATCGTGCATCGCGAGAACTCCTACAACCGCGGCCGTGACCTCTGCGAGAAGATGCAGGACGTCATCCACCGGCAGATGTTCGACATCGCGATCCAGGCCGCCATCGGCTCCAAGATCATCGCCCGCAGCACGGTCAAGGCGCTGCGCAAGGACGTGACCGCCAAGTGCTACGGCGGCGACGCCTCGCGCAAGCGCAAGCTCCTGGAAAAGCAGAAGGAAGGCAAGAAGCGCATGAAGCAGGTGGGCTCCGTGGAAATTCCGCAGGAAGCCTTCCTCGCCGTGCTGGGCGTGGACAAGAAGAAGTAAGTTCCCGAGGATAGAACCGATGCAGGATTTCCACGTCGATTTCGCGGTGCTGCTGACGGCGGCAACGCTGCTGACCGGCATCGGCTGGGCCCTGAACAAGTGGGTCCTGGCGCCGCGCCGTGGCGAGGGCGTACCGCCCAATGCCATCGTGGACTTCTGCCAGTCCTTCTTTCCGGTGATCGCCGCGGTACTGCTGCTGCGCTCCTTCATTGCCGAGCCCTTCCGCATCCCCTCCGGCTCGATGATCCCGACCCTGCTGGTGGGTGATTTCATCCTGGTGAACAAGTTCGCCTACGGCCTGCGCGATCCGGCGTTCCACAACAAGTTCCTACCCAACGGCCTGCCCGGGCGTGGCGACATTGTCGTCTTCCGCTATCCCCTGGACCCGCGCCAGGACTACATCAAGCGCATCGTCGGCCTGCCGGGCGATCACCTGGTGTACAAGGAAAAGCGCCTGACCGTGAACGGACAGGAGATGACGCAGGAGGCCGATGGCGCCTTTCCGGTGCAGGGCGGGCATGCTTCCGGGGTGGTCTACCGGTTCTCCGAGAACCTGACCGGCGTCCGGCACCACGTGCTGGTCGACCCCGACCGCCCCTCGGATGACTTCGAGTTCACCGTGCCGGAAGGCCAGTACTTCGCCATGGGCGACAACCGCGACGGCAGTTCGGACAGCCGCGTCTGGGGCACGGTGCCGGAGCGGAACCTGGTCGGAAAGGCCTTTTTCATCTGGATGAGCTGGGACAGCGTCCGTACGCGGATCGATTTCTCGCGTATCGGAACCGTGATTAAATAGCCGTATCCACGGGGAGGGAGGATTCCATGCAGCTTCGTCATCGTCAGAAGGGCCTTGGCTGGTTCGGCCTGCTATTTATTTTCGGTGTGATCGCTTTCACCGCGATCGTGGGGCTGAAGTGCTTCCCGATCTACATGAACCAGTTCAAGCTGGTCAGTGTCCTGAACAAGGCTTCTGCCGAGGCCAATGTCGGTGGCGATGATGGCGGATCTCAGGCGCTTCGCAGCACTCTGCAGCGCTATTGGGATATTGACGACATCAAAACAATCAAGCCGAGGGACATCAAGATCAAGCGAGATGGGCGCGGTCGATTCATGACCTACGACTACGAAGCCCGCGAGCGTTTGTTCTACAACATCTACCTCGTCATCCACTTCGAGGGTGAGGTGCAGATGGTGGGAAATTCGGTCTGACACGATTGAGCAGGCATACGGTCGATCTGAGTCGGCATCTCGGGTACCAGTTCCGGGATGCTGCCTTGCTGCAGCAGGCGCTGACGCACCGCAGCTATGCGCACGGCAACAACGAGCGTCTTGAATTCCTCGGCGACGGTCTGCTGAACTTCGTCATCGGTGAGCGCCTGTACGTGCTGCAGCCGAAAGCCGAGGAAGGTGCTCTTTCCCGCCTGCGTGCCAGCCTGGTGCGCGAGGAGACCCTGGCATTGCTGGGGCGCGATCTGCAGCTCGGCGATCTGCTGCGGCTGGGCGAGAGCGAATTGAAGTCCGGAGGCTTCCGGCGCGATTCGATCCTGGCCGACGCGGTGGAGGCCATCATCGGCGCCGTCTTCATCGATGGCGGGTTCGACGCGGCGCGCAGCGTCTGCGAGCGGCTTTATGCGCCGCTGCTGGCCGACCTGCCCGATGCCGAATCCCTCAAGGATCCCAAGACCCGCCTGCAGGAAGCCCTGCAGGCCGACGGTCGACCGCTGCCGCGCTACGAGATCCTGTCAGAGTCCGGCCCGCCGCATGCGCGCCGTTTTGCCGTACGCTGCCTACTGCCCGACAACGAATCCTTTACCGAGTCCGAAGGGGCTTCCCGCCGCAGCGCCGAACAGCGCGCGGCCGAACTGATGATTTCCAAGATCCATGCGTAGCGGAATGGTTTCAGTGATTGGGCGGCCCCTCGCAGGCGCTCGCGCCTGCGACAATCGACAGGTAGGAGTTTGCTCCTACATCGGGCGCCTGATGTTCGTTGGAGTGGAGTCGGTCGATGCGTAGCGGAATGGTTTCGGTTATTGGCCGGCCCAATGTAGGGAAGAGCTCTCTCGTCAACGCCCTGGTCGGCCAGAAGGTCAGCATCGTCTCCCACAAGCCGCAGACCACGCGCCATCGCATCCAGGGCGTGCTGCACGAGGAGCGCGGCCAAGTAGTGTTCGTCGACACGCCGGGCTTGCACAAGGTGGAGACGCGCGCGCTCAACCGCGTGATGAATCAGGCCGCCGCCGGCGCCATCCACGATGTGGATCTGGTGCTGTTCGTGGTGGAACTGGCCCGCTGGACCGATGAGGACCAGGCCGTCCTGCAGCGCCTTGAGGGCCTGTCCGTACCGGTGGGCCTGGTGGTCAACAAGATCGATCGCCTGGAAGACAAGGAAAAGCTGCTGCCGCTGTTGCAGAAGCTCGCCGAACGCCGCGATTTCGCCTTCATCGTACCGCTGTCGGCGCAGAAGGGCGCCAACCTGGGCAGGCTGGTGGACGAGCTGTTCAGCCGCATCCCCGAAGGCGATCCGCTGTACCCGGAGGACATGGTCACCGGCAATGACCTGGGCTTTACGGTGTCCGAGATGATCCGCGAGAAGCTGATCCGCGCGCTGCACCAGGAACTGCCGTATTCGACCACGGTGCAGGTCGAGGACTACAAGCGCGAAGGCAATCTCGATCGCATCCACGCCGTGATCTGGGTAGAGCGTGAGGGCCAGAAGAAGATCGTCATCGGTGAGGGCGGTGCCACGCTCAAGGCCATCGGCACTTCCGCGCGACGCGACCTGGAGCGCATGCTCGGGCGCAAGATCTTCCTGCAGATATGGTGCAAGGTCCGCGAGAACTGGAGCGACGATCCCAAGGCTCTGAAGCGCTTCGGACTGACGCCCGACTAGGGCCGGTTAACGCTGTCATGGACCACGGGCGTGTCCAGCTGGAGCCCTGTTGGCTGCTCAGCGCCAAGCCCTACAGCGAAACCAGCCTGCTGATCGAGGCCTTCAGCGAGCGGCATGGCCGCATCGGCCTGATCGCCAAGGGAGCCAGGTCTCCCAAGTCGCGCAACCGCGCGCTGCTGCAAGCCCTGCGCCCCTTGCTGCTGAGCTGGACCCAGCGCGGCGAACTGGCGGCCCTGACCGGGGTCGAGGCCAACGGCCCGCCTCCCGAGCTCGTCGGAGAGCGCCTGTTCTACGGCTGGTATCTCAACGAACTGTTGCTGCGCCTGCTGCACCGGCAGGACCCGCACCCCGACGCCTACAAGGCCTACGAAGAAGCCCTGGTCGCCCTGCCGGGGCCGGAAGCCGAATTCGCCCTGCGCCTGTTCGAGAAGCGGCTGCTGGCCGACATCGGCTACGGCCTGGAACTGGCCGACGACATCGATCCCGCACTGAGCTACGCCTACGGCGAGCAGGAGGGCTTCCAGCCTTCGCCCCGCGGGCACTGTTCCGGCCGTGCCCTGATCGCGCTGCGCGACGGGCAGCCGGCGGGCGAGGGCGATTGGCGCGTCGAACTGCGCCGCCTGATGCGCGAGCTGGTGCGGCGCCAGCTTGGTGGCCGCGAGCTGGAGACGGCCAAGCTGCTGCGACAGCTACGCCGCCAATAGGGGCGCCAACCAAAAAGGGGCCTGCGAATGCAGGCCCCTTCAGCCCCACGATGCTACGGATCAGGGTGCCGGCGGATCGTAGCGGAAGAAGCCCACGGCATCTTGGAAGCGCTTCTGTTCGCGGTTCCACAACACGGCGCGGAAGCGGCCCTCGGCTGCCTGCATCCGGTTCTGCGCACTCAGCACGACACGGGTCATGTCGATCTCGCAATCACCGCCGATGCGCGAGCTGCCGGTCGGCTGCACGTTCGGCGAGCTCTGCGGATCCAGTCCCACGCCGAAGCTATCGAACAGCACGGCGGTGAACTGGCCCTGCGAACCCACTCCCGTATTGTCGCAACGGTAGGTCTGGCCCGCCACGGGAACGGCCGGTGCCGTCGGCGCCACCACGACCTGCCAGGCCTTGCGCTCGTTCTGCGGCACCTGCTGGAGATTGTCCCGTCTTGCGACCAGGGACAGCCGGGAAACCTGCGTGTAGATCGACACGTTGGCGTTGGCCTGCGTGCTGCTGACCAACTGTGCGCCACTGTCGAACTTGCCGCTCACACCGTTACCGCTGAGGGCCGCTGCGAGTGAATCGTCGAAAGCCGGCAGGGCCTGTTCGATCACCGAGACATCGACCAGCTGGTTGCTTGTGGTCAGGTGCTGCACGTCGCGCAAGGCGCCACCGTTGGTGAGGAACAGCAGGATCACATCCTTGTTGTCCACCTGGCTATCGCCGTTGAGGTCCCGGTTCACGTAGACCGCCACCACCCAGACCGAGTTGTCGATGCCGTTGTTGTTCTCGTTGCGGAGCCCGGCGTTGATCTTGCGGATTTCCGCCACACCGGTGTTCGGGCCGGTGCCACCGAAGGCGATGGCGCCATCGCTGCCGATGGTGATCGTGCTCCAGGGTGCCGTGGTGCCCAGGTAGTTGCGCGTGACGGTATAGCTGCCGGCCAGGGCCTTAAGCGGCGCCAGGGGATCGCTCGAGCTGCGGTCCAGGGTGGCTCCGCAGAAGGCCATGCGTGCCGAGTTGCCCGGGCCGCGCATTTCCAGATTGTCGAATCGGCCATTGGCGGTGACGCCGATCAGGAACTCGAAGTTCTCCGTCAGCGGCTGGGGGTGGATGCCGTCGTTGTAGCGGATCGAGCGGCGCAGCGAGTAGACCTTGCTGCCCGGATTCTTCGGCTGCCAACCCGACGAGCCGGCGCTGGCGGCGGTCACGTCATCGGCGCTGATCCGGCCCGGCGTCAGGGTGATCGACTGCGAGCTGTTGTCGGGATTGCGCACCGTCACCGAGCCGTCGGCTGCCACCACAACCTGGGCCGGCCAGGCACGCGAGGTGCCGAACTGATCGCCCGGGCCGGCGGTGGCTCCCAGTGGCTCGCACAGCGGATAGCTGTCGTGGGCGCGCACGCCGCGCGGCTGCTGCAGGGAGACGTCACCATTGCTGGTGCCGACGACATGGGCCGAGAAGTCGTAGCTGCCCGCCAGGGCCTTGATGCCGTCCAGAGGGGTTGCCGTGGGCGGCTCGTCTTCAGCCTCGACCAGTTGGCCCAGGAACTCGTAGGCGTCGCCGTTGACGCGCTCGACGTTGATTTCGTTGAGGGCGCCGGTCTGGTTGTTCGACAGTGCGTAAACGATCTGGCCGTCCTGCCACAGGATCTCGACGGTGTTGAAGTTGTTGCCTGACCTGCGGTTGAAGGGAGCCGCCAGCGTCTTGCCGCCGATGGTCAGGGTGCCGTTGGTGCCGACAGTCGCGCCCACCGCCTGATTGTTGGTGAAACTGCAGCTGCTGCCGCAGCCCAGACCACCCGCCTGCTTGAACACCAGCGCGTAGGGCTTTGCCAAAAGGGCATTGATCGTTGCCGGCTGGGTGCTGGCGGGCTCTTCCTCCAGCGCATCCGGCAGGTCGGCGCCGCCGACGAAGGCAGTCAGCATCGCCGCATAGCCCTCGTAGGTGCCCGACGCCAGCCCGGACGCGAGCTGCTCCAGGAGCGCGTCATAGGGGTCGGTCGCCGGATTGGGGTCGAAGGGCGCACTGAAAGGCGCAGCACTGCCGACGGTCCAGGTGCCCGGGAGAATGTAGCCAGCCCTGTTCAGGGCGCTACGCAAGACGGCCAGTGCCGTGGACAGGCTGCCACTGACCTGCGGCAGGTTCGCGGGGTTGGCGAACCATGCTGCCAGTGACTGGCCTGCGGCGGTGTTGACGGCCAGCGCCAGCACCAGATCCGTCAGCGGCGTGACATTGGTGCGTCCCGCCGCAGTCGCCAGGCTGTGCAGCGAGCCATAGGCAGCGGGCAGGTTGCCGCCGCTCACGCTCAAGGCGCAGGGCAGGGCGGACGGTGCGACCTGGCCGCTGAACGCGCCCTGGGCATTGGTGGTGACCGTACCGGTGAAGCCGCTGCCGTTGCTGCACTTGGCGGTGACGGTGCCGCCGGAGACCGGCGCTCCGAAGGCGGCGGTGCCGGCGACCGTGGCCAGGGTGGGGCCAGGACCGGCGCCGTCTGGACCGTTGCCGTCGTTGTCCTGACAGGCGCTCAGGCCGGTGAACAGAGCGGCGCAGAGTGCGAGCTTCAATCCCGTGGCGAGCGTGTGCGGCAAGGTGA
The DNA here is from genome assembly GCA_052035235.1 of Pseudomonadota bacterium. Lineage (GTDB taxonomy): Bacteria > Pseudomonadota > Gammaproteobacteria > Nevskiales > Nevskiaceae > Solimonas_A. Next base: position 1,243 of record JBPOHT010000011.1, on the reverse strand, counting down.
TACGTGTCATGGGTTCCCCCGATTCTTCCGGTTGCGGATGACGGCGGAACCATGCGGGAGGCACCAGGGGCGCCGTTACCCCCAGAAAGGGGGCGTCCCCCCCATATGGGGTGTCCGGCGCTATCATGCGGACTGCAACATCTCGCTCCTGCCATGACCAACAAACGCTCTCCTGCATCGCCTCTGCGCCTCGGCGTCAACGTCGACCATGTCGCCACCCTGCGCCAGGCGCGCGGCACGCCCTATCCAGATCCCGTCGAGGCGGCCCTGATCTCGGCCAGCGCCGGTGCCGAAAGCATCACGATGCATCTGCGCGAGGATCGCCGGCACATCCAGGACCACGATATCGAGCGCCTGCTGCGTGTCAGCCCGGTGCCGCTGAACCTGGAGATGGCCGTCACGCCCTTCATGCTCGACTTCGCCTGCCGGCTGAAGCCGAAGTACGTCTGCCTGGTTCCGGAAAAGCGCGAGGAGCTGACCACCGAGGGCGGACTCGATGTGGCGGGCCAGCTGGCATCGGTGAAGAGCGCTTGCGCGCGCTTGGCCAAGGCCGGCATCACCGTGGCGCTGTTCATCGACGCAGACCCAGCGCAGCTGAAGGCGACCAAGGCCACCGGAGCGCCGCACATCGAGATTCACACCGGCACCTATGCCGATACCAGCGGCCGCAAGCAGGCGGCGGAGCTGGAGCGCATCACCAAGTTCGCACGCAGCGCGAAGAAAGCCGGCCTTGAAGTCCACGCCGGCCATGGGCTGACGCTGCAGAACGTCGGAGCCATCGCCCGCATTCCGGAGATCGAGGAGCTGAACATCGGGCACAGCATCGTGTCGCGCTCGGTGTTTGTTGGCTTTCCGGCGGCGGTTGCCGAGATGAAGCGGGCGATGGTTGAAGCGCGTTACCCGGCGAAGTAGCTGCGCTCACTCCCTCTCCCCGTGTACGGGGAGAGGGTGAGGCGCGCGCGCTTTACTCATAAGAGCCAAAGCTGTGGTGCCGGCGACTACGCCGGTCAGGTGTCGTGGTTCTTTGAGGGTTAGTTTCGCCTAAGGGCGACTTACCTTTCTTTGCTTGTGTGTTCAGACCGGACACATCCTTTACAGGTGTGCCAGGACATGGTTTACACATTACGCCTTGCGCAGGTCGATGTGCGCGAAGCGGTGATGGCAGAAGTAGAGGTCGTAGTGCCCGTCCTTTGAGCTGCTGGGTCGCAAGGCGATCGGCAGATCCTTCAGGGCATTGGAAACC
>JBPOHT010000034.1:0-2150 GCA_052035235.1 Pseudomonadota bacterium | reverse complement strand
TGGGCCTGGGCATCGCCATCCCGCTGCTGTTCGCCAACAGCGCCCTGCAGAGCCGTTCCAAGCGCCTGATCCAGATCCTCGACGAGCAGAGCACCGGCCTGCTGGCCGAGCTGATCGAGAAGCGTCGTGCATAGGACCTGTCATTGCATCCCCCGATCGCAGCGCCGGGGGTCACTTGGGCGCAACGCGGCAGGCGAGCGCCGTGACGGACCGAATCTGCGGCAGGCCTTCGCGGCAGCAGGAAGCGCCCAAGCGGCCCCGGCCCTTCGGGTTATCCCCGCCGTGGGCGCCAGGCGTTGTTGCTCGTCGGTTATTTGGGCCCACCAAACGCCCTCCTCGCGCCTAGCCTGGCACCCGCGGCGGGGCAACGCTGCGACCGGAGGATGCAATGACAGGTCCTGAGATCCTGATGTCCCCGTTCCATGCCGTCAGCCAGCTGACCATTGCCGGCGGGCCGTTCGTGATGTGGATCCTGGTGGCCGGTGTCCTGATGTGGACGCTGATCTTCGAGCGGCTGTGGTTCTTCCGGGCGCATTTCCCCGGCATGGCCCAGCGCCTGCTCGCTCAGTGGCAAGAGCGTCCGGAACACCAGTCCTGGATGTCCCACCAGATCCGCAGCGCCATGATCTCGCGCCTGAATGGCGCTATGTCCGAGAACATGCCGGTCCTGAAGGTGCTGATCCCCATGTGCCCGCTGCTGGGCCTGGTGGGCACCGTGCACGGCATGCTCGAGGTGTTCGACTCCATGTCGATCCTGGGCTCCGCGGACGCCAGAACGATGGCATCCGGCGTATCCAAGGCCATGAACTGCACCATGACGGGCCTGGCGGTGAGCGTCACCGGCATGTACCCGGTGTTCTATTTCCAGTCGAAGATCCGCAAGCAGACCGAACTGCTGGCCGATCGCTTCAGCTTCTAGGAATTCCTGAAATGGCCCTGCGTCACCGCCGCCCGCATGTCGAACACGACGAAGAGGCCATCGACCTCGCGCCGATGCTCGACTTCGTCCTGAACCTGCTGATCTTCTTCATCATCACCGCGGTCTTCGTCAAGGAAGTGGGGCTCTCACTCAACACCCCGCCGCCTTCACCGCCGAACCAGAAGGAACAGGAAGAGGACAACAGCACCCTGTTCATCGCCGTGCACAAGAACGGCGACATCTCGATCGACCAGCGCCTGGTGGACCCGGCGGCGGTGCGTGCCAACGTCGAGCGCTTCCGCGGCGAGAAGCCGGACGGCCCGGTGATCGTGGTGGCCAATACCAAGGCCCCCACAGGCATGGTGGTCAAGGCCATGGACCAGGCCAGAGCGGGCGGGGCGATGAACGTCATGCTGCAGCCGACCACGTCCAAATAACCAGAGCGAGCCTGAGGAGACACCCATGCAAGCCCGCCGACATGCAACCGACGACGGTCATCACGGCATCGACCTGGCGCCGATGCTGGATTTCGTGCTGAACCTGCTGATCTTCTTCATCATCATCACCAGCTTCGTGAAGCAGGCCGGGGTCAAGGTGGACAAGGAACAGGCCGAGACGGCCGAGTCCAAGGCCTCCGGCAACATCCTGATCGCGATCCGCCCCAACGGCGAGATCTGGATGGACCGCAAGAAGGTCAGTCCGCCGGAGGTTCGTGCGCTGGTTGAACGCATGCACGCCGAGCGCCCCGAGGACACGGTGGTGATCCTGGCCGACAAGGCTTCCGAGAGCGGCGTCATGGCCCAGGTAATGGACCAGGTCCGGGCCGGCGGCGTGCAGAGCGTGTCGGTGGCGACCAAGGGAGCGGAGTGATGGCCAGTTCCTCCAACCCCGAGATCCGGGTGCCGATGTTTGTCGTGGACCGCAACAGCGGAGTACAGACCAACCCCCAGATTGGCGAGCAGCCGCAGCAGAGCCCCTTTCGATTCATTGCGCCCTTCGGCCTGGCCTGCGTGTCCATGGTCGGGTTGTTCTGGCTGCTCTATGCCCTGATCCATTCGACCACGGGTGCGGTGCCCAACGGCGAGATCCTGCCGACGGTGGATTTCCTGCGCCTGGCCAAGAACTTCGAGATCGAGAGCCGCGAGCGCAAACCGCCGCCGGAGATGCCGGATCGTCCCGAGGCGCCGCCGGAGGTGCCGATGCAGACCACGCAGATCCAGGGGCCGACCAA